>JANYHK010000045.1 GCA_025359105.1 Myxococcales bacterium | reverse complement strand
AAGAACAAGAACTGGAAGTTCAACCTCGGCGACATGCAGGAGCGCAAGTTCTGGAAGCGCTACATGAAGGCGTACGAGGCGTGCCTCGGCGCGACGAGCACCGACGAGGCGCCCTGGTACGTGGTGCCGGCGGACGACAAGAACAACGCCCGGCTCATCGTCTCGGAGATCATCCTGGGCGCCTTTCGTGACCTGAAGATGCGCTACCCGGTGACGACGAAGGCGCGCCGGCGCGAGCTGAAGGCGATCCGCAAGCTGCTCTGAGCTTCATGCGCCGCGGCACCGACCACCCGGCCGCGCGTGCGCGGTTTGACTTTGTCAAAATTGGTTGTACCAATTGGTTCGACCACATGGAGCCCACCGCTTCCGCCGCCGACGCCTGCGCTCGCTCGCTTCGCGAGGCCATCCTCCGAGGGGGCTTTCCCCCGGGAGTACGCCTGCCCACCGAGCGCGCGCTGGCCGAGCAGTTCCGCGTGAACCGGGGCACCGTGCGCAGCGCGCTCGCGCGGCTCGAGGCCGAGCACCTCGTCTCGGCGCGCCAGGGGAGCGGGTACACGGTCCACGATTTCCGGCGCGACGCGGGGCCCGATCTCCTCGCCACGCTGGCGACGCTGGCGGACACCGAGGAAGCGCGGGAGGCGATCGTCCGCGATCTCCTCCACGTGCGCCGCCAGCTGGCGCGCGGAGTCCTCGAGCGGCTCGTCGGGCGGGCGGACGACGAAGGGCTCACGCGCGTAGAGAACGCGATCGGAGCCTTCGAAGCGGTGGCGAAGGATCGGTCGGCGACGCCCGCCGATCTGGCGCGCGCCGATCTCGACGTGGCGGCGGCGCTCGTGGCGGCGACGGGGAGCACCGTCCTCGAGCTGTGCCTGAACCCCGTCGCGTCCCTCCTCGCGCGCCTGCCGAGCCTGCAGCAAGCGATGTACCGGGAGCCGGCGTCGAACGTCCTCGCCTACCGCGCCGTCCTCGCATGGGCGCGCGCCGGGCGCGAAGAGGGCATCGAGCTGCTCGTCCGCGAGCTCGCCGCGCGCGACGAAGCGACGCTCCAGGCGCTCGCGAAGAAGCCCAGGCCGCTCGCGCCGGCAAAGCCACCGAAGCCGAAGAGGAGCCCGCGATGAAACGACCGCCCGTCTACCGTGCCTTCCAGATCGTCTACGCGTTCCTCGTCCTGAACTTCGCCGTCCCGGCGGTCTCGTACATGGTCGCGCCGGAGATCACCGTCGCGACGCTCGACCGCCTGAACCGCGCCCTGGGGGGCGGTCCGTATCCGTTCACGGAGTCCGGGCAGGTGTGGCACATGCTCGCGGTCGGCAACGTCATGACGCTCGCGTTCATGTGCGCGCTCATCCTCGTGGACGTGCGACGGTTCCACGCCGTCCTCCCCGCCCTCGCGTTCCTCAAGGGCTATTCGTCCCTCTACTCGGCGTGGATCGGCCTCCACTTCCATTGCCCGGTGTTCCTCGGGATCTTCGCGCTCGACGGCGTGACCACGATCGCGATGGTCGTCTTCGCCAGCCTCGCCCTCCGGGCCCTGGGCGGCGGCCCGCCGGCGGAGGGTCCGTGGTGGGCGCGCGCGCTCCTCCTCTTTCCCGGGCGCGTCGACCGCGCGCTCGCCGACGTCCGCGAGCGGCGGCTCGTGCCCGACGCGCCCAACGTGTTCCAGGTCTTCCTCGGTGTGGTGCGCATGCAGCATCGCCTGCTCTTCCGATCGGGCACGGTGGGGACGAGCGTGGTGCGCCCGCGCCGCGCGGGGTGGCGGCCGCGGCTCCTCGCATTTCGCCCTTTCCGCCTCCCGTTCCTACTCGGCGAGCGCGCGATCGCGCCGCTCGACATGTCGGGCATGGCGAGCTCGCGGGAGCGGATCCTCCGCCACCTCCTGGCAGCGCACCACGACGAGATGGAGTTCGCGTACGACCTCGAGCTCCTCCGCCTCCACCCGGGCTCGCTCGACGAGCTCCGCGCGCGCGTCCACGAGATCGTGACCACCGACACGCCGCGCTCGCGCTGGCTTCGCGATCTCGTCGTGTTCGACGGCTACCACGAGGCGCTCCGGGACGCGGTGGACAGGACGCTCCGGGGCGAGGCGATCCTGTCACCGGAGCGCGCGGCGGATCCCGACGCGTCGTTCCTGGGCTTCCTCTCGTGGTGCGCCCGGCAACCGGCGACACCGGCGGAGGCGCGTCGCGCCTACCGCGAGGGTCAGCTGCGCTTCGCGCCGGCGTAAGGGGCCCGAGCCTCGCTCCCTGAGCGAGGCCTCCTGCTGCTCGACCTCGGTCCGATCGAGAGCAAGTGACGAATCAGGGCCGGCCGACGAGCGATTTGACCTCGATGTCGATGTTCTGGCGCTCGGCGACCACGGACATCGCCTCGCGCACCTTGGCGAGCGATACCTCGCGCGGCACGTCGATCTGCGCCTCGAGGCGGAAGAGCGGCGAGCCGGTGACTGGCGCGTTGTAGGCGAGCGTCTCCAGCGACACGATGTTCACGCCGACCTTGTGGAGCGCCGTCGAAACCGCGCGGACGAAGCCCTCGTGATCGAGCGCCTCCGCGGTAACGAGGCACGGCACGGTGGGCGCGCGGCGGTGCTCGCTGGGGCTCTTGGTGGGCTTGGTGACGACTGTGAGCCCGGTCTTGCCTTCGAGGCCGCGCGCGTCGGCGGCGATTTTCGCGACCTCGTCGGCGGTGCCGCTCACCAGCGTGAAGATGCCGAACTCCGCGCCGAAGACGGCCATGCGGCTGTCCTCGATGTTGCCGCCGCGCTCGGTGAGAAACGCGGTGACCTCGGCGACGAGGCCGGGGCGGTCGGGGCCGAGGGCGGAGAGCACGAGATACGAGTCGGTCGCCATGGGCGCAGCGTACCCCGCGAGGGCGCCCGAATCCTGCGTTTTGTTGTAGGTACTGGGGCACCCATGAGCCCCCGATGCCGCACGGCCGCGCGTCGCGCGGGGATCGCCGCGTGGCTCGTGGTGGGCCTCGCGCGCGGGGACGTCTCGGGCTTCGGGGCGGGCCGCTTCGATCCGGCCGAGCGCGGGAGCACCTGGTTCACCGGCGAGTCGCTCGATCTGCGCGGCCACCTGCGCCCGGCGGCGGGCCTCCTCGGTGACTACGCGTCGCGGCCGGTCACCGTCACTGCCAACGACGGCCGCCGCGTGACGCTCGTGCGCCAGCAGGCGACCGCCCATCTGGGCGGCGCGGTGACGCTCGCCGATCACGTGCGTCTCGGCGTCTCGGTCCCCGTCGCGGCGCACGCGACGGGCCAGAGCGCGGTCGTTGGCGGAACGGCATCGGTTGCGCCTCCCTCTTCGGATCTCGGCGACGTCCGGCTCGGCGTCGATACGCGCATCCTCGGCGCGTACGGCGAGCCGTTCACGTTCGCCCTCGGCGCGCAGGTGTACTTGCCGACCGGACGTCGCGAGTCGTTCACCGGCGACGAGACCCTGCGCCTGCAGTCGCGCGCGCTCGCGGCGGGGCAGATTGGACCGTTCGTGTACGCGGCGCGCGCCGGCGTCATGTGGCGACCGCTCGCCGAGCGGTTCGCGGGGAGCGCGCTCGGCAGCGAGCTCACGTTCGGCGCGGCGGCCGGCGTGAAGCTCGGCGGCGCCGACCACGCGGCGCTCGTGCTCGGTCCCGAGCTCAGCGGCAGCACGGTGATGGGCGCGGGCGACGGGGCCTTCCCGGCGCGAACCACCCCTGTCGAGCTGCTCCTCGGGGCGCACGCGGGCCTCCTCGGCGATTGGCGCGGCGGCCTCGCCGTCGGCGGTCGCGTGGCCGACGGGTACGGCGCCCCCGCGCTGCGCCTCGTCGCGACGCTCGAATGGGCCCCCTCGAGCGCAGCCTTCAGCGCCTCCAGCGCAACCTCCAGCGCAGCCTTCAGCCCAGCCGTGCCTTGACGCGGCGCGCGACGTGGCCAAGTTGAGGAGCATGTGTCCGCGCTGCCGCCAGAACGCGCCCATCGTCTACCGGGGTGTCGCGGCCTATTGCACGGCGTGCGGGGCGCCGCGCATGCCCCTGGCGGCCAGCTCGGTGACGCTCGCGGGCAAGGGCTCGAAGGTCGGGGGCGCGATCGCGCGTGTGTTCGGCTGGGTCGTGCTCGTGGGCGGCCTGTCTACCGGGCTCCTCGTCGCCGGCATCCTCCAGTGGATCCTCGAAGGTGGCGTCGCCGGCTACGTCATCGGAGGACCGATCGCGTTCGCGTCGCTCGTCTTCGGCTACCTCTTGCTCCGGAGTGGCAAGAGCCTGGAGCGACACGGCACCGGCGAGGAGAAGGGCGCGCGCACCCGGGCCATCTTCGCGCTCGCGCAGAACCGCGGCGGCATGCTCTCGGCCATGGACGTAGCGCAAGCCCTGGACATGCCCCACGCCGAGGCGGACGCGCTTCTTACCGATCTCGCCAAGACCGCATCCGATCAGGTGTCTCTCGAGCTCGATGACTCGGGCGGCATCTACTTCCGATTTCCGAGCTTCCTCGGGGCGTGGCAAGGCCATGGTGTCCGCGTCGACGCCGGGGTTTCTCCGTCGCGCGTGGGTTCGCCGTCCGTCCCCTTGGCCGAGGTGGAAGTGCTCGACGCAGAAGTGATCCCGCCCGCTCGCCAGCAAGGACGATGACGCTTCGGCCGTTCGTGATCTCCGCGGTGGTGCTCACGGCGTGCAGCCAGCCGTCGCCCGGCCCGACCGCGACCGCGACCGCGAAGGCGACCCCGACCCCGACCCCGACCCCGACCCCGACCCCGACCCCGACCCCGACCCCGACCCCGACCCCGACCCCGACCCCGACCCCGACCACCACCCGCCCTCCCCTCTCCGGTGCCGAAGCAGAGGCCGCTCTCTTTCCCGACGCGCCCGGCCAGGTCTCGACCCGCGAGCGTCTCTGCCCCCCCGGCGCCGCGGATCGCGTTCTGTGTCTGCTGGATCTGCGCTTCGCCGCCGACGCCTCGGCGCGCACGTCGACGCGAGAGCTCTACGCGAAATACGGGATCCTCGTCGGCCTCGAGCGCGATCACTACGAGGACATGAGCTGGCGCGGGCGCATCCACATCGTGCCGGAAGCGCCGCTCGGCAAGTACCGCGCGCACCTCGACTGGCTGGCTTCGGCGGCGAAGGAGTTCGACGAGCTGTTCTCGGCGCTCGATCCGGAGCACGCCGTCACGTTCAAGTACGAGTGGCACCCGTTCACGCTGCGCTACTTCCGCAGCGTCGATCGCACGACGCCGTCGGCGTACGCGGCGTTCGACACGTGGATGATCGCGTACAACGTCGTGGGTTCGCTCAACACGTCGGAGCAGGCCGTGCACGAGCTCTTCTTCCACGAGCTCTTCCACCGCAACGACGGCGACGACGCGCACTGGAGCGAGCGCGTCCTCGGGCCCACCTACCGGACGATCACCGCAAAGTGCGGCACGCGCATCGCTTGCCTGACGCCGTACACTCCGACGACGACGACCGTGCGCGGCGGCACCTATTACGCGTTTCAGCCCGAGGACTACAACCCCGTGCACGAGTACGCGGCCGAGCTCGCGATCCGCTGGTACCGCGAGCACCGTGCCATCACGAAGAAGCTGCCGCGCGTCGCGCCCTTCAAGTGCGGTCCGAAGGAGAACGCACGGACGTGGCAGCTCATCGTGGACGAGTTCTTCGGCGGGATCGACAAGGTCCCCGCCTGCGGACCCTGACGCCGGACTTGCCAGCGCGTCCCGCGAGCGTATCGTTCATGCCCCCGCGACGCGCTGCGCAGGGGAATCGGGGGTGAGCGCATGTCCACGAGCAAGACGCTGCCGCCGCCGGCCGACGACGGAGCCGGCGAGAGTACGTTACCGCGGGTCCTCCTCGCCGACGACGACGTCGGGGTCGCGCGCGCGCTTCGCCGGGTGCTCACGGCGGCCGGGTTCGACGTCACGCTCGCCCCCGACGGCGCCCAGGCCGCCGACGCCCTCATGCAGGGGCACTTCGACGTCGTCCTGAGCGACATCCGCATGCCCAACATGACGGGCGTGGAGCTCCTCAGCCTCGTGCGGGCGTACGATCTCGACGTCCCCGTCATCCTGCTCACCGGCGATCCGACGCTGCAGACCGCGGTCGAAGCGCTGAAGCTCGGGGCGATGGAGTACTTCACCAAACCCTGGGACAACGAGGTCCTCGTCGCGGCGGTGCGTCGCGCCTACAAGCTCCACGCGCTCGCCCGCATGAAGCGCGAGGCCATGAAGCTGATGGGGTTGCGCGGCAACGACGCCGGGGACCTGGCCGGCCTCATCGTCGCGTTCGAGCGGACGCTCGCGTCGCTCGTGATCGCGTTCCAGCCGATCGTCGCGTACACGGCGCGCACGGTGCTCGGCTACGAGTGCCTCCTGCGCAGCGCCGACCGCGCCCTCCCGACCACGGCGAGCGTGCTCGAGGCCGCCGACAAGCTCGAACGCACGGCGGCCCTCGGGCGGCGTGTGCGGCAGGTGATCGCCGACGTCGTCACCGCGCGTCCCCCGCCGGACGACGCGCTCATCTTCATCAACATCCACCCGAACGATCTGCTCGATCCCGAGCTCTACGATCGCAAGGCGCCGCTCGCACGCCACGCGTCGCGTATCGTCCTCGAGATCACCGAGCGCGCCGCGCTGAGCGGCATCCAGGACGTACGCCTCCGCATCGCCGATCTCCGCGCGCACGGCTACCGCATCGCGCTCGACGATCTCGGCGCCGGCTACGCGGGCCTCTCGAGCCTGGCCATCCTGGAGCCCGACTTCGTGAAGCTCGATCTGAGCCTCGTGCAGGATCTCGACGCGTCGTCGGTGCGGCAGAAGCTCGTCGGCGGAATGGCCGCCACCTGCCGGGACCTGGGCATGCGCGTCATCGCCGAGGGAATCGAGCGGCGCGAGGACCGCTTCTTCCTGAGCGAGCTCGGGTGCGATCTCATGCAGGGCTTCCTCTTCGCGATGCCCGGCGCCCCGTACCCCGCGCCAGAGTGGGAGTGAGGCGCGGCGCGCGCGATCAGAGGGCCTTGACCCACCGGGCCCACGCCTCGGACAGCTCGCTCGGCGGCTTGCCGGTCACGCTCGCGAAGGCGCGCACGCCGGTGGGATCGTCGGCCGCGTTGTCGCGCCACGCCTGGTAGAACGTCCACAGCTTGCCGCGCTCGTCGAGCCACTGGCACACGTAGCGCGCCATCGCGTAGTGCAGATCCTCGGTGTCGTCCCGGAAGACGTCGTCGCTCATGCCGAAGAGCGCGTCGAGGCGCGCGACGCCGCGCTCGGTCGGCGAGGACATCGCCGCGAGCAGGCGCGGGTGCCGCCAGTTCTTCGCGCCGTGGATCTCGCCGGCGCGCGGGATGACCGGCGCCTCGAAGAGCGACGCGATCCCTTCGTTAATCCACGCCGGAGCCTGCGGAAAGTCCGTCTCGACGATGGGGTGCACGAGCTCGTGGGTCAGAGTCCCCAGGCCGAGCCCCGCGTTCATGACCATGCGGCGCTCGTCGGGGCGGTAGAAGCCGTACTTGGAGAGGCACTTCTCACCGTACTTCGCCTTGCAGTACGCCTCGTACGGCGCGGCCGCGGCGAAGAGATACACGCTGATCGCCCGGGCCGGCCGCCGCTTGAAGCGCCCGGTGAAATACGCCCCGAGCGCGCTCTTCACGAGCCCGACGCTCTGCGTGAACGCGGGCCCCTCCCACCCCGGGGCCCCATAGAGGAGGAACACCTCGTCCACGACCTGCGACGGAATCTTCGCGCCAAGCTCCGCGCGCGCCTCGGCGAGGCGGGCCACCTGGTCGGCCGCGAGATCGTACGGCGGCGAAGGGGCAGCGGCGGGGATGTCGGCACGGTCCGGCGCCTGCTGCGCCTGCGCAAATGGCGACGAGGTAGGGAGAGGCCGCGCCCCGGCCATCTTGGGAGGCCCCGCCTGCGGGGTCACCGGCGCGCTGTTTCCCTGAGTGGCAGGGGACGGCGGCGCGGGGGGGTTGCGACACCCTCCGAGGACGAAGCCCATCGCCAATGCGAGGGCGCCCACGCTCACGCGGACCTTCACCCCCGGTCCGACACGCGACCGGAGGGGTCCTTTGGCGATTCGGCGACGCATGGCGGCTAGACAGGAGAACGCCCGGGCTTCGCTTGCAGCGACGCCGAATGCGGTTTAGCGTGGCGTCCGCTGCGGGGGGAATGCTCCACAAAAGGGGAGGAAATGGCCAACAGGGTCGTACGTTTACCGCTCGTAGGAACAGGTCTCGGCGCGACGCTTCGGAAGGACAACTGGTGGATCGGCCCGGCGGTCACCTTCGCCGTGCTGTCGAGCTTCATCGCCTACGCGACGTTCCGCGCCTTCGAGAACAATTTCTTCTCGTACGGGCCCTACCTGTCGCCGTTTTACTCGCCCTACATCGAGTCGAAGGGATTCGGGATCTCGTTCCTGTCGCCGGCGATGCTCATCCTGCCCGGCCCCGCGAGCTTCCGGTTCACTTGTTACTACTACCGCAAGGCCTACTACCGGGCGTTCGCGATGGATCCCCCGGCGTGCGCCGTGGGGGAGCGCAACCCCGAGAAGTACAACGGCGAGAGGAAGCTCCTCCTCTTCCAGAACCTGCACCGCTTCGCGATGTACGTCGCGGTCCTGTTCCTCGTCTTCCTCTGGCACGACTTCTACAAGTCGCTGTCGTTCGACGGCCACTTCGGCCTCGGCCTCGGCTCGCTCGTCCTGCTCACGAACTGCGTGCTCCTGTCGGGCTACACGTTCGGGTGCCACTCGTTCCGGCACCTCATCGGCGGCAGCGTCGACAGCTTCAGCACGGCGCCGTTCGGCAAGCTTCGCCACTCGCTGTGGAACCTCGTGACCAAGCTGAACGGGAACCACATGGCCTTCGCGTGGTCGAGCCTCTTCGGCGTGGCCCTCACCGACCTCTACATCCGCATGGTCGCGAGCGGCGCCATCCACGACATTCGCTTCCTCTGAGAGCGCTTCTCCCGAGAGCACAGACATGACCGACAAGAATTTCGAGACGCACGAGCACGACGTGCTCGTCATCGGCGCCGGCGGCGCGGGGCTGCGCGCGGCGATCGAGGCGAGCGCGGCGGGCCTGTCCGTCGGCCTCATCTGCAAGTCGCTCCTCGGCAAGGCGCACACCGTCATGGCCGAAGGCGGCGTCGCCGCGGCGCTCGGCAACGTCGAGCCCAGGGACAACTGGAAGGTCCACTTCCGCGACACGATGAAGGGCGGCCGCTACCTGAACCAGTGGCGCATGGCGCAGCTCCACGCGATGGAGGCCCCCGACCGCGTCAACGAGCTCGAGGAGTGGGGCGCGATCTTCGATCGCACGCACGACGGCAAGATCCTCCAGCGCAACTTCGGCGGGCACACCTATCCGCGTCTCGCCCACGTAGGCGATCGCACCGGCCTCGAGATGATCCGCACGCTCCAGCAGCACGGCATCCACACCGGGATGCACGTCTACATGGAGTGCACGCTGACGCGCCTGTTCACCGCCGGCGAGGGTGACGACAAGCGCGTCACCGGCTGCTTCGGCTACTGGCGCGAGAACGGCAAATTCGTCGTCTTCAAGACGAAGGCCATCGTCATGGCGTCGGGCGGCATCGGCCGCATCTTCAAGATCAACTCGAACTCCTGGGAGTGCACCGGCGACGGCCAGGCGCTCGCCTACCTCGCCGGCGCCGAGCTCATGGACATGGAGTTCATGCAGTTTCACCCCACCGGCATGGTGTGGCCGCCCAGCGTGCGCGGCACGCTCATCACCGAGGGCGTGCGCGGCGAGGGCGGCACGCTCCGCAACAAGGACGGCAAGCGCATCATGTTCGGGTACATCCCCGAGCTCTACGCGAGCGACACCGCGAAGACGGAAGAGGAAGCCGACCTCTGGCTCCGCGAGAGCACCACCGGCATCGCCAGCAAGGCGAAGCGAACGCCGGATCTCCTCCCCCGCGACATCGTCGCCCGCGCGATCCACACCGAGGTCAAGGCCGGGCGCGGCTCACCGCACGGCGGCGTCTTCCTCGACATCGCCACGCGCCGCTCGGCCGAGGACATCAAGAAGAAGCTTCCGGCGATGTACCACCAGTTCATGGAGCTGGGAGACGTCGACATCACCAAGGAGCCGATGGAAGTCGGACCGACGGGCCACTACACGATGGGCGGCATCAAGGTCGATCCCAACACGCAAGAGTCGCGCGTGAAGGGCCTCTTCGCCGCCGGCGAGTGCGCGGCGGGCATGCACGGGAGTAACCGCCTGGGCGGCAACTCGCTCAGCGACTTGCTCGTCTTCGGACGCATCGCCGGCGAGCACGCCGCGAAGTTCGCCAAGAGCGTGCAAGCCAAGGAGACCGACAAGGGCGCGATCGAGGCGGCGGAGAAAGAAGCCCTCGCGCCGTTCAGCCGCGACGAGGGGCCCAACCCCTTCCTCCTCCACGAAGACCTCATGAACCAGATGCAGAAGTACGTCGGCATCATGCGCAACGAGGCCGACCTCGCCTCCGGCCTCAAGGAGGTGGAGCGCCTGAAGGACGCGCAGTCGCGCATCTCCGTCACCGGCAACCGCCACTACAACGCCGCGTGGCACGAGTCGATCGACATGCGCAACATGCTCATCGTCAGCGAGGCGATGGCCCGCGCGGCGGCGCAGCGCAAAGAGAGCCGCGGCGGCCACGCGCGCGAGGACTTCACCGAAATGGACAAGGAGCACTTCGCGAAGGTCAACATCGTGCTCCGTTACGGCAAGGGCGGCGACATGGAGCTCGAGGAAGTGGCGCTCCCGCCGGTGCCCGACGAGATCAAGAAGATCCTCGAGGAGAAGGAATAAGCCATGGCAGACAAGGCGACGATTCGCGTCTTCCGTGGCAACGAGGACGGCGGCGAGTTCAAGGAGTACGAGGTCGAGACCTACACCGGCATGGTGGTGCTCGACGCCATCCACGAGATCCAGGCAAAACAAGCGCCGGATCTCGCGGTGCGCTGGAACTGCAAGGCCGGCCGCTGCGGCTCGTGCAGCGCCGAGGTCAACGGCAAGCCCCGCCTCTTGTGCATGACGCGCATGAGCCACTTCGCCGAAGGCGAGGCCATCAACGTCACGCCGATGCGCACGTTCCCGATCATCAAGGATCTCGTCACCGACGTCTCGTGGAACTACGAGATGGCCAAGAAGATCCCCGAGTTCAAGCCGCGCCCGCGCGACGCCGACGGGCACTGGCGCATGCAGCAGTACGACATCGATCGCATCCAGGAATTCCGGAAATGCATCGAGTGCTTCATGTGCCAGAACGTCTGCCACGTCCTTCGTGACCACGACAAGAAGAAGGAGTTCGCGGGCCCGCGCTTCTTCATCCACCTGGCGACGCTCGAGATGCACCCGCTCGACACGCTCGATCGCCGGCAGATGATGAAGGACGACTTCGGCCTCGGCCTCTGCAACATCACCAGGTGCTGCACCGAGGTGTGCCCCGAGCACATCCAGATCACCGACAACGGCATCATCCCGATGAAGGAGCGCGTCGCCGACGACTTCTACGATCCGGTCCGGTGGCTGCTCGCGCGGTTCGGCGGCAAGAAGAAGAAGAGCCTGCCCATCGTCCAGAGCACGGGCGACGCCGGCGAAGACACGCACAAGACGAAGAAGCCGAAGAAGACCGCTTGAGACGCGGAAGGGGGCTGGAATGTACGAGCTGAAACGCCTCGCGGAGAAGAACCTCGGCTCCGCGCTCGAGCGGGCGAAACACTACCGCGACCTCAACCAGCCGGAAGAGGCCGAGAGCATCTGCCGCGACATTCTCGCCGTCTCCCCGAAGGAGCAGGAGACGCTGAAGACGCTCGGCCTCGCGCTCACCGACCAGTTCGCCAAATCGTGGCACCACGCGTTCGACGAGGCCGTCGCCGTCTTCGCGAACCTGACCTCGGAGTACGATCGCGTCTACTACGAGGGCGTCGCGTGGGAGCGCCTCGCGAAAGCGCACCTCGACGGCGGCCAGGCCCACAACTCCGCCCACGCCTTCGAGCGCGCCCTCGAGCATTACGAGCGCGCGACCGTCCTCGCCCCCGACGCCGGCGATCCGATCCTGCGCTGGAACCGCTGCGTCCGCGCGCTCCGCAGCCACCCGGAGATCGTTCGCGCCCTCGAGGCCCCGCGCATGAGCGGCCACGACATCGGGGACTACGAGTAGTCCGCGCCGTCTCCGTGAGCCGTGACATTCGGTTCATGCGGGGTGGCACACCCGGCGCCACCCGGCGTCAGATCCCCGAGAAAACGGCCGAAATCGCGACGGCGCGTCTCTTGCTGAGGTCACGGCATATGCGTCGCTTCCTTCTTCTCCTCGTTCTCCTCTCCTCCATCCCCTCCCCGGCCCTCGCGCAGGATCCGACGCCGACGCCGACCCCGACGCCGACTCCGACGCCGCCTCCGACCCCGACCCCGACCCCGACCCCGACCCCGACGCCGACGCCGACGCCGACTCTCTCCCCATCCCGCGACCTCTGGCGCCTCCGTTACAAAGAAGCCCGCGACCACCTCACCACCGGCAACTTCCCCGCCGCCGCCCGGGAATTCACCGACCTCGCCAAGACCGCCGAAGATCCGACCGATCGCGCCCTCGCCCTCGAAGACGCGTCGCTCGCGCAGGAGTGGGCGAACCGCAACCTCGCCTTCGTCAACCGCACCGATCTTGCCGAGTCCGGCCTCGCCGACAAGGCGGTCGATCTGCGCTCGAGCGACGAGGTCGCCGGGCTCTACACCATCGGCGCGTTCTACGGGCTCGGCTCCGGCCTCTGGATCGACGCGCTCGCGCGCCCGACGTCGACCGCGGGCGGCGTGCTCCCCCCGCTGCTCGGCGCCGGCGCCGCGATCGGCGGCGTGGTGGCGCTCGATTCGGGGCGCGGCCTCCGCTACGGCGTGCCGAGCGCGATCACCTCGGGCCTCACGATCGGCTTCGAGGAGGGCCTCGTGTGGTCCTTCTGGAACCTGTCGCAGCGCTCCGCCGATCGCTGGGAGGCCGGCACCGTCGCGAGCTTCATCTGGGCGAGCACGACGATCGGCGCAGTGGCCGGCGGCGTCCTCGGCGCGTCGGTGCCGGTGACGCCGGGCCGCGCGCTCTTCGTGCAGGCCGGCGCCACCTGGGGCGGCGTGCTCGCCGGCACGACGATGGGCGCCCTCGCCGCCGATCCGCACTCGGACCGCGCCGCGCTCGGCGCCGCCGGCATCGGCGTGACCGCCGGCACGATCGCCTCGGCGCTCGCCGCCGGTGAAGTGTCACCGTCCGGTGCGCGCGTGCAGCTGATCAACCTCGGCGGCGCGTCAGGGTTTCTCTTGTTCGGTGGCATCTACCTCGCGGCGTCGGACAAGAACACGAGCTCCCACGCCGCCCTCGGCGCCGCCGCGCTCGGCACCGCGGCGGGCCTCACCGCGTCGTGGTTCATCACGAGCCGCATGCGCGGGGACGTCCCACGCAGCCCGAACGCCGCGCCGGCGATGGTGAGCGATCTCTCGCCGAACATCACGCCGGTCCCAGGCGGCGCGACGCTGGGGTTGCGGGGGACGCTGTTCTGACTCTGACGCGGGCATCTCGGCCTGTTATTCTCTCCTCGGAGGGGTGAACGTTGCGTGTGTTACTCGGGGCAGCTATCGGGCTTCATGTAACTCGGCGCGAGATGTGCAAAGGTGCAGCGATTCCGATTTGCCTCGACGCCGGAAGCGATGCCTCCCAAGACGGTACTGCGGTGGCTGCGCCGTCTGACGCCACCGAAGGCGGCTAACAGACCTTGGCCCGTAGCTGCCTGGGCGGCGCGCGGGGGTTTCTCCGGTTCGGCGCCATCCCAAATCGAGCTCCCTGTTCCGACCGCAACGGGCGCTCGCGGTGGTGGCGTAAAGTATGACTTCCAGTATGCTTCACAGATGGAACGCGTCACTGCCACTCTCGACCAAGAGATTCTCGCAAAAATTCGCCGCGTAGCCGGCCCGCGTGGCGTGTCGAGTTTCCTCAACCAGGCTGCACGGGAGCGTCTCGCTCGGCTGGAGCTCCTTGGGCTTCTCGGCGAGCTCGACGCCAAGCACGGCGTCGCACACGCCGCTGTTCGCGCCGAAGTGGCACGCGAGGCAAAGCGCATCTTCCGCCGGGCGAAATGAGCCGCCGGGCCAAGCGGGGGACCAAGGTGGTCGAAACGCCACGCTGCGTCCTCGATAGCGGCGGCCTCACGGCACTCGTGGGGGGATCTCACCGTGCGCGAGAATGGCTGCGCTGGGTGATCGAGCACGACGGCGCGATCTGCGTACCGACCCCCGTTCTTGTCGAGAGCACCACCGGAGACGCGGGACGGGACGCGGAAGTCAATCGGGTCCTTGGCGTGCTCGAGCGTGCGGCGGACGTACTTGAGCCGCCCGACGAGGCGACCGCTCGGCGCGCGGGACGGCTACGCTTCCTGGCAAGGTCCGACGACGGAATCGATGCCCTCGTCGCGGCAGCGGCGGTCGGCGATGGATCTCCGGCAGTCGTACTGACGTCGGCCCCCGATGATCTCGAGCGACTGCTCCGCCACGACCGGCACGTGAGCGTGCAACGCGTCTGAGAGGACGCCGTAAGAGAGGGACGCTCCTCGGACCACCTGAACTTCGCGGGGTTCCCCCGGCGTTTTCGCGCGCACCGCGGGGGACGCCAAGATCCCCCAGGAACACGCCCGGCACAGCGCCTGCTACTTTGCGACGCATGCCGATCCCGAGACTCCGCGCTGCTGTCGTCCTGTGCGGGGCCGTGTGCGTGTCCGCGGTCGCGTGCCATGGGTCTGCGGGGTCCACCGCGGCCGAGCAGGACGACGCCGGTGCACTCGCGGCCGACGGCGCGGTTCCCTCCCCCGATGCCGATCTCGCCGACGGCGGCAGCGTGATCGACACGGGCGCAACCGGCGACGCCGCGGTCCCCACCCTCGCCGCATGCCCGACCACAGGGCGCGGCGCGATCGTGCCGGCCGGGCCCTGCTACACGCTCACGCCCACCCAAGTCGGAGCGTCGAGCGCCGGCGTCAACGCGGGCACCCTCGAGTACGCGCTCGAGCCGGCCGCGGCGGCGAAGGGGGCGCTCGTCGTTCAGCTCAACGGAAGCGGCGGCACGCCGGCCGGGCAGGTCGCCGATCCGACGAAGAACGTTTACAACGCGTTCGCGGCGACCGGGTACCACGTCATCGGCCTGGCCTACCGCAGCGACAAGGCGATAGGCCAAGTCTGCGCGAACGACGACGCGTGCTTCGAGGCGACGCGACGCACGCTCGTCACCGGCACGCCCGTCCAGGGCGCGGCGGCCGAGGTCTCGAACATGCGCGCCGACGAGGCGATCGTATCGCGACTGGAAGCGATGCTCCGCGGGCTCGCCGCCGCCAAGCCCGCCGCCGGTTGGGACGCGTACCTCGCCGGCGGCACCGTGGCCTGGGATCGCGTCGTCGCCTCGGGCCACTCGCAGGGAGGCGGACACGCGGCGATGCTCGGCAAGCTCTTCGCGCTACGCGGCGTGGTGCAGCTGTCGTCGACGTGCGACGCGGTCAAGGGCGTCCCCGCGTCGTGGACGAACGCGGCCGGAACCTGGGCGACGAGCCCGCACGACAAGTTCGTGGGCCTCGCCGCCCCGACGACGTTCGCCGCGGGCGGCGCTCCGAACGGAGGCGACACGACCTGCGGCTTCCACGCCGCGGTGTGGACTAACCTCGGGATGGTCGCCGCCAACATGCACGACGACGCGGCCGTCTGCGGCAACACCGGCGACACGCACGGGGCGTCGATCGGCTGCGTGGACAACTACCCCCGATGGGGCGCTCTCTTGCCGTGACCGTCGCGGCTCAGCGAGCGCCTCAGGAGCGCTCGGATGCGGCGCGGTCCAGCCGGTCCACCTTGCGCAGACCAGGGAAGAGGAGCGTCCAGAGGAAGACCACTACGAGCGTCCCGACACCGCCGAGAATCACCGCGCGTTCGGCGCCGAACCACGCGGCGGTGAGGCCCGACTCGAGCTCGCCCAGCTCGTTCGATGCGCCGATGAAGACCGAGTTCACCGCGCCCACCCGCCCGCGCATGTCCGCCGGGGTCTCGAGCTGCACCAGCGTCAGGCGCACGACGACGCTCACCATGTCGGCCGCGCCGGTGACGAAGAGGGCCGCGAGCGAGGTCACCAGGCTCGTGGAGAGGCCGAACGCGATCGTCGCGACGCCGAAGACCGCGACGCACGCGAGCATCACCGGCCCGGCGTGGCGCGTGAGCGGCCAGCGCGCGAGGGCGAGGCCGGTCAGCGACGCACCGACCGCCGGCGCGCTGCGGAGGAGCCCCATGCCCCACGGCCCGACGAAGAGGACGTCCTTCGCGAAGATCGGCAAGAGCGCGACGGCGCCGCCGAGGAGGACCGCGAACAGATCGAGCGAGATGGACCCCAGGATGAGCTTGCGCGCCCAGACGTACCGCACGCCGCCGGTGAGCTCGTCCCACGACGGCGCGCGGCGGGCACGGGCGACCGAGCGGACTTGCATCGACGCGATGGTGAGCGCCGCTACGAGGAAGAGCACGCCGCACGCCGCATAGACGCGCGGACCGAACGCGCCGAACGCGAGCCCGCCGACCGCCGGTCCGACGACGAGGCCGACCTGCCAGAACGACGAGCTCTGCGCGACCGTGCGCGCGAACTGCTCCTTGGGGACCAGATCCGGCAAGAGCGCCTGCCCCGCCGGTCCCGTGAACGCGCGCGCGACGCCGAGCAGAACGAGCACGCCGTACACCGGCGCGATGCCCCACGCGTGCGGCAGGAAGAACAGCGCCGCCGTGAGGAGCGCGAGCACGAGGTGCACCACGACGAGGATACGGCGGCGGTCGAACCGGTCGGCTGCGGCGCCCGCCACCAAGGACAGGAGCGCCGCGGGCACGAACTGCGCGAGGCCCACGTACCCGAGATCGAGCGCGCGGTGCGTCCGCGAGTAGACGTCCCACCCGATGGCGACGCTTTGCATCTGCAGGGCGAGGATCGCCACGAAGCGCGCAGCGAGGAAGCGACGTACGACCGAGCTCGGCATGCGGGCGCTGGTCTACTTGACCGCCTCGAGGTGGAGGCTCGTAAAAAACGCGTTGGTCACCAGAGCGTCGAGATCTGCGCGCACGCTGCTCGTGCAGCTGACCTCGAAGGTGCGATTGCCGGCGACGACGATCGCGCTGCGCCGGAACTGCACCGGCTTGCCGACGACGACGAGGCGAATCCGCCGCATCCGCGTGGGGAAGCCGCCGACCTTCACGTCGTCCTCCTTCTCGATCTCGCTCCCGTTCACGCCGTCGCGGGCGAGATCGTAGAAGCGCGAGCGATCGACGCCGTGAGGCCGGCCGTCGTAGTAGCCGACGACGAGGGCAGCGCTACCGACGATCCACGCGACCCCGGCGGTGGTCTCGTTGGGCTTCACGCCGGCGGGCGGAAGGACGGTGAAATGGCCTTCTTTCGACACGTAGGGGGTCGTCGCGGCGCCGGCGTCCGCGAGGTACCCGGCCGCCGGAAGCGAGGCCGTCCCCGAATCCGATCCCGCGCCCGATCCCGAATCCGACCCCGAGTCCGACGCCGAGCCCGAATCCGCGCCGGATCCCGACCCGCTCGACGAGGCGCGTGGGCAGCCGGTCAGGAGCACGACGCACGCGCTCGCGGCGAACGCGACCTTTCGCATGGCGGCACACTACCTTATAAACGCAGCCCCATGCCGATCGATCCCGCGTTCGTGGCCGACTGCCCCTACGCCCCCGAGGGCTTGCTCATCGACGAGATCCTCGAGATCGACGCCGAGAACCAGCGCGTCGTCGCCCGCATGCCGACGTCCGACGATCTGCCGCTGACGCGCTCCCAGCGCGCGCATCCGGTCCGGCATCCGCGCCACGTCTCGGGCGGGCTCATGGTCCACATGACAGGGATGATCGCGTTCGTGCACGCGTACTTCATCCTCGGCCTGCGCCACGCCGACGGGTGGGTGGGCTACGGCGCGAAGATCAACTCCGCCCGCTTTCGTGCGCTCGCACCGCCCGGCGAGCCGCTCATCCTCGCATGCAAGGCGGTGCAGATGCGGCGCGGCAACGCGAGCGTGTTCGCGCGCTACGAGTTCGCGTTCACCCAGGGCGACACGCTGGTCTACGAGGGGGACCAGAGCGCGATGTGGACGAAGGTCGGTTAGCCACTGGCGCGGATGGTCGTCGTTCTCAGAGATCGATCTGCGAGCCGAGCTCGACGACCTGCTCGCTGGGGATGGCGAAGTAGGACGTCGCCGCGACGCTGTTGCGGGAGAGGTACGAGAAGAGAGACTCGCTCACGGCGCCCATCTTGCCCTTGGGCGTCGCGAGGAACGTCTCGCGGCCCAGGTAGTAGGTGACCTTGCCTGGATCGACATCGAGCTTCAGCTCCTTGCACGCGCGGGCGACCAAGACGGGCACGTCCGGCGTCTCCATGAATCCGAAGCGGGCGACGATGCGGTGAAACCCGTTGTGCAGCGCCTCGGTCGTGACGCGCTCGGCGTCGGGGACCGTCGGCACGTGGTCGACCATCACCGTGAGCATGAGGATGGTCTCGTGGAGCACGCCGATGCGGGTGGCGTGATGGAAGAGGACGGGCGGCGTCCCCTGCGGGTTCGACGACATGAAGACCGCCGTGCCAGGGACGCGCGGGCATTTCAGCTCTTTCATGAAGCCGTCGAGCGGAGGAGATTTCGCGGCGATCGCCTCGGCGAGGATGCGCCGACCCGTCTTCCAGTTGACCATCACGATCAAAAATCCCGCCGCGACGAGGACCGGCACGTAGCCGCCGTCCATGAACTTCATGATGTTCGAGGCGAAGAACGGGATATCGAACGCGAGGAAGAGGAGGAGCAAGGGCGCGCTCTTGGCGAGCGGCCAGCCCCACGTCTGGCGCGTGACGAGGAAGAACACGATCGACGTGATGCCCATCGTTCCGGTGACGGCGATGCCGTAGGCCGCGGCGAGCTTGGTGCTCTCCTTGAACGCCAGCACGAGCGCGATGCACGCGATCGCAAGGAGCCAGTTGATCTCGGGGACGTAGATCTGCCCCTCCGCCTCGCTCGACGTGTGGCGAACCGTGACGCGCGGGAAGAAGCCGAGCTGCACCGCCTGGTGCGTGAGCGAGAACGCGCCGCTGATGAGCGCCTGCGACGCGATGACGGTGGCGGCGCCAGAGAGGGCGACGAGCGCGTACGTCCACATCCCGGCGGGGACCATCGCGAAGAACGGGTTCAGGTTCGCGAGCTCGGGATCGGCGAGGACCATGGCCCCCTGGCCGAAGTACGCGAGCAGGAGCGCCGGCATGACGAAGCAGAGCCACGCGATCCGGATCGGGCGCGCGCCGAAATGGCCCATGTCGGCGTAGAGCGCCTCGCCGCCGGTGACGGCGAGGACGACGGAGCCGAGGACCGCGAAGCCCTTGAAGCCGTGGCGCGTGAAGAACGAGATGGCATGGTGCGGCGAGAGCGCAGCGAACACCGCGGGGTACTTCATGACGTGGTAGGCGCCGAGGACCCCGATGGTGCCGAACCACATCACCATGACCGGCCCGAAGAGCTTGCCGACGCCGCCGGTGCCGCGCTTCTGGATCATGAAGAGGCCGAGGAGGATGACGCACGTGATGGGCACCGCGTACGGCTTGAACGTCGGTGTCGCGAGCTCGAGCCCCTCGACCGCGGACAGGACGCTGATCGCCGGGGTGATCATGCCGTCGCCGTAGAGAAGCGCCGCGCCGATGATGACGAGGAGCGCGACCCATCCGATCCCGCCGCCCTTCTCCTTGCGCAGCTTCTCGGGGATGAGCGCGAGCAGCGCCAGGATGCCGCCCTCGCCGCGGTTGTCGGCGCGCATGATGAAGGACAGGTACTTGACCGTGACGACGAGCGTGAGCGCCCAGAAGATGAGCGAGAGGACGCCGAGCGTATTTTCTGCCGCGCGCGGGACCCCGTGCTCCTCCTTCAAGCACTCCTTGAGGGTGTAGAGCGGGCTCGTCCCGATGTCGCCGAAGACGATCCCGAGCGCCGCCAGCGCGAGCTTTCCGGTGCTCCCGGCGTGCGGCGTCGCGTGGGCTCCGTGAGGGGCTACGCGGATGGCGGACTTCGGGGGAAGGGAGGCGGTCACGCGGGCGAGGGTACCAAACTCTCCCGTGGCGGCTCAGGGATCGACGATGAGCGTCCCGAACGCGCTCGGGACGTGAAAATTGGGCGACTTGGTGCGCGGCGGGCTCCAGGCGAGGTACGTGCGCGGCGCCTTGCCCTCGATGCGGTAGAGGCCCAGGCGCAGGCGCGCGCCGGGGACGAGCGCGGCGGTGAGTTCCTTCGCCGCGAAGACCGCTTCGATCGTGGCCGTGCGCGCGGTCTCGTCGTGCGTCGTCTTGACGGTGACGCCGCTCGACCACGCCGTGTCCTCCTTGTGCGCGGCGCGATCGACGTCGATGTCGAAGAAGTGGCCGAGCGGGCCGAGCTCGACCTCGAAGTAGTGCGACGACTGCGAGGACTTCGGCGCGAGGAACATCTCGACGCAGTCCTCCTCGTAGAGCTTCGTGCGCTCTTCGGCGACGGGGCGCGTCGCGTCGGCGTTGATGCCGGCGTTCATGAGCTCCCACAGGCCGTAGAGCCCGTTCTTGGTCCACAAGAAGCGCGCGCGTGTGCCGATGCTGGTCTTGACGCCGGCGTAGTCGGTGTCCCACGCCACCGGCGTGGCCGCCCCCCACGCCGCGTCGCCGCCGCGGCCGTCGATCACCGGCGGATCGCCGCCCACGTGCGTCGCGTGCGCGGTCGGGCGATCGGCAGTCGCGGGCTCCGAGTCCAGCGAGAACCCTGCCATCGCGTGAAAGTGCACCGGACGCGGGGTCTTGAGGAGATCGGCGCCGTCGCCGATGACCGTGGGCTGCGCGAGATCGAGGCCGAAGCGCTTCGCGGCGATCTCGAGGAGCGGCGACGTCGCGTGGCCCCCCAGCTCGCGCGCGAGATCGGCGTTGTCCCAGAGCCCGAGGAGCTGCGCGCCGACGCGATCGACGAGGATCGGGTTCACGCCACCCAGCGCGACGAGCTCCTCGCTCGGTACGAGCTTCTGGAAGCCGTCGCCGCCCATCATCGGCGCGCCGTCGGCGAGGACGACGTCGGGCGTCTCGACCTCGAGCACGTCGGCGATGCGCTCGGCGAAGGCCTCGAGCGCGGCGACGTACAGCGCGCGATCCTCGGGCAGCTTCTTGTGTTGGCGCTCCAGGTACCGGTTCAGCTCACGGTGCATCCGCGATTTCTGGCGGAACGCCGGCGCGGCGTCGCTCAGCATGATCGTCCCCTGCACGCCCTTCACCGACATGCTGACGACGCCGAAGCGATGCGCCTTCACCTTCGGGGCGGAGATGAACATGCCGTGGTCGAGGACGTCGGCGAGGAGCTTGGGCATGAGCAGGGTCGGCACCTTCGTCCGCTCCATGCCGCGCACGCCCACCGGGCGACCGGGGAATCCGTGGGCAAGGTCCTTCTCGAAGACGCCGTCGTCGTCGAGCGCGACGAGCGGCACGCCCTCTTCGCGCGTCATCGCCTCGTAGCCGCTGACGCGCGCGAGGTGCTCCCACTCTTCGTGCACCGAGCCCCAGCCCTCGGCGACGATGACGTTGGTGTGGCCGCGCGCCTTCAAGCAACGCAGGACGCCGCGCACGAACTCCGGATCGGTGATGCGGCCGCGCACGCCGTCGTCGCCGCCGGAGCGCGCGGGGTTCTTGAACCAGTCGAAGCCGCCGATGTTCGGCTTGATGAGCACCGGCGCGTCGAGGGGTCTTTGGGGGACGACCTCCTTGCAGATGCGCTCGCCGAGCTCGCGCGCGGACGTGCCGCGCAGGATGGTCACTGGCGCTTGCTGCGCGAGACGGGGGCGGTGCTTGGCGCGAAGCACGACGGCGTCGACGCTCTCGGTCGTCCGAACGCCCGCGCTGCCGTCGGGGACCCAGGAAGACGCGTGGGTGACGATGTCGGCGTCGCTCCCCCCATCCCCCAGCCCGCCGTCACCCTCCGCGAGCGCGAGCGATCCGTCGCCGTCAGCGGGAGCTTGAGCATCTGTTCCCTTCGCGCCGTCGCGACGGCACGCCACCGCCGTGAGCAAGACGAGCGAGACGAGGAACGTGGCGCGGGAAGTGTGGGTGCGCATGAGTTGGTGAGCGTAGCGCGACCGGTCGCTCGTGAACGGCCGTTGGTGTGAACCGTGCTACGCTCCATCTCGCGAATCGTCGTCGTGACGCACGCGCGGGAAATTTCCGCGGGCAGCCTGCCAGGTGAGCCGCGAGGCCATCAGGCGACGCGGGTTGTCGGCATCAGCGGCGATGGGCAGAAGCTACTCCGTCGGTACTGGAAGGTGTGATGAGCGAAGCGGCAGCGCGCACGCGAAAGACGAGCGACGTCCGGATCGTCGGACGCTACGCCCTCTATGACGAGATCGCGTCGGGAGGCATGGCGACCGTCTATTTCGGACGGCTGCTGGGCCCGGTGGGTTTCTCGCGCACCGTGGCCATCAAGCGCCTTCATCCCCACCACGCGAAGGATCCCCAGTTCACCGCGATGTTCATCGACGAGGCCCGCCTCGTGTCGCGCATCCAGCACCCCAACGTGGTCGCCACGCTCGACGTCGTGAGCAGCGACAGCGAGCTGCTCCTCGTCATGGAGTACGTGCAGGGTGAGACGCTCGCGCGGCTCTTGCGCGAGGCGATGACCCGCCAGGAGCCCGTACCGCTGCGCGTGGCGCTCGCAATCCTGACCAACGTGCTGCACGGCCTCCACGCCGCGCACGAGGCGAAGAGCGAAACGGGCGAGTCCCTCGACATCGTCCACCGCGACGTGTCGCCGCAGAACGTCATGGTGTCGACCGACGGCGTCGCCCGCGTCTGCGACTTCGGCATCGCCCGCGCGACGCTCCGCGTCGAGAGCAGCGAGGAGAGTCAGATCAAGGGCAAGATCTCGTACATGGCGCCCGAGCAGCTGGCGGGGGCGCCGGTGGACCGGCGCTCCGACGTGTACGGGGCCGCGGTGATGCTCTGGGAGCTCTTCTGCGGGCGCAAGCTCTGGAGCTCGCGCGACGACGTCCAGACGTCGCTCATCGACAAGATGTTCAAGACGGTCGACCGGCCGCGCATGCACCGGGAGGATCTGCCCGACGCGCTGGAAGCCATCGTGATGCACGGCCTCGAGCGCGACGCGAACAAGCGCTTCGCGACGGCGCGCGAGTTCGCGCTGGCGCTCGAGCAGTACGGCCCGCTCGCGCCGCCGAGCGAGGTGGGCGCGTGGGTGGAGAACATCGCGAGGGACGCGCTGAAGGCGCGGTCGTTGCGGGTGCGCGCGTACGAGGCGGAGGAGCCGCCGCGGGACAGCGACACGCACGCGGCGGCGGGGGCGGCGGCGGGGTCGGAGTCGGAGTCGGACTCGGCGTCGGGGTCGAGGTCGGCGGCGGGGTCGGCGGCGGGGTCGGGGTCGAGGTCGGCGGTGACGGCCGGGGCGGCAGAGCCGGCGGCGGAGGTCGCGGCGGAGGCGGAGGTCACCGAGGAGCGGCCGGCGCCTCCACAGATGAAGAGCGACACGTACCCCGTCTCGCGTGGCAGCCGGCCGGATCGGGAGCGGCCGAGCATGCGGCCCTCGCGCATCTTCGAGGAGGCCGAGAAGTGGAACCCTTGGCGCAGGCCGTTCACGCGCGCGCTGCAGGGGATCGCGCTGGGGCTTGGGCTCGGCGCGCTCTTCGTCGGTGGGCGCGCAGTGGTGCGCGTCGTCGGCAGCGGCCCAGGCGCAGCGACGACCCAGCCGGGCAGCGCGCCGCTCGCCGCCGCGGTGACGGCGCCGAGCCAGTGCCCTTCCGGGACGGCGCTCGCCCCCGCGGGCAAGCTGTTCATGGGCGACGACGAGGGCTCACCCCTCGAGCGGCCCGCGCACCAGGTCGCGCTATCTGCATTCTGCATCGATGTGACGGAGGTGACCGTCGCCAGCTACAAGGCGTGCAGCGACCGCGGCGAGTGCCGGCGCGCGCCGGTGACCAACGAGTGGGAGGGGATCTCTACCGCCGAGAGGAGCGCCTACGATCCGCTCTGCAACGCGCGCGATCCGGCGCTGCGCGGCGCGCACCCGATGAACTGCGTCGGCTGGGACATGGCGGCGACCTACTGCGCCGCCAGCGGCAAGCGGCTTCCGACGGAGGCCGAGTGGGAGTACGCCGCGCGCGGCTCCGACGGGCGCCGTTTTCCGTGGGGCGACGAAGCGCCGGACCAGACGTTCCTCAACGCGTGCGGCAAGGAGTGCGGCGAGCTCGGCAAGCAGACGCGACTGCCGCTCGAGCCCCTCTACGCGAAGGACGACGGGTGGCCGTCGACGGCGCCGGTGGGCAGCTTCCCGCGCGGCCGGTCGCGCTTCGGCGCGCTCGATCTCGCGGGCAACGTCTGGGAGTGGACCGGCGACTGGTTCGCGCCCTACGTGGCCGACGGGCAGTCCGATCCGAAGGGCCCGGCGCAGGGCAAGCTCCGCGTCGCGCGCGGCGGCGCGTGGAACACCTCGAGCGCCTCGCAGCTGCGTCCGACCGTCCGTCGCCGCGAGTCGCCGGAGCGGCGGTCGTTCGCGCTTGGTTTCCGCTGCGTCGTCTCCGCGCGCTGACAGCGGGCGGCGGCGCGTCAGGGCTTGAGGAGCAGACGTTCCTGCGCGAGGACGAGGCGCGTGGCTCCCGCGACGCCGATGGGCAGGAGAAAAAGGCCGACGCCAGGCACGAGCAGCACGAGGCCGGACGCGACGCCGAAGCCGAGCACGGCCCAGAAGTGCGCGGCGACGAACCGCAGCCGGCCGGTGACCGTCACGCCGCGCACGCTCAACGGATAGTCGAGAAAATCCCAGGCGATCATGAGCGCGGTCGTCAGGAACTTCAGCGGAATCGTGACGATCGCCGCCGGTGGCGCGAGGATCGTGATCGCCGTCAGCACCGCCAGCACCGGCAGCCCCATGGCGAGCGCGGTGAAGGTCACCTGGAGCGAGCCCAGCATGGACGCCAGCGTTCCCTGTTCGGGCCACTCTCGGCCACCCAGGCGTTTCTCCTGCGCGCGCGCGATGCGCTCGAGCGCGAAGCCCGACAGGGGCTGCGCGAGCGACATCGCGACGACGACGGAGAGGAGGAGCGCCACGCCGCCGAGCAGCACGCGGAGCACCCACGCGATGGCGACCGCGAGCCCGCCCGACGCCGCGGCGGCGAGGTGATCGGCGAGCGCGGTGGCGCCCCAGAGCCCGAGCGCGCCGCACCCGACCGTGAGGACGAGCGCGACGATCACGGGGAGGATCGCGAGCGGCCACACCGCGGGCGTCGTGACGACGAACCCGACCGCCTCGAACAGCGCGCCCATACCGCCGACGAGGCCGAGCGTCGTCTTCTTGAGGGCCAGGGCAGGTACCGTCGGCATTTGGCGCCGACGGAGTCTAGACCAGGTTCACTCTAGTTGCAGCCAACGCACATGTGCGTGCCGATGCCGGGGACCTGCTTGCAGCTCGTGACGTTCACGCACGTCATGTCGCAGGAGCCGTTGCTGCAGTTCTGTTTCGTCGAGGCCGAGTCGTTCGCGTTGATGTCGCACGAGCCGTTGGCGCAGTTCTGCGTGCAGCTCGCTCCGGCGCCACACTGGAGGCTGCACGAGCCGTTGGCGCAGGCGAGCGTGCAGGTCGAGTTCGCGCCGCAGTTCGCGCTGCACGAGACGTTGGCCGCACACGCGAACGCGCAGGTCTCGCCGGCGTTGCACGCGCAGTCGTGGCCAGCGCCGCAGGTGTCGCTGATCGTTCCGCCGCCCGAGTCGGTGCCGGTGCTCCCGTCGCCCTTGCCGCCGTCGGTTCCGCCGCTCGACGTGCCGCCGCTCGCGCCGCTCGTACCGCTCGACGTGCCGCCGCTCGCGCCGCTCGCGCCGCTCGACGTGCCGCCGCTGGCGCCGCTCGTGCCGCTCGTGCCGCTCGTGCCGCTCGTGCCGCTGCTCGATGCGGTGCCGCTGGACCCGCCGCCACCGTCGGACCCGCCCGTGTTCGTGGTCGAGGAGCACGCCGCGGCAGCGACCGCGATCGACAGCAAGGATGAAAAGACCAAGGTGGACTTCGACATATGTGAGACCTCCGCCAGCGTGTAGAGCAAGCGGCGCACCGTGGCGGCACCACGGACACAAGTGCGCGGAACTGCTCCTCGTGGCGCCACTTGGTTCGTCGGTGGACGCGATCGGTTCGATCGCCGCGATCGATTCGATCGCGGGCGGGCGATCGCGCCGATCGCGTCGTTTGCGTTACGCCTTCGCCTGGCGCGCGCGGATGATCTGGAAGTAGCGGCGCGCGATGCCCGAGGCCTCGGCCGCGCGGACCACGCTCCCGCCGTGCCGCGCGAGGACGCGCTCGACGTAGCGGCGCTCGAACTCGTCGACGACGCGCTGGCGCGACTCGGGGAACGGCAGATCGAGGGTGAGAACAGCCTCGAGGACGTCATGCGCCGGCGCGCCGGAGGGCATTGGGGCGGCAGGGGGCGACGAGCCGGCCCCGGGGGGCGAGACCGACGCAGCGCGCGCGGTGTCGAGCCCGAGCTCGCCGAGCGCGCGCCACCGCACGACCGCATTGTGCAGCTCACGCACGTTGCCCGGCCACGGGTAGTCCTCGGCGCGGCGGAGCAGCTCGCTCGGGACGGCCGCGTCCGCGCCGCCGAGCGCGCGCCAGAAGTGGCGCACCAGCAGCTCGATGTCCCCGTGCCGCTGGCGGAGGGGCGGGAGCTCGACGCGCGCGACCGTGATGCGGAAGAAGAGATCGTCGCGGAACCGCCCCGCCGCGATCTCGCGGTCGAGGTCGCGGCGCGTCGCGCATAGGACGCGGACGTCGCACCGCAGGAACCCCGTGCCGCCGACGCGCTGCACCTCCGAGCGCTCGATGGCGCGGAGCAGCTTGGCCTGGAGCCCGAGCTCGAGCTCGCCTATCTCGTCGATGAGGAGCGTGCCGCCGTGCGCCTGCTCGAACACCCCCTTGCGAACGCCCACCGCGCCGGTGAAGGCGCCTCGCTCATGCCCGAAGAGCGTCGACTCCAGGAGGTTGGAAGGGACCGCGGTGCAGTCGAAGACGACGAAGGGGCCGCTCGCCCGCGGGCCGCACTCGTGGAGCGCTTCGGCGAGCATCTCCTTGCCGGTGCCGGTCTCCCCTTCGATGAGCAGCGGCATCATGCTCGCCGCGAGGCGCTCGCAGAGCGGGTAGAGGCGGCGCATCTCGACGCTCCCGCCGATCGTGCGGCCGAAGCGCATGGCGGACGAGACGCTGCCCGGCGCCGACTCACCGACGACGTCGACCTTGATCGTCGTGCCGCCGATGCGCAGGAGCTCGCCCCCCTTGAGGAGCGCGTCGAAGACCGCCACGCCGTTGACCGTCGTGCCGTTCGTCGACGAGAGATCGGTGACGCGCAGCCCGTCGGGGCGCGCGTCGAGCGCCGCGTGGCGCCGGGAGACGAGCGGATCGGCCAGGCGGAGCGCGCACGCAGGCCCCTGACCGACGAGCACGCGCGACGGCTCGCTCCCGTCCACCTGGAGCTCCAGACCGCTCTCGGGACCGTCGATGACGAGGAGGCGGTAGACGGACGCCGTCGCCACCGCATCCTCCGGGGGACGCGCGCGCGCGGTGAGATCGTCGAAGATGTCAGCCATCAGTTCGCGTACGGGTTCGGGGGTGGATCCGAGCTCGGCTTGCTGGAGCCGGACGGCACGGGCTTGTGGGAGGGAACGGGGTGAGGCCTGGCGCCGTGCGTCGGCGCGAGCGCCGCAGCGCGTGAGGATGCGCTGACGGGCGGGCTCGGGGCGCTCGCCGATGCCGACGCGAGGGGCTCGGCGGACGGCGCGGCGGCGCCGGACGGCGCGCTGACCGGCGCCGACGCGACGGAGGACGCGCTGCCGACCGGCGCGGGCCGAAGGAGACCGCTCCCGTAGAGGACCGCGCCTCCGCCGCCGAGGACGACGACCAGTGCGAGCGGCGCGAGCCAGCGGAGCGATGACGGGTGCACCGGGACCGACGAGGGCAAGGACATCGGGAGATCGCCGGTCGGCTCCGCGGCCGCCGCTACCGCGTCGCCGTCTCTGATCGTGTCGTTCGGGAGCGAGGCGGCCGGCATCGTCGTGACCGGCGCCGCGCTCGCGCGCGTCGGCTCGGAGTGCGCGGCGGACATGGGAGTCCCTGCCGCGACCGCGTCGGCCGAGCGGAGCGTCGACGCTTGAGGCGGTCCCGGCGAGCCAGCCTGCGCGGGGCCCGGAGACGCAAGCGTCGAAGCGATCGCGGTGGGAGGGCCGGCGTCTGCGAGCGTGGCCGGCGCCGTCTCGCCGAAGACGCTGAGGACGCTCGGCTCGCTCGCCAGGCGCTGCCGGATGAGGGCGCGCCGCTCGCCGAGCTTCGCGCCGACCGACGCCTGGACGAGCGCGGCGACGTCCCGGTGGCTGGCGAGGATGCCGCCCGCACGCGCGCTCGCCTCGAGGGCCGCGCCCATCGCAGCGGCGTTCTCGAAGCGGTGCTCGCGGGGCTTGTTGAGCGCGGTCTCGAGGACGGCGTCGAGCGCGGTGCCCAGGTGCGGCGCGACCTCGGAGATCTTGGGAGCCGAGTGGTCGAGCACGCGCCGCAGCGTGTCGGCCTCGTGCTCGCCGCGAAAGAGGCGCTGCCCCGCGAGCGCTTCCCACAAGACGATGCCCATCGCGAAGATGTCGAAGCGTCGATCGATCGGCTGGCCGCGCAGGTACTCGGGCGCCATGTACGCGAGCTTGCCCTTCAGGTGCCCGTCGGTGGTGGCGCCCGACTTGCGATCGACCTTGGCGACTCCGAAATCGGCGACGCGCGTGACGCCGTCGATGCCGACGAGCAGGTTCTGCGGGGAGATGTCGCGGTGCACGAGCTGGACCGCGCGGCCACGCTCGTCGGTGAGCTCGTGGGCCGCGTGCAGGCCCGCGCATGCGTCGAGGATCACGCGCACCGCGACGCCGGCGGCGACCGGCGGACCGCCGCTCAGCCCGTGCTGCAAGAGCTCTCCGAACGACGCCCCCTCGACGTAGTCCATGATCAAGCTGAGCTGCGCGCCATCTTCCTCGACGTCGCGGACGTCCACGACGTTCGCGTGGTGGATGAGCGACGCGAGGCGGGCCTCGGTCAGCAGATCGCGCTTGAAATCGGGATCCGTGAGCAGGTGGTCGTGGGGACGCTTGATCGCGACGATCTGTCGGAAACCCAGGGCCCCGCGCACGGTGCCCACGTAAACGGTGGCCATCCCGCCGCGCGCGAGCTGAAAGAGCGTCTCGTAGCGGCCGCCCATGCTCCTTGCATCGTATCAGAACTGGAGCTGCCAGCCCTGCCCGCCTGCCGGGCGCAGCGTCCACGCCGCTGCCTTTGCGCCCGGCGCGTCGTCGCTACCCCAGTGCGTGAAGGCCGCCCCAATGATGACGGTGACGACGCCCACGAGAGCGGTCCCGCCGAGCAGCACCCACGTCCGGGTCTGCGCAGAGGCGCCGTCGCTGGAGAGCGTCCCGCAGTCTCCGGTGTTGGCCGCGGAGCACGCGTGGGTGACGAAGGTGTCGTGCTTGCTCTTGGTGTCGACCGCGCTCCAGGTCGTGACGCCGCCGAGGACGGCGGTGGCGCCGAGGCCGACGAAGAAGACCAGCGGGGGTAGGCCGTGCGAGGGCTCGACGTGGGTCGGAGTCGGAGTCGGAGTCGGAGTCGGAGTCGGAGTCGGAGTCGGAGTCGGAGTCGGGGTCGGGGTCGGGGTCGCGCGGGGGGCGGGGGTGACCTCCAAAGTCTCCTGCGCGCGCACATCGACGAGGCGTTGCTGGGGATCGCCGTCGACCTGGAGCACGATCGTGTGCTGGCCGCTCGGGGCCCACGTGTCTTTCTGGATGTCGAGAGGCTTGCCGTCGAGGGTCGCCAGGCACGTGGCAGGGGCGGGGCACTTCACACGTACACGGCCGGCGCGGCTGTGGAATCGCGCGCGCGTGGCCTCCACGCTCGCAGCGAGATCTCCCGCGACGGGCCCGCGCTTCGAGCGCTCCACGAGCTCCATGCCGAGCGCCGCGTCGTCGGCGCGGACCGCCTCGTCGAGCGCCGCCTTGAGCGCGACGTCGCTGGGCGCCAGCTTGTCGGCGAGCGCGAAGTCGGCGGCGGCCTGCGCGAGCTCGCCGCGCTTGTGCGCGGCGGTCCCGCGATCGTACGCCTCGCGCGCGCGCTCGCGTTCGCCATCGGCGAGCGCGGGTGAGGCAGCGGTCGCGCCGAGGAGGCACGCTGCCGCGACGAGGAGGGTGCGCGCCGTCAGGTGCATATGCTTCCGAAGCACTGGTGGAGCACCTTGCCACAGCCACTGCTGCAATCCGCGATGCAGCCTGCGCTCTTGTATGCGGCCACCGCTGCCGCGTACGACCTGGTGAAGGAGCCCTGGGCGTCGACGACCGGAATCGTGCAGCCGCACTCGTTGGTCGTGCTCTGCCCGCACGTCCCGGAGCAAGACAGGATCTGCGAGCGTGCGAGATCAATTTGTGTCCTGAGCCCGTCGCAGTCGAACGATGTTCCGTCGGAGCTTGCCCCGTCGGCGCCGGACGAGCCCGAGTCCGACACGCCGCCCGAGCTCGTGCCGCCGGGCGGGCCGACGGTCCAGTCGTACGTGCATGCGGCCGCCGTCACGAACGGCAGCGCGAACAGGAGCCTCCTCATTGCCCCGAGAGTCTAGCGTGGATCAGGCCCGCTGCGTCGTCTCCGCGTCGTGGCGCATCACCTGCGCGCCGCTCATGTCGATGATGCCGAGCAGGTTCAGGACGCGCATCACCTGGTAGGTGGGATCGAGCTCGAACCAGCGGACCGCGAAGTTCGGGCTCATGCCGAACTTGTGGTGGTTGTTCTGAAAGAGCTCCCCCGCCGTCAAGAAGTCGAACGCGAGCGTGTTCCGCGAGACGTCGCCGACGTCGAAGTTCCGGTAGCCGTAGCGGTGGCCGCACCAGTTGACGATCGCGCCGTGGATCGGCCCCATCAGGAAGTGCATCGGCAAGAGCGCCCACATCCACGGCTGCGTCGCGAACTTCCAGTAGAAGAGCGTGTACGCAGCGCCCCAGAGGATGCGCATGATCCAGGACTGGCTGAGGCGATCGAGGAGCGGCCAGTCGGGGACGCCGCCGTCGAAGCGCGCTTCCGGCTCGGCGTGCCGGTAGGCGTACGAGTCGTACTTCTTCTTGGTCGCGAGCATCATCGTCACGACGTTCGGGTAGTTCTCCGGCGAGTGCGGATCCTTCTCGGTGTCGCTGAACGCGTGGTGCATCCGGTGGAGGATCGCGTACGCGCGGGCCGACAAGAAGCTCGGGCCCTGCATCAGGTACGTGAAGAGGTGGAAGAAGCGCTCCCATCCCTTCGACATCTCGAACTGCCGGTGCGCGCCGAAGCGGTGGAGGAAGAAGCTCTGGCAGAAGACCGAGAGCTGCCAGTGCGCCAGGAAGAAGATGACGATGATCACGGGCGGCACTTTGGGGCGCAGGTCCGCCCGGGCCCATCACGCTTTCGTCATCTTGCCGTCATGGTCGCGCCGGGGTGCGCGCGCCGACGCGCGAAAAAACCGCAATCGTTACGCCGGGCGAGCCGAATTCTCGGCCGCGCGGGCGCCGCCGTCCCAGCGGGCTTCGTGGGCGAGGAGCCACGCCTTGCGCTCCTTGCCCCAGGCGTAGCCGGTGAGGCCGCCATCCTTGCCGATCACGCGGTGGCATGGCACGGCGAGCGACACCGGGTTCGTCGCGTTCGCGCGCGCGACGGCGCGGACCGCGCGGGGCGCGTCCAGCTGGAGCGCGAGGGCGGCGTACGACATGGTCGTGCCGAGGGGGATCGCGCGGAGCGCCTTCCACACGCGCGCCTGGAAAGGCGTTCCCCCGAGGTCGAGGGGCAGGTCGCAGAGCTCCCGTTCGCCGGAAAAATAGCGCGTGACGCGCGCGGCCGTGCCGTCGGGATCGCGCGCGGGCTCGAGGCGCACGCCCGGCCACCTGCGCTCCAGGCGACGCGCGAGATCGGCCGCCGCCGGCGGTCCCATCCCGAGCGCGCAGAGGCCGTCGTCCGAGACGGCGAGCCAGCACGCGCCGATGGGGGTCTCCAGCTGGGTCGTTCGCACGATCATGGTTCGCTCCTCTCCGCATCACCCGCCCACACGTGCATCGCGCCGTACGCGCGCCACGGCCTCCACGCCTCCGCCCGCGCCGCCACGGCGGTCGTGCCGAGGGCCCGCCGCAGGCCGAGATCCGAGTCGGGCAGCGCGTCCGGCGCGCCCAGAGCGCGCATGGCCACGTACGCGCACGTCCACGGGCCGATGCCCCGGATGGCCAGGAGCGCCTTCGTCGTCGCGTCCTCGGTGCCCGGCTCGAAGGTGACGGCACCGTCCAGCGTCGCCTGCGCGAGCGCGCGGATCGCTTCGGCGCGCGCCTTCGGCAGCCCGATGCGCTCCACCTTCGCCGACGCGAGCGCGCGCGGCGTCGGAAAGAGGCGCGTGAGACCCGGCGCGCGCGCGTTCGGCGTGACCGGCACGCCGAACGCTTCGGCGAGCCGCCCCGCCAGCGTCGTCGCGCCTGCGACGGTGACCTGTTGCCCGAGCACGGCCCGGACCGCGAGCTCGAAGCCGTCCCACGCCCCCGGCACACGCAGCCCCGGGCGCGCGCGCACCGACGCGCGCAGCGCAGGATCGCGCACGAGCACACGCGCCACCGCGCGCGGATCGACGTCGAGGTCGAAGAGCCGTCGCGCGCGCTGGACGAGACCGTAGAGCGGCGCAAGCGCCGGCGCGTCCAGGCGGAGCGCGAGCGCGTCCTCACCGGGCCGCCGCCGCACGTCCAGCGTGCCCACCGCGCCGCCGCCCGCGTCGAACGTCCTGAGGTAGGCGCCTTCCACGACCGACTCGACCCCTGGCGTCGCGCGCGGCGCGAGGAACGCGAGGAGCTCCGCCCAGGCAAGCGGCCCCTGGTACGCGAGACGCAAGGCGATCCCTTCACTGGCCTCACCGGCCTTCGCCCCCTGTTTGCGAACCTCGGACGGCGCCGCGCGGAACGTGGCGCGGAACGCGTCGTTGAACCGGCGCACGCTCCGGAAGCCGGACGCGTACGCGACGTCGACCACGGGGGCCCTGGTTTCCTCGAGCATTTTACGTGCAAAGTGCAGCTTGGTGGTCTGCGCCACCGCCAGCGGCGAGGCGCCGAGGTGTTCGTCGAAGAGTCGCCGCAGGTGGCGCCCGCCTACGCCGAGGCGCGCGGCGAGCTCGTCCATGTCACGGGTGTGGCCCTCGCCGATGAGGCGCAGCGCGCGAGTGACGGTGACCGGCGCGCCGATCGCCGCCGGCGAGCGCGGCGACGCGTCGGGGCGGCACCGCAAGCACGCGCGGAGTCCCCGCTCTTCGGCGGCGGCGGCGCACGCGAAGAAGGCGACGTTCTCCCGCCGGGGCATCCGCGCCGGGCACCCGGGCCGGCAGTAGATGCGCGTCGACAGGACGCCCGCGATGAAGCGCCCCTCGAAACGCCGATCGCGGCTCTGCATCGCGCGCCAGCAGCTGTCGGGGTCGAGGTTCACGCCTCTCGATCTACCCCGCGCCGGCCGCCTTCGCTGGCCATTTTCGGACGTCGACCTTCTTCGCCTCGAACGCGCCGCGCGGGATCACTCCTTGCGATCGCGCTTCATCGCCTCGAGCTCGTCGAGCGATTTGGGCCAGTCCTTGCCGAGGAGCCGCGAGAGCGCGCGGTCGGCGAGGAGCTTGCCGCTCGTCTGACAGGTAGCGCAGTAGTTCGACTCGTTCTCGGCGTAGACGATGCGGAGGACGCGCTTTCCGCACACCGGGCACGGTTTACCGTACTTGCCGTGGACGGCCATCTCCTCGCGAAAGGCAGTCACCTTGGTGGGAAACGCGTCCTTCGACTCCGCGCGGAGGCGAAGGGTCCACTCGCGGAGCGTGGCGACCGTGGCGCCGAAGAGCCGCGCGATCTCGTCGTCACCGAGCTGTCTCGACAGGCGCGTGGGCGACAGCTTGGCGCGGTGCAGGATCTCGTCGGAGTACGCGTTGCCGATACCGCTGAAGAGGTGCGGATCGGTGAGCGTGCGCTTCAGCGTGTGGCTCTCCTTCTGCAGCGCCTCCTTGAACGCCGGGAGCTCCGCGGTCATCACCTCGAGCCCGCCGGGGTCCATCGCGGCGAGCTGGGACTCCCCACGCAAGACGTGGATCGACGCCCGCTTCTTGGTGCTCACCTCGGTCAGGACCAGTGTCCCGGTCGTGAAGTCGAACGCCGCGAGGCCGACCTTTTTGGGCACCGGCGCTCCCGGCGGCTCGAGCCACTTGAAGCGCCCCGCCACCATGAGGTGAATGACGACGAAGAGGTCCTCCTCGGCGTGGAGCACGATGCGCTTGCCGAGGCGCGAAACGGCGAGCACCTTCTTGCCTTCTACGGCGCGCGGCGACGGGTCTACCGTGCGGAGGACGAACGGGCTCGCGACGCGGATCTTGTCGAGGGTCGTGCCGACGACGCGCCTCGCGATGTGCTCGACGTAGACCGTTACGTCGGGGAGCTCGGGCACGGGTCCTCCAAGGTGCCCACGCGCGGCGGCGGGGCCGGGCGGCGCTTGACGAGCAAGTAGCCTCCCCAGGCCGCCGCGGCCATGAGGGCGAGGACGAGGAGCGTGACAACGAGGATCACCGGCCCGCGCGACGAGCGACGCGGCGTGGCGCGCGACGGCTCGCCGAACGACGGGTATTGCTCGCGCACCGGCAACGGCTGCATCGGCAGGGGCGCGGGCGGCGGGAAAGGGGCCATGGCCTCGGGCGGGAACGACGCGGGGCGCGGCGGCGGCGGCGTCGACGGCGCCATCATCGTCGGCGCGACGGCGGCCTGGGCGTTGGCGTGCGCCTGCGCCGCCTGCGCCGCGTGCAGCGCGGCGACCTGCTCGACGGCCTTGTCGCGCGCGGCCCTCCACGCCGGCGACGCATCCAGCGGGAGCGTGCGTTGCGGCTCTTGAAGCGGCTGCGACGGCTGCGGCGACGACAGGCGCTGCGTCACCGGCGGCAACGCGCTCGGCTGCTGCGGCTGCTGGATCTGCAGCAGCTTCTGCGTCTTGGGGGGCTCGCTCACAGGCCGCGGCTGGGCGGCGCCGCCCGGGCCTGCGAGCATCGCGGCGAGCTGCATGCGCGCCTCGACGATCGCCGAATCCTCGAGCACGGTGGCGCCGAGGTCGACCGCCGGCCGCGGGCCTCGCACCGCGTCCTTGAGCGCGCCCCACAGCTCACCGCACGTCTGCGGCCGATCGCCGGGCCTGAGCGCGACCGCACGCGCGAGGATCGCCTCGACCGCGTCGGGGACGACGACGCCGAGGCTGCGCGGTGTCGGCTTGGTGGCCGGGTTGAGAGCGAGGATCGCGCCCTCGGCCATCGAGTCGGCGTGGCGCGCCTTCTGGTCGGCGAGCGACTCGGCGAAGACGAGCGCGATGGCGTAAACGTCCGTCCACGGCCCCACGGGGCCGGTGCGCGAGTCGAACTGCTCCGGCGCGCCGTACGACGGCGAGCACATGTAAAAGTTGCCTGCAGTCTGCACGCTCGGCTGCATGCCGATCGCCTCATCGTCGAAGATCTTCGCGAGGCCGAAATCGAGGACTTTGAGCTTCGGTCCCTCCCGCGTCTGCGTGTAGATGAGGTTGCCGGGCTTGACGTCGCGGTGCACGACGCCCTGCGAGTGCGCGTACGCGAGCGCCTGCACCGCCGGATCGAAGAGCTTGATGGCCTCCTCGAGGTTGAGCGGCATCCGGCCGCGCGCGCGGCGCTCGCGGAACTCTTGAACGAGCGAGTGCCCGTCGAGCCACTCGAGCGCCATGTACGGCACCAGCATTCCGCTGATCGGCGCGATACAGGTCCCGCTGGTGATGCTGCGGCAGATGTAGAGGCTCCCCTGCGACAGGCGGTAGAGCAGGCGCCCCTCGTCGCGGAAGCGCTTGCCGAACGCGTCGGCGAGCTTGGGGTCCAGGCGCCGCGGGAGCTTCAGGCACTTGATGGCGATGGGCTCGCCGAGGCCGAGGTGCTCGCCCTTGTAGACGATGCTGAAGCCGCCCTCGCCGATGACCTCGTCGACTCGCAACTGTCCGTCGATGATCTGCCCGATCAATCCGAACGGATCTGCGACGGCCATGAGGACTTCACGATACCTTTGCAGCGCGTGGTAAGGAACCTCCGAGAGGGTTACTTGAGGAACGTCTTCGCCGCCGCGCTCGCGCTCGTCTGTTCGGTTGGCGCCGCTGCCTGCGCGCCGGCAGCAGCTCCGGTGCGCCCTTCCGCCCCGCCGAAGGGCGAGTGGCGGACGACACTCGACGTCGCGCACCCCCTTGTCGGCAAGGTCTGGGACGCCCGGCGCCACAAATTCACGGGGCCCGACGACGTCTTCGCCGCCCTCGCCGGAGCCGATTTCGTGCTGCTCGGCGAGAAGCATGACAACCCCGATCACCACGCGCTGCAAGCGCGCGCGCTGCGCGAGATGATCGCGCGCGGCCGGGCGCCGGCGGTCGCGTTCGAGATGCTCGACGCGGACCAGCAGCCGGCCATCGACGCCTACCTGGCGGCGCCCGGCGCGACGGCGGCGGGGTTCGGTGCGCACGTCGCATGGGACGCGCGCGGCTGGCACGAATACCGGTGGTATGCGCCGATCGTCGAAGCGGCCATGGGGGCGCACCTGCGGATCGTCGCCACCAACCTCGCGAAGCAGGAGCTCCGCTCCATCGTTCACGGCGGTGAAAAGTCCATCGATGCGGCGCGCGCGAAGCAGCTCGGGCTCGATGTCCCGCTCCCCGACGCGCAGGCCGTGGAGCAGCTCGAGGAGATGCGCACGTCGCACTGCGGGCAGCTCCCCGACGAGATGCTCGCGCCGATGGCCACCGCGCAGCGCGCACGTGACGGCGCGCTCGGCGCTCACATGATCGCCGCCGCGGCCGCGGCCGCGCCGGCCACAGCCTCGAGGCGCCCGGTCGTCCTCGTCGCCGGCAACGGCCACGCGCGGACCGATCGCGGCGTGCCGGCATTCCTCTACGCCCACGCGCCTGGCGCAAAGGTCGTGAGCGTCGCGTTCGTCGAGGTGGACCACGCCGAGACCACGCCGGCGCCGGAGCCGCACGACTTCGTCTGGTACACGCCGCGCGCGTCCGACGAGGACCCGTGCGCGAAGATGATGATGAAGCGCTAAGTGGCTCAGCGTTTGCGCGGCGCGGGGTCGCCGAAGAGGCTGAGCTGTCGATCGGCCGCGTGTGCCCGAGGCGCCTTGCTGCTGGGCTTAGGCGCTTCGGGGGCCTCCTCGCGGTGGCCCGTCGAGACCTGGGACGCGAAGAGCGCCTCGACGGCCGCGAGGCGATCGGCGTCCTCGGGGCGCTTGTCGTCGCGGACGCGCACGATGCGCGGGAAGCGCAGCGCGAAGCCGCTCGCGTGGCGCTTGCTCCTCTGGATGCCGTCGAAGGCGATCTCGAGGACGATCTCCGGCCGGACCAGCCGCAGCCCGCCGCTTCTCTCCACCCGCGTCGTGATCTCCGTGAGGCGCGACGTCATCGCGTCGATCTCGCGATCGGTCAGGCCCGTGTACGCCTTGCCCACGTTGAGCAGCTCCGCCGCCGGCCCCGACGCGCTCCACACCGCGAAGGTGTAGTCGCTGAGGACGCCGGCGCGCTTGCCGTGGCCCAGCTCGGCGGCCGTCACGACCACATCGAGGGTCGCGAACGCGCGCTTGACCTTGATCCAGGCCTGGCCGCGCCGGCCCGCCTCGTAAGGAGCGTCCTTCCGCTTGAGGACGAGCCCTTCGTGGCCGCGCGCGCGAGCCTCCCCGAAGCGTGCGTCGAGGTCGACGGGGTGCTCGCCTGCGCCGTTCACTGCGAACGCCGGTCCGTCCACGCGCGCGGCGAACGCGACGAGGCGCTCCCGGCGCGCCGTCCACGGGAGCCCCGTGAGGTCGCCCTCCTCCGTCGCGAGCAGATCGTAGGCGATGAACGACACCGGGGTGGCGCTCACCATCGCCTGCGTCGGATCCTTGCGGCCGAGGCGGCTCTGGAGCTGCATGAAGGGGCGAGGCCGGCCGTCGGGGCCGATCGCGACGAGCTCGCCATCGAGCGCAACGTCACTCGGCGCGGCCCGCAGCGCGGCCGCCACCTCGGGAAACGCGGCCGTCACGTCATCCAGGCCCCGCGCGAAGATACGGACGACGTCGCCGGCCTTGTGCAGCTGCGCGCGCACGCCGTCGATCTTGTCCTCCACCACGAAGTCGGCGGGAGCGAGGACGGTCGCGATCGTCTCGAGCGGCGTCGCGAGCATGAACGCGACGGGTCGACCTATCTGCAGGCGCGCGTCGCCGAGCCAGTCCTTCGCCGCGAGCACCGCCAGCTCGCCGGGATCGGTCACGAGCGCCGCGGCGCGCCGCACCTCCGCCGGATCGCGGCCGAACCCGCGCGCGATCGCGTCCGTCACGACGCCGCCCTGCGCGCCGATGCGCAGCTCGCCGAGGAGCGCCTTGGCCAGGTACTTCGCCTCGAGGGGCGTCACGCGGCAGAGTACCCCAGCCAGGTGCGCGCGCTTCTCGTCGCGACTCTGCGTGTCGGCGAGTCGGTCGAAGAGGTCCGCGACCTCCGCGAGGGAGACCCCGGCACGCTCCGCGGCGCCCGGGATCGTCTCGAGCGCCAGCGCGATCGCGTCGCCGAGATCGCCGGTCGCCTGCGCGTGCGTCCCCACCTCCGGCGCGGCCGCGCCGCCCGCCCGCGCGACCTCGAGGGCGACGTCGTAGACGAGCCGCCAGCCCACACCCAGCTTGCGCCCATCGAACGCCGGGAGCGCGCGGCCGGCCGCGATGCGCGCGGCGACGGCGATCGCGCGGTCGTCGGGATCGCTCTGCGCGATCTCCGCGAGCACCCCGCCGATCGCCCGCTCCTTGGCGATGCGCGACCGCGTGGCGCGCGCTACCTCGAGGGCGCCGGCCAGCCGTTTCACGGACGGATGGGGCACATCCGCTCATCCGCCGGCGGCGGCGCGGAAGTCACCGCCCCGTGCGCGCTCGACGGCACGAGCTGCCGGAGCTGCCACGCCTGCAAGATGACCCTCTCCTCCGCGCGGTGCAGCGCGTCGCGGACGCGCGCGACGAAGAAGCTCGCAGTGAGCAGGACCGCCACGTTCGCGAAGATGAGAAACGTCATCGTAGGCACCGGAGGATAGCTCGTGATGAGCGCCTTCACGACGATGGCGTCGCCGGTGAACTCGTAGCGCTGCGGAAGGACGCCCATGAGCTCGAGGACGAACGGTCCGAGCGTCGAGAAGACCCCGGCCCCGATGACCCAGCGGCGGTGGCGGAGCGGGCTCACGAGCGTCATCGCCGTCGTGTTGGCCACCGCGACGACCGGCAGGAAGACGAGCGAGCCGAAGAGGACGGTCGTGACGCAGACGCCCAGTGTGGTGATCGCGTAAAAGAGGGGCCGTAGCCGCTCGTCGAATTTTTCGCGGCGGTAGCCCCAGAAGCAGAACGCGACGGCGACCGCCCAGACGATCTCGGTCAGGATGCCGACGCCGCGCGCGCGCGTGCCCATCCACGCTCCGAGCGGAAAGTAGAGGATGAAGCTCAGGTAGGCCCAGCCGGCGGTTCGCATCGCGCCGCGCATCATGCGTTGCTCGGAGGCCCTCACCTCGGCGCGCGCCTCCTCCGGCAGCTCGCGCGGCGGCTCGGTGAGCAGGCGCAGCAGCGTCCGCCCGGCCTCGGCGTTGTCGGGATCGAGCACGATGGCGCGCCCCACCTCCTGCAGGGCGCGTGCGCGCGCGTCGGCATCACCCGACGCAAGCGCTCGGTCCGCGGCCTCGGCGCCGCTCGCGGCATGCCCCGCGGCGAGCTCTCGCCGCCGAGCCACGTCGCGATCGCCGTCGAGGTAGCCCTCGAGCGCATCGGACAGGGCGCGCGCCGTCACGAAGCGCTCTTCTTTCACGAGCGCCGTCGCCCGCACGCAGATCGCCTCGAGCTCCGGCGCCACCTCCAGCTCGGGCGCGCGCTTGCTCGGCCGCGCGTCCACGCCGCGCAGCGTCTCGACGAGGATTCGCTCCGCGGTATCGCCGACGTGCAGCGCCTGGCGGGTGAGCAGCTCGAAGAGGATCGTCCCGAGCGCGTAGACGTCGCTGCGCTCGTCGAGCTCGTCCATCGCGCCGCGGATCTGCTCGGGGGACATGTATCCCGGCGTCCCCATGATGGAGCCGTGTGCGGTCTTGCCGAGCCCCTCCGGCGCGAGCTCCACGTGCGGCGCCGCGAGATCGTCGGGCGCCGAGTACAGGCGCGCCAACCCCCAGTCGAGGACGTACACCTCGCCGAAGTCACCGAGCATGATGTTTGCCGGCTTGAGGTCGCGGTGCAGCACGCCCCGCGAGTGCGCGAAGTGAACCGCCTGGCACACGCTGACGAAGGCGGTCATCAGCTTGCGCGGCGTGAACTCCTCCACCATCTCGCGGTCGCCGTCGCGCAAGCGCTCGAGGATGCGCTCCAGGGTCTGCCCGCGCACGCGCTTCATCGTGAAGTAGCTCGTCCCGGTCGGATCGCGCCCGAGATCGTACACCGGCACGATCGCGGGGTGCTCGAGCTGCCCCTGCACGCGCGCCTCGCGGAGGAAGCGCTTGTGGATGTCGCTCCGCGAGCCGACGCCCTTGCGGATCACCTTGAGCGCCACCTCGCGCCCGATGCGCTGGTCCTTGCAGAGCAGGACCTCGCCCATGCCCCCTTCCCCTAGCGAGGCGCGGTGCTCGTAGCGCGCGGCGAAACCGCCGTCGTCGACCAGGTCCTTCTCGGTGCCCGCCACCGCTGTCCCGGCGTCACGGACCAGCGTGGTGACGTACCCCGGGCCCGCGGCGAGGGTGGTCGCCTGGGATCTGGGATCGAGGACTGTCTTTGCGTGGGGGTCCATCGGCTCAAGTGTACGACGGCGGCCCCCCGGACGCGCGGGTTCCCCGTGGACCGCGCGCGGTCCAGGACAGCACACCTGAGATCAAACAGTTCTCACCCGATTCCGCCTGGCACGTCGGCTGCTCTACGACGCCTCGAACGCTCACTTCATTCCCCACCCGGAGGCTTCCATGACCAGGTCCCTTTTTGCAGCTTCGATCCTCGCGTCCCTCGCCCTCGCGTTTTCGGCCGGTTGCGCCAGCAAGTCCACGTCGAGCACGACGACGGGGAGCGGCTCGGAGGCCGTGGAGCAAGGGTCCGACGCCAACGGCGCGGAGGGCGACACCGAATCGTTCTCGACGAGCCTCATCGGCGGCGACGGCACGTCGCTCAGCCTGGCCTCCGCCGGCGAGCTGACCCAGGGCGAGGGCGAGCTCGCGCCCGCGAACCTCGGCGACGGCGCCAAGAATTTTTTCCGACCGGCCGGCTGCTTGGTCGTCACCCCCAACGCCGTCGCCAAGACCGCGAAGTACGTCTTCTCCGACTGCACCGGCCCCTACGGCCAGGTCCACATCACCGGTGAGGTCGACGTCACGTTCACGTCGTCGGCCCCTAACCAGCTCACCGTCACCTACGCTGCGACGGGCCTCAAGATCAACCGCCACGTCATCGACTGGTCGGCGACCGCGAACGTCACGTCGAACGGCCTCGCGCGGGACATGATCTGGGACGGCAAGTTCAGCGGCACGACCGCCCACGGGCGCGCCTTCACGCGCACCAACCACAAGGAATACAAGTGGACGCAGGGTCAGGCGTGCCTCTCGGTCGCCGGCACTTCGGACGGCACCGTCACCGGGCACGAGATCAAGACCGAGGTGATCGCCTTCTCCTTCTGCAAGGGCGGCTGCCCGGAGGCGGGGAGCGAAATCAAGGTCACCGACGTCACCGCGAGCAAGGTCTACGACGTGAAGTACAACGCCGGCGACGCCACCTACACCGGCCCCGAAGGCCGCTCGATCACCTTCACGCCACTCTGCGCGCTCTAGCGCCAGCGCCCAGCCGCGCGCTCCACTAGCCTAGTCTAAACGCCGCTTGCGCGGCGCGACCGTGACCCTTGAAAGGGCGCCCGTGCCGCCGTAGTCTGCCCCGGTTAATCGCGACCCATCGCGATGGCAGGAGGCGTGGCGAATGTTGAACAAGGCGACGTTGTCGTGGGCGGCCCGGATCGGGGCGGCTGCACTGATCTGGGCGGGGGCAGTGGTAACCGGCTGCGGGAGCGATAGCATCGCAACGAACGGCGGCTCCGACGCGGGCACCGACTCGAGCGTCACGTGTGTCGCGCCGCAGAAGGCCTGCGGCACGGGTTGCGCGGACACGCAGAGTGATTTCGACAACTGCGGCGCGTGCGGCAACAAGTGCGCGTCGGGTCAGGTCTGCGCGGCGGGAGCGTGCGCGCTCTTCTGCAGCGGCGGGACGACGCAGTGCGGCACCTCCTGCGTGAACACGCTGAACGACGCGGCCCACTGCGGCACCTGCACGACCGCGTGCGGCGCCGGTCAGGTCTGCGGCACGGGCAAGTGCGCCCTCACGTGCGTCGGCGGCAGCACCCAGTGCGGCACGTCGTGCGTCGACGTGAACCTCGACGGCAACAACTGCGGCGTCTGCGGCACGAAGTGCGCGACCGGCACGGTGTGCGCGGCGGGCAAGTGCGGGCTCGCGTGCGGCACCGGCCTCACGCAGTGCGGCGGCGCCGGCAGCGACGGCGGCGGCGCGGCGTTCTGCGCCGACACCAACAACGACGGGCGCAACTGCGGCGTCTGCGGCAAGACGTGCGACTCCGGCAACGTGTGCGTCGGCGGCACCTGCCAGCTGTCGTGCCCGGCGGGTGAAGTCATCTGCAACGGCAAGTGCGTCGATCCGGTGCGTGACAACCAGTACTGCGGCGCGACCGCAGGATGCGGCGTCGCGGACGCGGGCACCGCCGGGACGGCTTGCGCCTCCGGCAACGTGTGCGTAGCCGGCGCCTGCGCCGTCTCGTGCCCCGGCACCGAAGCCAACTGCGGCGGCGTGTGCACCGACGGACAGACCGATCGCCTCCACTGCGGCGCCACCGGCGCTTGCGGCGCAGCGGACGCGGGCGGCACCGCCGGCGTCGTGTGCCCGGCCGGTAACGTGTGCGTAGCCGGCGCCTGCGCCGTCTCGTGCCCGGGCACCGAGGCAAACTGCGGCGGCGTCTGCACCGACGGACAGACCGATCGTCTCCACTGCGGCGCCACCGGCGCTTGCGGCGTAGGCGGCGGCGCGCCCGGCGTCGTGTGCCCGGCCGGTCAGGTCTGCAGCGCGGGCATCTGCGGCGCGAGCTGCGGCGCTCCCACCATCCAGTGCGGCACCACGTGCGTGGACCCGCGCAACGATCCGGCCAACTGCGGCGGATGCGGGTTCGCCTGCTTCGGCTACTGCAAGAACTCCGCTTGCGAAGGCTCCGTGGCCATCGTCGCCAGCGAGTCGACGGCGGCGTACACGACCGCGATTCGGAACGGCCTCATCGCGACCGCGGCCTTCTCCCAGGTCGACGTGGTCGACGCACGCACGGTGACCCCGACAGCGGCGCAGCTCCGCCCCTACGGCGCGCTGCTCGTGTTCTCCGACCAGCCGTACCAGAGCCCGGCGTTGCTCGGCGACAGCCTCGCGACCTACTACGACAACGGCGGGCACGTCGTCCTCGCGACGCCGTCGTTCATCACGCCGTTCAACATCGCGGGGCGCTTCGGTACCGTGGCCAACGGCTACATCATGCTGAACGTCGGAGCGGGCTCGGCCACCGCCGCGTCGTCGCTCGGGACCGTGAACGAGCCTGCGTCGTCGCTGATGGCCGGCGTCACCACGTTCGCCGCCTCCTTCGGAGGCCGGTCGACGAACGGCGTCGCGAACGGTGGCATCGTCGTCGCGGCCTGGGCAGACGGCACGCCGCTCATCGTGCGCGGCGTCGGGCCGGACGGGCGCAAACGCGTCGACCTGAACATGTTCCCGCCGCCCAACCCGGCGTTCGCTCCGGGCTGGACCGGGAACGGCTTCGAGATGATGCGCAACGCCCTGCAGTACCGCTGAAGTAGTCTCGGGATCGGCTGCGCGTGGCGAACCTCTGCTAGTCTCGCCGCGTGCAGCCTGCTCCCCGTCTCGATCCCGACCGCACACGCAAGACGGTCGGCACTGTCCTCTACATCCTCGGCATGCTCGGCGGTGGCGCCCTCCTCATCGGGCTCTTCGTCGTCATGCCGCTCTTCGATCGCGACCCGGCGGCCGAGTTCGCCGCCATGGGCATGGGCGCCGTCCTGGCGATGCCCGCGTTGCTCGCTTACATCTGGATCCCGCGCGTCGTCGACCGCTACGATCCCGAGCCGTGGTGGCTCTTGCTCGGCGCGATGGCGTGGGGCGGCATCGCGGCCTGCGGCTTCGCCGCCGTGATCAACACCGCCGCCGGTGAGCTCGGCGAGGCGGTCTTCGGACCCGGCGCCGGCCACGTCGTCGCCGCCTGCATCAGCGCGCCGATCGTCGAGGAGGGCTTCAAGGGCCTCGGCGTGTTCGGCATCTTCTACTTCATGCGCCGCGAGTTCGACGGCGTCGTCGACGGCGTGATGTACGCCACGTTCACCGCGCTCGGCTTCTCGGCGATCGAGGACATCATCTATTACGGCCGCGCCGCCGGCACCGAGCTCGGGGGTGGCACCGGCGCGCTCGGCGTCACGTTCTTCCTGCGCGGCATCCTCTCGCCGTGGGGGCACCCGCTCTACACGTCGATGACCGGCATCGGCTTCGGCATCGCGCGCGAGACGGACAAGCCCTACCTGCGCTGGCTCGCGCCGATGGGCGGCTACGCGCTCGCCGTGGCGATGCACTCGACGTGGAACACGGCGGGAACCATCTCGGGCGCCCTCTTCCTCGTCATGCTGCCGCTCTGGCTCCTGGTGGTCGTCGGCTTCGGCGTCCTTGTCTACTGGCTCGTCGGCCGGAAGGGGAAGATCATCCGGGCGTTCCTCCAGGACGAGGTGCTCATGGGCTTCCTCACCGTGTGGGAGCTCAACCTGGTGACGTCGCCCGCCGCCCGCATGCGCGCGAACGCGCTGTACGGCGGCCATGAGGGCAAGGAGTTCGTCGACGCCGCGGCACGGCTCGCGCTCAGCAAGTGGCACTCCGCGCGTGCGACGCGCGGGCGCCTGAAGACGGTGAGCGCCGACATGGTGGTGCCGCTGCGCCAGGAGCTCGCGGTCCGGCGGGGAAACATCGCTGCACGCCTGGGGCGGCCTATCGAGCAGCCCCAACCGTTCAACCCGGGCGGGGGCCCGCCGCAGTGGATGCGGCCCGCGCCGGCGTGGGTGACGCGGCGCCCGAGCTGGTAGTCTGGCTGGATGGAACTCGAGTTCGTCGGCGCTGCGCAGACCGTCACTGGCTCCAAGCACCTCGTACGCACCAAGAACGCCACGGTCCTCCTCGACTGCGGCCTCGTGCAAGGTCGCCGTCGCGAGTCGAGGGAGGCGAACAAGAACGTCGGCGTCGACGTCGGGGCGATCGACGCCGTCGTGCTCTCCCACGCGCACATCGATCACTCGGGCGGCCTGCCGTTCTTGATCAAGAAGGGCTACGACGGCCCCATCTACTGCACGCCCGCCACGCGTGACCTGTGCGCGGTGATGCTGGCGGACGCCGCACGCATCCAGGAGGCCGACGCACGGTACATCAACCGCCTCATCGAGAAGGGCGAAGCGGACATGGAGCGCGTCGAGCCGCTCTACGACGAGGCCGACGTCGTCCGCGTGCTCGAGCGCATGGTGAGCGTGCCGTACGGGCGCCGCATGGAGGTCGCGCCGGGCGTGCGCGGTTCGTTCCTCGACGCCGGCCACGTACTCGGCAGCGCGATCACGGTCCTCGACCTCGAAGAGAACGGCAAGACCAAGCGCCTCTGCTTTACCGGGGACCTCGGGCGGCGACGGATGCCCATCCTGCGCGATCCCGAGATCCCCACCGACGTCGACGCGCTCATCTGCGAGAGCACGTACGGCGACCGCCTCCACAAACCCATCGAGGAGATGGACGACGAGCTCGCCGCGATCATCAAGCGCACCTACGAGCGCGGCGGCAAGATCGTCATCCCCAGCTTCGCGCTCGAGCGCGCCCAGGAGCTCCTCTACGCCCTGCGCATGCTGAAAAACGCCGGCAAGTTCCCCAAGATGAAGGTGTACGTCGACTCGCCGCTGACGGTGAAGATCACCGACGTTTTTCGCCTGCACCCGGAGTGCTTCGACGTCGAGATGCGCAAGCTCGTCTCCGAGCACCACTCGCCCTTCGAGCTCGACGAGCTCGAGTACGTCGAGGACAAGGAGGCGAGCAAGGCCATCGACGCGTCGGACGATCCGTGCCTCATCATCTCCGCCAGCGGCATGTGCGAAGCCGGCCGGATCGTGCACCACCTCAAGGCGACGATCGAGAACCCCAAGAACACGGTCGTCATCGTCGGCTTCCAGGCGCCGCACACGCTGGGGCGGCGGATCGTAGAGCGGCGCCAGCGCGTGAAGATCTTCGGCGTCGAGCGCGAGCTTCGCGCGGAGGTCGCCGTCCTGAACGGATTCAGCGCGCACGCCGACCAGAAGGACCTGCTCTCGTTCGTCGAGGCGACGCGCGCGCGCGGCGGCAAGCTCACGCAGGTCGCGCTCGTGCACGGCGAGCCGCGGCCGCAGAAGGTCCTCGCGGGCCTGCTCCAGGCCAAGGGCATCGGCGAGATCCGCGCGCCCGCGCCCGGCGACATCATGGCGATCTGAGCCAGGCGCCTTGCTCTGACTCGGTGCTCCATAGCAACCGTTCTTCGAACGGAACGGTTGCCATAGCCCTCTTCTGGGTCGCTACCGCCGTTCGCCCGTTCCGGTCAATCGACGTTCGCTCTACGTCGTGTAACCCTCTTCGCCGTGCTGCGAGGTGTCGAGGCCCTCTCGCTCGTCGCTCACCGTGACGCGGAGTCCGACGAGCTTGTCGACGACCTTCAGGATCACGAACGTCATGACGACGGCGTAGAGGCCCGACGCGGCGCACGCGACGAGCTGAACGCCGAGCTGCCTCGCGTTGCCGAAGAGGAGACCGTCGCTGCCGGCGTCGTTCAGCGCCTTCTGCGCGAAGACCCCCGTCAGAATGGCGCCGGTGAGGCCGCCGACGCCGTGGATACCGAACGCGTCGAGCGAGTCGTCGTATCCATACTTGTATTTTGCAAGCACTGCCCCGTAGCAGACGACGCTGGCGACCCCGCCGATCACGATCGCTGCCCACGGCGCGACGAACCCCGCCGCGGGGGTGATGGCGACGAGGCCGGCGACGAGGCCCGACGCGACGCCGAGCGCGGTGGGCTTGCCGCGGTGCCTCCACTCGACCGCGAGCCAGCCGAGGGCGCCGCCCGCCGCGCCGAGGTGCGTCGTGACGAAGGACAGCGCCGCCAGCTTGCCGCTGGTGAGCGCGCTGCCGGCGTTGAAGCCGAACCAGCCGAACCAGAGGATGCCGGCGCCGGTCAGCGTCATCGTCAGGTTGTGCGGCAGCGACCGCTCCTGCGGATATTTCAGGCGCTTGCCGATGACGAGCGCGCACACGAGCGCGCTCATGCCGGCGGTCAGGTGGACGACGGTGCCGCCCGCGAAGTCGAGCGCGCCGAGCTTGAAGAGCCACCCGCCCTCGGCCCACACCCAGTGTGCGACCGGATCGTAGACGAGCGTAGACCACAAGAGGATGAACACCACGTACGCGGAGAACTTCATGCGCTCGGCGAACGCGCCGGAGATGAGCGCCGGCGTGATGACCGCGAACATCATCTGGAAGGCGACGAACGCCAGCGCGGGCACCGTGCCGTGCGCCTCGTCCCAGAGGCCCGTCAGGCCGATGTAGTCGAGGCCGCCGATGAGGCCGCCCTTGGTGGGGCCGAACGCGAGCGAGTAGCCGAAGAGGGCCCACTTGACGCTCAGGATGGGGATCGCGGCGAGGGAGTGCATCAGCGTGCTGAGGACGTTCTTCTTGCGGACCATCCCCGCGTAGAAGAGCGCGAGCGCCGGGGTCATCAGGAGGACGAGCGCCGAGCTCACGAGCAGCCACGCGGTGTCACCGGGATCGATCTTCATGCCGCTCCCACACCTACCCCGCCCATGTTTCATGCGCGTTTCGTGACCGTTGCGGTAAGGTCCCGCCCGATGAGCAAGCCCTTCGACCCCGGCGCCGCGGCGCCTTCGGATTCGGGCATCTTCGGCCTCTCCCACTCGGCGGAGGAGGCGCGCGTCATCGTGGTCCCGGCGCCGTTCGCGGCGACGACCTCGTACGGCGGCGGCGCGGAGGACGGCCCGGCCGCGATCTTCGAGGCATCGAAGCAGGTGGACCTCTTCGACCGCGAGACCGGCCGCCCCTACGAGCCGGGCATCCACATGCTGCCCATCCCCGCCGACATGCGCGCGTGGAACGACGAAGGGCGGGCCCTCGCTGCGAAAATAATCGAGGTCGGCGGGGACGTGGGCGGCGACGCGCCGCTGACGCGCGCGCTCGGGCGCGTGAACGAGCTCAGCGCAAAGGTGAACGACGCCGTGTACGCGACGGTGAAGGCGCAGCTCGCCAAGAAGAAGCTCGTCGCGCTGGTCGGCGGTGATCACGCGACGCCGTTCGGGGCGATCCGCGCCCACGCCGAGACGTTCCCCGGTCTCGGCATCCTTCACATCGACGCGCACGCCGATCTGCGCGAGGCGTACGAGGGCTTCACGTTCTCGCACGCGTCGATCATGTTCAACGTGATGACGCGCATCCCGGAGGTCGGACGCCTCGTTCAGGTCGGCATCCGCGACTTCTCGGAGGCCGAGGCGGCGTTCGGCGAGAGCTCCGGCGGCCGCGTCGTCACCCACTACGACGCCGACCTCACGGCGAAGGCCTACGAGGGTGAGGCCTGGGGCCAGGCGGCGGCGCGCATCGTCCAGGATCTCCCGAAGCAGGTGTACGTCTCGTTCGACATCGACGGGCTCGATCCCACGCTGTGCCCGCACACCGGAACCCCGGTGCCGGGCGGCCTCGCGTTCAACCAGGCGGCGGCGCTCGTCGCGGCGGTCGTGAAATCGGGGCGCACCCTGGTGGGCGTCGACGTGAACGAGGTCGTGCCGGGCCCGGAGGGGGACGAGTGGGACGGCAACGTGGGCGCGCGCATTCTCTACAAGCTGATCGGCTGGATGCTGGTATCGCAGGGCCTCACGAAGCCGCCCTCTCGCTGAGGCGTCCGCGTGCGCCGCGCGGCAGCCCGTGGACTTCGGCGCTCCAAGCCGACGTATTCCACGTTTGAGATGACCCAAGCCAGAGCCCCACAAATCTCGATTTAATACGTTTCACTTCTTGACCAAGTCGATTTGGGGCGCTACAGATGAATGACGGCGCGCGCGTGCGCGTCGAAGGAACACACCTCTTCCACCAAGAACGCCATGTCGACCCTCCCCACAACCCTCCGAACGTCGCCGCGCCTCAGGGCCTGGCACGTGGCGTCCTATCGGGGCCTGGGATTGGCGCGCGGCGAAGCTCGGCCCGGCGGTCTGGGTACCGGTACGTGCGGGTACGCGCACAGCGTCCAGCCCCAGCCGCTCTTTTCGGAGTTTTCGGAGTTTTCGACGTTCTCGGCCAATCCGGCTCTTCCAGTTGCCTTTGATTCGATGAAGGCAGGCCCCTAGGCGGCATCTCCAGACGTCCTCGCGACGCTCTCGAAGGCCGCCCGGGAATCCCCCGAGGCGGCTTTTCTCATTTCCGCTGCACGCTCGCCGAGCTTGACCGCCGATCCGGGACCCCCGAACCCGAACCCGAACCCGAACCCGAACCCGAACCCGAACCCGAACCCGAACCCGACTCCGACCCGGGGTCCCGATCTCCATCCCCACCCCCGATCCCCTGCGGATCGCGCGCGCCTGGCCCGTTGGCCCGGGGCAGAGGGAGGCGCATTTCAAATGATACAAACAAACGCGATAACTGGACCAAACTCGCACGACTCATTCTGACATCTCAGATGGGACGTTGGCTCAATCGGTAGAGCACCGGGCTTTTAACCCGAGACATGAGGGTTCGAGTCCCTTGCGTCCCACCGCGCCGTGCGTACGGCCGGGTCTGTAGCGTAACGGCAGCGCACCCGGCTCTTAACCGGCGAAGCGAGGGTTCGAATCCCTCCAGGCCCACTCTCGCAAAATTTCATCGAGGCCGGGGTCGTCTAGCGGCCAAGACACTGGGCTCTGAACCCAGCAACGCAGGTTCGACTCCTGTCCCCGGATCCACGCGCGGCCCCTCGGCTGCCGCGAAGACGTACTCGTCCGCCCGCGCGCTCTTTTCCGAGCGCGTGCGTGCGGACACCTTGTTCCCTGACAATTCGATGCCAACGACGGCGGGGCCCCGGTGCCCCCGAGGCCTCGCCGTCCTTTTTTTCTTTTCGTTGCCCTCGCAGCTCGAAGGTCGAGCCCTCGTTTCGTAAACGAGAGGGTCCGGTTCGATTCCGGACGAGGGCTCTGCGCGTTCGCACGCATGCCCTCGTCGTCTAGAGGTCAGGACCCCCGCCTTTCAAGCGGGCAAGACGGGTTCGAGTCCCGTCGAGGGCACATGCGCGTTCCTTTTTCGTGGGCGCCGGGTGCAATGCCGCCGCTGCGCCCGCTCTTGTTGCACTGTACACACATAGGCTGTGAGCTGGTCGAGTGATAGCGTCCGCCTGAAGAGCGGAAGAACGTGGTGCGACTCCACGACAGCCTACTGGTTCGGTCCGCCGGAAGAGGCCACACACGCAAATTGAGATGCTGGTTCGAATCCAGCCGGGCCGACCTGACGGCCCGTGGCGTAATGGTAAACGCGCTCGAATTGTAATCGAGATCCGAAAGGACACGGCTTCCTCACTCGGACCGAACCAAATGAGTCTGGTATTGGGTGCGGCGGGTGCAATGCACCGCTGCGTCGACTCCGCGCCTCGTCGGCCCCCCGTCGGGGGCTCCGAAGCGGCTCGCTCCGCTCCTTGCGGGACTCGATGGGCGGGTGGGGCGGCCGGGGGAGTGG
>JANYHK010000021.1 GCA_025359105.1 Myxococcales bacterium | reverse complement strand
ACACCCGACGTCGCCGGCAGATCCGGACCCCACGCGGACGCTTGTGCGCTCAGGTTGGCAAGGTGAGGGAGCGCGTCCTCGGGCAGGTAACGCCTTCAGGCCGTGGCGCCGGCGGCCGTTACATGTACAGCCCGCAGTCCCTGCTCGCTCGGCAGATCCCGCCCTTGTTCCTAAGACGCAGCCTCACCGACCGCCTTCCTCCGCGCATGCGCGATCGCGCGGACCGCTGGCTCGAGATCGTGGACCTCCTCCTGGAGATCCGCGACCCGCGCGTGCTGCGCGCGATGGCGCCGGCGGGGCTCAACGGGCTCGTGCTGCGCGCCGGCGACCGCGGCGCGCCGACCTCGGTGAGAGCGACGCACCCTGTGCGCTTCGACTGGGCCTACTCGAGGGATCAGCCGGAGCTGGCGCGCCTGTACGAGCGCGGGAAGCTCGCGCAGTGGAACGGCGCCACCGACCTCGCGTGGAGCACGAGCGTGGACCCCCTCGATCCCGAGAAGCCGCTCATCCCCCGTGATTTTCTCGACCTGGCGCCGCTCGCCAAGCTGGGCATTCGCCTCGACGTTGCGGAGAAGCGACGCTTCGACGCGAGCCTCGCGGCGTGGATGCTGAGCCAGTTCCTGCACGGCGAGCAGGGAGCGCTGTTCGCCGCGGCGCAGATCACCGAGTCGGTCCCGGGCTTCGACGCCAAGCTCTACGGCGCCAGCCAGGTCGTCGACGAGGCGCGTCACGTCGAGGTCTTCCACCGCTACATGCACACCAAGCTGGGGAAGCTGTACACAATCAACGACAACCTCCACGTCGTGATCGAGTCGCTCACGAGCGACGCGCGGTGGGACATGAAGTTTCTCGGCATGCAAATCATGGTGGAGGGCCTTGCCCTCGGCGCCTTCGGGACGCTCTACAAGAACACGAGGGAGCCGCTCCTCAAGAGCCTGCTCCGCATGGTCATCCTCGACGAGGCCCGGCACGTCCACTACGGGATCGTCGGGCTGCGCGCGCACCTCGCCCAGCTGAGCGACCGCGAACGGCACGAGCGCGAGGAGTGGGCTTGCGAGGTCGCAATGCTCATGCGAAACCGCTTCCTCGCCTACGAGGTGTTCGAGGAGTGGTTCGAGGGCCGCGTGCCCCGCGCGACGTGGCGTCAGCTCGTCACCGACTCGGCGGGGATGAAGGACTTCCGGCGCACGATGTTCAAGCGCCTGGTGCCGAACCTGCGCGCGCTCGGTCTCATCGGCCCCCGCGTGCGGTCGCGTTACGCGGAGGCGGGGCTCATGGTCTTCTACGAGGGCGGCGCGAGCTCGGAGCTCGGCGGCGCAGAGCTCGTCGCGGAGCTCGACGCGGCGTGAACCTCGGCGCCCTCCCCGAACGCACCCTGAGGCCCTAAGGTTTCGCCGGATCGTGCCGTAAGACAGCGTAGAGGCCCAAAGTTCGTTGACCGCTCTCGCTACGTGCATGCCGCTCCCCGCGCCCGCAGTCTGCGTGAAGGGCATCGCCATTCGAGCCGGCCTGCAGTGGGTCTCCTCCACGTACGGCATGGGCGCCGTGCAAGCGGTCTTCGACGCCGGCTCGCCGGAGCTGCGCAAGGCGCTGGTGCCCGAGCTGTCCTCGTTCGGCGTCCTCTCGTCGAGCTGGTACACGGTCGGGGTCGTCGCAGAGCTCCTCGATGTGGTCGACGCGGTGACCGCCCCGAAGGACCTGCAGGCTCACTGGCGAGAGATGGCAACAGCCGTGGCGGCCGACAACGTGAGCGGCGTCTACAAGTCCCTGTTTCGTCTGATCTCGTCGAGGACGTTGCTCGTCGCGCACGCCCAGCGCGTGTGGCGTAGCTACTTCAACGACGGCCAGCTCGTGGTCACCTCGCCGCGCGAGGGGGAGCTGGTGCTTTGCGTGCGCACCACCGAGCACCACGAGTCGCTCTGCCGAACGACGGCGAACGTCGTACAGCAGATCTTCGGCAGGATCGGCTTCAAGGGCGCGACCCTCGCCCGGACCCGGTGCAGGACGAGGGGTGCGTCGCTCTGCATGTACGAGGTCGACTACCTCGTTTGAGCCGAGCGCCCGCTCAAAGCGGCGGCGGGGTAGCAGAGCCGGTCGGCGCCGAGTCGCACCGACGCGGTGACCTGCACGCCCTTCGGGTCCGTTCGCCTCCGGCCCGCGCGCGCGCTATGGTCCGGACTGATGACTCCTGGCTACGACCCGCGACAGTACCCGCCGCCGGGGCCCTATGGCGCCCCGCCCGGCTACCCGGCCTACCCGCAGCCGGGTTACCCGTACACCTCCTCCCCGGCCACGTCGGCGCAGGACGTCTCGCAGCTCAATCTGCTTGCCGTTTTCCATTTCGTCTACGCCGGCTTCCTCGGGCTCATGGGGCTGTTCTTCGTGATCTACATCGTCCTCGGCGTCGCGATGGCGACGTCAGGGGGGGCGAGCGGGGGTACCTCCGGCGGGCCGCCGCCCGAGGCGATCGGCGGGATCTTCGCTGTGATCGGCGCGTTCGCGATGCTCCTCATGTGGGGGAAGGCGGCGCTCATCGTGTGGTCGGGGATCAGCCTCCGCGCCCATCGCCGCATGACGCTGAGCTTCGTGACCGCGTGCCTCTCGTGCTTGAACGTGCCGTTCGGGACGGCGCTCGGCATCGCGACGCTCATGGCGCTGAACCGTCCGTCGGTGAAGGCGCTCTACCAGGAGACCGAGCGCGCGCTGGCGTGACGCTGCCGGTCTCCGGCGCCCCCACTTCTACCACTGAGGCGCGACCGAGCGGCGTTCGAGCCACGCGCGCCACGTGCGCGCCGATGTTCACTCGAGCGTGCAATCCGTCGGCGCGCATGCGTTCGGGAAGCAGACCGGGACATCGCGCGTGGTAGCCGTCTTGCAGCACGTCGCGCCGGTGCCGCAGTCCTTGTTGCCCGGCGTGCACGCGAGGTACGTGATGCAGATCCCGGCGCCCGCCGGGTCGAGGTCGACGTCGCACGACGTGCGGCTCTTACACTGGCCGCCGCCCTTCGTGCAGGGCGTGCCGATCCCCTTGCAGTTTCCCGCAGTCGGCGGGCAGGTGGGTCCTTCAGGCGCGGTGCAGGCGGCGGCGTCCTCCTTGCCAGGGTCCGACCCACTGTCGGCCGCGGCGGAGCTCCGGGGGGGCCCCGACGACCCGCTGCTGGAGGCGCCGGAGCTCCCGGTGCTTCCCGCCGAGCCGCTGCTCGCCCCCGACGCCGAGGCGTCGCCGCCTCCGTTGTTCGTCGTCGTCGAGCTACACCCCGCAAGAACCGCGACCAGCAAGAACGAGAAACGGCGCATTGGGATCCTTCTGTTCGCGGTTGAGCGGACTCATTGGCGGCGTGCCGCGCGGGATCGTCCAGAGACACAAACGGACGGAGCACCGCGCCGCATAATGGCTCCGGGGGCGGGCGCTACGCTCTCCGATCGGGCCTTCCCTGCTGCGGGGCCAAGACCTGGACGTCGATGCCGGTCCTCAGCGTCCCCCGCCAGCGTTCCCGTGACCACGAGGCCGCACGCAGACACCGCGAGCAGGCCGGCCCCGAGCGCGACCCACGCGACGGCGTTGCGAGTTCGCGGCACCGCACCAGCGTCACGGCGAGCGGTGTCCACGCACGTCTTCGCCTTGGTGATGGAGCCGCGAAGCGGTCGAGCGCGTGTAGGATTCGCGCGATGCCGACCTACGAGGAAACGTATGCGCAGCACGCCGACCGCTACGACCAGCTCGTCGGGCACGAGGATCACGAAGGCCACGTCGGCGCGCTCTTGGATCGCCTGCTGTCGCCGCGGCCTGCGCGCGTCGTCGAGCTGGGGTGCGGCACTGGACGCGTGACGCGCCTGCTGGCCGCCCGCAGCGAGCGTGTCTGCGCGTATGACGGGTCGGCCCACATGATCGAGCGCGCCAAGCTCGTCAGCGCGTACGCCAACGTCGAGTTTGGCATCGCGGACAACGCGGCGCTGCCCGAGCAGGAGGGCGCCGCCGACGCGGTGGTGGCCGGATGGAGCGTCGCCCACGTGACGGGGTTCTTTCCGGAGGCGTGGCGCGAACACGCGGCGCGCGCGCTTGGCGAGATGTCGCGCGTCGCGAGACCCGGCGCCAGGCTGATCCTGTTCGAGACCATGGGCACGTGCACGGACGTCGCTGGGCCCCCGAACGAGCGACTGCGCGAGCTCTACGCGATGCTCGAACGCGAGCACGGATTTTCGTGCGAGGTGCTCGACACGAGCTACGCCTTCGACTCCGCGGCGGACGCGGCGCGGGTGATGGGCTTCTTCTTCGGCGAGGCGATGGCGGCGCGCGTCCTCGCGCGAAATAACGGCATCGTCCCCGAGTGGACGGCCGCGTTCACGCGCACACGCTGACTCTCGGCGCGGCGGCGCCATGGAGCGCCCATGGCCCGAACGTCGTCGTGCGATTGTTCATTTCTCAGCAGGGGTACCAAGCGGGGAGCGGTCCGCAGGAGGCGAACATGCCGCTCGCGCACGTCTTGACGGTGCACGTGGAGCCCCCGCACTCCGCATCGGTCTTGCAGAGCTGGAAGCCACCGTTGAGCTCGCAGACGCCTGCGGTCACGGCAAGGCACGACCGGCTGAAACGCCACTGCCCACCGGCAGATGACGGACCCGCGCAGCAGACGGTGCCGGCCCAGCAATCGGCCTTCTCGTTGCACTGGGCCGCCCACGCGCAGCCGCTTGGGTCCTTCGTGCAGTGCTCGGTCCCGCCCTCGCCCCCCGGCGTCGAGCAGCACAGCTCGTAGATCGTGGTGTCGCAGGTGCCGCCGCCGCACGCGATACGTCCCGGGTCGGACACGGGACCAGGCGCGTCGGCCTCGCCGTCGCCGCCGTCCGGTGGAGACGCCACCACGTCCGCGAGGTGCGCGTCCGTCGGATCGCGGCCGCCGTCCGTCGCGGACCCGTCGGAGGCTGCGTCGCTCGGGAACGTCCCGCGGGACGCGACGTCCAGGGTTGCGTCGCGAGGGGCGGCGGCATCGTCCGCCGGCTGGTCGTTCGCCGAAGAGATGTCGCCGCAAGCGACGCAGAGCGTGATCGCGTTGGCGACCCGCGCGCAACCCGAGAGGAGACGAGAATCCATGCGCGTAGCTCCGGTGCGCGGCGAGTGCGACCAAACGCGCGGCGCGTTACCTACGCGGCGGTATGTAGCACGGCACGCAATTAGAGTAAACGCTCTAAAAGAGGCCGCGTTTGCTCGGAGTGAGGTCCGCGCGCGCAACCGCGCTTCGCGAGGCGCTCCGGCCGGCGTTCCGGCCTCGATGGTCGCGCCTGCGTCGGCGTCCGCGTCAATGCCCCTGGCGTCGCACCCTTCCGAGATGCAGACGAGCCCTGCCGAGCAACCGGTGCGATCGCCGCCGCAAGGCGTGGCTTCCTGGAGGAGCGCTTGACAGGTCACCGCACCGCTCGACGTCTTGAAGGCTGCCGAGCGAGGCATCCACCGCGACGTGCAGAGCTCGCGGTGTTCCGCGCGCGACGGCTGCGCGCGACCGACGCCACGTCGGCGATGTGAGGCGTCCACCGCGATGCCGACGATCGCGAAGCGAGCCCGACGTGCAAATTTCGCCACGAATGCGGTCGAATAGCGCCGGCGCGCGCGGCGAGACCCGCTCGGCGCGCGCGCCGGCCCGCTCTCGCGGCTAGGCCTCCGCCTCCGTCCTCCTCCCCGGCCGCGTCGGCCCCGCCGCGATGATCGCCTGGCGCAGCGTGCTCTGGAGCTCCAGGTTCTGCGCGAGCGCCTCGCGCGATCTCTCCCGCCCGTTGCCCAGCGGCGCGCCCGCGAAGCTCATGTGGTTGCCGCTCTTGTCGATGAGCCCGCGCGACACCCCGAGGTCGAGCAGCTCGCCCATCGGATCGACACCGGCGCCCCAGCGGATGTCGAACTCCGCCTCGCAGAACGGCGGCGCGCACTTGTTCTTCGCCACCTTCACCCGCGTGCGGCCGCCGACCGGCTCGTCGCCCATCTTGACCTGACCGATACGGCGCACGTCCAGGCGCATCGACGCGTAGAACTTCAGCGCGTTGCCGCCCGTCGTCGTCTCCGGTGAGCCGAAGGTCACGCCGATCTTCTGGCGGAGCTGGTTGATGAACATGAGGGTCGTCCCCGTCCGGTGGGCGATCCCCGTGAGCTTCCGCAGCGCCTGGCTCATCAGACGCGCCTGGAGCCCCATGTGCGAGTCGCCCATTTCGCCTTCCAGCTCTGCGCGTGGGGTGAGCGCCGCGACGGAGTCGATGACGATGAGGTCCACCGCGCCCGAGCGTACGAGCATCTCGCAGATGTCGAGCGCTTGCTCGCCGGTGTCGGGTTGTGAGACGAGCAGCTTGTCCGTCTCGACGCCGATGATGCGCGCGTAGGCCACATCGAGCGCGTGCTCGGCATCGATGAACGCGCACACGCCGCCGCCGCGCTGCGCCTCGGCGATGGCGTGCAGGGCGAGCGTCGTCTTGCCGCTCGACTCGGGGCCGTACACCTCGACCACGCGACCGCGCGGGTAGCCGCCAATCCCGGTCGCGAGGTCGAGCGCCAGCGATCCGGTGCGGATCGTGGCGATCGGCTCGACGTCGGCCTCGTCACCCAGGGACATGATGGCCCCCTTGCCGAACTGCTTTTCGACGTTGGCGATGACGCCGCGCAAGGTCTTCATCTTCTCTGCGATCTGCTCGAACATGGACGTGCTCCTTCGGTCCCCGGATCTTGGCGCGCGACGGCTCGGGGGCACCGCCGCGTGCGTGGTTCTCACGCGCGTGGGAGCGGCGGCGCTCAGGCGGCGTCGAGGCTCGACTCCGAGCTCGCGCGGTCGAGGACTCGCGCGGCGATCGCCTCGGCGAGGTGGGCAGGCGCGATGGCGAGGGCTCCCTCCAGATCGGCGATGGTGCGCGCGACGCGCAGGACCTTGCCGTACGCGCGGGCGGAGAGCGCCAGGCGATCGACCGCCGCGGAGAGGAGCCGCCGGCCGGCGTCGGAGAGCGACGTGATGCGCGCGAGGTCCCGCGGCCGGAGCGACGCGTTCATCGTCGCGCCGACCTCGTGCTTCGCGAAGCGGTCCCACTGGATGGCGCGCGCCCGCGCGACGCGGCTTCGCACGGCCGCGCTCGCCTCGCCCGCCCCTTGGCCCTGGAGCTCGGTCACGTCGACCGGCGGCAGGACGACGTGGACGTCGATGCGGTCGAGGAGCGGTCCGCTGAGGCGCGCGCGGTAGGCGCGGATGCGCTCGGGGGTGCATGCGCAGCGGCGTGTCCCGTCCCCCCGGTAGCCGCAGGGGCACGGGTTCATCGCGCACGCGAGCAGCGGGCGCGCGGGAAACGTCGCCTTGACGTGCGCCCGCGAGATGGTGACCGTGCCGTCCTCCATCGGCTGGCGCAGCGCCTCGAGCGCCGAGCGGCGGAACTCCGCGAGCTCGTCCAGGAAGAGCACGCCGTGGTGCGCGAGGCTCACTTCGCCGGGCCGCGCGACGTCCCCGCCGCCGCCGACCAGACCGATCTCGCTGACGGTGTGGTGCGGCGCGCGGAACGGGCGCCGCCGCGAGAGGGCGCGCGCCTGGCCGAGGAGCCCGGCGACGCTGTGGATCGCGGTGACCTCGAGCGCCTCCTCCCTCGACAGCGGGGGCAGGAGGCCGGGGAGCCGGCGCGCCAGCATCGTCTTGCCCGAACCTGGTGGCCCGATCATGAGGAGATTGTGGCCGCCGGCGGCGGCGATCTCGATCGCGCGTCGCGCCGCGGCCTGCCCGCGCACCTCGGACAGATCGTCGGGGTCGGCCTCCAGCGCTTCGGGGCGGGCCGGCGCGGCGCGCGGCAACTTCTCCTTGCCGCGGAGGGCCTGGACGAGCTCGCCCAGCGTCGCAGCGGTTCGGACGTCCACGTCCTCGACGAGCGCGCACTCCGCCTCGTTGGCACGCGGAACGACGGCCCGCTTGCAACCGCGGGCGCGCGCGCCGAGGAGCTGCGGCAGGACGCCGCGAACCGGGTGCACCGCGCCGTTGAGCGAGAGCTCGCCGAGGAAGAGCACCCCCTCGAGCGCCGCGCTCGGCACCGCGCCGACCGCCGCCATCGTCGCCGCAGCGATGGCGAGATCGAACGCGCTGCCGCTCTTGCGCACGTCAGCGGGGGCGAGGTTGACGACGATCTGGTATTCGCCCAGATCGACGCCAACCTGAGCCAGCGCGCTCTTCACGCGCACCCGACTCTCGCGCACGGCGGCCTCGGCGAGCCCCACCAGCTCGAAGCGCGGCACACCGCGGAGCACCTCCACCTCGACGCGTACGGGCTGGGCGTCGAGACCAATCAGAGTAGCGGCGAGCGCGGTGGCGAGCATGGGCCCGGGTAGAGCCAGCCCCGTGCCAGCACCAACTAGGGCGTATTTCCTGGGCTTCGCCGCATCCGTCGGTGTCCGGGACGCCCAGGTGGGTGTCCGCGGACACCCGCGGCGCACGTATCGAAGTGTCCGCCTGCGCGGGCGCCAACCTGCGCGCTGCACTCGGCCTAGCAGCCCTCCGCTTTCTTCTGTAAAGTCGGTGAGGTGACCTAGCTGCAGCCGCTCTGCGGGGAATTGTGCAAGCGCGGGACGAAGACACCAACAGCTCGAACCTCGTCGGCCAGACCCTGAGTGGGAAGTGGCACGTGGACACGCGCCTGGGCGCCGGTGGAATGGCGACGGTCTACGCGGCGACGCACCGCAACGGCAACCGCGTCGCCATCAAGCTCTTGCGCAGCTCGCTCGCGCGCGATCCGGAGGTGCGCGCGCGCTTCCTGCGTGAAGGGTACGTCTCGAACGCCGTCGGCCACCCCGGCGCCGTGAAGGTGCTCGACGACGACTCGAGCGAAGGCAGCGTCTTCCTCGTCATGGAGCTGCTCGAGGGGGAGTCGATCGAGGCCCGGCGCGTGCGCCTGGGGGGCCGGCTACCGGTCGACGAGGTCTTCACCGTCGCCGACAAGCTCCTCGACGTGCTCGCGGCCGCACACCACCACGGCATCGTTCACCGCGACGTCAAACCGGACAACGTGTTTTTGACCCACCAGGGCGAGGTAAAGGTCCTCGACTTCGGGGTCGCGCAGATGCGGCGCGCCGGCGGGGACAAGACCGGCATCGGCCTCATGCTGGGCACGCCAGACTTCATGGCGCCGGAGCAGATGGGCGGCCACCCCGACGAGATCGACGGGCGCTCCGACCTGTGGAGCGTGGGGGCCACCCTCTTTTTTCTCATCTCGGGGCAGCAGGTCCACATCGCGGAGACGTTCCGCGATCACATCATCGCGACGTCCACGAGGCCGGCGCGCTCGCTCAGCGCGGCCGCGCCGTGGGCACCGGTCCAGCTTGCAGAGGTCATCGACCGCGCGCTCAAGCTCGAAAAAGCCGACCGCTGGCCCGACGCCGAGGCGATGCAGACCGCGCTGCGCAGGGCCTACTCGGCGATCTCGCTCGCGCGCACGTCGCCGAAGAACTCGGTGGTTCCCAACCTCGACGGCGACGAGCTCGCGGAGGGCGACAAGACCCAGTACGAGCCGCAACGGTGGTTCGCGGCGGGAGATCGGGAGAGCGAGCGGCCGCCGGTAAGCTTGAGCGAGCGAACGCTCGCGCTGCCCCCGCCGGATTCGGACGCAGGGGAACGTACCCTCGCCTTGCCGGAGAGCGCCGAGCGCATGCTGCGCGAGGCGCATCCGACGCAGCCCGCGCCACAACCGGCACAGCAGGCGCCCGCGCAGAGGCCCGCATTTTTCGGCGACGGCGGGCAGGTGATGCGCACCGAGCGGCTCGGGAACGTCGCGCAGATCGCCGCGCACATTGCCGCCCACGCGGCGCCGGCGCAGCAGCCGCCGACCCAGCCCCGTGCGGCCCAGCCCCGCGCAAGCTTCCACGACATCGCGCCGCCACCGCCGACAGAGCCGCTGCCCGTGGAGGGGCGACTCCTCACGCAGCAGCGCGTGCTGGTCCTGGCGATCGTGCTCGTCGCCATCATCGTCCTCGCCTTCGCGGCGCGGCTGGCGTTCGAAATGAACATCCCGGTGAACAGCCCGCCGGCGGCGACTGCGCCAAACGCCGCTACCCCCGCTACCCCCGCCACCCCCGCTACCGTCCCCGCGGTTGCCCCGGCGCCGCCCGCTGCCGATCCGTCACCGAGCGCACCCGCGTCCTCGGCAGCCCCTCCTCCCTCGGCACCGTGATTCGCTCCAAGTCACCGAGCATCTGTTCGGTGACTTAGCGGGCTTTCTTCGTCGAGCGGCGCAAAGAGCGCGTCGACGTCCTGCTCGCTGAAGCCCGACTGGACGGCCTCGTCGCCGAGCAATGTGGCCGACAGCCACCGCTTCTTCTGCTGGAGGCGCACGACCCGCTCCTCGACGCTGCCGGCGACGAACAGGTTGTAGACGAACACCGGGCGGCTCTGGCCGATGCGGTAGGCGCGATCGGTCGCCTGCGACTGCGCGGCAGGGTTCCACCACGGATCGTAGTGGATGACGGTGTCGGCGCTCGTGAGGTTGAGCCCGGTGCCGCCCGCCTTGAGGCTGATGAGGAAGACGTCGGCGTCGCCGCGCTCGAAGGCGTCGACGCGGGCCTGCCGATCTTTGGTCGCGCCGGTGAGGACCAGGTGCTCGACGCGGCGCTCGCGCAGCCCCTCGGCAACGAGCGCGAGCATGCTCGTGAACTGCGAGAAGAGCAGGACGCGGTGGCCCTGCGCGAGCTGCGCCTCGAGGAGCTCGAACAGCGCGTCGTACTTGGCGGACTCCTTGACGCTCTTCGCGGCGTCCATCGCTACCAGGCGCGGATCGCAGCAGACCTGGCGCAGCTTCATCAGCGCGTCGAGGATGGCGATCGTCGACGCCGCCAAGCCCTTGCCGCGGATCACCTTGCGGACGTCGGCGTGCGCGGCGACCCGGATGTGCTCGTAGAGATCGCGCTGCTTGCCGGAGAGCTCGACGCGGTGGAAAAGCTCGGTCTTGGGCGGCAGCTCCTTCGCGACATCACGCTTCACGCGGCGCAGGATGTACGGCGCGACGAGGTCCCGGAGGGCGGCGAGGCGCTCCTCGTCGCGGAGCTGCTCGATGGGCTTCCTGTACCAGCGCACGAACGCGAGCTCGTCGCCGAGCAGGCCCGGGTCGAGGACGTCGAAGAGCGCCCACAGCTCGCCCAGGTTGTTCTCGACGGGCGTGCCGCTCAGGGCGAGTCGGTGCTTCGCCGACACCCCCTTGATCGCGCGATGCACCTGGCTCCGCGTGTTCTTGATGGCCTGCGCCTCGTCCATGACGAGGATGTGGAACGTCGTCCCCGCCAGGACCTCCTCGTCGCGAACGAGCAGCGGGTACGTCGTGATGACGATGTCGCTCCGGGCGGCCTGCTCGCGGCGTCCGTGACGCTCGGTGCCGTGCAGGATGGTGACCGACAGGTGCGGGGCGAAGCGCGCCAGCTCGCGCGCCCAGTTTTCGACGAGGCTCGTGGGCGCGACGATGAGCGCCGGCGAGGTCAGGCGGCCCGCCGCTTTCTCGATCACAAGGTGCGCGATGGTCTGGAGCGTCTTGCCGAGTCCCATGTCGTCTGCGAGCACACCGCCGACCTCCTCGGCGACGAGGTGCTGCAGGAACGCGACGCCTTCAGCCTGGTACGGGCGCAGCGTCGCCTTGAGCTCGGGCGGCGGCGGCGCTGCGGAGGGGCGCGTGGTGAGCACGCGTGCGCGCTCGGTGAGGAGCGAGGGATCGCTCCAGGCGAGCTTCGTGCCCTGGCTCTTGAACGCGGCGTCGAGCTTGGCCAGCGCAGGGGCGCGCACGGCGGGAAACGTGATCTTCTTCTTGCCGGACTTCTTCTGCTTGATGCCCTGGTAGAGCTCGATCACGACGTGGATGAGCGCGCGCATGCGCTCGGGCGTGACGCTCACGTGGTGCGTGTCGTCGACCTTGAGCGCGTACGAGGAGCGGAATCGCCTGGAGAGCGCGCGCAGGCCCTCGGCCTCGTCGGCGTCGTCGAGGAGCTCGACGATGAGCGGGAGCAGGTCGACCTGGGTGCCATCGACCTCGATGCCGAGCTCGAGGCTGAACCAGCCGGGGAGCTCCGCGTCGGGATCGACCTTGGCGAACCACGGTGAGTCGGCGGGCGCGACGCGGAACGGGAAGTCGGGGGCGATGTCGATCTGGAAGCCGGCCGCGCGGAGCTGCGGCAGCGCCTGCGAGGTGAACGCGCAGAACGCGTGCGAGCCGGCGTCGATCCGCACGACGTACTCGGCGTCGCAGCCGGGGGGAGCGGCGATGTCGTCGAAGCACGCGAGCTCGAGCGCGCCGAGGCGCTCGAGCAGCCGCCGCGCGCTCGCCTCGCCCACCGTGTCGCGGTCGACGTGGGCGAGCGAGCCGCCTTCCGCTCGGAAGATGCGCTGCCGCTCGTCGCCGGCGCGTACGCGGGTGCCGCCGTAGTCGAACGACAGCTCGATGAGGGGCGCCACGATCTCCTCGAAATCGTCGGACAGGCCGCTCGTGCTGGCGACGAGCACGGGCTCCGCGAACATCCGGATGTGAGGAACGAAACGTCCACGCGACGTCGCGTGAGAAGCAGAGATGCCTTGCACCATCGAGTCCGATCCAAGACCGCGAGCGCGTTCGTGCGCCGCGGCCGAGCACCCGTTAGAACAAACAAAATTTCGCTTGTCGATCTGTGAGCCAACTTTGCTCCCACTCCATCCCACCCCATCGCACTCCATGTTCTCCGCGAAGGCGGAGAACATGGAGTGCGATGGAGTTTGACGTTTGTCTTGGTGGGGCACTGCGTGCCCCCTCGCCGCGGAGCGGCGAGCCTCGTGCGCCCAGGATGGGCGTCACCTTGGAGATGCAAGTCCTCTCGAAAACAGGCCACTGTGACCGAAGCGAACCGTAGCTCGGCATCCCAACGGCGCTCGACCGATTCATCCAGCAGGCGATTTTGCAGGTCCTGCAGCCGCGATTCGATCCGACCTTCTCCTCGCACAGCTACGGATTTCGACCTGGACGCAGCGCACACCAAGCGGTGTGCGTGGCGCAGAAGTACATCCAGGAAGGACGCCGTTGGGTGGTGGACGTGGATCTCGAGAAGTTTTTCGACCGCGTGAACCACGACGTGCTGATGGGCAGGCTCGCGAAAAGGATCGCGGACACGCGTGTGCTTGGACTCATCCGCCACTACCTGAGCGCCGGCATCATGGCCGACGGGGTGGTGACGGAGCGGCTCGAGGGGACCCCGCAAGGGGGCCCCCTGTCGCCGCTGCTCGCCAACGTGCTCCTCGACGAGATCGACAAGGAGCTGGAACATCGCGGTCACGCTTTCGTCCGATACGCCGACGACTGCAACGTTTACGTGCGGTCGCGTCGCGCCGGCGAACGGGTGATGAAGGCGCTACAGCGCCTTTTTGCGAAGCTCCGGCTCCGCATCAACGAGTCGAAGAGCGCAGTGGCGCGCCCTTGGGATCGCAAATTCCTCGGCTACACCTTTTGGGTGACCAAGGAAGAAACCGTCAACCGGCGCATCGCGGATCAAGCTTTGACCGCGATGAAGGACCGGGTGCGGAGCATCACGATCCGTCACACGGACGCAGTCTCTCTGGGATCATCGCGGAGCTTCGTCGGTACCTGGTCGGTTGGAAGAACTACTTCCGCCTCGCCCAGACTCCGGGGACCTTCCGCGACCTCGACGGCTGGATGCGTCACCGCCTGCGCGCGATTCAATTCAAACACTGGCGCCACCACCGCACGGTTTTCCGCGAGCTTCGTGCACGAGGCCTTTCTCGGTACGACGCCTGGGAAGGCGCGCGAAATGTTGGCCGCTGGTGGGCGGGATCGGTGCGCGCGCCCAACCGCGCGCTGCCGGTGCGCCCTTACGACCGCCTTGGCCTGCCGAGGCTCGCCGCGTAACCTCGACTCTCCGAACCGCCGGATGCGGACCCGCACGTCCGGTGGTGTGGCAGGGGTCGCTGGGGAAACCCGGCGCCCCTATGCCGATCCCTGCGCGCCTGCGGCGCCTCGCGCGGAGCGCGAGGGGGGAGAGGGGAGAGGTGTTGCCGAGCTGGGTAGCTGATGCCTGATGGAACCGGCTCTTTGATGGGCATCGCGCGGCCGGATCGGGGTCGCGCGGGGGACTGATGGCCGGCGCGTTGGGCGCTGGCCATCGTCCGAGGAGCGCGGGTCAGAACGGCAGGCGGTCGTCGTGGTGGCTGCGTCGGGCGAGGGCGACGGCGAGCCTGTACCTGTTGATGGCGGCGACGAGGTGGAAGCCGGCGTCGGCAAGCGCGCGCGCCGCGAGTCGTTCAGGAGGTGCATGCTTGTCGTTGCGGTCGTGGTCGTAGGGATGCGCGGCGACGAGGGCGCGGAGCGCGCATTCGACGGTGGCGTCGAGGGCGGCGAGAACGGCGAGTTCGGGTGCGAGGTAGAGGTCCTCGGCGGGCGGACAGAGGGGGCACATCACGCTCCCTCGGAGGTAGTGGCGGATTTGACGACGCGGGAGACGATGTCGCGCTCGATGGTCTTGCGCTTTTTCCTGGTGGCGACGCGCAAGCAGGAGGTCGCGAGGCGATCGAGATCGCGGAGTGCGCCGCCGGCGGCTTCGTGGAGGATGGTGACGGCGTCGGCGGCGAAGACGTCGCGGGTGCAGCCGGCACGCGCGAAGCGGGTGCGGAGGTAGTCGGTGGTGTCGTCGGGCGTGAGGGGGTCGAGGACGAAGCGGCGGTGGAGGCGCGAGGCGAGGGAGCGATTGCGCCTCACGCGGAGTCGGTCGTCGAAGTCGCTGAGCCCAACGAGAACGAGGGAGAGGAGCGCCTTGGAGTCCCACTCGTAGTTGAGCAAGATGTGGAGGTGGTCGAGCGTGTCCTGGTGCAGGAGGTGGGCCTCGTCGAGGAGGAAGACGGGATGTGCACGGCGCTCACGCGCCATGTCCTCGACGTGCTGGGCGACGGCGTGAAAGACGGCGGCGGCCGTCGCGGAGGCGGTGGCTCCGAGCGCGAGGCAGAGTTGCCGGTAGAAGTCGCGGCGCCCGAGGGTCGCGTTGTGGGAGTACGTCAGTCGGAAGCGATCGGGCGGTAGTGCGTGCCGGAGAGCGCGCAGAACGCACGTTTTTCCGACTCCTGGCTCGCCGGTGAGGACGACGCTCTCGCGGGCCTCGATGGCATCGACGAGCTCGTCGACGAGGTTTTTCTTCGAGGGCGGCAGCCAGAGGTCCTTGTCTTCGACCTCCTTGGAGAAGGGCTCGATGGAGAGCGCGAAGAAGTCGAGGTGCGCGGTCATTGCGGAACCTCCTCGTCATTGCGGTCGCGACCGGGTGTCCGACCGAGGGCGCGATCGACGAGCGCGCCGGATGGGTCGAAGGGGACGCGTGCGGGGTGCGGTTGGTCGAGCGACATGGGCGAGCGCTCGCGGCGCGCGTTTTTGACGGGGTCGACAGGCTTGAGTGGGTAGACCTTGTCCTCGTACTCGAGCCAGGGCGGGTCGTCGGCGTCGACGAGGGAGCGCGCGACGGTGACGAGACGTCCCGCGAGGAAGTGCAAGCTGGTCTCCCAGTCCGTGCCGTCCATCGCGAGGGTGTTGTCGCGGCGTACGCGTCGACGCTCACGCACGGTGAGCGCGGCGCGAAGGCGTGTCTCGTCGAGGTCGTCGGCTTTGGCCGGCGTGGCGGCGAACACCTCGGCGGGTGTCTTGCCCATGAGTCCGCCGTGGGGGGCCTTGTGGTAGTGCTCGTCGAGCCAGGCGAGGATGCGGACGTTGAGATCGTGAAGCGAGCCGAGGTCTTTGCAGAAGACGAGGCACTGCTCGCGTAGGGTGCGCCAGAAGCGCTCCATTTTGCCTCGCGCGGGCGCGTCGTAGGGTTTTGCGTGCACGAGCGCGGTGCCGAGCCGGGCGCACGCGAGGCTGAGCGTCTCGCCGCGGTAGGTGGAGCCGTTGTCGAGGAACATGGCGTCGGGTGCACCGAAGCGGCGCAGAGCGCGGACGAGAACGGCAAGCATGTCGACCTCGCGCTCTTGGTGACGGGCTTCGATCGCGACGATGTACCGTGAGGCGTCGTCGAGGAGCGCGTGGATGCGAACGGGAACGGGCTTTGCGTCGATGACGACGGGCGACGCGTGGCAGACGTCGCCTTGCCAGAGGGCGCCTGGGTGCTCGGCCTGCCACCTGAGGCGGTGTCGGCC
>JANYHK010000095.1 GCA_025359105.1 Myxococcales bacterium | reverse complement strand
CGGAACAGTTCGGGCGTGAGCCACGCGTCGCCGAGCGTCTCCTTGACCAGCACGAGGTAATGCAGCGCTTGTTTCGCCGTGCGCACGCCGCCTGCCGGCTTCATGCCGATCTTGCGGCCGGTCGCGTAGAAGTGATCGCGGATCACCTCGAGCATCACGAGCGTCACCGGCGGCGTCGCGGCGGGCTGGATCTTCCCGGTCGACGTCTTGATGAAGTCCCCGCCCGCCGCGATCGCGATCTCGCTCGCGTGGCGGACGACGTCGTAGCTCCCGAGCTCGCCCGTCTCCAGGATCACCTTGAGGTGGGCCGCGCCGCTGGCCTCCTTGGTTGCGGCAATCTCGTCGTACACCTTGGCGTAGTCGCCGGAGAGCATGGCGCCGCGATCGATCACCATGTCGATCTCGTCGGCCCCGAGTTCCACCGCGCGGCGCGTGTCCTCGAGCTTCACGGAGAGCGGCGACTGGCCGCTCGGGAAGCTCGTCGCGACGCTCGCCACCAACACGTTCGACCCCTCGAGCGCCCGCTTGGCGATGGGGACGAGGTTCGGGTACACGCAGATGGCCGCGCACGGGCCGATCGTCGGATCCTTGTCGAGGGGGACGAGCGCCTTGTTGCAGAGCGCACGGACCTTGCCGGCCGTGTCCTTCCCCTCGAGGGTCGTCAGGTCCATCATCCGGACGGCGAGCCGAAGCCCGGCGACCTTGGTGGCCTTCTTGATGCTGCGCTTCGCCAGGGAAGCCGCCCGCTCCTCCACGGCGACCTGGTCGACGGGTGGAGGGGGCGAATTGAAGAGCGGGTAGACCGGAGCGCGCTCGCCGACGGGCGGGCGCGCCCCATGGCCGTTGCCATTGGAGAGGTTGGAGCTCACGCGGGTGAGACTACCTCAAAGGAGCTGAAAAAGGCTCACTTCTCCTTCGGCGGCGCGGCGTCCATCTTGGCGCGCTTGCGACGGCGGCGAGCGGCTTCGGCCTGCTTCTTCCGGCGCTTCACGCTGGGCTTCATGTAGTGGCGGCGCATCTTGAGCTCACGGAGCACGCCTTCGGAGGCGAGCTTCCGCTTCAGCATCTTGATCGCGCGCTCGATGCCCCGGTCGCTGACGACGACCTCGAGGGGCTTGCACTGAATCGCATCACTCGGCATGGCTTCTCTCGGGTAAGGGAACGGCGGCCGTCCCAGCAGAGCGGGGGCTCTTAGCATTGGCGCCACCAGGCGCGCAACCCAAAGTTGGCAGAAAGGCCCGGGAAAAGCAGCACAAGGAGTCGCGCCGACGGCGGCGCAATGCCGTCCAGGGCGCCTTTCCGCGAGCATTTCAGCGCCTTTCGCATTTTGCGGCTTTTTCGAGACCGCCCACCGACCAAGGCGGGCGGTCGGGGGCTTCAGCCCGCGGCCTTGGCGGCCTTCGCGCGCTTGGCGTCGCGGGCGAAGTACGTGGTCGCGCGCTTCTGCCCTTCCTTCACGATGCGCTTCTTGGCGAGCGCCTCGGCGATGGGGCGCGGCAGCTCCTTGGCCTGGAGGCTCAGCTTGCTCCGGATCTGCTCCGCCCGAAGCCCGGTCTGGTGCTTCTCGAGCAGGCCGACGATCTTGTTCACGACCGACGCGATGTCCTTCGTCGAGCGCCGCGCCAGGCGGCCCCGCTTGCCGGCCGCCGCGCGAGGCGCGCGAGGCGTCGAGGCCGTTGCCACCGCGCGCGCAACGCGTCGCCCGCTGGCGGCGCTCCCGCCCGTCTCGCTGAGGATCTCTTCGAGCGATGCTCCGCGAATGGCGTGAAGAAGGTTCGTGGCAAACTCGGTCGCGAGATCGTTCAAGGTGCTGCGGAGCGTAGACGTCATGGGTACCTATGTGTCAGCGCATGGCCGGTGCGTCAATCGCATAATCAGGAATGAAGGACTCCTAACTTAATTTGCGACGACCCACTCCCGACTATCGCCTACCGAGGTATCGGGTGTGCGTTCGGACCAGGAATTTTCGATGATTCTTCGTCGCGCACTCTCATCGGCTCATCCCCGAGTAGACTGCCGCGCATGGTCTTCGTACGCACGCCCGAAGAGAGGTTCGCCCATATCCCCGACTTCAATTACGCGCCGCGGTACGTGGACGTTCCTTCGGGCGACGGCGCGACGACGCTGCGAATGGCGTACGTCGACGAGGGGCCGAGGGCAGCTCGGACCGTCGTGATGCTCCACGGCGAGCCGTCGTGGGGATTGCTCTACCGCAAGGTGATGCGACCGTGCCTCGACGCCGGCCTTCGCGTGGTGGTGCCCGATCTCATCGGCTTCGGAAGGAGCGACAAGCCCACGCGGCGCGAGGACTACACGTACGCGCGTCACGTGGCGTGGACGAAGGCGCTGCTCGACGCGGCCGTGCCCTCCGACGCGACCCTCCTCTGCCAGGACTGGGGCGGCCTCATCGGGCTGCGCATCGCCGGCGAGGAGCCGCACCGGTTCGCGCGGATCGTGGCGGCCAACACATTTCTGCCGACGGGCGATCGCACGCCACCCGACGCGTTCTTCGTGTGGCGCGAGTTTTCGCAGACCGTCCCCGAGCTCCCGGTCGGCCGGATCGTCCGGAGCGGCTGCGCCCGAGAGGTGCCTGACGCGGTCGCGGCGGCCTACGACGCGCCGTTCCCCGACGAGTCGTTCAAGGCGGGCGCGCGCCAGTTCCCGACGCTCGTGCCCGCGACGCCCGAAGATCCCGCGAGCGACGCGAACCGGCGCGCGTGGACGGCGCTCGGCAAATGGGCCAAACCGCTCCTCACGGTCTTCGGCGACAGCGATCCCATCACCGCCGGCGCCGACAAGGCGCTGCAGAAGCACGTCCCGGGCGCCGCCGGACTGCCGCACGCGACGCTCGTGCGCGCGGGCCACTTCCTCCAGGAGGATGTCGGGGAGGAGCTAGGCGCGATCGTCGCCGGGATGGCGTGAGCGCGAATTTTTCTTTGTGACATGCGCCGGCGACCCGCGTCCAGGAGGGAACGCGGCGCGAACCTCCTTCGCCCGCCTCGAAGGAGCCCGATATGAAGCTGATGATTCCCTTGTTCTTGCCTTTCCTTTGCATGGCCGCCTGCGCCTCGAGCAGCAGCGGCACCAGCGCCGCGAGCAGCACGGCCAACCTGGAAGCCTTGTGCGACCCGCAAGCCAAGTGTGAGGACTGGAACACCTCGAAGGCGCAGAGCTGCAAGAACGACAAGACCGACCTCGGGAAGAAGGCGACAGCCCAGGGTTGCCAGAAGCAGCTCGATGCGTACGTGAGCTGCTTCTCGAACCGCGCGACGTGCATCGCCGGGAAGTACGACGTGGGCGGCTGCCAGGCCGAGACCGACAGCATCACCAAGTGCGCCAATGGATCCGGCGGAACCAGCGGCACCAGCGGCGGGACCAGTGGCACCAGCGGCGGAACCAGCGGCACCAGCGGCGGAACCAGCGGCACCAGCGGCGGGACCAGTGGCACCAGCGGCGGAACCAGCGGAACCAGCGGCGGGACCAGTGGCACCAGCGGCGGAACCAGCGGCGGAGTGCCTCCCAACTACTGCTGCGTCAATGGCGAGTTCTTCACCTGCCCCGACGCGGCGTCGACCCAGACGTGCGCTCCGGTCTGCCAGCGTACGGCCAGCCTCGATTCGCATTGCCACTGAACGTAGACTCGTACCGTGGCCGCCGATTCGAAGCTCCAGGACGGCCAGATGACCGACGTGACACGCACCGAGTGCCCCCCCGACGACGCGCTCGCCGACTTCGCAGACGGCCTTCTCGACGGGGGTGCGCTCGCCGGCGCCGAACGCCACATCGCCGGGTGCGCGACGTGCCGCGAGCTGGTGGCGGCGCTCCTCGGCAGCGGCGAGGACGACGCGCCCGCCGAACGGCGTGTCGGCCGGTACCTCGTCCTCGCGCCCATCGGCGCGGGGGCCATGGGGGTCGTGTACGCCGCCTACGATCCCGAGCTCGATCGGAAGATCGCGGTGAAGCTCCTCCGCGCCGAGCACGGAAAGAGCGCCGAGCAGACGCGCGCGCGCCTCCTGCGCGAGGCCAAGGCGATGGCGCAGATCTCCCATCCCAACGTCGTGCAAGTGCACGACGCCGGCACGTTCCAGGAGCGCGTCTTCGTCGCGATGGAGCTCGTGCCGGGGGAGACCCTCGGGGCATGGATGAAGCGCGCGCCGCGCGCGTGGCGTGACGTGCTGGCCGTCTTCGGGCAGTGCGCGCGCGGTCTGGCGGCGGCGCACGCGGCGGGGCTCGTGCATCGGGACTTCAAACCGGACAACGTCCTCGTGACGGCGGACGGGCGTGCAAAGGTGACGGACTTCGGGCTCGCGCGGATCGCGCTGGCGCGAGAAGAAACGACGAACGGCGCAGCGCACGAGACGCCGCTCCTGCACTCGGCCTCGCGCACGGGAGCGCTGCGCGGGACGCCCGCGTACATGGCGCCCGAGCAGCTCGCCGGCGAAGCCGCCGATGCGCGCGCCGACCAGTTCGCGTTCGGCGTGGCGCTCTACGAGGCGCTCACCGGCGCGCGGCCGTTCGAGGGCAAGACGCTCGAGGCGCTGCGCGCGTCCGTGCTCGAGGGGCAAACGGAGCCCGCGCGCGCGCTGCGCGACGTTCCCCGCAGCGTGCGACGCGCGATCGAGCGGATGCTGCGCACGACGCCGCAGGAGCGCTTCGCGACGATGGACGACGTCGTCGTGGAGATCGAAAGGCCCACCCGCCGTGGGCCGACGCTGTGGGTGCTCGCCGGCGCGGTGTGCGTCGCCGGGCTGGCGCTCGTCGCGGGCCGCGCGACGTCCACGCCGCCCACGCCGTGCGCGGGCGTCGGCGACAAGGGCGCGGCGGCCTGGGACAGCGCGACACGCGACCGCGTCCAGGGCGCCTTCTTGGCGACCGGCGCGCCGTTCGCCGGCGACACCTTCCGCACCGTCGACACGACGCTGACGGCCTATCTGAAGGGATGGAGCACCCAGCGCGTGGGAGCGTGCGAAGCGGCGCGCGTACGCGCGGAGCAGTCCGACGAGCTCTTCGATCTGCGCATGCGCTGCCTCGACGGGAAGCTCACCGAGGCCACGGCCCTCGTCGCCGCGCTCGCCGCCAGCGATCGCGACGCAGTGGGGAGCGCCGCGCAGGCCGTCTCCGCGCTTTCGCCCCTCGCGGCCTGCGAGGACGCGGACACACTTCGCGCGCACGTGAAGCCGCCGGCTGCCGACCTCCGCGGGCCAGTGGACACGCAGCTGCGCGACCTCGCCGCGGCGCGCACGAGCGCAGAGCTCGGACGCTACGAGGATTCGCGCACGAAGGTGGAAGGCGTCGTCACGGCCGCGCGGGCGCTGAGCTACGCGCCGCTCACCGGCCAGGCGCTCCTCCTTCGGGGTCAGGTGCTCGAGCACCTGAGCCGCTACAAGGAGTCCGCCGAGAGCTTGCGCGACGCCGCGTGGACGAGCATGGCGGCGAAGGACGACGACACGACCTTCGCGTCGAGCGCCGCGCTGGTGGTCCTCGTGAAGTACCGCCTCGCGCTCCCCGACGAGGGGCAGCACTGGGATCGCACCGCCGGCGCGCTCCTCGACGCGCGGGGACGCCGGCCCATGGACGAGGCCCTGCTCGAGCAGAGCCGCGGCGCCGTCGATCGCGCGCAGGGCCGCTACGAGGACGCGATAGCCCACGCCGAGCGCGCGCTCTTGCTCGAGCGGCGCGCCCTCGGCGACGGCCACCTCGACGTGGCGACCACGCTGACGAGCCTCGGCTACTCGCTGTCGCGCCTGGGGCGCTACGAGCAGGCGAGGGCCGCGCTCCTCGAAGCGATCGGGACGCGACAGCGGCTGCTCGGTCGAGAACACCCCCTGGTGGCGCAGGCGGAGAGCCACCTCGGCATGATCCTCGTCTACTTGACGCTGCTCGACGAGGCGCTGCCCCCGCTTCGGCACGCGCTCTCGGTCCAGGAGACGAGCCTCGGCCCCGATCACATCGAGACCGGCTACACGCTCAACCGGATCGGCAACGTCCACGTCGCGCGCGGCGACTTCGCCGAGGGCGTCGTCGTTCACACGCGGGTCCTGGCGCTCGGCGTGAAGGTGCTCGGGCCCGAGCACCCGGAGGTCGGGCTCGCGCACATGAACCTCGGGCAGTCTCTTCGCGAGCTCGGGCGCAGCGCCGAGGCCGAGCACGAGCTCGCAGAGGCCCAGCGCATCCTCGAGGCGACGCTCGGCAAGAAGTACCCTTACCTGGCCACCGTCGACGCCGAGCTCGGCGCGCTTCGTTTCGCGCAGGGCCGTCTCCGAGAGGCCGAGCAGCTTCACCGCAACGCCGTGGGCCTCGGCGAGGCGTCGCTCGGCAAAGCTCACCCGGAGGTCGTCATGCCGCGCCGCCTCCTCGCGGAAGACCTCATCGCGCTCGGGCGCGCCGACGAAGCCGTCCGAATCCTCGACGAGACTCTCGCGCGATGCAACGTCGCGAAGATGAACTACCCCGACGCGCCGGCGACCAAGTTCGCCCTCGCGCGCGCGCTCGGCGCGGCGAAGAAGGAGCCCTCCCGCGCCAAGGTCCTCGCTGAAGAGGCGCGGCGGGGCTACCGATACGACTCCCAGCGCGATCGGCACGTGAAGGCACAGATCGACGCTTGGCTCGCGGCCCGCGACTAGGGCGCGGTCGGCGATCGCGGGGTTCTGGTATCCTCGTCGGGTGGCGGGAGGAGGACACTGCGAGAGGTTTTGCACCGTCCGGCCGGGCTGGTCTCCCTCCGCGGCGCTCGAGGCGGCGCTCGCCGCGGCGCTCGAGGTCGGGCAGACTGCTTGGCCCGCCCTCGCGCTCGAGGAGGGAGCGTTTCTCGCCCACCTCGCAACCTGCATCGAGCCGCCGGATCCGGCCGCGATCGGGCGCGCGCACCTCGCAGACCTGTACCTGGCCTGCGCGTGCGCGATCGGCGCGACGCGCTCCTCGGCGATCGACGCGTTCGCGAAGACCTACCTCGTCGACGTGCCCTCGTACCTCTCTGCGAGCCGCAACGCGAACCTCGCCGACGAGGTGAGTCAGATCTTGCTCGAGCGCTTCTTCGTCGGGGGCATCGGGGAGCCCAAGATCCTCGACTACACGGGACGCGGGCCGCTGCGTGGCTGGATCCGCGTCGCCGCCGTGCGCGCCGCGCTGAGCATCCGCCGCGCCGAGAAGAGCGGCGACGCGGACGACCTGGACGCGCTGGTCGCCTCCGTGGACCCCGAGCTCGACGCGGTGAAGCTCCAGTACAAGGACGACTTCGCGCGTGCCCTCGTCGACGCGCTGGAGGCGCTCGGCGAGCGCGAGCGGGCGCTCCTCAAGCTCCACTACATCGACGGCGTCCCGGTGGAGCGACTCGCGAAGCTCTACGGCGTCCACCGCGGCAGCGCGTCGCGTTGGCTCTCCACCGCGCGCGACAAGGTCATGGAGGACACGCGCACGCTCCTTCGCGAGCGCCTGAAGCTGACCGACTCCCAGTTCGCCAGCGTGGCGGCGCTCGTGCAGAGCCAGCTCGATCTGAGCCTCCGCAAGCTGCTGCGAACGTCACGTTGACGCGCGCGCCTTTGGCCAACCTGACCTACGAAACCCGAACGCGCTACGACCCGTCGCTGAAGAACACCTTCACGCTCGCGCGCTCCTCGTCGCTCGCGAAGGCGGCGACCCTTGCCCCGCCCAGGGCCTTGCGGATGCAGCGCGTCGCGCGCGAGTCGAGCTTCTGGTGATCCTCGAAGCGGAAGAACTCCACGGCGTCGACGCTGCCGTTCCTCGCGAAGTGGACGTCGACCTCATCGGCGACCTCGCGCGGGCCGCGGACCGTGAGCTTGCATTGCGCGACCGCGCCGCGCACGCCCATCTTCGCGGAGCGCACCGAGAACGCGGGCGGCGCGTCGGGCGCTGTGACGAGAAAGCCCACGCGTACCGTGACCGCGGCGCCGCGGAACGGCGCGACGTGGGCCGCGCCGAAGACGCGCTCGATGCAGGGGGCGACGGTGCTCCCGGCGAACGGGGCCTCCTCCTCCGCGACACGCGCACGCCCCGACGTCGGCTCGAAGACGATCACCGCGCGACCCAGCCCGGTCGGGCTCCCCTTCGTCCCGCATCGGGAGGCGTCCTCCTGAAGCTCGTCGAGGGCCTCGGCGGCAGCGCCCTTATCGAACGGAGCCAGCTCCCGGATCCCGGCGCTGGGAGAGCTGCCCGAGCTGGCAGAGGTGGCGTGCGTCGCCGATGCCGGTGCGGAGGCCGCCGAAGCGCACCCCACGGGCAGCCCGAAGAGGAGAACGAAAGCGGCTCGGTCAACCCTGAGTGCGATCGCGCTGTTCATCACAGACCTCCAGAGAAAGAGCCGGACCCTCCGACTCGAGCTCTCCAGTCTACGAAGTCCGGCGCGTGCTGTCGAAGCGTGTGCCTCACAAGTTGTCGGCACTGCTCATGATTTGTAGCCGCCTCCGCAACCAAAGCGGCGGTCGGGCGCGCGGCGCCGCGGCGGTGGGACAGGGTGGCCAAAGGCGCGCCGCAGTCCCGCTGAAGAGGCCGGGGTCGCTGGCGTTTTCGCAGCGCAGCGGGTGGCGATCGGGGGTCGGACAACGCAGGTGCGCAGACGACGGTGAGGCCCGAGCGTGCGGCGGGGCCGACGTGGCCCGACAACGACGACTCTCTCCCGCCTCGACCTACCGCGGCGGGGCGGATCGAGTGGCGGTCCGTTCCTGCTGCTGCGTCTTCAATAGCGGTGGCGCCAGACGACGTCGGCGATCGAGCTCCCCTGGTCGCCGAACGTCGTCGCGAGCGACCAGTTGCGAAGGAAGCGCCAGTCCAGCGTCGCGAACGTGTGATCGGGGTTCGCGCCCGGTGGCGGAGTGCCGAGGACGAAGGCGACCTGGAGGGAAATGTCCCTGGCGATCCGGATCTCGACCTCCGGACGCGGGTTCGCCGAGTCGGTGGTGTCGACCTTCGTGGCGATGTCGAGCCCGGTCAGGCTATCGATGCCGCGGCTCAGGCCTTCGGTCGCGAGCCCGCCGGCCGCGGTCCCGGCCCGGGTCGCGCCGTCGGGGGCAGCCTGGGCGTAGGGGGTCGAAGAGGATCCGTCCACCGTTCCGAAAAGGATGAGCGCGAGGATCTCGTCCTGCGGACGCCCCGGCTCCGACCGGAGCGTGACCCTGCCTGTCTTGAGAGGCCCGACGAAGTCCGCGAGCACGCGTGTCCCGTCGCGCGCCGTCCACCCCGCGGTCACGACGACCTCGGGGTTCGAGGGATCGTCGCCGACGAACGAGACGGTCCCCTTCTCGATCTCGAAGGGCTTGCCTTGCACTTCGAGCGTGCCGCTCGTCAGAAAAATCTGACCGGACATGCGCGTCTTGTCGCTGACGTGGACCTGCGGGTTGCCGTCGAGCGAAACGCGCAGCGACTTGCCACGCTCCACCGTGACGTCGCGCCCCAAGTGGAACGCGACGTTCACGCGCCTCCGGATAACGGGCGCTGGCCCATCCTCGCGGAGATCTTCCCCGTCGATCGCGAGGGTGACGAACTGGCCCGGCGCGCGGAAGGTCCCGATGCGGACCTTCTCCGGCTCACCGAGCGGCTGCACGGTGTGCGGTGGCGACGGGGGAAGTCGAACGTGCAGGACCGGGACCTCGACGTTGATGTCGGTCTGCGTGCCATCGGCGGACGCGGCGGCCGCGAGCTCCATGTCGCCGTACACGTCGCCCATCTGGACGCCCTGCACACCGATGGGGATGGGCGCGGACTTCGGGATGCGCACGGACGCGCGCGCGCTGTCGAGCCGCAGGCCGTCCATGCGCGCCACGCCTGCCGCCATCACGAGGCCCGTCGTCCCACGCGCGCGGAGGTGGTCGAGACGAAGAACGCCGTCCCCGGAGAGGTCCAGCTTGCCCTCGACGCCGTGGTACTCCTGGCCCAACGCCGTCACCTGGAGCTTCCCCTCGCGGAGCGTGGCGCTGCCGCTCGCCTGCCCGCCCCTTCCGCCCGCGGGGACGGCGAAGCGGGCGTCGGCGTCGAGCTTGCCCTCGAGATCCGTGAGGGCCGGTTCGACGAGAGGAGAGAAGGCGCCCACCGGGAAGGACTTCGCCCGCACCGTGACGAGCGCGGCCTTGGTCGGATCGATTCGCGGGACGAGCGCTGCGCCCCATGCGACGCCGAGGTCCGCTTGCGCTTCCCCGAAGGCTCCGGCTCGCTCGAGCCGCGCCGCTCCGTGGAACGCTCCGTCCGCGACGCCGGCGTCGAAGAGCGCGGTGACGAACGACGCGCTCCCGACCTCGAGCCCTTCGATCCGGAACTGCCCCTTCGCGCGCGCGTCGCGGTGCAGCCCGTCGATCGCTAGCTCGCCGCTGGCGCGTCCGCGGACCTGGCTATCCGAGAGCGCGGCGACGGCGGCGAGCGGGAACCGCGAGAGCTTCGCGGTCGCCGACGCCTCCCACGGAGGGTCCTCCTTGGCGCTCGCGCCGACGAAGTCCGTCACCAAGGCCTTGAGCCGCGCCGTCGCCGTCAGGACCTCGGCCTTCGGCGTGCGCGCCCGGAGGGCCGCGTCCGTCGTGCCCGCCGCGTAGTGCAGGACGAGCTCCGCATCGAGCTTGCTCGTGATGGGCGCCTGCGCCGACTTCCCGCCGTACAGATTGGCCGTCGCGTCCACGACGGGCTCGACGACGGTGCCCCTGACCTCGACCATCGCCGCGACGTCGCCGGTGCCCGGGATCGAGACCAGCGGGAGCGCGGCGAGGGACCGTCGCGGAAGGACGGCGCGCACCGAGAACGGGACGCCCATGAGCGCGACGGCGAGGTCGTCCGCGGCGAGGATCTCTCCGATGGGCACCTCCGACGCCTTCGCGTCGACGGCGAGGAGCAGCTTCTTGCGGTCGGCCAGGCGAGCGTCCATGGCGAGCAAGCCGCTCGGCCCGTCGAGGCTCGCATCGAGCTGCACGTCGTAGCCCTCGAGGCGCCTACCTTGCTGCTCCACGACGACGGTGCCGTCGGCGGTGCGCGACAGCGTGGCCGAACCCACCGTGAGCCCGGCGGTATCGAGCGCAACACGAAGGCTCGGCGGCGCGCTGTCGCCTGCTGCGCGCGAGAATGCCGCGCGAACGCTCATCTTGCCAGTGACGTCGCCGAGTGGAACGGCGGCGGGTACCGGCGCGAGCGCGAGGAGCTTCGCGAGATCGAGCGAGGCGTCGATTTCGGCGTCGCCCCACACCTTCTTCCAAGATGAGATGTCGAGTCGCTCGTTGCCCGCGATCTCGAGCGTGGCCCTCCGCACGTCGACGACGCCGACGCTCCCCTCGGACGCGTGCACGCGCAGGGCGACCTGGCGACCGGCGAACGTCGCTTCGACATGGGCGTTCGCGTCCTTGGACCCGACCCCCGACGCGTGGACCAGATCGAACGTGAGCGCGCCCTTGACGGTGCGGTCGGTCGCCGAGAGATCGGCGTCGACGGCGAGCGTGCCGCCGCGGACCCTGTCGGCCACCCCGAGCAGGCGGCCTGCGCGCGCGAGATCGAGGCCTTGCGTCGCGACGCGCGCATCCACCGAGCTGGGCCCCTGGCGCGCCGAGACGCGGAGCGGCGCGCCGAGGCCCAGGACGACGCCGCCCTCGACGCTGAGCTCTCCGCCGGCCGCGCGGAGCTCGTCGACGCTCACCTCGGCGACGACGCCGTCGCGCTTCGCCGTGGCGTGGACATCGCGGATACGGACGCCCGCGCGTGGATCGAGGAGGCCGCCCGCGTCGAGCTCGGGAGCACCTGGCGCGCCGCGGAGGGAGACCGCGACGTTCATCCCGGACGCCGCACCGGCGGCCGTGAGCTTGCCTTGCGCGAAGTCGAGCGGTCCGACACCGAGCCCCGTGGCGTCCACGACAGCGGAGAGCGTCGGCGCATCGAGGGGCCCTGTCACGCGCGCCTCGGCGTGGGCGCGTGCGAGGCGCACCGGTCCCTCCGCGGCGTCATCGAGATCCGCGTCCAGGTGCGCGTCGAGCGCGCGCTCCGGCATTCGCAAGCGACCTACGGCGTGCACCTTCGCCCGTCCGGTGCCGCTCCCGCCGAGACGCGTGGCGCCGATTCTGGCAATCGACGCGTGCGCATCGACGGCGAGCACCTGCGAGCGTCCCTCTGGCGTGTAGGAGAAGACGACGTCTGCGGGAGCCCCCTGCTCTTCGATCCGACCGCGGCCATGAACGGTCACGATGGGCGCGCCGGCCGTCTGCACGTGGTAGTCGCCACGAAGCACCGCGCGCGGCACCGCCGTCGCGCCGATCGATCCTCGCGCGAGGTCGGCGTCGAAGTCGCCGGCGATCGCCCCGTCGTGCTGCACGGCGTACGTCAGGCGCGCCGTCGTGCCGAGCGAGGAGCGAGGCGCGTCGGCTGCGAAGGCGCGCGCGTCGACACCGTCGACGGCGAGGCGGATCCACCCGAACGGCGTTGCCGTCACCGTCACGTCGCCCACCGCGGTCAGCGAAGCGGCCCCGAGCGTCCCGCGCATGCTGGCATCGAGGTGCGGGAGGTCTCCGTGAACGTCGACGTGGGCCGAGACGTCATCGTGGATCGTCGCTTCGGGGAAGATCGTGCGGACCTGTGCGGCCGCGACCACGGGCACGTCGACGACCGCCTCGAGGTGTGCGCCGTCCAGGGCGAACCGACCCGCCGCGGGCACGCCACCGACCCCTCCGCGGAACGACGCCACGATCTCGAGCCGGTGACCGTCCCCCATGGCCACGACGACCTGCCCCGCGGCAGCGCCGACGGGGTTCGCCCCCCGCGGCATGCCCCGTGCGGCGAGCGCGAGCCGAGCGACGTCCACGCGCGTCTCGGTCGGCGTGACGAGAAGGCTTCCGTGGAGCGCATCCACGTCGGCGTCCAGCGGGGGAAGGGTCCAGAGACGTCCGTGGACCCACGCGTGCTTCAGGTCGATGCTGGAGAGCTCGACGCGCGCGCCGCGTCCGGGCGTGCCGTCGCTGGGCTTCCGAAGCTCGAAGGCAGCCTCGATCCGCGTTCGTCCGTCGGCGAGCGTATCGAGGCTCACCTCTCCGCGCTCGAGCTCGACGCTGGGAATCGAGACCCGGATGTCGCCTTTCTCCAGGAGGACCGAGCGAAGCACATCGACGACCGACACGCGCGCGCGCAGCCCCTGCGCGCTGATGAGGGTGACCCCGTCCGCGTCCACCAGTCGCGCCGAGACCCCCTGCGCTCCGTGGAGGTCGAGGTGCTCGACCCCCAGGACCTCGAGCTTGCCTCGGAACGTCGCTGCCAGAAAGGGATTCACGCGTGCGACGACGAGGCGACGGGCAGCCGGCGTGTCGAGATGGAGGCTGAGACCGCCGACGAGCGCCCCTGAGAACGTGATGAGCACCCCGGCTGCCTTCGCCGCGCCCGTCAGGAGGCGGCGCGCCCGTCGTCGCGGCGCGCGCGGCGGAGGAGCGTCCACCTCCGGTGGGAGGGGCGGCGGGGCGTTGGTCACGGCGCTCAAAAGGCTTCTCCGATTCCGAAGGCGACGGCGATGGGGATGCCGAAAAGCGTCGGCGGGCGCCCCTCGCTGGAATCGCTGTCCGCGACCGCTTGCTCCGACGCAAACCCGAGCACCTGCGCCGGCTGGATGCGGTAGCCGATGTCGAGCCGGATGGGCCCCACGGGCGTCTCGTAGCGCGCCCCCAGTCCGCACGAGAGGTGCAGGTGGGCGAGGCGGATGTTGCCTGGATGCGGCGACACGTCGCTCATGTCGCAGAACGTGGCGGCGTGGAACGGTCCCGCGACGGCGAACCTGAGCTCGTTCGAGAGCTCCCACAGCGTGAACCCTCCGATCGGGATAGAGCACACGCCGGGATCGGGGCGGAAGTTGTTCGCTGGCGACGGATCGCAGTTGAGGCGAACTTGCTGCGATGCGGTCCGCGGATTCAAGAAGGGCACGACGCCGTGCGGTGCGATGCCGCGGATCGGGTAGCCGCGGTTCGACGTCGAGCCACCGGAGAAGAACCCCCGGAAGAACACGGTCTGGATGTCGCGCACGCGGTCCGCCCGGTTGTCGTCGGTGAGCGGATCCGCGAGCCGGTTCTGGACCACGTCCCCGTAGTTCTGCGAGAAGAGGAAGCCGACGGACGCGCGCGTCGCGAACGTGACCTTCTTGGCGATCGGAAGGTACGTCCGCACCTCGGGCTGGATCCTGACGTCCTGCGCGTCGCCGCCGAACGGCCCGCCCGCCACCTGCAGGACGTTGGCGAGGTAGACACCCTTGTGCGGGTGGATGCGGTCGTCGCGGAGATCCAGCGAGGTCATCAGCGACGGGTACGAGACCACGAGCATCTTCAGCGCGGGGTCCAGCGGCCCCTTGTACGAGAAGGGCGCCTCGATCTGGACGGTGTGCCCGAGCGCCGCGAACAGCCGGCCGAATGCGCGGTCCGCGCCGACCCCGACCTTGAGCTCTCCATAACCGACCACGGGATCGTCGGCGGCGGGCGAGGTCTTTACCAGAAGGGGGAAGACGTTGAGCTCGGGCCTGATGAAGCCCTGCGTGCGGGCCTCGATGAACCCCGGCTGCCGGAACTCCAGGCGGAGCTTTCCTTCGGGCAGCAGGCTCTCCGGCGCGACGATGTTGTTGATGCGAAGTGGGTATAGGACGACGCCCGGCTTGAGCTCGATGGTGAAGTGGCGTAGCCCGCCCAGAAAATCGTGATCCTCCCACCCGACGAGGGCGTGCAGATCGCTCTTGAGCTGATCGAACTCGAGACCCCCGCCGAGCATCCAGAGCCGGAGCTTGCTCGGCTCGACCTTGACGAGCACCGGCACGACGCGCGGCTCCGGCGGAGGATCGGTGAGCACCGGCGCGACCTCCACTGAGCTCAGAACCTCGAGATCGAGCAGGGCGCGCATCGCCGAATCGAGCGCGGCGGTGGAGTACGGGGCCCCCTCGTCGATGTCGATCGCGCGGCGCAGCGGGGCTTCGGGCAGGGTCGCCTGCCCGGGCCTCTGCTTGGTGGGCGCGAGCCCTTCGATCGTCACCTTTCCGAAGACCGCCGGCTTGTCAGGGCTAACCATGAGCGAGACGTCGGCCGTGTGGCGCACGATGTCGAGGTAGACGTCGCGCTCGACGCGGGCATACGCGTAGCCACGGTCGGTGAGGGCTTTGCGCGCGTCCGTCTCGGCCAGCTCGTACATGTCCTCGTCGAACGGGGCGCCGGTCGGCAGCCTCGCTTTGACCGCCGCTGTGACCGCGGCGACGAGCGCGGCGGGGAGCGCCTCCATTCCCTTGATGACGAGCTCGCGGTTTTTGACCGGCGCCCCTTCGTCCACGACGATGTCGACGTCGACGTGGGCGTCCTTTCCCGGGAAGACGTGCGCGGCGCGCGCGTGCGCATCGTAAAACCCGCGCGCGCGGTAGTAGCGCTCGATCCGAGCGAGGTCCCGCTGCAAGACATTGTAGTCGTAGAGCTGGTAGTCGAACGCCACGCCGCGAAAGATGCCGAACAGCTTGCCGCTCGGCGTCGTGGCGAGCACCTCTTCCAGATCGGCCGCGTCGATGGTCGACGTGCCGCGCACGTCGAGGTCGTCGACCGCGTATCGACCCTCGGGGATCTGGGAGCATCCGAGCTGTGTGACGAGCGAGAGGACCGAGACGAGCGAGAGCACCCTCGCCACCCATGCCCTGATCCCACCAAGCCCGCGCGCGCGATCCGACATGGCGATCGTATCGCGTGAGGGCATCGGCTGGCATCTATGCAACGACAGGACCACGCCCGCCAACCCTGGCACTCCGCGTGCTATGTCGCGACCCATGAAGCGTCTCTGGCTCGGTGGAGCGGGCCTGCTCGCCACCTTCGCATGCGGCTCGAGACTGCCTCATCCGCCGTACGCCGCGCACATGTCGTCGGAGCTCCTCGAGGTTCCGGTACCACCGCCCCCGGCGCGCGTCGAGACCGTGCCGGACATGCCCGTGTCCGGAGCGCTGTGGATAGACGGAGAGTGGGCGTGGCGCGGGCGGAAGTGGGCGTGGAAGTCGGGCTACTGGGCGCCCGCGGCCGCCGGCGCAGCGTATTCGCCATGGCAGGTCATACGGAACGAGGCGGGCACGCTGTTCTTCGCGCCCGGAACGTGGCGCGACGCCAAGGGAGCGCCGATCGCGCCGCCCGCCCCCCTCGCCCTCGGCAGCGCGCACTCGCAGGGCGTCGTCGACGCCGAAGGGGAGATCGAGACGACCGGCCGAAACCTGTCGCCCGACGGTGGGCGCTTGCGCAGGGACGACGGCGGCTGAGCCGAGCGCGCGGGCGACGCGGGCAACAGGCACGACGGTCAGATGGAGGATACCGGCGTGGCTGGGGCCTCTTCCGGGATCGCCGGCGCCTCGCGCGTGCCGGTACGTGAGCGGATCACGCTCGCGTGGAACGAGACCGCGAGCACCAGCGCGTCTTCGGTGATTCGCACCTCGCCCCACGCCGCCTTGAGCCCGAGCGCTTCCAAGTTCTCGAGCATCGCGGGGAGCGGGAGCTCGTGGCTGAGGGTGTCCTTGAAGTCCCAGATGAGCTCGACGTGATCGCGGAGCAGCGCCTGGTTCACCTTTTTGGTGATCTTGGAGTCGATGAGCTCGGGCAACACCGAGAAATCGATCTTCTCGATCTCGAGCGAGAAGACGAGGCGGTCGCCGGCGTCGGTCTTCGCGATGCGCGGCCTCACGACCGCGGTCGCCCGCCTCAGACTCATCGGAACCTTGATGCCAAGGACGGGCCAGAGGATCTCCCCCTTGCAAGAGAACCGGAGGCCCGTGTCGGCAACCAGCGCAACGTCGCTGGGCTCCTCGAGCACGAGGACACCGCCACCCTCCACGCGAATCTTCACCGGCGCGAACTGGGGCAGCAGGGCGACGAGGTCCCCCTTGGATAGGATGGCTTCCAGCCACATGGTCGTCCTCCTTTCGGTTGAGCGAACTCGACGGCGGAGACCCGCCCCCCCGTGCAGGCCGCTACGCGATCTGTCTTCTGTCTTCTGTTTGTCGTCGTCGTCGTCGTCGTCGTCAGGCGAGCCGGCGGCGCCCTGCGATCGCGTGGTAGACGGTCAGCACGACCACCGCGCCGATGACCGCGACCAACATGCTCCAGAGGTTGAAGCCCGTGACCCCAGCGGCTCCGAACATGTTGAACAGGAACCCGCCCACGACGGAGCCTACGACGCCGAGAAGGATGTCGAGCACGAAACCCTCTCCGCTCTTGTTGACGAGCTTGCTGGCGATGAAGCCGGCGATGAGGCCAAACACGATCCAGGCTACAATCGACATATTCGTTCTCCCTTTTCCAGGTGCAGCGGGACAGGCGCTGCAGACTTCGCGCCAGCGCCCATCTCGAAGCTAAAGAGGCGCGCGCGCCCTGCGCGACGCGCAGTTACGCCACGGGTGAGGCGAAAAAGCGCGCCGGGTTTGCGCGAGGCTCGCGCCGGGCGCGGATCGGGTAGATTGGGCTCCTCAACCTTCGGAGTCTCCCTTGACCGACGACGCGGACGTTCGGGCGCAGGCGCGAGTCGGCGACGTCCTCAACGACAAGTGGACGCTCGAGCGCCTCATCGGCGTGGGCGGTATGGCGGCGGTCTACGCCGGTCGCCACCGTAACGGCGCGCGCGCGGCCGTGAAGCTGCTCCACGCGAACCTCGCGCGGATCTCCCAGGTCCGCGAGCGCTTCCTCCGCGAGGGGTACGCGGCGAATCGGGTCGAGCATCGCGGTGCGGTGAAGGTCCTCGACGACGACATCGTGAAGGGGGGGCCGGACGACGGCACGGCCTACCTGGTGATGGAGCTGCTCGACGGCGAGTCGCTGCAGGACCGCGCGGAGCGGGCGCCGCCGGTGACCGAGCGTGAGTTCCTCGGGATCGCGCGCTCCGTGCTCGAGGTGCTCGAGGCCGCGCATGCAAACGGCGTCGTCCACCGCGACCTGAAGCCCGAGAACCTGTTTCTCGCGCGCGACGAGGAGAGTGGCGAGTCGAAGGTCAAGGTGCTCGATTTCGGGCTGGCCCGCCTCATTGAAGGCGAGCGCGTGACAGGAGCAGGTCTCGCGCTCGGCACGCCGTCGTACATGTCCCCCGAGCAGGCCGCGGGCCGCACCGACGAGATCGACGGGCGGACCGATCTGTTTGCGCTCGGGGCCACGGGATTCCGGCTGATCACCGGGAGGAGGATCCACGAGGGGGACAACCCCGTCGAGGTGGTCACGAAGATGGCCAAGCTCCCTGCCCCGCCGATTCGCGGCGTCGCGCCCAAGGTCTCCGAGCGGTTCGCGCGCGTGATCGACGGCGCGCTGGCGTTTCGGCGCGAGGACCGCTACGCGGACGCGGCCGCGATGCGCGCGGACGTGGACAAGGCGCTGCTCGAGATCGCGGGCGAGGCGGCCACAGTCCCGGCGTTCTCGCCCATTGCGCTGCCGATGTTGCCGGCGGAGCCGACGCAGCAGCTGTCGGAGGGTGATCTCGAGCCGGTGGCCCCGGTGTCGGCGAAGCCCGCGCGTGTGCTGGAGGCGGTGTCGGCGTCGGCGTCGGAGTCGGAGTCGGAGTCGGGGTCGGAGTCGGAGGTACCGGCGCGGCGGCGTGGGGCGCGGCGGTCGAGCATTCCACTTGTCACGTGCCTGCTCTACGCCGGCATCTTCGCGCGGGAGCTCTACGAGACGTTCTACGTGCCGAAGCCGTCCTCCACGGCGGCGAACGCCGCCGGGCAGAGTGGCGAGCTTGGGGCCATGCCGGGCCCAGTCGACGGGGCTGCGGCCGTCACGACCGACGCCGGCGCCCTCGAGGACGCGGCCGGCGCTGCGCTCGGCGACGCCGACGTCGACGACGACGATGGGGGTGACGATGACGACGACGGCGGCGACGACGACGCGGGCGACGAGGAGCTCGACGCCGGTCGACGCCTCGCGCTCGACGCGGCGGCGGCGAAGGTCGGCCCCCATGATCACCCACGACCGCCGAAGAAGCCGGGCAAGGGACCGGTGCGCAAACCACCGCGAAAGCGGCGCCACCCTCGCTAGTAGGGGTTGTCGCTGTCGGGCTTCGGCTTGGTGGCGGGCTTCGGCGTCGGCGGCTTCGGCGTCGGCTTCGGGGTGACGCCGCCCGGACGTGCGCTGGGCGAGGCGCCGCCACGGCCGGCGTCGGGGGCGCGCGCATCTGGCTTGCCTGCATCGCGGCTTGCGTCGGCGCGCCCGGCGTCTGCGATGCCCGCGTCGCGACCTCCATCGGCGGCGGCGTCGGCGGCGGTTGCCCCGTCGGCCCCTGCGGCATCGACTCCATTCGCGTCGACGGCCACCGCCAGGGGGGCGCCCGACGCGCTCGGCGGGGGCGGCGGTGCCACCGGAGTCCTCGACGGTGTCACGTCGGGGACGGCGGTCTCGTGGCCCCCGCCTTCGCCAAAGATGCGGTCCCGCTCCACGTACGCGACACCCGCCGCCACGCACAGCGCGAGGAGCGCAAGGACCTTGCCGCCCGCGCCGCGCTCCTTCGGCAGCGCCTCGTCGTTGTCATCCTCCGGCTCCGGGCTCGGTTTGGGCGCTCGCTTCTCCTGAGAGCGCGTCTCGGCAGCTTGCTTGTCGCCGCCGCGGGGAGTGCGCATGGGCGACGTGGGCTCGGTCGTCGTCGCCTCCGGCTTCGAGGGCTCGGGCGCCACGACGAGGGCCACGGGGGCCGGCGGCTCCTCACCGACGCCAACGACGGTCTTCTCACGCGCGACGACTCCGAGGACGGTGGCCTCACGGGCCGGTGGCGCGGCCGGGGTCTCCGCAGGTGGCGCGGCGGGTGGCTCGGCGCCGAGCCCCATCACCGTACGCTCGCGGGTGGGCGCGGGCACGACGGCTTCCGGCTCCGCGCTCGGGGTGTCGGATGCCGTCTCGGGATCTCCCGGGGTCTTGCTGCCTTCGTCTGTCATGGTCGTCGTCGTGAAGCGCGCGCGGTCAGTAGCACTGCACGGCGGACGCGCCGGAGCTCGTCGTGAACGTCCCGCACTTGGTGAACGTGTCGTACTTCGTGCAGTCGACGTCGAGCTTGGCGCCTCCGACGCAGAAGGTCGCGGTCTTTGCGTCCTTGCACGACTCCACGCACGCCTTCGCTTGCGCCTGGGTGCAGCCAGGAGCCAAGCAGTACGCGGCGTTCGCCGTGGTGTCGGCGTTGCAGCTCAGACCGACCTTGCCACAGTCGTAGCGGTAGAGCGTGTTCGGCACGCCCCCGCCCGGGAAGCACCCCTGGAGGACGCTGCCCGCGCACGCCACGCCCGTCGTCGTGCACGTGTCCCCCTTGTAGTAACAAGTCTTGTCCTGGGTGCTGCACGCCGCTTGGACGGAGGTGCAGTTCTCTCCGTAGCCAACGCCGGCGTGGCACGTGGCCAGCGTGTTCCCGATGCAGCTGCTGGTGCCCTCGCCCCCCGAGCAGCCCGTCGCCTGAACGACACAATCCGCCTGCGTGCCCGCATCGCCCGCGCCCAAGTACGTGCCGCAGGCGTTGCTGCCGCGCTTCGTGCAGTCCTGGTAGCTGCCGGAATTGCTGGTGCCGCAATAGAGGACGTTGGCCCCCGAACAGTGCCAGCCCGCGGGCATGCCCTGGCACAGCCCTCCGGCCGGCGTATAGCCGCGCCCCGTGGCGGCGGTGACGTCCGCGCAATTCTGCGCGATCGCGAGCGCCGCGGTGCCGGGAATCGCCGCGAGCTCGTTCTTCGAGATGCAGGTGGAGACCGAGTAGTTGTAGAACGGGTCGCACCCCGCGCGGAGCACGCAGCCGCGTACGACACCCTGGAACGCCGGATCGCCCGTCGGAAGTCCCGTTCCGCAGGTCGGCCCGCTGTCCACGCGGACGTCGGGCGCGTCCGGCCCCGTGTCAGGCGGCGGTGCCGTGTCGGGCGGCGGCGCCGTGTCCGTCCCGGTGTCCCCGGCCGGACCCACCGAAGCGTCTTGTGCGACGTGGTAGTCGCCGGAGCCGACGATGGCATTGCAGCCCACCGCGGAGAGGAGGCCGGCGCCGGCGACCGCGAGGGCCGCAGCGCCGAGGAGGATGGGGCGACTCATTGGAAGGATCCCCCGACACCGGCCGAGCCGGGTGTGAGCCACGCCCGGACGTTCGGCTGCGTCGGCTTGCCCGCGGTGAAGAACAGCACGCCGCCCGCCGCGAGGCCGACGGCGCCGACGACGAAACCGATGGTGGAGATCGTCGCACGTGTTCCGATCGCATCGATGTCCGACTGCGCGGAGGCCGGGCACCCCTTGTCGGCGCCGCACGCGCTGTCGAGGGTCGACTTCGACCCGAGCGCCATGATGCCGAAGATGGTCCCTACCGCGAGGCCCACGCCGCCGACGCCGAGGGCGATGTACGCCGGCAGCTTCGGATTTCCAGACGAAGGCTCGGGAGGGGGCGCGGGCGCGGGAGCGGGCTTGGTGTCCGTCGGCGGAGCGATGACGGTGGGGGCGACCGGCGGCGGCGGGACCACAGGAGCCGGCGCGTTGGGGTCGACCTCCAGCTTGAGGAGCACCTCGCTCTTCTTGCCGGGCGCGACGGTGACGGTGCTCTCCGTCATGCGGTACCCCGGCGCGCTCGCATCCACGCGGTGCGTGCCGGGATCGACGGGGCGGTCCACGTCGAGCATCGCCGCGGAGACGAGCTCACCATCGACGTGCACCGTCACCGTGACATCGGCGGGCTTGTCGACGTGGACGTAAATCTGGCCGATCTTCGGCAGCGCCGCCTCGAGCGCCTTCTTCGCCCGCGCTTGCGCAGCGAGAAACGCCGGCGGCGGGTTCGTGGGCATGGTTTCGCGAAGCACGCGGTTGAGCGACTCCGTACCCGCGACGATCTTGCCGAGCGAGATCTGGCACTCGCCGAGCCGCTCGAGCGTCGTCGGGGCGTGGTAGAGCGCTTCGGCGCGCGTCAGCCGGTCGACCGCGCGGACGCAGTCACCGGCCTCGGCCGCCTCGATCCCCTCCGTCCCCAGCGATCGCGCTGCTGCGATCTGCTCGGGTGTCGGCGGGGCAGGCGCTTGCGCGCCTACGTCCCGAGCGCTCAGTATCCCTACGACCACGAGGGCCGCCCCCAAGACTCTCTTTCCCACCACGCCTCTTCGTATCCGACCTCATTGCAGAGGTCTAGCTTCAGTACCCTAGGTCCACCTTTGGTTTGCCCTGCGCCTTCGGAACCGCGGGCCCTTGAGGAGACGGCCCGCGTGGGCGCTCGGGCGGCGGCGCGGAGGCGGTCACGCTCGGAACCGTCGCAACGACGACCGGCGGTGCGGGGGTCGGCTCGGGGATCGCGACCGGCGCGGGTGGCGCCGGAACCGGGGCGGGCGCTGCCACGGCGGCGGCGGTCACGCCGGCGTCCAGGCTGTCGCGCGCGGCGCGCCGATTCGAGGCCCATCGGAAGCCGAGGACGAGGACGACGGCCAGGATCGCCACGCCGCCGAACGCCAGCATCATCACGGCGACCCCCGGGCCCGTCCGTTGCGGTCCGGACATCGTCATCGGGGAGACGAGGCTCTGCCCGGGTCCTTGCGGGCTCGAAGCCGTCATCTGTAGCGGTAGCTGTCCCGAGTGTTGCGCCTGCGGACCCTGCGGAAGCTGCCCCGAGTATTGCGCCTGCGAACCCTGCGGAAGCTGCTGCCCCGAAAGCCGTGGCGGCGGCGCGTTTCCGGTCGCGACGAACCCCGGCGGCGCGTGTCCCGTCGCCGCGAAGGCGGTGCTCCCCGCAGAGCCGATGCGCTGCTCGGATGCGAGGCGCGGGACGCTCGCCCCCGCCGCGGCAGCGAAGCCCTCGGCCAGCTCCTGCGCGGTCGCGAAGCGATCCTGCGGTTCGCGCGCGCAGACCTTCTGGAACCACGCGTCGAGTGTCTCTGGCAGCCACGGCGCGTTCGCGACGAGGGACGGGAGCGGCATCGTGCAAATCTTCAGCAGGAGATCGCCGAAGGACTCGCTCATGAACGCGAGGTTGCCCGTGAGCATCGTGTAGGTGACGAGGCCGAGCGAGTAGATGTCCGTCCGTTGATCGATCGTGCGGAGGCCGCGCGCCTGCTCCGGGCTCATGTAGAGCGGGGTGCCGAGCAAGGCACCCGTCTGCGTCGAGGACTGGCTTCCCGGCGCCGACAGCTTGGCGATGCCGAAATCGAGAACCTTCACGATCTCTTCGTCGTCGTCGTCGGAGCGGGCCAGGAAAATGTTCTCGGGCTTGATGTCGCGGTGGACGATGCCGACCGCGTGCGCCTTCGTCAGCGCGCGGCAGACTTGGGTGACGATCTTCACCGCCGCGGGAAGCGGGATCGGCCCCCCCTTGTGGATGCGCCCGTGGAGCGATTCGCCGCGAAGAAGCTCCATGGCGATGAACGGCGTCCCGTCCGCCAGCTCGCCGTTGTCGTAGACCTGCACGACGTGGCGGCTCTTCAGGCTGGCAACCGCCTTGGCTTCGGTGTCGAAGCGGCGGCGCACGTCGGACGACTTGGCGTATTGCAGCGCGATGAGCTTGATCGCGACCTCGCGCTCGACGCCCACGTGCGTCGCGGCCCAGACCGAACCCATGCCGCCATAGCCGATGATGCCTTCGAGCCGGTACTTACCCCCGACGACCGCACCAGGGGTCGCTAGCGGCGAAATGGGCGGGGCGGAAGATGGAATATTGGTCATGGAAGTCCAGACAGCCAGAGTAACGCCGGGGCCGCGAGAAAGTCAGTCCCTCTTTCGGGTGACGCGCACTACGTTTTCGACGCGGTCCGCACACGACCGGTATCGCTCTGCGGACCGCAGCCGGCGCGGCGTTGAGGACCCGTTTCGCACGCCATGTGCCGTCGTCAGATCCGCGTAGGATCCAGGGGTTAGCGCGAGCGCTCGGGTCGAAACGACGACGATTCGTCGTCGTTGACGAGAGCTCGTCGCACGGAAGGGGAGCGCATCGCACCGATTCGCGGAGCTCGGTCCATGGGTCAGCGGACTGTCTTGGGTACCGAAGATCGGACTTGAACCGATACGAGGGGTTACCTCGGCGGATTTTGAATCCGCTGCGTCTACCATTCCGCCACTTCGGCTCGCCCCGGCTGCGGGACAGGAAAACTCCTACCACACCTCTTCGCGCGAGCGCGAGCGTCAGCGGCGGAGCATCCAGACGACGCCGCAAATGGCGGCGACGACGACGAGTAGCGTAAGCACGCCGAAGAACGCCGCAAGCCCTGCGCCCGTGCCGGGCACTACGTAGGAGTCCTCGACGGGTACGGGTGCGCGCGGCGGCACGCGTGTCGTCTCCCCGGTACTCGCGCCGAACGGCGCCTCCGCCGTCTTGCGGATGCGGTCCATCTCGCCCGTCGAGATGCCGCCCTGCGCCGTCGCCGCCTGGAGCGGGGCCATTTCCGGATCGCGCAGTGTGATCGCAGGCCCGGAGAAGAGCTGCGAGGTCATCGGATCGAGCTTCCCCAGCGACGGCTGCGGCAGCGTGCCCACACCGAAGCGCGGCGCCTGCGGCGACATCAGCGGCTCCGGCGGTGCCGGCTTGTCGTGCGCGCTCGCATCGGCCATCCACGTCGCCTGCCGCTCGCGCTCGCTCCGGAAGAGAACCTGCATCACCTCGCCGAGCATCTTCGGCGCCATCTCCGGCGCCGTCCGCATCACGAAGGCGTCGAGGTCTCTCGCGAACTCGGCTGCGTTCCGGTAGCGATCGTCGGGGTTCCTTGCCAGCGCGCGGCGGAGGATCTGCCAGAGCTCCGGCGGATACCCCTCCACCAGCGTCGTCGGGTCGGGCACCTGCGCGGCGTAGACGCGCTTCAGGGTCTCGACGTCGTCCACCCCCTTGAAGAGGCGCTGATCGGTGGTGACCTCCCAGAGCGACGTCGCGAGCGCGAAGATGTCGCTCCGCCGGTCGAGCGTCTTGCCGACCGCTTGCTCCGGGGACATGTACGCGAGCTTGCCCTTCACGACGCCCGCCGCCGTCTTGGACACGCGCCCGATGGCCTTGGCGAGGCCAAAATCGATGATCTTCACCTCGCCGCCGTAGGTCACGAAGATGTTGCTCGCGTTGACGTCGCGGTGGACGAGGTTCGACGGACCGCCGTCGGGCCGCGTGAGCTCGTGGGCATGGTGGAGCCCCATCGCCCCGCGCGCGCCGATGTACGCGGCGACGTCGTACCGCAGCCGCACGCCGGCCAGGCGGCACGCGTTCCAGACGTGCCAGAGCGACTGGCCGAACAGAAGCTCCATCGCGATGAAGAGCCGGGCGCCCTCGTTGCCGAGCTCGTAGACCTGCACGACGTTCGGGTGGTTCAGGCGCGAGACGATCTTCGACTCGTCCAAGAACATGTTGACGAAGTCGGCGTTCAGAGAAAATTCGTCCTTGATGACCTTGAGGGCGACGACGCGATCCCCCTGGTTGTTCGCCGCGTGTCCCAGGTACACGGTGGCCATGCCCCCTTCGCCGATCTTGGCGCGCACCTCGTAGGGCCCTAGCCGCGCGGGCATCGGTCGAGGTTGGGAGGGCGAATACATGCCACGCCGACCTTAACACCGTTGGTGACGGCGCTGCACGTGGACACGCACGGCAGGGGCGATCGAGGGTAGCCTCGGCCGATGCGGAAGCATTCGACCGTCCTCGTGGTGCTCGCGGCCGCGGCCGCGCTCGGGGCCTGCAAGGACAAGGGCAAGGAGAGCGCGCAGCGGGCGCAGGCGAACGTCACCGCGCTCGTCGCGATGTCCCAGAGGGACGTGGAGGAGGTCCAGCGCGGCCTCCCCGAAGGGGCCAAGCGCATGGCGTCCCTCGTCGAGAAGCGCGAGCCGCTGGAGCCCCCCGCCGTCCGCCAGCGCCTGCAGAAGACGCAGCGGGAGGTGCCGGATCTGAACCTCGCCAAGTCGACGTTCTTCGCGCTCGCCGACGAAAAGGGGGTGGCCGTCCGCAACAACCTCGAGGTCGACACGATGGCGGGGCAGAACCTCGTCCAGATCTTCCCGGCTCTGGCCAAGGCGCTCGGCGGCGCGTACGTCGAGACAAACGGCGCGTTCCCCGGCGCCGCCGGGCCGCAAGGACCGGATCGCGACTGGATCGCGGCCGCGCCCATCCCGCGCGCCGACGGCACGGTCGGCGGCGTCCTCCTGACCGGCTGGACGTACCGGCGGTTCGCCTACCACCTGCAGGAGCAGCTCAAACACGACCTCGGCGACGAGCTCCTCAAGGCGAAGGACACCGGCAAGCTACCCATCCTCTATGTGGCGCTTTTCGACAAGTCCGGCGTCTACGCCGCCAACCAGACGCCCCAGGTGAACGAGAAGGCGCTCGAGGGCGAGAAGCTGTTCGACAAGACCTCCGGCGGCGCCGTGCAATCGGCGATCACGATCACCGACCGCGAGTTCGGGTACGCCGCCGCGCGCGCGCTAAAGCTCGGGCCCGAGGTCGGGATCGTCGTGCTCCGCAGCGAGATCTGAGCGCCCGCTCGGCTTTGGGCTGGTTGACGCTGGTTAAGCTGGTTCTGCTGGTTTTGCCTGTTTTGTCGGAGCGCCGTCGGGCGAGCGGCCGAACGTGTGGAGCCCGTAGACCAGCAGAATCCAGCCGGCGAGCATGACCCAGCTCCCGACCCAGGTGCTCGACGTGCCGACGATGCCGAGGCCCACGGTCTGCGTGATGGCGCCCACCTTGAGCAGCCTTCGCCCTGTGGTGGCTCGGCGGTCGGACGCCGTGGTGGGCTTTTCTTCGCGCGGCACGAAAAGCAGCCTAGCCCCCCTCCCCGTCTATCGCTAGAACGGAAGAGATGCCCCGCTTTGCAGCACTGGACGTGGGCTCCAACGCGCTTCGGTTGCGCGTGATCGAGGCGCAAGCGCCGTCCCGAGCGGTGGACCGTTCCCAGCTCACGCTCCTCCCGAGCGAGCGCGAGAGCCCGACCGGCTGGCGCGAGCTGCTCAGCCTGCGCGCGCCGGTGCGCCTGGGGACCGAGGTGTTCGTCACCGGGCGCCTCGCCCCCGTGTCGATCGGCCTCGCGTGCGCGGCGCTGCGGCAGTTCCGCGACGCGATGGACCAGCTTGGCGTCGACGCCTACCGCGCGACCGCGACGAGCGCCGTCCGCGAAGCCTCGAACGGCGCGACGCTGGTGGAGCGCGCCCGAAGGGAGGCGCGGATCGAGCTCGAGGTGATCGAGGGCGTCGAGGAGGCACGCCTCATCCAGCTCGCCGTCGTGCGGCGGCTCAAGCTCGAGGAGCGGCGCGCGCTGCTCGTCGACGTGGGCGGCGGCTCGACCGAGGTGACCTTCCTCGATCGCAGCGTCGGCAGCTTCGCGATGAGCCTCTCGATGGGCACCGTGCGTCTGCTCGAGACGTTCCTCAACTCCGAGCGCAAGCGCCGAGGCGACTCCGCGCCGAGCGGGCGGGTCGATCGCGAGCAGATGAAGCTGATGGGCGAGACCATCGATCGCGCCTTCGCCGAGGTCGTTCCCCACATCAAGCGCACGAGCGAGCTGCTCGTCGGCACGGGCGGCAACGTCGAGACGCTCGCCGAGCTCTGCCCCGTTCGCGGCGCGATGCCCGGCGCGCCGCGCGCGATCGACGTCGCGCAGATGCGCGCGCTCATCACCAAGATGGCGGCGATGACGACCGAGGAGCGCCGCACGACGTACTCGCTCCGCCCCGATCGCGCCGACACGATCATCCCCGCGTCGCTCATCTTCTTGAAGGCCGCGGAGGCGTTCCGTCTGGCCTCCGTCACCGTCCCTGGCGCCGGGCTGAAAGAAGGCATCCTCGAGGAGCTCGTCGACAAATACTTCGACGTCTGGGACGAGGCGGGCGAGGCGAAGAGCGTGCTGCTCGCGTGCCGCCGCCTCGGCGCGCGTTACTCGTTCGACGAAGCCCACGCCGAGCACGTGGCCCGGTTCGCCGGACAGCTCTTCGACGATCTGCAGCCCGTGCACGCCTTCAACGCGCGCGACCGGCTCCTGCTCCAGGCGGCTGCGCTCCTCCACGACATCGGCGACTACGTCCGGTACGACGGGCACCACAAGCACAGCTACTACCTCGTCATGCACGCGGAGATCCTCGGCCTCCTGCCGGAGGAGCGCGCCGTCGTCGCCAATATCGCGCGCTACCACCGCAAGAGCCCGCCCGACATCGATCACCCCAACTTCCGCGAGCTCGACAAGGTCTCGCGCGGCAAGGTGCGCGGGCTGTCGGCGATCCTCCGCGTGGCCGACGCGCTCGACCGCGAGCACCGCGGCAAGGTCCAGGACGCGCGCGCCGAGGTCGACGCGGGCAAGCGCCGCATGATGCTCCACCTCGACGGCCCCGACGAGCGCGAGCTCGAGGAGTGGTCCGTGAAGCACAAGAGCGAGCTCTTTCGCGACGTCTTCGACCTCGACGTCGCCGTCGCCCCGCGCAGCGACGCGATGAAACGCGCGCGCGACGGCTACGTCGACGCCGACGCCGACCGCGCCGAAGTGCCGAGCGGCGAGGGCCCGGTCTCTGCGCCCGCGCCCGCCGCGAAGCAGAAGACCGCGAGCTAGAAGTTCGGTATCGTCGCGGCGACCATGCGGTTCGCTTCCTTCGTCGCAGTCGCAGTCGCAGTCGTGGGCTGCGTCGGCCGAGACGTGCCCGATCCGCGCTCTGCAGCCGACGCCTACGCCGCCGCGGCCGCGCGTGGCGACGCCGACGCCATCTTCGGCATGATGACCGCGAGCGGGCAGCGGAGCCGTAGCAAGGACGACGTCCGCAAGATCGTCGCGACCGAACGGGAGGAGCTCGCCGAGCAGGCCGCCGGGCTGCGCTCCAAGGACGCCCGCGTGCAAGCGACGGCGCGCCTCAAGTTCGAGGACGGCGAGGAGGCGGCGCTGGAGCTTCGCGACGGCCGCTTCTGGGTGACCAGCGCCGGCGCGCTCCCCGGCGGCGCGCGCACGCCCGAGCAGGCGCTCGATCAGCTGCGCCGGGTGGCGGCGCGGCGCTCGTACGCGGGCCTCATGCGCGTCCTGTCGCCGGCGACCCGGGCCGCGATCGAGCAAGATTTGCGCTCGCTCGTGACCGGCCTCGAGAAGCCGGACACCCTGCAGGTCCAGGTGACCGGCGACAACGCCGTCGTCAACGTCCCCGGCGGGCACCATGTGCGGCTCAAGCGTGAAGGCGGCGTCTGGCGCGTCGAGGACTTTGACTGAACGACGGGCCGTACGCGAGACCCAGCCGCGGGCTGTTCGCGCTATGCTTCCGGCCGTGAAGGGCGCCCCCTACGTCGTCTTCCTCGCGCTCGTCGCCGCCCTCGCGCTCGCTCTGCCGCGGCCGGCGCGCGCGTTCGGCGATCAGGGCGCGTTCGACCCGCGCAGCCTGCTCGTCGGCGGTCAAACGACCGCGGCGCGCCCGACGGCGCCCGCGCGCTGGTCGTGGGAGCTCGTCCAGCGTACGAGCGCACCGGCGCGGCTCAAACCGGGCACGGTCCGCGCCGAGGACCCTGCCATCACCGACGGCCCCTTCGTCTATTGGAGCGGCGACGCGCAGGTCCCGGCGCTCACGGCCGCCGAGATCGCCGGCCTGCGCCGCTTCTTCGCGCTCGGCGGCGTGATGCTCGTCGACGACGCCGGCGTGTCGGCGGAGGGGTCGCCCGGCCCGTTCTCGAAGTCGGCGCGCCGCGAGATCGCCCGCGTGCTCCCGGAGTCGACACCGATCACGATCGGCGACGAGCACGTCGTCTTCCGCAGCTTCTACCTCCTGCGCCGCGCCGAGGGGCGCGTCGCGGGCACCAAGACGCTCGACGCCATCGTCCGCGGCGGCCAGGCGCAAGTCATCTTCTCGGCGCACGATCTCGGCGGCGCCCTCGCGCGGGGCCCCACCGGACTCTGGGAGCAGTCGGTGGTGCCGGGCGGCGACGCGCAGCGCGAGCGCGCCATCCGCCTCGCGGTGAACGTCGCCATGTACGTCCTCTGCTCCAACTACAAAGACGATCAGGTCCACGCCCCCTTCCTCATGCGGCGCCGTGCGATGGCGCCATCGGTCCTCCCATGACGCGCCACCGCTTCCCGCTCCTTGCACTCCTCCTGCCGGCCGCGCTGGCGACGGCGGCCGCGTGCGGGTCCAGCGGATCGTCGAACAACGCGCCGCCCGACGACGTAGATCTCCCGGGGTTCATCACTGCGCCCGAGTCGTGCGCGTACGCGTGCCCGGTCACGACGTGCGCGGAGATCGAGGCGCCCTACGCGTGCCCGAGCCTGCCCGCGTGGTCGAAGATCCCGCACGACACCGCGTGCGCGGCCTGGGACGGCACCTACCCGGCGCCGACGAAGGGCCAGTGCAGCGCGAGCGCGCCGTCGGGCGACGCCGCGAAGTACGCCGGCACCGACGGCACGGCGGTCATCTTGCCCGACGGGCGGCGCATCCGGCCCGCGGGAGCCGACTGGGTCTTCGCCGAGACCGATCTCATCGGCGGGACGACCGCCGCCGTCCTGCACGTGCCGCAGACGAGCCTCGTGCTCACCGTCGACACCGGCCCGGGCGACCACGCAGTGCGGGCGATCGACACCCAGAAGATCGGCGCCGGCAACCCCGTCACCAGCTACGTCCGCTTCCCGAAGACGACGACGTTGAACAGCGGCGTCGCCTTCGTCGCGCCCGATCTCGTCTTCGTCACCACGGCCGACGGCATCGTCCAGGCGCTCAGGCTCGACACCGCCACCGGCCAGCTGACGAAGGACGACGCGCGCACGATCACGCTCGATCCGACGCGCGACGCCAACGGCAACCCCGCCAAGTGGTACTCGTCGGGCGTCGCCGTCTCGCCGGACAAGACCCGCCTCGTCGTGTCCGCGGTCTTGCAGCCCACCCTCTTCGTCTACGACGTGGGCGCCGGGTCGCCGACGTACGGCAAGAAGCTCGGTCAGGTAGATCTCCCGGCGACCGACGCGTCCGGCGTGTGGTTCGATCCGTCGGATCCCGCGCACGTCTACGTCTCGATGTGGGCTTCGCGCATGGTCGCCGAGGTGGACGTGTCGACACCGACGTCGCCGAAGGTCTCGCGCAAGTTCGCGACTGACAAGGACCCGCAGTCCATCGTCTTCCTGGACGCGCGGTGGATGGCCGTCGCCAACGATCTGGGCGATTCCCTGTCGCTCATCGACCGCACGAGTGGCACGGTGCGAAGCCTCCCCATCGAGACGGACGGACTCTACGGCGTCGAGCCGAGCAGCCTCGCGTGGGACGCCGCGCACAAGCGCCTGTACGCGACGCTCGCCGGCGTGAACGCGGTCGCCGCATACGACGTGGATTTGACGAAGGATCCGCCCGCCGTGACCCCCGCGGGACGCCTCGGCACCGCCTGGTGGCCGTCGGGCGTGGCCGTCCTCGAGGACGGATCCCTCGCGATCTCGGCGCTCCGTGGCCACGGCACCGGGCCGCGGCCCATCCATTTCGCGATCGACGACAACGACACCGCCGACCGCATGCGCGGCAGCATCCAGAAGGTCGCCGTCGACGTGGCCCTCGCGGCGGCCGAGGCGGAGAAGGTCGACCAGAACAACTCCGTCGGAGCGCTCGCGGGCCACAGCGCGATCAGCTGCCCGGCAGGCGTCAGCGACTTCCCGCTCCCCGCGACGAACGCGGAGGGACCCTCGAAGGCGATCGATCACGTCTTCTTCATCGTGCGCGAGAACAAGGGCTTCGATGGCATCTTCGGCGACTTCGCGGGCGCCGAGGGGAAGGCCGATCTCGTCTTCAAGACGGGCCCCGGCGAGATGGACGCGATCTGGGCGAACCTCCGCACCCTCGCGCGAACCTTCGCGATGAGCGACAACTACTACACCGACGCCGTGTACTCGACGCAGGGCCACAACTGGACCGCGTACGGGCGCGCGACGGACTTCGACGAGCGCACCTGGGCCATCTCTGGCAGCGGCCACGACGGGCGCCCGGTGCCCGGCGGCGGGGTCACCGAGGTCGGCATGCCCGTCGAAGGCTCGGTGTTCGACTGGCTCAACAAGAACCACGTGCAATACGATCTGCTCGGCGAGATCGTCGGCAGCCCGAAGACGACGGACCCTGCCCACCCCTCGGTCGACGTCCGGTACCCCGGTGGGCCCTTCCAGAACATCTTCTATCCGGACCTGCAGAAGGCCTGTTACACGGCCGGTCGAGTGCGGGTGCTCTGCAACGTCGCCAACTTCGTCTACATGACGATCTCCAACGACCACTCGCGCGGTGTGCACCCCGGCGCGCCGACGCCGGAGACCTATTGCGCGGTCAACGACGAAGCGACCGGCATGATCGTCGACGCCATCTCCCACAGCCCGCTCTGGAAGAGCTCGCTCATCCTGATCACCGAGGATGATCCGTCGCAGGGCGGCGAGCACATCGACTCGCACCGCGCGCCGTTCGTGGCGATCTCGCCGTGGATCAAGCGCGGCTACGTCTCGAAGACGCACATCGACGTCGCGAGCGCGCACAAGCTCTTCGCGCACGTGTTCGGCAAGCCCTACCCCAACCGCACCGTGGCGAACGCGGGCCTCCCGCTCGATCTTTTCACGTCGACGCCCGACTACACGCCGTACACGTACAAACCGCGCGGCGTGGCGCTCAAGTGCGGCGACACCGCGACCGTCGGCGAGAAGTCGCTGAGCGAGTCGTGGGACCTCACCGAGGCGGACGAGCAGCCGGGCCTCGACCAGCAAGTCACGCGGTGGATGCGCGGCGTGCAGTTCGAGACGCTGCCGCCGACGCTGCGGTCGCGCGTCGAGATGCGCGCCGAAGCGCGCGCGCTCCACGGAGACTGAGCCCCCGGAAATGCCGACGACCCACCTCGCCCCCAGCGCCGATCTGCCGTCGTGGGCCGGCGTGCTCGCCGTGCTCCTCGTCCTCGTGAGCCTCGGGCTCCTCGTGGTCGAGATGCGGCGGCGCGAGCGTGGCGGCGTCGCGATCCTCGCGAGCGGCATGCTGGCGCTGCTCGCGCTCCTCGCAGCGGTGCTGCGGCCGGTGCGGATCGCGGCGCGCGAGAGCGTCGTCGGCGCCCGCGTCGTCGTGCTCGCGGACGCGTCGCGGTCGATGGCGCTCAAAGACGGCGGCCGGACGCGGCGCGAGGCGCGGGACAAGGCGCTGGAGAGCCTCGGAAAGCTGGGCAAGGACGCGCGCCTGCTCGTGCTCGGCTTCGGGGACGGGCCGCCGCAGCCGCTGGCGGTGGGCGACGGCGCATCGGACGCCAACGCGCGCGCGCCGCGGAGCGATCTCGCCGCCGCGCTCCGCGCCCTCGCCATAGCCCCCGACGAGCGGCCGGCAGCGATCGTGGTGGTGAGCGACGGGCGGCTCGACGATCCGCCGGAGGACGCTTCGCCGTCCACCTTCAAGGCGCTGACCGACGCGATGCACGTTCCGGTGCACGTCGTCGCGACGACGCGCGAGGCGCCTGCCGATGCGAGCGTGCGGCGCGTGGCGGCAGCGGGCGCGGCGGTCGCGCACGTCCCCCTGCCGCTGCGCGTGGAGATCGGCTGCGCGGGCGGCCTGTCGTGCGACGAGCTCACGGTGACGGCGCGCGAGCTGCGGGAGGACGGCCCCCCAGCGCTCCTCGCGACCGGGCTCGCGCACCTCAAGGACGGCAAGGGCACGCTCGATCTCACCGTGACGCTCGAGCGCGCCGGCTCACGGATCCTCGAGATCGCGATCACGCCGCCGGGCGGCGACACGATCCCCGAGAACGATCGGCGACTCGTCACGTTCAACGTGGCCCGCGAGCGCGTCCGCGTGCTGCACGTCGCCGGGCGACCGACGAACGACACGCGCGCGCTCCGGCAGTGGCTGAAGAGCGACGCGTCGGTGGACGTCGTCGCGTTCTTCATCCTGCGGACGCCGGCCGACAACCCGCAGGCGACGCAAGAGGACCTCGCGCTGATCCCGTTCCCCGTCGACGAGCTCTTCAGCGAGCACCTTCCCTCGTTCGACGCCGTGGTCCTGCAGGACTTCGACGCACAGCCCTATGGGCTCGAGAAGCACCTGCCTGCGCTCGCGCGCTACGTGAAGTCGGGCGGTGGGCTCATCATGGTCGGCGGGCCGAACTCGTTCGTCGCCGGCGGGTACGCAGGGACGGCGATCGCGGACGTGCTGCCGGTAGGCCTGGACGCGTCGCCGGGCTCGACCGCGGCCGACACCGCGCCGTTCCTACCGCAGACGAGCGAGCAGGGCCGCGCCGCGCCGCTCCTCGGCCCGCTGCGCGGCGTCGTCGGCGACGAGCTGCCGCTGATGCCTGGCGCCAACGTGCTCGGGGACGTGCGCACGGGCGGCGTCGTCCTGTGGACGCACCCGACGCGCACGACCAAGAGCGGCGCGCCGATGCCGGTCCTCGCCATCGGCGACATCGGCGACGGGCGCACGATCGCGATGGGGACCGACGGCGGGTGGCTGCTCGAGTTCTCGGCGCTCGGCGCGCGCACGTCGGGCCGCGGGCACGGCGCGCTGTGGGACGGGCTGCTCGGCTGGCTCATGCGCGACCCACGCTTCGAGCCGGCCCAGCTCGAGCTCGCGACCGGATGCACGGGGGGCCTGCCGACGACGGTGCGCGCGCACTTGCTCCCGGCGTCACCGGGGGGCAAGCCCGACATGGTGACGCTCGACATCGCGCGCCTCGACAAGAGGGGTGCGCCGCTACATCTGACGGCGCCGCGGCCCGCCGCGGGCGCGACGGCTCCGACGGTCGAGCTGGTCGTCCCACCGCTCGAGGCCGGCGGCTTCGCGGCGCGGATGCGCGTCGGGTCTGGACCGGCGACGCGGCGCGACTTCGCGTGCGAAGCGGGGGGAGACGAGTGGGCCGACTCGCGGCCAGACCCCGATCGCCTCCGCGCGCTCGCGACCGCCGCGGGCGGCACCTTCGCCTGGGCGGACGATCTCACGACCCTCCCCCTGCCGAAGCCCACGGTGGTAAGCGCCGAACGCCACGTCGTGCCCGTCGCGCCGCCGTGGCTCTGGACGCTGCTGGCGGCCCTCGCGTTCGGGGCGCACTGGTTCACGCGGCGCCGGAGCGGCCTCGTCTAGTGCTAGCTTGACCGTCGTGCGTCGCGTCGCCGTCCTCTTCGTCGCCGCCGTCACCGCCGGGCTCGTGGCCCCCGGCGCGGCGGGCGCCCTCGTGTGGCCCGACGTGCCCCAGCGCGTCGAGCGCGATCTGGGCAAGGACGACCCGATCGCGCGGCGGGCCGCGGCACGGCAGCTCTCCGATCTCGGCCCCGCGCGGGGAGGCCCGCTCGTGCTCCGTGCCCTCGGCGATGCCGATACCGAGGTGCGTCTCGCGGCCGCTCATTCGGCCATTCGCCTGCGCGTTCCCGCGGCGATCGACGTCGTGCTCCCGTGGCTCGGCGACCGAGAGACACGCCTGCGCGTCGCCGCGTGCGACGTCGCGCGCGCCCTGCCGGCGCCCGCCAAGACGGTGCCCCCGCTGGCGCGCGCGCTCGGCGACGCCGACGCGACGGTGCGCGCCGCGGCGGCCGACGCGCTGGGTGCGCAAGCGTCGGCGGATGCCGTCGCCCCGCTGCTCGGCAAGCTCGACGACGCCAGCCCCACGGTGCGCATCCAGATCGCGCGTGCGCTCGCTCGGCTCGGCGACGGGCGCGCCGTCGTTCCCCTCGCCGGCAAGGTGCAGGACTCGGTGCCGGAGGTGCGTCAAGCCGTCGCGCGCGCGCTCGGCGACCTCGGCGACTTGCGCGCCACCCAGGCGCTGCTCCTGCAGCTCCGCGACGCGGTCTCCGACGTGCGCGTCGAGGCGCTCGGCGCGCTGGGACGACTACGCGCGCCCGACGCGGCGAGCGCGATCGGACCGCTCGCCGCGGAGCGCGCCCTCGCCATTCGCCTCGCCGCGATGACGGCCCTCGGCCGCATCGCGACGCCCGACGCGGTACGCGCGCTCGCGTCTCTGCTCGGCCAGGGGGACGACGCGGGCGGCGGCCTCGAGCGCACTCCGGTGCGCGAGGCGCTCGTGGCGTGCGGGCCGGCGGCCGTCAAGGATCTGGGTGAGATCCTCGAGCGGCCGCCGACGAGCGCAATCGCCACGAGCGCGGCGTGGGTGCTCGGAGAGCTCCACGCGCGGAAGATGGCGCCCGACATCGTGCGCGCGATGCGGCGCGGCGCGCTGCCGGTGGCCGCGGCGCTCCGCGCGCTCGCCGGGGCGGGATCGGGCGACGAGGTGCCCGTCGTGCTCGAGTTCACGGCCGACGCCAGCCAGGTCGTCCGCGCGGAGTCGATCCGCGCGGCGACGGCGCTCCTCGACCCGTCGCGCCCCGACGGACGCGCCGTGGAGCCGCTCGCCGCGGCGCTCCGGGACGCGCGCCTATCCGGCCGCGAGCGCGCAGAAATCGCGACGCTGCTGGGCCGCACCGGGGCGCCGCGCGCGGCCCCCATCCTCGCGGGGCTCGCGACCGCCAAGGAGCCGAGCCTCAAGCTCGCCGCGATCGACGCGCTCGGGACTCTCGGGCCGGCGGGGGCTGACGACGCCCTGCTCGAACGGCTGACCGATCCCGATCCCCAGGTGCGCCTCCACGCCGCGATCGCGCTCGCGGACGCGGGGAGCGCCAACGCCGAGGCGCGACTCCTCTCGAAGCTCGACGCGGCCGAAGAGGTGGACCGCGCGAGCGTCCTCACGGCCCTGGGAGGGCTCCTCGCGCGCTCGCCGTCGGACGCGGCGGTGGCGAAGCTCGCGGGCGCGCTGGAGCTCGCAGCCGGCGCCGAGCGCGACGCCCTGCTCGAAGCCGTGGGGCGCGCCCGGTCCCCATCCGCGCTCCGCGCGCTCGCCGCAGCCGCGACGGGGGACGCCGACGATCGGCGGGCGGTGGCGACGCTCCTCGCCCTCCATCAGGGGCGACCCGAAGCCGGCGCCCTCGCCGGCAAGCTTCTCACCGATCCCGACGCGACCGTGCGCGCGCAAGCCGCCTGGTCGCTGGGCGTGCTCGGTGAAGCCGCCGACCTCGGGCCACTGGCTGCGCTGCTTACGCGACCCGAGCAAGACCCGGCCGTCGATGCGGCCGCATCCATCGGCAAGATCGCCGCGCGCGCCAAGAACCCCAGCCTCGCTGCGCAACACCTCTGCGCGGCCACGCGGGATCTGCGCGCGCTCGTACGCGCCAACGCGCTGGCGGGGCTCTCGCTCGCCGGTGCGCGGTGCGACGGGGGCGCGACGGAGCGCCACGCGCTGGAATCGGACCCGAGCGACACCGTCCGCCGCGCCGCCGCCCTCGCCATCGCACGCACGGCGAGCACGCCGGAGGACCGACGCGCCCTCGAGCGCTGCGCGGCGACCGATCGTGCCGGCGCGGTCGCGCAGGCGTGCCGCGCCGCTCCGGCCGCCCCTGGCGCGCCACGCGCCGTCACCGTCTACGCGGTCGCCGAGGGGCAGACCTCTCCGCGCCCCCACGCGTCGTACGCGATCGCGCTCGCCGACGGGACCGTCCACGCCGGCACCGCCGATCGCCGCGGCGCCGCGTTCGAGGCCCTCGCCCCCGCCGGTGACCTCTCCCTCGTGCGGGCCGGGCGCTGAACATGGCCCGCGCGAAGTGGCGCAAGACGCTCCGTATGCCCGAGACACTGGACGGCGTCCTCGATCGCGCGGGGGAGAACCGCTACGCGCGGAGCAAGCCGCCGGTGAGCGAACAGGTCTGGCAGCAAGCGGTGGGCCTGCGCATCGCGCAGCGCGCCCGCCCCGTTGGCCTCGAGCGCGGCATCCTGACGGTGCGCGCGGCGACGGCGGTGTGGTCCAGCGAGCTATCGCTCCTCTCCGAGACGCTGATCGAGCGCCTGCGCGCGTGCGGCATCGAGGTGAAGGAGCTGCGTTTCCGTGTCGGTCCGCTCGAGCCGCCGCGGAGCCTCGCCGAGGTGCGCATGTCCCGCCAGATCCCGCCCCCAGCGACGCTCACCGAAGATCTCGCGGAGGCGATCGACGGCATCGCCGACGACGAGCTCCGCGCGATCGTCACCAAGGCTGCGCGCGCCAACCTCGCCTGGCAGAAGAAGTAAAACCCGCCGTCAGCGCAACGCGGCCAAGCGTTCCAGCCCCTCGAGGCGCTGAAAAAGGAAGCGCTCGGCCGGACCGAAGCCCCCGAGCTGCCCGCGCAGCTGCTCGATGTAACCGCGGAGACGGTTCAGATCGATCGCGGTGACCTTGCGCATCGCCTGGTAGAGCTCGTCGATGACCGACGCCGGGCACGGCCGCCCCTGCGCCGCGTAAAGCTCGATCACGTAGTCGGCCCAGCCGCCCTTGCCCGTCGCCGTCGCCAGCTTCGCGCTGAACTTCGCGGCCTGGTCGACGAGCGACGCCGGCACGCTTCGCCCCTGGCGCGTCGTCTCGATGACGTCGGCGAGCGCCGACGCGAGGAGCCGTTCGGCCTCGGCTGCGCGCCCCATCGCGAGCGCCTTCTCCGCGACGCCACCGAGCAGCTTGAAGGCATCGGCGCGCCGCACCATGCTCGGCTCGCGCTCGCTGTCGACGGGCTGGCTCGACGGCGCCTCCGCCTGACGCACGGCGGCGGCCATCTTCGGCAACGTCAGCTTCGACGCCGCTTGGGGCGGCCCGACCATCACCCCGACCTGCGCCCCCTCGTCGCGTGCGTGGAGAAGCGTCAGCTCTTGCCCGCCAATCAGGATCTTGTCGCCGGCGCGCAGATCGACGCGCCCCTCGATGCGCTGACCGTTCACGAGCACGCCGTTGCGGCTCCCCAGGTCCTCGACGAGCACGCCGTCGCGGCTCACGTAGAGGATCGCGTGCCGGCGCGACACGAGCGGATCGTCGAGCGAGAGCTGGCAGCTCGCGTTCCGGCCGACAGCAAACTGGCCCTCGCTGAGCTCGAGGTCGTGCTGAAGGTAGCGCAGGCGAAAGCGCATCGTCCTACGCGGCCCCTCCGCGCAAAAAGCTCAAAGATTCGGCGGTTCGACGTCCTGGCTCTGGCATCGCCAGGGCGGATCCTACCGGACGAGCGCGGCCGGGATCCACTTACCGCGTCGCCGCCCGTCCCGGACGCTCAGGACGGGCGCGGATCGGCCGCGGCGCCGCGGGGCGAGGCCCGAACCTCGGCCAGCGAAGCCCGAAGCTGTTCGAGGCGGGAGATCACCTCGGTCTCGTCCTCCGCCAGGGGGCGGGTGAACGAGCGGCAATGGAGGACCAGCGCCTCGATCGCCTCGGCGACCTCCGGGTGGCGCGGCCCGAGCTGCCCCAGGCGCTCGATGACCTCCGCCGGGGGGATGAACTGGACGCGGCGGTAGACCTGCGCGGCCCACGAGCCCCACGTCGGATCGTCGACCTCGAGGGCGATGCGCGTGGCCGCCACGGCGAGGGTCGCGAGCTGCCGCGGGTCGACTTGTTCGTGCGACACGATGCGCTCCTCGACCTGGGCGGTCGCGCGCCGGAGGATTCGCTCGGCGTCGGCGACGCGCGAGAGCGACAGCGCCTTCTCGAGCACCTCGATGAGGAGCTGCACGCTCCACGATCCCTGCGACGCGGCTCCGAATTGACCGCTCAGGGTCTCTTCGTCCATCTGCTCGGTCGCGCCGCAGTTGGGGCACGCGATGACCTCTTGCGGGTACGGCAGGCGGCACTTGGCGCAATGGCGGAGGAAGCCCGTCGTCTTGGCGGCCGTGTTCGCCACCTGCTCAACGCGGCAGAAGACGAGCTCCTGCGTTCCGACGCGCAGGCGGTCGCCGTCCTTCAACTTCGCGCCGCTACGAATCGGCGCGCCGTTCAGCTTCACGCCGTTGCGGCTGCCCAGGTCCTGGAGTGTGGCTTCGTCGCCGTCGATGACGATGCGCGCGTGCTGACGCGACACGAGGGGATCCTCGATCGTCACGTGGCAATCGGAGCTGCGCCCGATCAACGTAGCGCCCCTTGGCAAATCGAATTCTTGCAGCAAGAAGCGGAGCCGATACCTCGCCACGCTCACCTCCAGATGCGTCGGGCCGCGCGCCCGGCCGCTGCTCGTCCAGCCTTGAAGTATACCGCTCCCCTTTTCGATTTGTCGCGGGTTCGCACAGCCAAAGTTGCTTACCCCGCGAGGAAAAAAAAGCGTGGGCCGCTCTGCCTCGCGTCGCCCACCGCCCCGCTTGCCGTGCAAGTCCTGCAAGTCCCGCTGGTGTCGTGCGCCGGTGTTGCCCTCGTGGCGCGGCTCGGCATGTGGGGACAGGTGAGGCGAGGCGAGTTCGCCGATCCGCCCTGGGCTCATGGTAGGGTGGTGCTTCGCCTCATGGCCGACTCGCCCGCCGACATGATCTTCCGAGCCTGCCGGGACCAGCTCGCGCCAGTCGTGCGCGCCGACGGTGGGCTCCTCTATATGGTCGCCGCCACGCACGACGAAGTGCACCTCCATCTCTCCGGGACGTGCGCGGGCTGCCCCGGCGCAACGATGACGCGGGATCGCCTCATCTCGCCCGCGGTAAAGGCGATCCTGCCCAAGGCGCAGCTCCGCGTCACGACCGGCTGGCGTGTGCCCGAAGGCGCGCGCAAGGTCGAGTAGCCGCGCGCGCTCGCCGCCAGGCCCGCAGGCCCAGGCGCCAGTTACCGCCGCGGTCCGTTCGTCTTCTGCGCGCTGCCGCTCGCGGAGGCGCTGGCCGTCGGCTTCGAGTTCGGATCGCTGATGCCGCCCTTGGTCACGGCCAAGATGGACTGATCCATCGCGAGCGGATCCTCCGCCTTGGTCATCCGGAGCCGCTCCAGGTTGGCGAGGGTCTGACGCTCTTCGAGCACGATCGCGGTGAGGCGCTTGCGATCGAGCGCGCGCAGGTGCGTGCTCGCGTCCTGCCAGTCGACGGTCGTGGTGATGAGCCCGATGGATGGGTCGGCCGCGCGAACGCGTCCGGCGACGGCGAGCGCGCCCTGCAACTTGGTGATCGCGTCCTGGTACGTCTTGCCGAGCGGGCCGGTCTCGTCGAGGGGGACCTCATCGTAAATCTTCCACAGACGCGCCGGCGCGCCGATGAAGAAGAAGAACCGGCGCTTGCCGCTGCGCTCGATCATGAGCAAGGACTCGCGGTTCTTGTACGAGTACTCGGTCTTGAGCGCTGTCGCGTCGTACCCCGTCGGGGTGTCCTTGAACTCGATGAGGCTTCGCTGGAAGGCGGCCTTGCGGTTGTCGCGCTCGCTCTCGAGCGCCTTCTGCTGGACGCCGGGCTGGACGCGCGTGAGGAGCGGATCGAAATCCTTGTCGATGACACCGTTCACGCCGATGTGGGCGTTGATGATGTCCTGCGGGCTCTGCCCCCACTTGAAGCCATCCATCATCGGAACGAGGGTGGAGACCTGGGGGGCGTCGCCTTCAGCGACCTGCGCCTTGGCGTCCTTTTGTTTGCCGTCCTTGCCGTCTTTCGGACCAGCAAGGGCGCCGACAGCCACCGTCATGGCGACCGCCCCGACCGCGAACACACCCACCAAACCCCGCAACGAAGCTTTCCTCATGGTCCGCCTACTCTTCTTTGACCCACATCTCGAGGGATGAGTCCGTTCTATCACGCCCGCGGAGGCCAGGCGGCACCTGGAGGCGCCGCCGAAACGCCCCACGCTCGTCGCCCGTTGGACGTAACATGCTCGAAAAGCATGGACAATGTCGTCGTGGTCCGCCCTTGCACGTGCGCTTTTTCATGCGTTTTTTCGGGCCTCGCGGCCGCTAGAGGAGACTAAATGCGTTGGATCGCAGGCTTTATTCTGGTGACCTCAGCCGCTTGCTCGCCAAGCGCGACCGGGCCGAATCGCCCCGTTCCGGCCTACGGCGGCCACGCGGCGGACCTGTTCGACGACACGATCGAGGCGCGTGCGGTTGGGCTGGACCCCGAGGCCGCCGGAAGCGTTCGCGGCGATCCGGTGTTCCGTGAGCGCGTCCAGCTCGGCGACGCGACGCTCCGCGTTCGCATCGACACCGTCACGACCAAGCAGGAGGATTCGGGGGCTTCCTACCAGATTGGCTTCCGCGTCATCGAGACCCTCGCGGCCGTGCATCCGCCGCCCGAATCGTTCACCGTGAAGATCGACAAGACGAGCCCCTCGGCCGGCATCCTGAAGAGCTACGAGTCGGCGCTGGTCGGCAAGCGCTTCATCGCTTTCGTCCGGCTCTTCGGCCGCGCCGACGGCGACCGCGAGTACCACTTTCACCTGTCCAGCGACTCCAAGGACGTCGCGGCCTCCGTTCGTGAAGCAACCGTCCTGGAGAACCTCCAAAAATAGGGTAAGGGTGATTGCGTGACCGTCGAGATTCACAACGCCAAGGACATCGAGGCGATGCGCGCGTCTTGCGAGATGGCGGCCGAGACGCTGCTCGTCGTGGGCGAGCGCCTGAAGCCCGGGATGACGACCGAGGACATCAACACGATCGTCCACGAGGACACCCTCAAGCGCGGCGCGTACCCGTCTCCCCTCAACTACAAGGGGTTCCCGAAGAGCGTTTGCACGTCGGTGAACGAGGTCGTCTGCCACGGCATCCCGAGCGCCCGTGTCCTCAAGGACGGCGACATCGTGAACGTCGACGTGACCACGTTCTACAAGGGGTTCCACGGCGACACGTCGGCGACGTTCTACATCGGCACCCCGAGCCCCGACGCGCGCAAGGTCGTCGAAGCCGCTCGGCGCGCCCTGGAGCTCGGCATCGCCGAGGTGAAGGACGGCGCGCGCCTCGGCGACATCGGCGCCGCGATCCAGGAGTACGTCGAGGGGCTCGGATGCAACGTGGTCCGCGACTTCGTCGGGCACGGCATCGGCCGGAAGTTCCACGAGCCGCCGCAGGTGAAGCACTTCGGCAAGCGCGGCACCGGCGAGCGCATCAAGACCGGCATGATCTTCACGATCGAGCCGATGGTGAACCTCGGACGGTGGGAGGTCGAGGTCGATCCGAAGGACAAGTGGACGGTGACGACGGCGGACGGCTCGCTGTCGGCGCAGTTCGAGCACACCGTCGTCGTCACGAAGCACGGCTGCGAGGTCCTCACCAAGCGCGCGAAGCCCTTGCGCATGAGTGAGAACGTGTCGCTCCTGTTCGGATAGCGTTTCGGGTAGCCGAGGCGAGGCTTTCGCTCGGCGGTGGGTGTGCTAGTTGGCGGCGCGTGGCGCTCAACGAAAACGACGCGAAGCGACTGAGGCCGTACGTCTCGAATCTCGATGGCGACGTGTTCGCGCTCGCGGGGTTGCCCGAGGAGGTCATCGCCGTCCTCTTCGCGTACTACTCGCGCAGCAAGGACGACCTGCGGACCAACCTCGCCCGCCTGCTGGCGGATCAGGAGATCGATCTCGGCGAGGCCGGCGCCGCGCCGGGCTTCAAGCTCGCCTCCGAGAAGGCGAAGGCCTTCCACGAGAAGTGGGTCGTCGGCTACGGGCATCAATCCGTCGCCGAGCATGCGGTCGTGCACCTCGCGATCGAGAACGTGAGCATCGTCACGTCGAAGCTCATCGAGGATCTGCGCCTCGCGTCCTACACCGAGAAGAGCACCCGCTACGTGATGTGGGAGGAGAACAGCTTCCATCCGCTCCCCGACATCGAGGGGAGGCTCGGTCAGATGTACCGCGACACGTGCCGCGGACTCTTTCGCACGTACCTCGACCTCGTCCCCCGCGTCGAGGCGGAGATGAAGGCGCGCCACCCGCGCGGCGAGAAGCAGACCGAGGGCGGCTACACCGCGCAGATGAAGGCCAAGACGTTCGACCTCCTCCGCGGCCTCTTGCCGGCGGGGACGAAGACCAACCTGGGCTTCACCGCCAACGCACGCGCGATCGAGATGCTCCTCTCGAAGATGCTGTCCTCGCCGCTCAAGGAGGCGCGCGACGTCGCCACTGCCATGCACGTGGAGAGCGCGCACGTCGCGCCGACGCTCGTGAAGTACGTGGCCCCGAACCCGTACCGGGCGGCGCTCCGGGACGCCGTCCCGCGCATCGCCGACGCGGCCGGCCTGTCGGGCACCGACGAGGGGGAGAGCACCGAGGAGTACGGTCAGGCGGTGCGCCTCCTCCGCTACGACTTCGACGCCTTGCAGCGCGTCGTGCACGCGCTCTGCTACGACGGCTCGGACGCGAGGTGGAACGCCTCGGGCCTCTCGTCGAGCATCGGCCGCACGACGAGCGCGAAGCTCGAGCAGCTGCTGGGCGCGGTGATGGAGCCGCGCGGCAAGTGGGATCCGGCGCCGCGCGCGTTCGAGGCGGCGGGGATGGCGTTCGAGGTCACGATGGACTTCGGCGCGTACCGCGATCTGCAGCGCCACCGCATGCTCTCGCCTTTCCCGCAGCGCCTCGGCTGCTGGCTCGGCGCCGAGGTCCCGCCGGAGCTCGACGAGATGCCCGGCATCGGCGAGGAGTTCCGCGCCGCGCTCGAGAAGGCCGAGAAGACGTGGCACCAGATGGCCCCTTCCCTCCCGTTCGAGGCGCAGTACGTCGTGCCCCTCGCCTACCGCCTCCGCACCATGTGGCAGATGAACCTTCGCGAGCTGTTCCACATGGTGGAGCTCCGCAGCGCGCGCGAGGGGCACCCGAGCTACCGCAAAGTCGCCCAGCAGATGTACCGGCAGTCGGTGAAGGCACTGCCCTGGCTGCGCGATCTGATTCGCGTCGATCTGAACGACTACGCGCTCACGCGGAAGGGCTAGATTCGCTCTTCACTGGCACTGCCGTGCGAGCGTCGGACGGTCGCAGGTGTTGCCGCACGCGCTGTAGCAGGAGCAGTAGTTGTCTACGCAGGTCTGGCAGGCCGCCCTGTCGGCAGCGGCCGCGGCCTTCTGGACGCAAGCGTTGAAGGTGTCGGTGCACGACTTCTCGTCGCTCGAGGAGCAGGTCTGCGCGCTGCCGCTGCCGCACGCGAGCTGACTCGGAGCGAGCAGCGCCAGCAGAAGGCCGACCAGCGCAAGGCTCGAAGCCGCGCGCGCCACACGACGCGCAAAGGAGCGACCCCGCCATGTCGCTTGCTCGGCGAGGGTTCCCGAGGAAGCCGTCGTGCTCTTGCTCACCGTCTCGTTCGTGATCGTGTTCATGCCTTGCCCTTACGCAAGGCCCGCGCCACGCTCGAATGGCCCTAAAAATGCTGGTTTCATGGGGCTTGGCCCTCCGGCGGCGAGCAAGCTGGGCAACGCTTGCGCTGCATTGCTCAGCGCGAGAGGCCCGTTCGCGGCGCGCCGCGGTATACTTCTTCTGGAATGGCGCCCTCGCCAGCGATGCGCATCGACCGGTACGAGATCCTCGGCCGTCTCGCCGAGGGCGGCATGGCGGAGGTCCTACTCGCGCGCATGCACGGGCCGCACGGGTTCGAGCGACCGGTCGTGCTCAAGCGAATTTTGCCGCACCTCGCCCCGGACAAGAGGATCGTCGACCTCTTCCTCGACGAGGCTCGCATCATCTCGAATCTGCGTCATCCGAACCTGATCAACGTGCAGGAGCTCGGGAGCAACGCGGACGGCCTGTACATCGTCATGGAGTACCTCGAGGGGGAGTCCGTCGCCGGGCTGTGCCGACGCCTCGCGATCCGCAACGAGGATCTGCCTCCAACCCTCGCGGCGCACATCCTCGCCGAGGCGTGCGCCGGTCTCCATGCAGCCCACGAGGCGAAGTCGCAGGACGGCCGGCCGCTCGAGCTCGTCCACCGCGACGTCTCCCCGCAGAACATCTTCGTGTCGTACTCGGGCGCGGTGCATGTCATCGACTTCGGCATCGCGACGACGACGACGCGCCGGAGCCGCACCGAAGCGGGCACCGTGCGCGGCAAGATCGAGTACCTCGCGCCCGAGCAGCTCCGCGCGGTGAAGCTCGATCGCCGGACCGACGTGTTCGCGCTGGGCATCGTGCTGTTCGAGCTCGTGAGCGGGCGACGCGCGTACCGGAGGGCCAGCACCGCCCAAACCTTCCAGGCCATCCTTTCGGAACCGCCGCCCCAGCCGTCGAAGGTGCGGCCAGGGACGCCGGCGGCCGTGGATGCGCTGTGCGCGCGCGCGCTGGCGAAGGAGCCTGCCGACCGCTTCCAGACGGCCGCGGAGATGCGGCGCGAGCTGCTCGGTTTCATCCGAAAGCAGACGGTCGAGGACCCCGGCGAGCACCTCGGGAAGGTCATGCAGCGTCTCTTCGCCGACCGCATCGCGGAGAAGGCGGAGCTTCTCCGACGGGTCCGCGGCGGCGATCGGGTGGTGGTCCTCCCGCAGGCCGAGGTCGACGTCGACGTCGAGATGCCGACCGTGGCCGAGTCTCCGACGAACCTCGCCCAGACGATGCCGAGCCGCCCGGACCCCACGGCGCCTTCGGCCGGCGCTGGGCGGCGGATCGCGTGGCCGTCGATCGCCGCGGCGCTGGTGCTCGCCGGCGCCGTCGTCGGCATGGGCGCGATGCGCCTTGGCTCGTCGCGCGTGCACGCGGAGCAGGCGCCGCCTCCTCCCGCGGTCGAGGACGCCGTCAGGACACCGGACCTTCCCGCGGCCACCGTCGCGTCGCCGCCGCCGACCGGCGCGTCGCCCGATCCCCTGGCGTCGGCTTCGTCGTCGCAGGCGGCCGCGCCAGACCCGGCCCAGGCCATTTCCGCCGACGCCGGCGCCCGCACCTCCAGCCCGCGTCGCTCGCCTTCGCGCGCGCCCGCCCAGGCGCCTCCCAAGCCCGCGGGCTCGCGCGGTTCCTCGCCCGCGCTGTGGTAGTCGCGCGCTCGGCCGGGTCCGCGCCGCGTGCTACGATCCGCTTGTGAAGTCCCTACGACGCGCAGGAGCCGCCGCCGCGTTCGTCGGCGCTGCGCTCTGCGCGGCCCCCTTCGCGGCGTGCTCGATCGACGATCTCGACGTGCGCGGTAAGGCCTGTGTCGACGCGTGCCCGGGTGGCTTGCCGTGCATCGGCGGAGTCTGCGGCGGTCCGGCCGAAGGAGGCGCCGCGGACGGGGCTGGCGGCGGGACGGTGCCGGACGGCGCGTCGAACGATGCGCAGGCCGACGTGGGGCCGCCGCCGGATTGCCCGCCGGGCTCGTGCGTCGCCCCGGCGCCGGCGGGCTGGACCGGCCCGTTCCAGATCTACGACGGAAACCCCGCGAACGCCCCGGCGTGCCCGTCCGTCTCGCCGGTCGTCGCGCTCGTGGCCAACGCCGACTTGATTGCGCCACCGGCCGCGCAGTGCTCGGCGTGCACGTGCGGCGGCGCGAGCGGCGCGAAGTGTGACAAGGGGACGATCGGGCCCGGTTGCACGGCGTGCCCCGCGCAAACCGCACCCGCCATCTATGGATGTTACACCGGCCTCGCGATCACGTCCTGCAGCGGCGGTTCGGCGTCAACCGCTCTGGTCACGGCAGCGCTCGCCGACGGCGGCAGCTGCCCGCCCGGCGGCGGCGTCGCGACGCGGCCTCCTGTGACCTGGCAGCGCGCGCAGATCGGGTGCATGAACGGAAACAAGTCGACGTCGGGGTGCGGCGCCGGACTGATGTGCGTGCCGACGCCCGCGTCGCCGTTCGATCGGGTGCTCTGCGTGATGCAGGCCGGCGACGTCGGCTGCCCCGGCGCGCCGTACTCGGCCAAGCGTGTCGTCCAGAAGGGCACGAACGACACCCGCGGCTGCTCGGCGTGCAGCTGCACCGCACCGACCGGCGTAGCGTGCCCGACGACCGTAAACACGTACAGCGACAACAACTGCATGAACGCCACCGGCACGTTCACGGCGCCAACCTGCCAGCCGTTCAGCCCCGCCGTCGGGATCTCGGTCGGCGCGCCGGTCGGGGGCTCCTGCGCGCCGAGCGGAGTCACGCCCAACGGGACGGTGACACCGAGCATGCCTGTCACCGTCTGCTGCATGCCGTAGAGCCTGCCGGCGACTCACTCGCCCTTGCGGTACCGCGCGAGCTTGTAGACGAGCGTCCGACGCGGCATCCCGAGTCGCTCCGCCGCGCGCGTTTGATTGCCCCCCTCTGCGGCGAGCGCTTCTTCGATCCGCTGCCGCTCGACGTCCGCGAAGCGCTCGCGCATGCTCGGCTGCAGCGCGTCGTGGACGGCGCCGCCGCCGCGGATGTCGTGCGAAAGGTGCTCCGCGCGCAGCGGCGCCCCGTCCGCCATGACGAGGCCGTGCTCTATCGCGTTTCGCAGCTCGCGCACGTTGCCGGGCCAGGGGTAGCGGAGGAGCACGTCGAGCACGTCCTGCCCGAGCGACGGCGGGCGCGAGCCGAGCTCCCCCGAGAGCGTCCTCGCGAAGAGGTTCGCGAGCAGGGCGATCTGCGCGGGCCGCGCGCGGAGAGGCGGGATCTTCAGGGAGAAGGGGCTGATGCGGTAGTAGAGATCCGAACGAAAGCGGCCCGCGGCGATCTCGGCCTGAAGATCGCGGTTCGTGGCGCTGAGCAGGCGGACGTCGACGGGGATCGGCTGGGTCCCGCCGACGCGCGTGACCGAGCGGGTCTCGATGACGTTGAGGAGCTTCACCTGCGCCGGCAGCGGGAGCTCGCCGATCTCGTCGATGAAGAGCGTACCGCCGAGGGTCGCCTCGAAGTAGCCGATCTTGCGTCGGTCGGCGCCGGTGAACGCGCCACGCTCGTGGCCGAAGAGCTCGCTCTCGAGGAGCGTCTCGGGGAGCGCTGCGCAGTTCACGCGGATGAAGGGCTTGCCGGCGCGCGGGCTCCAGGCGTGGATGCGCTTGGCCAGCACGTCCTTGCCAACGCCGGTCTCGCCGAGGAGAAGCACCGAGGTCGGCGTCCGAGCCACTTTCCTGGCGTTCTCGTAGAGCGCCGCCATCTCGGGATCGGCCACCACAAGGTCTTCGTCCGTGGGGGTCGCCAGCGCGCTCGACGACGCCGCGGCGCGTGCGCCGGACAAAGTGGCGAGCACCATGGTGCACCCGCCGATGGCGATGGCGTCGCCTGGCGCGAGGGACTGCTCGGCGTTGGCGAGGAGACGGCCGTTCACCAGGGTGCCGTTGCGGCTCCCCAGATCGCGCACGATCACAGCCGCCTCCTCGCACCTTATGCGCGCGTGCGCCCTGGAGACCTGCCTGTCGTCGATGCGGACGCCGGCGTCGGGCGCGCGGCCGACGACGATCTCGTGGCCCGGGTGGAGGTCGACGATGTGCGCATCGCTCCCTTGACGGACGACGAGGAAGGAGCGCGGAGCGCTCGACTCGAGGTTCACCGGTAGCGGCGCCGCCTCGGTCTCGGCGTCCTCCGCCCACTCGTCGACCCTGGCGCTGTGCGAGGGAGGCGGGCGATCTCCCGATGGGGCCATCGCTCAATCCTAGCATCCGCCTGCGCTCGTCAGAAGTGCCCCTCGAGCGCGACGCTAGCCCCGCGGAGGGTGAGCGCCGCGCGCGGGCGAGCATCGCCCGTGCGGAGCAGGTCGACGCCGATCCACGTGATCCCTACCGCCGTGACCACGCCCCCGACGACGAACGCGGCGTTCGCGGCGTGTGCGAGGCCGCGCGCGTCGTCCTGGAGGGCGGTGGCGCGTACGACGTCGCGCTCGTCCGCGGCCGAGGTGTGCTTTCCGTTCGCGAGCACCCCCAGCACGACGCCCGCAGCGAGCCCCGCGACGCCGACACCGCTCACGATCCAAGCGCCCGCCGAGACGTGCGCGGCGGCGGCGGCGGGGGCAGGCGCGGGGGCGCTGGGCTGCCGTTCCTTCGCCGACGCCTCCGCCTTGCGCTTCGCCTCCTCCGCGGCGAGCTTCTCCTTCTCGAGACGATTGAGATCGTCGACGAGCTTCGACAGCGCCGAGATGCGCCCCTCGATCTGCGTGCGCTCGCGCGGGTCGGTCGTCACGACGAGGAACGCGCGCCAGGCCTCGAGCGCCTCCTTCGGTCGGTGGGCCTCCTCGAGGGTGCGCGCGACGTTGCCGAGGTAGACCGGGTTGGGTTCGCACGCGTACGCGGCCCTGAGGAGCGCGATGCTGTCGTCGTAGCGCTTTTCTTCGAAGGCACGCCGCGCGTCGGCGTACGCCTTCGTGGCGGCGGCCGGGCACGCGGCACGCGCCGGACCCGACCACGCGGCGGCGGCGATAGCGACGGCGGCCGCCAGGCGGCCCAACCTCGCGCGGGGGCGCTGCATGAGATCAGCATAGCGCGGCCGGCAGCCTGGCGGTGAGCGTGGCGTGAGGCGTGAGCGAGGCGTGAGCAAGGCCTGAGCAAGGTCGCCGCCGCGTTGCTCAACGGTCCAGAGCCATCCTTGCTCGACCACTTGGGAATTCTGGGTCGATCCGCGCTGGCGCGCACCTTGCTCTACCCCCTCTCGCTCTCATCACTACTCAGAAAAATGAAAGAAGAGGCCCCCATGCGTCCCATCGCTCTCGTTGCCCTCGGTCTGGCGTCGACTCTCGCGGCCTGCAAGGAGGCTCCCGTCTCGCTCGAGGCGCCCGCAACTTCGCTGGTCGCGACGTCGAACGTGAGCACCACCTCGGCCTCGGCCGCCGCCGTGGCGCTGGCTCCGCTCAGCGCGCCCCCCGCCACTGCGCCCGCGACCGCCGCGCACGCGGCCCCGCACGCGGCCGCACACGCGCGCACCGCGGGCCGCTGCGCCGAGGGTGCCGCCTGCAACCTCGGGTGCGCCGCCGGTCAATGCACGCAGATCTGCGCAGCCTCGGGGACGTGCAACTTCACGTGCACCGGCGGCGGCTGCGCGCAGTCGTGCGCGCCCGGCGCGATCTGCAATCTCGCGTGCGAAGGCGGAGGGTGCAAGCAGTCGTGCGCCGGCGGAGCGCCCTGCACGAAGACGTGCGAGGGCGACGGCTGCACCTGACCAGGCCCCGGGGCGCCCGCGCATCGTCGGATCCACGACCACACTGGGGCTCGACGCATGAAGGACAAAAGCTCGCGATCGTGCTCACCGTACGGCGAGCATCTCGACCGCGGCCTTCTTCGCGGCCTCGCCCACCTTGACGCCGCCGATCATGCGGGCGAGCTCGACGACGCGCTCCTTGTCACCTAGGCGGTGCACGGTCGTCGACGTGCGGCCCTTCGTCTCGTGCTTGCCGACGACGAAGTGGGCGTCGGCCAGCGCCGCGATCTGCGGGAGGTGGGTGACGCAGAGGACCTGACGGTGCGTGGCGATGTCTTTGATGGATCGGCCAATCACCTCCGCCACGGCGCCGCCGACGCCGGCGTCGACCTCGTCGAAAACGTACATTCCGGCGGGCCCCTGCTCGGCCAGGACGCGCTTCAGCGCCAGGAGCGCGCGCGAGAGCTCACCGCCGCTCGCGATGCGCCGGAGGGGGCGCGGCTCCTCCCCGCGGTTCGGCGCGATGAGAAACTCCACGCGGTCCGTCCCCGACGGCCCCAGGCGGGCTCCCGGAGCGACGTCCACGATGACCCGCGCGCGGCCCATTCCAAGGAGCCCCAGCTCGCGGCCGATCGCGTCGGCCAGCCGCTCCGCCGCCGCGCGGCGCTTTTTCGAGAGCGCGCTCGCCGCGCGTGCCGCATCCTCGTGCAGCGCGCCATGCCGCTGGTCGAGATCGGCGACCCTGTCCTGCGCCTTGGAGAGCGCGCCGAGCTCACGGGCGAGCTCCTCGCGGTGCGCGGTGAGCTCGTGGGTCGTAGGACCATGCTTCCGCAAGAGCTTCTGCAAGCGAAAGAGACGCTCTTCGACCTCGGCAAGACGCGCCGGGTTCGACTCGACGCCGTCCGCGTAACGCCCGAGCGCGCGCGCGGCATCGACGAGCTCGGTGCGCGCCGATGCGACGACGCGCGCGAGATCGGCCAGCGATCCGTCCAGCTCCGCGGCTCCATCCAGCTCGCCGGAGATGCGCGCGAGCTCGTCGCAAATGGCACGCGCGCCCTCCGACCCTTCGCACAGGCGGGCTTCGGCGCGCCGCGTCGCGTCGGTGAGACGACCCGCGTGCTTCAGGCGCGCGCGCTCGACGTCGAGCTCGGACTCCTCGCCCGGGAGCGGGCGGACGTCGTCGATCTCCTTCAGCTGGAACGCGAGGAAATCCTCGCGCTCGATCCGACCGCGCTCCGCGCTGCGCGCCTCCTCGAGCTCACGCGCGACGTCCCCCAGCGCATCGACCTGGACGGCGAGCGCGGCCCGCGCCTCTTCCAGCTTGCCGAACGCGTCGAGGTAGCCGAGGTGTGTCGCTGGATCGGTCAGGCTGACACTCTCGTGCTGCGAGGCGATGTCGCAGAGCTCGGGCGCGAGATCGGCGAGCTGCGTCGCGGTGCAGAGGCGGCCGTTCAGGAACGCGCGGCTCCTCCCCTCGGCGTGGACGACGCGGCGCACGACGAGCTCCTGCTCGTTCGGGACACCGGCCGCCTCGAGCTTCGCCGCGAGTCGCGAGCTCGGCGGAACGTCGAAGAGCGCTTCGACCTCGGCCTCGCGCGTCCCGTTGCGAACCAGATCGGGGCGCGCGCGCCCGCCGAGCACGAGCCCGACCGCGTCGACGAGCATGGACTTGCCGGCCCCCGTCTCCCCCGTGAGGACATTGAAGCCTGGGTGGAGCTCGAGGACGAGCTCCTCGATCAGAACCAGGTTTCGCACCGTGATCTGAACAAGCATTCAGGTCTAGTACCTGAACAAACGACCATGTGCAACTCCCTTGACGGACTTGTTGCGACTTCATTACCCTCGGCCCCGGTCGAGCCTCTCCCCGGCTCCTCGTTCGCCGCGCATGCCCTCGAAACCTCAAAAAAACACCCCCGCGGCGAAGAAGAAGCCCGTCGCGCAGCCCCGCCCCCCTGCTGAGCCGCCGCCGCCCAAGCCCATTTCGATGGAGGAGCGGACGGCCACGCTCGAGGCACGGCTTCAACAAGCAGATCCACTATTCCAAGCTAACTATCGAGAAAATATCGATATGTCATGGATCTACCATGACAGCGCTATCGAGGGCGTCGTCTACACGTTCCAGGAGCTGCGGACGGCGGTCGATCCGACGGCGACGGTCGTGGCCGACTCGAGCATGCAGCCCGTCTGCGAGGAGATCCGCCGCCACCGCGAGGCGCTCGATTACGTGCGCGACTACGCGGTCAAGAAGCGGCTGCCGATCAACCTCGACGTCATCAAAAAGATTTACCTCATCCTCCACCCGGAGGAAGGGGACCTGAAGACGGTCCGGTACCGGAAAGACATTCCGCAGCACCGCCTCTACTTCCACGAGTACGCGGCGCCCGACAAGATCACCTACAAGGTCCGGCAGGTCGTCGACTGGGTGAACGATCCGGAGACGCGCCGAACGCGAAGCCCCATTCGCCTCGCCGCGCGGGCCCACTACGATCTCCTTCGCATCTTCCCCTTCGCCAACGACAGCGGCAAGGTCGCGCGGCTGTTCATGAACCTTTTGCTTCTGCGCGGCGGCTACCCGCCCGCGATCGTCCACTCGACGGAGCGTCAGCGCTACTACGAAGCTCTCAAGGGCTCGAGCGCGACCATGACGCAGATCGTCCAGGAGTCGATCGACAACAACCTCGCGTCGATCGAAAAGATGCTCGACACTTACGACCAGAAGGGCTGATTGCCGCGCCGCCTTTCGGGAAAGTTTACGTAGCGCGGCGACGAAGGTAAGCACGAGAGCGGTGCTGGCGAGACGGATCATCCCCTGCCTGGACGTTCGCGATGGGCGGGTCGTCAAAGGGATCGGCTTCGCCGGCCTGCGTGACGCCGGCGATCCCGTCGAGCAGGCGCGCCGGTACGACGAGCAAGGGGCCGACGAGATCTGCTTTCTCGACATCACCGCGTCCGTGGAGAAGCGCAGCGCCATCCTCGACGTCGTCGCGCGCTGCGCCGACGTGCTGTTCACGCCCCTCACGGTCGGCGGAGGCGTGCGGACCGAGGACGACGTACGCGCGCTCCTCGCCGCGGGGGCCGACAAGGTCAGCATCAACACGACGGCCGTGAAGCGGCCGGAGGTCGTGCAGCGGTGCTCCGACGCGTGGGGCGCGCAGGCCATCGTGGTGGCCATCGACGCGAAGCGCCGGCAGGGTCCGGATGGCACGCGCGGCTGGGAGGTCTTCATCGAAGGCGGGCGAACACCGACCGGCCTCGACGCGATCGCCTGGGCCGAGGAGGTCGTACGGTTCGGCGCCGGCGAGATCCTCCTCACCAGCATGGACCGCGACGGCACCAAGGCCGGCTTCGACGTCGAGCTCACGCGCGCCGTGTCCGACGCCGTGCCGGTGCCCGTCATCGCTTCGGGCGGCGTCGGGACGCTCGAGCACCTGCGCGAGGGGCTTACCGTCGGGCGCGCCAGCGCGGTGCTGGCGGCCTCGATCTTCCATGACGGCATTCACTCGATCGGCGAGGCCAAGGCCTACCTCGCGCGCGCCGGTGTACCGGTGAGGCAGGTCGGAGCGTGAGCGGCCCCATCGAGCACTCCGTCACGCTCGAGGACGTGTTCGCGGTCGTGAACGCGAAGCGCGTCCCGCTCGCACCCGAGCTCGCGGGGTACCTCACCCTCGAGATCGCCGAAGGGGCGCAGACGCACGCAGGCGACGTCGAGCCCCGGAGCGTTTACATCGGCGAGGAGGGGACGGTCGCGCTCGTCCGCTCGCGCGACGGAGCGGGCGACACGGAGGCGAGCGTCCGGGCGATCCTGCAGCGCCTCCTCGAGTCGAGCGGCTCGGCGACACCGGCGCTCGGCGCGGCGTCGCGGCGCAAGTCGGGGGGCGGTTTGCCTGCGCTCATCGAGGAGCTCGAGGCTGCCCTCATCCCCGTCAACCGCGCTGCCGGGCGTCGTGCCCTCGCGCGCCTCGCCCGCGAGGTGAAGCGCGTGACCGCGGGCGTCGGGCGGAACGCACCGCCCCCGGAGCGGCCTGCCGCGGCCCCGCCCCGCCCGACCTCGCCGCAGGGGGCGACTCGGCTCGCGCCACCGGCGCCGCGTCCGCCGCCCGCCGCGGTCCCTGTCGCTGCCGCTGTCGCCGTCGTCGACGAGCCAGAGCCCTCCAGCGGCGACGCCTTCCCCGATCTCGCCGAGGCCCTGCCGCGCGGTCCGAGCGCCGCGCCCCCCGAGCCTCCGCCCGCCGAGACTCCCCCTCCCGCCGTCCCCATCGAGGTCGACGCGGCGGTTCGGCATCCGACGCAGCCGTCCGGCGCCGACGCCGTCGATCAGCTCCTCGCGTCGTTCGAGGTGTCCGGTGCGACGACCGACCGCGCCGTCTCGCGCGAGCTCAAGGCGATGGTCGGTCTCGAGCCGACGCCGCCCCCGCCGAGCAGGCAGCAAATGGGCCCCGTCATCTCGGCGATGCCCGGACCCGACGACGTCGAAGTGCTCCTGGCGATGACCGATCAGAGCATCCCCATCGCCAACGTTCGCCGGCCGCAGACGCCAGTGGGGCTCGCGCCGCCACCGGCCACCATGGTGCAGCCCCCTGTCGCCCCAGGGCTCGCGCCAACGATCAAGCCCCTCGTCGAGCCGCCGCCCATGCGCGCGGCGACGCCGCCCGCCGGCCGACAGATGACGCCGCCGCAGATGCAGCCGCCTCCGCAGATGCAGCAGATACAGCCGCAGATGCAGCCGCCTCCGCAGATGCAGCAGATGCAGCCGCCTCCGCAGATGCAGCAGATGCAGCCGCCTCCACAGATGCAGCAGATGCAGCCGCCTCCGCAGATGCCGCCGCGTCCGTCGATGCGGCCGGCGCCCCCGGCGCGGAGCTCGGTGCCAGACGGCAGCGGCCTCCCCCCCATGTCGTCGTCGGGTCGGCCCGCCACCCAGGGGATGGCGCCGCGACAGGGGTCGCGCCACGCCAAGACCATGGTGCTGCCGCGCGAGCTCGGTCGCAAGCGCGCGCGACGCATCAACACCGTGCTCGCGCTCCTGACGCTGATCGTCCTCGCGGGAGGCGCGGTCGCCCTCTGGATGCTGAAACCAGGCTTCTTCACTGGACGCACGCCGGACAAGCTCGAGCAGGAGAAGAAGGCTGCAGCGCTCGCGAGCCAGCAAGCGCTCGCCCAGCAGCAGGTCGTCAAGTGCCGCGGCGCGCTCACGATCGCCGACGTGCCCGTCGCCGCCGAGGTGCTCTTGCGCCTCGGTCAGGCGCCCGTCGACATTGATCGCATGCCGGTCGGCGCACGCCTCGAGTTCGTCGCCACCGCCGAGGGCTTCGCCCCGAAGCGCTCGATCGTCCCCGCCGGTGCGGCGTGGGACCCAGGCGCCGACGGCAAACCTCGCTTCGAACTCGCCGTCCAGCTGGAGCCGAGCCGCGCCAGGCCGGGAGCGATCGATCCGTGGCCGGCGGGGCAGCCCGGCACCGTCGTCGGCGGCAAAGGCGCGCCGGGCACCGTGCACGTCGTCTCCACCCCCCGCGCGGCGGAGATGTGGCTGCTCGTCGGCGCCGGCCCCGAAGCGACGATCGACCCCATCAAGTGCGATCAGGACACCGAAATCCTCGTCGCCGGGCCCACCACGTTCCGCAAGCGTCTCAAGGTCACCGCCGCCGACGTCGCCAGGGCCCCGCTCGGTCAGACGGGCGCGCATGCCGTACGCATGAGCGCCAAGTAGCTGGTACAACACGCGATTCGCAAGGGTGGGGAGCAACACGCCCACCGGGGCGTACTCTTCAATGTGGGGCATTTGGCTGACGTTGGTGACGCCTCCGGGCACGTGAGCAGGGTGGGGAGCATGTGTGATCCCGCTGTTGACCTGATGCCTCGAGTGACCGATCCTCACCCTCGACAGGAGACACCATGATGCATGACCAGGACATGGCCATCGTCCGAGCCCTCGTCCCCGTGGCGTGGGCAGACGGCGTCTTCGCCGACAAGGAGAAGGAGACGCTCGAGGCCCTCCTCGACGCCTACAGCGCGACGGAGTCCGAGCGCAAATCGATCCACGATTACGCCGCCGAAAAGCGCACGATCGACGACATCGATCTGCAGGAGCTCTCGGCGGATGATCGCCGAGTCCTCCTCCAGCACGCCGTGCTCCTCTGCTTCGTCGACAACGACTTCAACGACGACGAGCAGAAGTTCGTGACTGACCTCGCCGCCCGCCTCAAGATCCCGACCCAAGAAGGCAAGGAGATGATCTTCTCCGCGGCCGAGCGAGCGAAACGGCTTCTGAAACTGCTGTAGGCAGTTTCAAAAGCCTTTGTTCGTGTGGGAGCTGCGCTCCCCTCCAGCGCAGGAAGCGCTGGAGGCCTCGCCAGCGGCGAAGGCGCGCCCGCGCGCCGGCGAACCCAGAGGTTGGGGCTTCGCATCCAAAGCGGAGGAGAGAAAGAGACGCGTAAGGGCTAGGCGTCTGGCGTAGACCGCTGCTTTATGCGGATCGACTCGATTTCCTTCAGCAGGGCCATCGGGCTGAAGGGCTTCGTGTAGTAGGCGGTAGCGCCGGCGGCGAGGGCCCGCTGTTTGGCGTCGTCGTCGCTCGTCGCGCTGATGATGAGGATCGGGACCGAGCGGGTCAGCGGGTTCGCGCGCACCTGCTCGCAGACCTGAAACCCGTCGTACGAGCCGGGCAGGTTCAGATCGAGCAGAATGACGTCCGGCGTCGACTCGAACGCTTCCTCGAGCCCCTTGGCGCCGTTGGACACGGCCTTCACCTGGTGGCCACGCGTTGAGACGAGAGCTTCGATCATCCGACGAATGGAGTCGGAGTCCTCGACGATGAGAATCCTCATGCGGCCCTGTGAGGGTACCGCGAGATTCTACTTAGGGAAAGTGACGGTGACACGCAGACCCCCGTTTGGGCCGTCACCGAGCTCGAGGAGGGCCCCTTGCGCCGACGCGATTTCGCTGCAGATGTAGAGCGGTAGGCTGCTCGGGCGGCCGTAAGTGCCGGGATCCAGCTCGAGCGCCAAGAAGGCGCGACGGGCCGCCGCGGGGAGAGGGGCGCCGCCGTCGTCGACGGTGACGCGGGTGCCGAGCTTCTCTCCTTCGCCATGGCCGGCCGCTGTGACGGTGACGGTGACCTTGCCGTCGTGCGGCGTCGCCGCGAGCGCCTGAGCGAGGAGCTCACGGATGAAGGCGTTGGCCGACCGTGGGGCGCAGCGGCCGTAGGCGCGCACGTCGGGCCCGTCGGGGATCGTGACGAGCTTGAGGGTGATGCCGCCCCTATCGGCACGCGGCGCGAGCGCGCGGGTGGTCTGACGCGCGACGTCGCAGAAGTCGACCTCGATGGGCAGCTCGTTCGGGTCGAGCTCACCGATGCCGGCGAGGCCGATCAGGAAGTCCTGCACCTGCATGATGCGGCGACGCACGCCGTCGAGGGTCTCATCGGTCGGGCGCGGTCCCTTCAGATCGCGCACGATCGGGAAGAGCAGCGAGCGCATCTCCGACGCCATCGCCCCGGCGAGCTGCGCGACGATCGGAAAGCGGTCACGCCCCGGCGACGGGGGAAACGTCGACGGCGACGCGGTGTCTTCACCAGCGGCGAACACCTGCGCGAGCTCGCGCGCGTAGGCCTCGCCCTGCTTGCGCGCCTCGTCGAGCTCCTTGCGCAGCGCCTCGCGCTCGCTCCGCTCGTAGGCGCCGTCTGCCGGGAAGACCAGCGACTCGGCCCCTCCCTCGAACTCGTGGCGGCCGCCATAGCGGATCGCCATGCGGCTCAGCCAGGCGCGCTCGGTGTCCGCCATCGCGGAGCTGTCCGGTCCCAGGACGACGGAGAGACGAACCTGGTCTCCTTCCCGCTTGATCGTGACGTTCGAGCCCGCGCCCGTGCCGTGGCCGAGGACCACGTGAAGCATGCGGCGGAGCTCGCCTTCGTCGCCGTTCACTTCGGTGCCGCTGCCCGGCTCCATCGCGACGCGCGCGTCGGGGGCGACCTCCCACAGGAGCGACGCGAGGTCGATGCGTCCGCGGCGCCCGCGTCCGCTCGAGGGCTTCGCGTGGAGCGACGTGAGCATCTTCATCACGTCGTCGAGCGCATCGAGCGACGCTTCGACGGGAATCTCCGGGAGAACCGGGAGCTCGTCGGAAGGAGGCGGCGCGTTGGTCCGGAGCACCTGCACGCCCGAACGCAGGCGATCTGCGGCGTTTGCGGCCTCTTGCGTGAGCAGCCAGCCCAGCTCTTGCCGGGTCAGTCGTCCCTTTGTCGACACGCCGCTAGGATGCCATGATTTCTCTGCGTCAGGTCATGCCAAGTGGAAAAAGGCGCCTTACCTTTGCCGACATGCTCCACGAAATCCACGCCGAAGGCCTTTCGTACGATGCGGCGAGCGACAGCCTCCGGGTGAAGGCGCCGGGCGCAGCCGGCAGGGGTGGCCTGGGTCTCCTGGACGCCAAGGGCTTCCTCGTCGGGGTGGACCTGCGCGGCCATGACGGGCGCGGGAGCGTCGTCATGCTCGGGCCGCACGAGGCAGTGAGCGAGACGCGCGAGCTGGGCGCGACGGTCGACGGGGACGACATCGTCATCGCGAGCGCGGGCGCGCGCATCCGCGGCACCGAGAAGAACCCCTACCTGTGACCCTCGAGTGGCTCCGGTCACCGGGGCTCGAGAGTCACCGGGGCTTCTGCGCTGGACGGGCCGTGCCGGCACCGGCCCAGGTGCGCTCGGCGCCGAGGGCGAGCCAGCGCATCGGAATGCGGGCGCCGCCGTGCGCGATGGCAGTGGAGGAGCGCTCGCCCCACTGCGCGGGCGCCGGGAGGGCGAGGGTCCCTTTCGTGATCCCCTTCGCGGTCGCCGGATCGTACTGGATGGCCGCGATTCCGAGGCCGCTGAAGACGGCAACGAGGCCGCTCGGGATGAACGGCGCGAGCACCGCGCGAACCGTCGAGGCGACGTCGGCCGCGCGCACGGCGAGCTCGCGCACCTCGTCGAGCGTCGTGCATACGACAGCGACGGCCTTGCCGTTGAGCGCGAGGCCCTCGGCCGCGTCGACGAGCTCGAGCGTCTGCGCCCCTCTCCACGGTGTTCCAGCCGTCGCCGGAGGCGGCCCCTTCTTGCCGGTGTCCTGCGCCTTACCTCGCACGACGAGGACATCATCGGTCGGCAGCGTGCGCGGGACGGTGACCCGCACCGGGCGCTTGAAGGAGCGCGGATCGCCGACCTCACCGCTCGCCACCGCCCACGCGAGCGTCTCCGCCGAGGCCACGACGAACGGGGACGCGGCGCGCGGCTCCGGCTCGTGCGTGCGGAGGCTCACGCCGTCGAGGCGCGGAGGATAGAGCTCTCCGGTGACCACACGCGCGTCCGGCTCGACGATGCGCGCGCCGGTGGCTATGAGATCGGCCAGCGCGCCGCTCGACGCGAGGACCTCGAGCGTCTGGCGTGATGGCACGGGCACCAGGAAATCCAGGCCCGCCGGCACGCGCTTCGATTTGAGGAGCGCCGCCGCCGCGAACAGATCGCGGAGCGTGACGCCGCCGTCGCCGCCGAGGACGACCTGCGTGACGGGCTTGCCCGCGAGATCGCGCACGGCGCGGACCTGGCCCGCTTCGTCGAGGAGGAGCGGGTCGACGGCCGCGAGATCTACGTTCATCACCTCGGCGCACGGGGCGCCGGCGTCGGGGGCGAGGGTGCGGTGCGCCTTCGACCGGCGCTGATCGCGGAGGAAGACCTCGGTCCGCTCGTCGCCGACGAACACCGCGGCGGCGGCGCCGAGCTGCGGCGCGAGACCGCAGAGCACGCTGCGCTCCTGCACGCTGAGCAGGCGCGCCGAGGGGCCCGCGAACTCGAGCACGACGGGCGCCTGGTGCTGCTCTTCGACCTTGCGCACCGCCTCGCCGATGCCACGGCGAATGAGCTCGAGGGCGACGTCACGCGCGCACACGAACGGGCGCATCTTGCCGGTGAGGAGCACCTGGATGCTGCGCGGCGGCCTAAGCCAGACGCTGCCGGTGGCGAGCGCCTGTCCGAGCTGGCCAGGGGCCATGACGAGCGTGAGCATGCCCACGCCGCCGGTGCCGGCGAGGCGGGGCTCGTCGGTCACGCAGAGGCGCGCCGGCGCGGCGTAGCGTTCGAGGTGGACGGGCGCCGGATAGCCGACGCCGGGCCGGCCGACCGCGATGCCCGCGGCGACCATCTCGACCGTCATCTCGCCCATGTGCTGGGCGTCGGTGACGCACGCGCCGTCGTAGACGATCGCCACTTCGGCGGTCGTCTTTTTCAGGCCCGCGCTCAACCCTTCGGCGAACGCCCGCCCCGGCGCGCGGGCGAGCACGATCTGATCGACCTTGACCTCCACGAGGTCGCCCGAGAGGAGCGGATCAGCGCACCTCCCGGCAAGGATCTTTTGGGCCATCGTGCGGGATGGATCCCCGGCTCGCGCTCGCATTGGGGCGTGGAACTTAAACCCTCCCGGACACTTCCATCAAGACAGAACCGCCTTCTCTTCCACTTGGCCCGTCCGCAGGCATCGTCGGGCTTCATCAGGTATCGTCAGGTAACTGGCGTTGACGTGGGCTCGACCAGGCCTTTACTCTCGAGAGAACATCATGTTCAAAGAAACGCTCCGCGAGATCGTCGACAAGACCGAGGGCGCGCTGGCCGGAATCCTGATGGACCACAGCGGCATCGCGCTGGAGACGTACGCCAAGGACGGCGCGCCGTTCGACGTCAACACAGTCGGCGTCGAGTTCGGCGTGGTGCTCGGCTCCATCAAGAAGGCCGCGGAGATGCTCGAGGCGGGCACGACGCAGGAGATCTCGATCAACACCGACAAGCTGGTGACGATCATCCGCCTGCTCGGGGACGTGTACTTCCTGGCGCTCACGCTGGAGCCCGGCGGCAACTTCGGCAAGGGGCGCTACCTGATGCGCACCGCGGCGCCGAAGCTCATGGCCGAGTTCTGAGTTTGCGGATCCTCTGCATCTCGGGGCCGAACCTCCAGCTCCTGGGGACCCGGGAGCCGAGCATTTACGGGACGGAGACGCTCCCCCAGCTCCACACCCGCCTGAAGGCCCGCGGCAAGGAGCTCGGCGCGAAGGTCGACGCCCGTCAGACGAACCACGAGGGTGAGATCTGCGACTGGATCGGCACCTCGCGCGGCAAGTACGAGGGCCTCCTCCTGAACGCCGCGGCCTACACGCACACGTCCCTGGCGATCTTCGACGCGCTCACGGCGGTCGGTGCCATGGGCGTCCCGTGCGTCGAGGTGCATATCTCGAACCCCGAGGCGCGCGAGGCGTACCGGCGGGAGTCGCGCATCGCGGCGGCGTGTGTCGCCAAGGTCGCGGGCTTCGGCGCGGACAGCTACCTCCTGGCCCTCGAAGGCCTCGTCCGCTGGCTCGGGCGAAGCAAATCCTAGCTGCGTAGCCACGTACCTGCGTAGCGCCTTGCGCGGCCGAGCGGACGTCGCAACGGCCCTTCCGGTCCTACGACTTCTGCTTTATCGTCTCGCCCACATGAGCGGCATCGATCTGGACAAGCTGCGCTCGCTGATCGCGCTCCTCGCCGAGGAGCAGATCGCCGAGTTCGAGCACGAGGACGAAGGCGAGCGGATACGCATCGTGCGCGGGCACGTGGTGCAGCACGCGGTGCACCACGCCTCTGCCGCTGCCGGCGCTACAGGCGGTGGCGGCGGCGCACCGCGTGCCGATGCGGCGGTCGCCGAGCTCGTCGATCCCGACAGCGTCGAGGTCACGAGCCCCTTCGTCGGCACGTTTTACCGCTCCCCGAGCCCCGACGCCCCCTCGTTCGTCGAGCTCGGCTCGGTCGTCCGCGCCGGCCAGACGCTCTGCATCGTCGAGGCGATGAAGCTGATGAACGAGATCGAGGCGGAGCACTCGGGCACCGTGGTCGAGGTCCTCGCTCAGAACGGCAAGTCCGTGGAGTTCGGCCAGAAGCTGTTCCGCATCAAGAAGGCGTAGCGCTCACGGTGATGTTCAAGAAGATCCTCATCGCGAACCGTGGAGAGATCGCGCTGCGCGTGCTCCGTGCGTGCCGGGAGATGGGCATCAAGACCGTCACCGTCCACTCCGAGGCCGACTCCCGCGCGCTCCACGTGCGCTTCGCCGACGAGAGCGTGTGCATCGGGCCGGCCGAGGCGAGCAAGAGCTACCTCCACATCCCTGCCATCATCAGCGCCGCGGAGATCACCGGCGCGGATGCCATCCACCCCGGTTACGGTTTTTTGTCGGAGAACGCCGAGTTCGCGCGCCTCTGCGCCAAGTGCGGCGTCACCTTCATCGGTCCCACCCCCGAGGCGATGCGCGCGTGGGGGGACAAGGTCACCTCTCGCGAGAACGCGAAGAAGTACGGCCTGCCGCTGCTGCCGGGCAGCGGTGTCCTCAAGGACGGCGCGCATGCGATCGAGGAGGCCAAGCGCATCGGCTTCCCGGTCATCCTCAAGGCGTCCGGCGGAGGAGGCGGTCGAGGCATGCGCATCGTGCGCAAGGAGGGAGAGGTCCTTGCGAACTTCCTCGCCGCCACGCGTGAGGCCGACGCCGGCTTCAAGAACCCCGACGTCTACTGCGAGAAGTACGTCGAGCTCCCGCGCCACATCGAGTTCCAGGTCCTCGCCGACCAGCACGGCGGCGTGTGGACGCTCGGCGAGCGCGAGTGCTCGCTGCAGCGCCGCCACCAGAAGGTGATCGAGGAGGCCCCCAGCCCCGCGATGACGCCCGAGCGCCGCCAGGAGATGGCGGAGACGATCCGCCGCGCCATCCTGGACACCGGCTACACGACGCTCGGCACGCTGGAGTTCATCATGGACGAGAGCGGCAAGCTCTACTTCCTCGAGATGAACACGCGCGTGCAGGTCGAGCACCCCGTGACCGAGATGGTGACCGGGCTCGACCTCGTCTCGCTCCAGATCCGCGCCGCCGCCGGCGAAAAGCTCGTGCTGCCCGACACGCGTCCGTGGAGCTTCCGCGGGCACGCGATCGAGTGCCGCGTGAACGCCGAGGATCCGAAGACGTTCGCCCCGTCGCCAGGCCTCATCACCGAATATTTTCCGCCGGGCGGCACGGGCGTACGCGTCGACTCCGGCGTCTACGGCGGCTGGCGCGTGCCGCCGAACTACGACTCGCTGCTGGCGAAGGTCATCGTCCACGCGCCGACCCGCGCGGAGGCCATCTCGCGCATGCGCCGCGCGCTCGACGAGTTCATCGTCGGCGGCATCAAGACGAACATCGAGCTGCACAAGCGCCTTCTTCGCGACGAAGAGGTCTTGAGGGGCGTGATGACGACGCGGACCATCGAGCGCCTGCTGGGCGGCTGAGCAGCGGCGGATGCCTCGTCAGAAGGCGCCGGAGAAGCTCACGCCGCCGCTGCCCTGCCCGACCCACGGGGTGAAGCTCTTGCCAGTGCGCGACGGCGATTGCGGCGACTGCGCGAAGTACCAGACGAGCCCGGTCACCGCGACTGCGGCTCCTGCGACACCGAGGACGACACCGGTGTTCGCCGTCGAGACGCCGCTGCGCGCGTCGTCGAAGGCCTTGTCGCCGGGCGGCGCCGCGCACTCCTTCGTCGAGTTGTTGCAGGTGCTCGGCACCTTGCCGAGCCCCACGGCGATGAGCACGACGCCAACGCCCGCGGTGAGGCCGCCGACACCCGCGAGGATCAGGGGGAACACGGGGCGGCTCGCGGCGGGCGGCTGCGCAGGCTCTCCCCCCGCGGCGGGCGGGCGCGTCCCCGAGCCGGTGGGCTCGGCGCCGGCGGAGTCGGTGAAGGTCGCGATGACGTTGCGCCCCTTCTCGCCCTGGCTGAGCACCACCCGCATCGACACTTCCTTGCCCTCGTGGACGAAACGCACCGAGTGCTTACCGGGATCGACGTCGTAGCTCTTGCCCTCGTCGAGGCGTGACGCCACCAGCTGCTCGTCGAGATAGACCGAGGTGTTCGGGAGATCGGCGGCGTGCGTGTCGCGCGCGACGAACGTGACGCTCGGCACGAGGCGCCCGAGCTCCTCCGCGAACCGCGCGCAGTCGGACTGGATGAGCGCGGGGCACGTCTGCTGGCTGCACGTGAGGAACACCTGGCGCGCCTTGGTGAGGCGCCCTTCTTCGCGGAAGTCCTGCCCGCGCCCGTGGGCCTCGACGCACTCGTCCTTCGACGGCGCGGCGAGCGCTGGGCCGCTCGCGGTGACGAGAAGGCTGGTGGCGACGACCCCGCTCGCGAGACGTCGGAAAGGCATTTTCATGGGGTCCTCGTCATATGCAGCCGGGCTTGAAGACCTTCTTCGCGCCCTCGAAGTAGTAGGGGGGGTTGCAGTTCGCCGTCGTGGCGGGTGCCGGCGGCGCGACCGTGGCCGGCGTGGGCGGCGGCGGATGGAAGACGGGCCGCGGCGGCGGCGGGGCCGGGCGAGGCGGGGGGTGCTGCGCCACCGGCTTCGGCGGGGGCGGGACGATGTTCGGGTCGGGCGCGGTCGCCGCGACGGGTGCGGTCGGCGGCGGGTCGGGCGCGGGCGGCGTGATCGGCGGCAGCACGGGCGCAGCCGCGGTCGTCACGGCAGTCACTGGCCCGGCCGGCGGGTCCGTCGGGGCGCCTATCAGCCGCCCCGGTCGCAGCAGGATGAACGCGGAGAGACCGCCCACGAGCAGGAGGAGCAAGAGAATGATGGGCCAGCTGCGCTTCATCGGTCGCGACTCCCCCCGCGGATCGAACGAGGAATCAGGAATGGTCGGCGCAGCGCCACGCGAAGGCGTCGCCTCGCGGGAGCCTGCGACGGACTGAATGCCGGACGTGAGGCCGCTCGTGACGCTCGGCACGCTCGTCGGCCCCGACGAGCCGAGCCTGCGCGCGGAGCGCCAGCTCTCCTCGTTCGCCGAGATGACGCGCTGTCGCGCCTCGAGGTAGTCCGCGCCGAGGTCCTTCACCCAGGCCGATAGCTCGTTCGCTCCCGCCGCCGGGATGGTCGCGCGCAGCGCCTCCGCCATCGCGTCGGCGGTCGGGTAGCGTTCGTCGGCGGTCTTCGAGAGCGCCTTCATCACGAGCGGGTTCAGGCGGACGAGCTCGGCCCACCGCTTCTCACCCATCGCCTCGCGCTGGTCGGCGGCCGCCTCCTCCACGGTCGGCAGCATGCCGCTCAGGACGGCCGAGAACAGCTCGCTCTCGCCGCGGCCTGCGTGCATCCGGCGTCCGACGAGCAGCTCCCAGAGCACGACGCCCGCGGCGTAGATGTCCGTCGTCCGCGCCGGCGGCTCACCGCGCAGCTGCTCCGGCGGGATGTACGTGATCTTCCCTTTGAAGAACCCCTCCTGCGTCACGTGGGCGCTCGACCGCGCCTTCGCGATGCCAAAATCGAGGAGGCGCGGCGTTCCGTCCGCGCTGACGATGATGTTCTGCGGCGACACGTCGCGGTGGACGATGTTGAGCGGCTCGCCCAGCTCGTCCTTCGTCTCGTGCGCGGAGTGGAGGCCGAGCAGCGTGCCGCTCACGATCGCGATCGCGATGGGCACGGGGAGGAGCTCGCCGCGTGCCTGGCTCGCCTTCACGAGCTTGTCGAGCGGAACCCCGTGCACGTACTCCTGCACGAGGACGATGTCCTTGCCCGAGAGCACGACGTCGAGCACGCTGACGACGTTCGGGTGATGCAGCTTCGACGAGATGCGGGCCTCGTCGAGGAACATCGTCACGAAGTCCTGGTCCTCCGTGTACTGCTCGTGGAGGCGCTTGGCAGCGACGATGCGGCTGAACCCCTCGGCCCCGACCAGGCGCGCGATGTGGACCGTGGCCATGCCGCCGCGCGCGATCGGTGCATAGAGGACGTAGCGACCGACGGTCTCGGCCTTGCTCTCGGCGGCGGCTGGGCCTTTTGCGGAAGGTTCGCTCATGTTCATTCGAAGAGTTGCAGGGGTGTTCCGTCCGTCCAGAAGTAGCGGTTGGTGAACGTCCCATCCGGCGACAGCGCCGTGCCCCACACGGACTTCGAGTAGTTGTGCTGCGTCTTGCAGACATCGTTGCCGCAGGCGCTGAAGCCGGCGTTCGCGCCGAGGCCGAGGGCAAGGTTCGGCAGGTGCTCGAACGTGTCGATGAGCGCGTCGGCCGTGTACGCGCCTTGATGCTTCAGCAGGCCCGCGATGAAGACACGCGCGGCGAGGTACCCCTCGAGCGAGGTGAAGCTCGGCGTGAGCCCGGCCGCATCGAGCGCCTTCTTGTAGTCGCGCACGGCATCGCTGCTGTCGCTCTGGTAGTTCGGCACCACCTGCGACACGAAGACGGCGTCGCTGTACGCCTTGGGGCCCGTCGGGGTCTGCACCTGCCCGAGGTCCTTCAGGCGCTGCGCAAGCGAGTTGGGGCCGGAGAAGGACACGTTGCTGATCGTGAGCTTCAGCCGCGCGGAGGCGTCGGTGTTCGCGGGGGCGTACTGCCAATCGCGGACGCCCTGGATGAACTTCGTCGCCGGCCCGTACGTGTCGGTCATGAAGATGCCGACGTTGACCGTCGCCGCGGCGTCCGACGCGAGGATCGACGCCAGGTACGTCGTCGCCCCCGCGACCTGCGCGGGGACGCTGTTCTGATCGTCGCGCGTGTAGCGAAAGCGCTTGATCGGGTTCGTGGTGTCCGCAGGGTTGACCGGCGGCGGCGCGCCCTTGAGCGCGGTCCAGGCGTTGACGAGGCCGTCGTAGCCGGCCTGCCCGAACGTGTCGTTCTGATCGAAGCTGACGAGGTGCGCCGAGTCCGGCACGCCGAGCTTGAGGAAGAACTCGACCGTCGCGCGCGCCTCCTGGCCGTAGCTGGCGCGCACGTTGAAGATGTACCTGCCACACGGCCCCGACGCGCCGTCGCGGAGCATCTTCGCCGAGCCGGTGAACGCGCCGAAGAAGAGCGTCTGCGTCTCGACGGCGAGCGGCGCGCTGCGAACCATCGTCGGCGTGCCGACGTTGCCGAGGAGCGCGATGACGCCGTTCGGCCCCTTCGCGATCGCCGAGTTACCGACCGGATCGGTCCCGGCCACGAGCGAGTTCGTCGTGGTGGGGCACTTGGCGGGCACGCCAGCCTGCGGCTGCACGTCGAGGAGATCGCGGGTGGCTTGCTCTGCGGCCGCGGGGACGTACTGGTCGTCGCGGAAGTTGAGCTGGAGCTGCCGGCCGCGGATGCCTCCCGCGGCGTTCTGCGCGTCGAACGCGAGGGTCACCCCCTTCTTCATCTCGGTGCCGAGGTCCTGGCTAGGGCCGGAAACCGGCGCGCTCATCCCGATCCGGATCGGGGCGTCCGCCGGAGACCTGCAGACGCCGGGCCCCGTCTGCTGAACGCAGACGAGGGAGCTGCCGCAATCGGCGTCGTTGGTGCACGCCTTGGCCTGGAACGACGGCGAGCAGCTCGCGAACACAGCGACCGTGGACACCAGTGTTGCCACCAGACCCACCGCGAGGCGCGCGCCGGCGTCTTGTCGTCGTGCGTCGGCGGAGATCTGGGGAGAATTCCGAGTTAGGCTCATCGAGATAGGTCTCGCAATCCGTGGACGCTCACATTTTTGGAGATACGCAGTACCAAGAGTTCCGGATCCCACCGAAATTCGCATCCAGAAACGCGTGGGATCTGTCCGATCGGTGGGGTGCTGTCGCTGAGAAGCGACCGGCGAGCACAAGCCCACCCAGACAAGCGTGTCCTGGTGTCTCGCCGATGTGACGGGGGTCACGGCAACGCAAGCAGAACTAGAGCAATTACTCTATCACACCTCGGCGCTATTTCTTTTGCCGACGCAAGCGTTGCGTGTCACCCGCTCACGGGAGGCGGACGGTCAGCGGAGCGCGCTTGGTGAAGGCAACGACGACGGTCCGCTTCTGCGCGTCGAACGTGGCCCCGGCGGGGGCCTCGTAGGGCTTCGGGGTCGCGTCGCGCCGCTTGCCGCTCACCGCGCCGTGCACGGCGAGCTTGTTCGGCCCGTCCTCGAAGAGGAGGTAGTCGCTCGTCGGGGCGAGGAAGTAGCGGCGGTCGGTGAGGCGCTCCTTGCCGAAGTAGACGTCGCGGCGCTCCTTCACGCCCTCGGGCGCCGCCACCCGCAGCACAGTGCGGCGGAGCGTGTAGAACGGACCGAGGGGCTCGGTCTGATCGACCAGCGTGGCGCCGGCCGACGCGTCGAGCCAGCCGGCAGGGAGCCCCGCGACGGGCGCGCCCGGATCGTCGAAGGGCACGGCGTGAGGCGTCGCGAGCGAAGGCGCGACTTGATCTACGTGCGTCGCGCAAATGGCGCCGTATGCGGAGCACTCGGTCGCGCGCACAGTCTTGCCGGGGCATACCCACTTGAGGAGGGTGCCGCGCGGCGCGTCCTTCGGTCCACATTCGGCGGGGACGCCAGCCTCGGCGCAGCAGCCTATGGTCTGCGCGATCGGCTCGAAGCAGGTGGGGGCGGCGCCGGAGCACTCGTCGGCGGGGGCCGCCGTCCGCGCGCAGCCGAGGAGCGCGCGGGAGAGAGCGCACGCCGCGAGGACCGCGGTCAAGAGCCGCATCGCGCAGTCAGTTGCCTTCCCAGCGGAGGCTCTCGCCGGTCACGCTGGCGATCTTCTGCTGGTTCATTCCCGCGACGTTCGCGGTGAAGAGCCCGCCGCGCGTCGAGAAGAAGGCGACCATGCGCCCGTCCGGCGAGCACGCGGGGTAGGTGTTGGAGCCCTGGTCTTGCGTGAGGCGCTTCATGCTGCCGGCGCTGCCTCCGCCGTCGACGCTGAAGATGTCCCACGTGCCGCCGTCGCGACCCATGAAGAGGACCTTCGCCCCTTCCGGATCGTTGCACCACACCGGAGACATGTTGTACGAGCCGCGCCACGAGATCCGCTTGCCGTCGACGTGGATCTGCGGGTTGCCGCCGCTGTTCGACACGTACGCGAGCTGTCCGCCGGCGCCGAACGCGGGATGGGTGTTGAGGCCGCCGTTCGTGACGCGGGTGAGACCGCTTCCGTCGGGCTGACCCGTCCAGATGTCGCTCACGCCGTTCTGCGAGATGACGAGCGCCATCTTTCCGCCGCCGAACGCGACGCCGAAGATGAGCCCTGCGTGACGGAGCACGGCCGCCGGGTTGCCGACGCGGAACAGCGCGTAGCTGCCGTCGGCGAGGCCGCCCGCGTAATAGACGCCTCCGGGACCGACGGCCGGCGCGAGCGCGACGTTCGACACGGCCGGCAACCTTGCCACGCCCTGGCCGTCGCTCTCGATGGAGAAGATGCCCTTCTGACCGCGACCGGTCGTGGCGCTGAAGACCATCCGCGTCCCGAAGGAGCCGGCGGTCCCGGTGAACCACTTGACGACCTCGTTGTCGAACTGATGCACCGCGCCCCGGACGCCGGCAGCGGGGACGTCGTACTCCTTCTTGAGCACTTCGCTGGAGCCGCGCGAGACGACGAAGAGCTTCAGCTCGAGGTGCACGTTGGTTCCGCGCGCCGAGGCGATGCCCTTCACGACGCCTTCGGCTCCGACGTTGCGCCAGCTGGCGGGGTCGATCGTATTGCCCTCGGCGGCGGTGTTCGCGGTGAAGCTCCTGGGATCGAGCACCTGGAAGAGCGACGAGAGCGTGAAGTCGCGGCTCGCCGTGTCCGTCACCGTCTGGGCGACGCCCGCGTCGCCGGCCGGCGGCACGACGGCGACCTTGAAGAGCGCGCGATTTCCGCCGGACACGAAGACCTGCGTGACCTCGCCGCCCGTCGGCTGCGAAACGGTGGGGAGCGCGCTGCCCGCCGCAGCAGGGCCCGCGGGTTGGGCGACGGCCGGCAGCGAGACGCCGAGGCCGGCCGCGGCAGTCGCGCATGCGAGCGCGACGAAGGAGGCCAAGGAGGGGACCGTTTTCACCTGCATCGGGACGAGTCTCCATGAAGGTCACCCGAGAGCGCAATATTAACGGTGCGCCCTCGGTACTGTTCAGCCACCTCGGGGGGGGGCTCGGGGAGCGAGGTTCGGTCGTCGAGGAGCTTCTGGAGCATCGAGCGGGCGGAGTCGTCGAAGAGCTCGTTGCCGCTCGCGCGCATCGGGGCCTGCCGCACGTGCCAGACGAGCATGCGCGGGCTGATGTTGACCTGGAAGACGGTGCAGAGCTTGTTCGCTTCGCCTTGCGAGATGACCGTCGGGTACTGCCACCGCTCGTGGAAGAACGCCCCGAGGCGCGCGGCGTACATGTCCCCGGCCTTCACCTTGTTGGGATCGGTCTCGGTGCCGCCCTCGACGCCGCCGGCGTGGCCCTCTTCCGGGCGATCTTTGCCCGCGTCCTCGGCGAACGGATCGCTCTTGGCGATGAGGCGCGAGATGTCCGAGTCCTGCGCGAGCGGCGGGGGCGCCCCCGCGTCGTGGCGCTTCATCGGATCGTCCTTGGACGCGACGAGGTCCTGCTTCGGTGCGGTGCGCGCGCGCGGGACGAAGCGATCAGGCAGCTTGGTCGGGTCGAGCGGCTTGCCCAGCTTGAGCAGCGTCGCGGCGACGACCGGCCTTGCAACGAAAGGCTGCTCCTCGACGTTCGGCGCGCGCACGAAGATGCCGAGCGAATAGAGGACGATGATGGCGAGCGGAATGCCGTGCAGCGCGATCGCCAGGGACACGCCCAGCGCGATCTCGTCCCCTTCGTATTTGGGTCGCCACGCGATCGCCATTCCCAAGCCCTCGCCAAGCTCTGCCGTCCCGTTTCGCCCGTCCCGTCTACCTGGTCCCCGCTACTTAACCACGAGGGGGTCCGTCACCATCCCCAGCTTCTCGACGCCGGCCCCTCGCGCGGCGGCCATCACGCGCAAGACTGCGCCATACTTCACGTTTTCGTCGGCCTGAATGTAGAGCTCCTTCTCCGTCTGCAGGCGCGCGTTGTTCTTCAAGCGGTCGTCGACGGCGCCGGTGATCTCGTCCTTGCCTAGATAGACGTGCTCGTCGCTCGTCACGATCACCAGGAGCTTCGAATCGTCCGTCTGCATCGGCGCGCTCTTCACTTTGGGAAGGTCGACATGGACGCCGGTCGTGAGGAGCGGTGCCGTGACCATGAAGATGACGAGGAGCACGAGCATGACGTCGATGAGCGGCGTCACGTTGATCTCGTTCATACCCCCGAGGCGACGCCGACGTCCTCCGCCAGCCGCCACGCCCATGCCCATGTCAGACGCCTCCGAGCTTGGCGCGCGCGGCGACGTCGGCGGCGAAGCCCTCCATCGTGTCGGCGAGGATGCCGACTCTGCGCGCGAAGTAGTTGTACGCCATGACCGCCGGGATTGCGGCGACGAGGCCGATCGCGGTCGCGATGAGCGCCTCGGCGATCTTCGGCGCGACGACCGGGAGGTTCGCGCTCTGCTGGTTCCCGATGCTGAGGAACGCGTCCATGATGCCGTAGACGGTGCCGAAGAGGCCGATGAACGGCGCCGTCGAGCCGATGGTGCCGAGCAGGTTCATCCACGACTCGAGGTGGGTGATCTCCTCGGCGGCGGCGCGGCGGGTCGCGGTCTCGACGTGCGTGCCCTGCGCGTCCGACAGCTCGGCGCGGGCGCCGCGGGTGACGCGGACCATTTCGTCGTAGCCGGTCGCGAAGATGCGCGCGAAGGGCGAGCCGCGGTACGCCGCGAGGTTTTTGGCGAGATCCTCGAAGCCGTCGGAGGCGTCGAAGGCCTTCACGAAGCGCTTGCTCTCGGCGTTCGCGCGCGACACGTGGAGGGCCTTGAGGCCGATGACGAGCCAGCACATGAGCGAGAATGCGACGAGGATGATCAGCACGATCTTGACCGGCACCGAGGCCCCAAGGACGAGCTGCACCGGGTCGAGGCGCGGCGGCTCGGCCGGTGTGGCCGGAGCCCCCTGAAACCACGCGAACAGGTCAAGGGTTCCGGTCGCGGAGGCGACGGCGTCGAAGAGGGCGAGCGACATGCGAAGATCTCCCGGCCCGCCTTATCCCCCCTACCCGCCTTCCATGTCAAAGCCCAGAAGCCGCGCACTGTAGATTCGACACTTGTGCAGCCCCGCGAAATCGGCAATTGTCCCGCGCGTGAAGGCTTCGAACGCGATCTCGGTGCTGGGGCTCCTCGCCCTCGCGGGGATGACCGCGTGCGGCGCCACGACGACCACGACCACCGCGTTCACGCCGATCACTGGCGTCCTCGTCCGCTCCGACGCGCTCGTCTCGGGCTTCGGCTGCGGGACGCGCCCCGACCAGATCTACAAGTTCGCCGCCGTCGTCACCCAGGGAAACGAGACCCTGACCATCGGCGGGGTCGGCGTCGGGCTGCTCTCGGATTGCTTCGCCGACGCCAAGTTCGCGAACCTCGTCGCCGGGCCCGACGGCACCCTGTCATTCGCCGTGCAAATCTACGCCTTCAGCAAGGAGGCCTACCTCGCCCAGCAGCAGAGGGGCCTCGACACCGCCGTGACGGACTGGTCGAAGCTCCAGAAGTTCCGGCCGACGTACAAGACGTCGTGCCGCGCGACGCAGCAGCAGGACGTCGAGGTCCTCGCGGTCTGCGACCCGCTTCGCAGCGGCGGTCCCGCGTCGATCCGGATCGACACGACCCAGTTCCCCACGGCGACCGGCGGCACGCTCAAGTGCCAGGACCAGGGCAAGCCCAAGGACTACGCGACGGTCCAGGCCTTCTACTCGGTCAACGGAGCGCCGGGCGAGCTGGCGCCGGTGACGTGTCCCGAGCCGGTGGTGGTCACCCCTGCAGCTGCGCCCGCCACCTACACGCTCGACCTCGTGCTCGTCGATCTGACGGGCGTTCGCGTCGTGGGCACCGTCCGCTGCACCGCGACCACGATTCCCGGCCTGGAATCGACGGCGACGTGCACACCGGCCCAGTAGAGGGACCGAGGCGAAGGCGAACGCAACGCTCTATCCAGAGGGCGGTTGCCATGACTCCGCACGGCGCACGGCGCAGCTTGCGGGGGGGAGATCCCACCCCTAGAGTTGTAGGAGATGGATCAGCGCTCCCTTCAGGACATGGGCGGGATGTTTCCTCGCCCCGGCAAGGCGCTGAAAGCTCTGCTCGCGACGATCGCTGGGCTGTCGGTGCTCGGCTGGATCGTCGTCAACTGGACGCCGGGCGGCGCGCAGGCGTTCTACTGGGTCGCCTGCTCGAAGGAGGCCATCCTCGGCCAGTCGATCCCGCGCGTCTGGACGCTGCTGACCGCCGGGCTCTTCACCCGCCCCTCGGGCCCCGGCGCCGCGCAGGATCTGTTCTACACGCTCATCGGCCTCTACTTCTTCTCGCCCGACCTCGAGAAGCGCTGGGGCCCCAAGCGCTTCCTCCGGTTCATCGGGCTCAGCATCGTGAGCGGCTTCGTCCTCAGCATCGCGATCGACGCGGTCGCGCCGCCGCACCTGCAGATCTTCCACCCGCACCTGATGTTCGGCGCGGGCGCGGCGATCACCGCGACGCTCGTGGCGTGGTCGCGCCAGAACGCGGACTCGACAGTCCGCCTCTTCTTCGTCCTGCCGATGAAGGGCAGCTGGTTCTTCTGGCTCGCGATCTTCTATTGCGTCGCCGGTGTGCTCGCATGGGATCCGCAGAACGACGCGGGCGTCGTCGCCCCGTTCGGCGGCATCATGACGGGCCTGCTGCTCGGCGGCACGCCGTCCGTCGCGCGCACGCTGTACCTGCGGGCGAAGCTCACGCTCTTGCGGAAGCGGTCATCTTCGGCGACCGATCGTCCGAGCTCTCCTCGCCCCGCCCGCTCCACGCGCAGCGGCGGCCCGCCCCTCCGGGTCGTGTACGGCGGCCTCGAGGACGAGCTCAAGAAGCGCAAGCCGCCGAAAGACAAGCGCTACTTGAACTAGGAGGGCGGTGCCCTCCTACCGGTCGCATATCAAATGATGAAACCGATGCTCGTGTTGGGGGCACTCTTTTTCGGGGCGCTGTTGGTCGCGTGCAATTCGGGCGCGAGTGATGGGTCCGGTGGGCATGTGCACGTTGGCTGTGAGGCGGGCGTGGGGTGCGCGGAGGACACGACGGTGCAGGGGATCTGTGCGCAGGATCGGCCGCACATGTGCTTTTGCGGCGCCGACGGCGGAACGCAGGTGCCCGGGCCGGACTGTGTAGGGAATGCCGTGAAGCCCTACGCGCCGTATACCCGGGCGCTTTGCTGTCCGTGAGCTGAGCTGACCTGAGCTGAGCCCGAGCTGACCTGAGCGGAGCGTTACATGCGGTCGTTGCGGCGACGGCGGCCGCGTGCGGCGATCGCGAGGCCGGCGACGAGCGCGAGGGCGGCGCCGCTCGGGACGCCCGAGGTGCCGATGCCGCTCATCGCACAACCGCTCGTGGTCGTCGCGGCGCTGTCGTTCGACGGCGATGCGTTACCACCCGACGTGCCGCCCGACGTACCGCCGGATGTTCCGCCCGACGTACCGCCGCCGGATGTTCCGCCCGACGTGCCGCCCGAGGACGCGCCGGCCGGCTTGCCGCAGGCGCCGGTCGACGTGTTGCACGTGCCGCCCGCCGCGTTGCCGCTGCAGTCGGCGTCGGCCTTGCAGCCGCCGCATGCGCCGGCCGTGCTGCATACAGGCGTCGGGTTCGAGCACTGGCTGTTCGTCGTGCACGCGACGCACTGGCCCGCGTTGCCGCCCGTCGTCGCGCAGTGCGCGCCCGGGCAGTCGGTGTCGGCCGCACAGGCCTTGCACTTGTTGGTCGCCACATCGCAGGTGGGCGTGGCGCCCGAGCAATCGGTGTTCGTGAGGCAGCTCACGCAGTCGCCGGTGGCCGTCTTGCAGACCGCCGTGGGTGCCGCGCATTCGGTGTTCTTCGTGCAGCCGCCGCAGGGCGTGTAGCCCGTTCCGGCCGCCACGCACTTCTTCTGCTTGTTCGACCACTCGAGCTGCACCTGGTAGCCCGCGACCGTCGCTGTGTCGCCGGCGGCGGCCGCGCAGATGTCGCCGATCTCGCCGTTGCAGGCGCCGGAGCCCTGCTGGTACCAGGCGATGTCGTTGTCGCCGACGCCGGTGTCGGTGATCGCCTCGATGAGCTCGTGCGAGCTGACGACACCGAAGTTGTCGTTCTTCGAGCCGGAGCCGCATCCGCCGGCGCACGCGCCGCCGAGATCGGGGATGACCGCGTACGGAAAGGACTTGCCGTTGTACACGCCGTCGCTGTGGTACCCGCAGAACTGCACGCACGACGATGCGCCCTGCATCGTGATCGAGACGCCCGGGGCGAAGTACACGAAGTAGAGCGTGTTCGCCTTGCCGGCCTTGTCGAGCGTCGGCACCGGTAGCTTGCCCGACGCCATCTGCCGTGCGAGCTCGGGCCCGATGCTCGAGTCCGCCACCGTCTTCGAGCTGCTGGCCGGCGTGATCGTCACCGCGCTCACGTAGCTGCCACGGCAGATCGTCTGGGTCGGGGTGTTGTATTCCTGGAGCCAGTCCATGTACGAGCTCTTCAGGACGGCCTGGAAGAAGCCCGGCGCATACGTCTGCAGGCCGGCGTCGACCCCAGCGCCCCAGTACACGACCACGACCTGAACCTGCGAGAGGACCGGCCCGCCCTCGTACGTCAGCTTGCAGGTGGTCGGCAGCTCCGCCGCCGAGGACTGATTGACGTTCGGGGTGAAGCGATGAATCGGCAGGATGCCGCGCGGGTGGCTCACCTCGACGCTCGCGGCCTCCCCCTCGTCCGCCGAAGCGGGCGCCGGCGCGAGGGCGAAGAGCGAGAGGATGGCGATCGACGCCGGGCGAACGAGCTTTGCGAGGCGGTGGGCAGGCAGCATCGTCGTCACTCCTGAGGTGCGTGCGTGGGGTCGGAGCCGGGGTTGTGGCGAAGACGCGCAGGGTTCGGGACACCAGCGCGTCCTGTTCTTTGATCCGCTTGCGACGATTTATCAAACCATTTCGGTGACATAGGCAATTTCCGTTGCCTACGGAATCACGCCGCGACGCAGCAATCGCCTCGTTCGTGGGCTTCCGTGGTAGTCCGTCGTGTCGATGGGAACGGCGCGCCATCTCCTCGGAACGGACGCCTTGGCGGTGGAGGACGCGACCGCGCTGCTCGATCGGGCCGATGCGATGCTGGTCACCTGGGCCGGCTCCCCGGAGGCACGCAAGGGCACCTTGCTGCGTGGCCGCACTGTGGTGAACCTGTTTTTCGAGGCGTCGACGCGGACGCGCACGTCGTTCGAGATCGCCGGCAAGCGCCTCGGCGCCGACGTCGTGAACGTGAGCGCTGCGGCATCCAGCGTGACGAAGGGCGAGACGCTCCTCGACACGGTGCGCAACCTCGAGGCGATGAGGGCCGAGGTGATCATTCTCCGCCACCCCGCCAGCGGCGCGCCGAGCTTCGTCGCGGCGCGCACCGGCGCGTCCGTGGTCAACGCCGGCGACGGCACGCACGAGCACCCGACGCAGGCGCTCCTCGACGCGCTGACGATTCGCCGCAAGAAAGGGCGCCTCGCAGGCATCGTGGTGGCGATCTGCGGAGACATCCTGCACTCGCGGGTCGCGCGCTCGAACGCCATTCTGCTCACCAAGCTGGGAGCGACCGTTCGTTTCTGCGGACCGCGCACGATGATGCCGCGCGAGCCGCGCGCGATCGCCGATGTGCAGCTTGCGCGAAGCCTCGACGAAGCGGCCGAAGGCGCGGACGTGCTCATGATGCTGCGCATCCAGAACGAGCGCCTGGGCGGCGCGATGCTGTCGACCACGCGCGAGTACAGCCGCACCTTCGGATTGAACGCGCGGGTCCTCGCGCGCGCGAAGCCGGACGCGATCATCATGCACCCCGGTCCGATCAACCGGGGCGTGGAGCTCGACACGATGCTCGCGGACAGCGCGCGGAGCGTGATCTTGGATCAGGTGGAGGCGGGCGTGGCGGTGAGGGCGGCGGTGCTGGAGATGGTCACCCGCGCGGCCTGAGGCCCGCCGACGCCGACGCCGACGCCGACGCCGACGCCGATTTCCGACTCCGACTCCGACTCCGACTCCGACTCCGATTCCGATTCCGACTCCGATTCCGACTCCGATTCCGACTCCGACTCCGACTCGGAGTCCGCCGCCGACGCCGCGGGGGGGCGGGGCTCGCTCTCTCGGGGTGGGCGA
>JANYHK010000050.1 GCA_025359105.1 Myxococcales bacterium | reverse complement strand
AAGACGGTCGTGACGATGCGTCAGCTCCACCCCACGAAGGAGCAGCGCGCAGCCGGCGTCGGCTTCGGCGCCGTCGAGATCGGCTACACGACGCTCGACAGCCTCGCCGACTACCTGCGCAAGCTTCGCTGAGCACGCGACCTAGAGCGGCGAAGCGGTCCGCGTAGCTTGCTGGAAGGCTAGGTCCGGCCGAGCAGGGTGATCGTTACGAAGCACGCGACGGCCGCGACGGCGATCGCCCGGACGTGCCGCCGCGGAAGGATCTCCGTCAAGCCGCGGCTCTTGCTCGTCTCGCTTCCCGTGCCGTCCACACGGCGCGCCAAGGCTGCGACGAACGCGGCGAGGGCGAGGGCGACGAGCACGCGCTCGATCGGAAACGGCGGCTCTTCGTGGCGCGCGACGGCGATCCGCTGCGCTTCGAAGGCGACGCCGCGTATCCAAAGCTCGGCGCGAACCGTCCATTCGATCCGGAACGCCGCCACGTAGAGGAGGCCTGCCACGCCGAGCGTCGAGGCGACCTGGGCAGCACTACGGTTTGACCCGCAGCGAGGTGCGGGTGGGGGCTGCCGATTTCACGTCGACGACAGCTCGAGCAGGCCGGGACGCGCGGCATACGCATTGCGTTGACCGTCTCCGATCCGAATCCAAACCCGAACAAAGGAATCCACTCATGAGCAACCAGAGCAACAAGGCCGAAGGCGTGGCGCAGCAGGTCGGCGGCAAGATCAAGGGCGCGATCGGCAAGGTCATCGGCAACGAGCAGATGGAGGCCGAAGGCAAGGCCAAGGCGCTCGAGGGTGAGGCCCGCGAGAAGTCCGCGAAGGGCGCCGAGCGCGTCAAGGGCAAGATCGAGAAGGTCGTCGGCGCCGTGAAGAACCGCATCGGCCACGTCATCGACGACGAGAAGATGGCCGCCGAGGGCAAGGCCACGGAGCTCAAGGGCGAGAAGCGCGAGAATTCGAATCGGTAGTGGCTCGCCCTCGCGACCTCGACTCCGAAGCCGTCCTCCCACCACGCGTCGGGGCACCCTCCGAAGGGGGGCGCCCTGGCACGCTCGTCGCGAGCGGCGTCTTTGGCCCGTCGCGTACCCCGAGGTAGAAGCTAGGGTTCGGAGAGAAGCCACGCGTCCTGGCAAACCCCGTTCACGCAGGCGCCGACGTGGCAGGCCGCGCCGCACATGCCGCAGTTGTTCGCGTCGGTCATGAGCGCGACCTCGCACCCGTTGTTCGCGGCGTGATCGCAGTCGGCGTGGAAAGGCTCGCAGGTCAGGTGGCACGTCTTGCCGTCGCAGCGCGGCTCGGCCCACTGCCCGACGCGGCACGACGAGCACGAAGTGCCGCAGGTGTCAGGGCTCGTGTCGTCGACGCAATTGCCACTGCAGTCGTGGAAGCCGGCGCCGCACGCCGTTGCGACGACGGGTGCGTCGACGGTGGACGCGTCCGCCAGCGCCTCTCCCTCGCGCGGCGCCTCGCCCTCGCGCGGCGCCGCGCTGCAACCCGTCGAGAGCGACGGGATGGCGAGGAGCGACAGGGCGACGAGCCACCTCTGCAACGAGCTTTTTCGGCGGGTCATGGGCTTCCTTCGGCGCCAGTTCGGCGCCCCCTCCTCAGTGCACGACGCGCGCCATGGCGAAATGCCCCCGCATCGCTCCGTCACCAATCTTCTCGGGCTCGCATCGGCGCCACACCGCGCAAGGGTGCCCGTGTCGGGACGCGACACCGCGGACCGCGCACCACGCGCCGTGGGCCCGCCGGCGGCGATCTGGCGGAGGCATAGCGTTTGCTCCATCCGCGGCCATGAAAGCCACCGACCTCCTCAAAAAACAACACCGCATCGTCAATCGGATCTTCAAGAAGCTCCTCACCGGCCGCAGCGACGCGCCGCCGCTTCTCAAGGAGCTCGCGGCCGATCTCGCGGCGCACATGGCGATCGAGCAGGACATCCTGTACCCCGTCGCCCGCAAGGTGGACGAGTCACTCGTCCTCGAGAGCTACGAGGAGCACGCGCTGGCGGAGCTCGCCCTGAAGCGCGTGCTCGCAACGGCGCCCAAGGACGAGACGTTCGCTGCCAAAGTCACGGCCCTGAAGGAGCTCATCGAGCACCACGTCGAAGAAGAAGAGGGCGAGCTCTTCCCGAAGCTCGAGAAGAAGCTGGGCGCGCCGATGCTGAAGGACCTCGGCAAGAAGATGGAAGCCAAGTTCGACGAGGTGAAGGCACGCGGATTCGCGGCGTCGGTGCCCAAGGGCAGCCGGACGTCTGCCGACGCGCCGAAGAAGCACGCACCCAACGGAATGAAGGCCGCGTCGCACTGAAAGGACACGAACGCCTCAACCGGGCTGATCGGCGTCGCGCTCGTCAGCCTGGGACGCGGCGGCCCGGCGCTCCGCCTCGTCGACACGAACTTCGGCGATCTCTACGGCAATGGCGGCGGCGTCGACGACCGCGACATCACAGACCGGTGTTCGGCGTTCAGCAATTCCGTGGTCCCGGTGGCAAGGTTGACTACGAGGACGCGGCGGCACCCGTGGCGCGCGCGCTCGCCTTTCGAACGCGCGTCGATACCTGCGGTCCCTCCGCGTCGAGGGTCGCTTTCCAGCCGGCGGCGCGTGTCTTGTCGAAGAGGGAGAGCATCTCGGCCCCCAACGTGCGCTGCGCCTCGATGCTCATGGCGCGCCTGACCTTGGGAAAGAGCTCTTCTTCTTCTTCGTCGTCGTGGTTGACGAGGAAGTCTTTCACGGTCTTCACCTTGGCGTCGAACGTCTTGTCGCTCGGCGACGTGACGAGCGCGCGTTCCAAGGCGAACCGGATCACCACGTGCTCCTCGTATCCCTCGAGCACCTTCGACGCATCGATGCCGAGCGCGCGCGGATAGAAGATCTTCTCCTCGATGACCATGTGCGCGAGGAGCCGCGTGGCCAGGTCGTGGAGGATCGCGCGCTTCTTGGGGACGGGCGCCGATTCGAGGCTGGCGAAGAGCTTTTCGAGCTCGCGGTGATGCTTCTCGAGGAGCGCCGTCGCCTTAGGAGCATCGTCGGTCATCGCCGACGAAAGGAGCTTCGTCACGGCTGCGAAGAAACCCTCGGGCTGCGCGGAGGGCGCCGCGGCAGGACCGCTCGGGCTCTTCGAGGCGCGGGTGGACTTCGGTCGGGTCGGCGTTCGCTTGGGTGTCGTCTTTTTCACGGGGGGTGAGCGAATCGTTCGCGAAGAACGTGCCAAGCGAGCGGGGCGCCATGATTCGCGCCCGACCCCGGCCGCGCCGACCCCGGCCGCGCCGGGGAATCCAACGCGCCGGCCGTGGCGGATGCGTGTGGCTGGGAGGTGCGGCGCCGGATCATTTGCGCCGCACGCTTGCACTTTTGCCACACACAGAAGTCTTCCCTTTCGCTTGGGTCGTCGGCGCCCAACTCTCGCACCCTCCGGAATGGCGGGAACGGCTCGCGCTCCGCGCGACGCGAGGGCTGCGCACCTCGGCGTCCTCTGTCAGTCCAGCATTCGCTTGGATGACGCCGGCGCCCCGCTACCGGCGATTGACAGCTCGACGTGGGTGGCGACTTGTCCCAGCGGAAAGCTGCTCGGCTGCAAGGGTTCACGAATCGACAACGGCGCGACAACCACCGTCGTTGAATGGTTCTACGTCGCACGCCCAAAGAGCTGCTACCCCGACTACACGCCGGTTTCGCCGTAGCCCGGGCGAGCCGTCTGGAGCCCGGGCGAGCCGTCTGGCGCCGGTCTTCATCCAGGCGGCGTCGACGTGACCAAGCGAGCAGCGTCCGGCGCTCACTGACGGCGTGCCGATCGCCGCGTCGAAGCCCGCGAGGGCTCGCGAGGAAGCCGCGGCCGAACGGGCCGGTCGATTGCTCGGCAAACTTCCGACAAACTATTTTTCCTTGACCAATTTTATAGGTCGGCTACAACCCGACCCATGGCCGACGCCGCCAATGTCCTTCTGAGGCCACTCCGGACGCGCATCCTCGAAGAGCTCGCGGAACCGCAGTCCGCGTCGGGCATCGCGCGCCGATTCTCGGTCGCGCGGCAGAAGATCAACTACCACCTGAAGGAGCTCGAGAAGGAAGGGCTCGTCGAGCTCGTCGAAGAGAAGAGGTCGGGCAACTGTGTCGAGCGCATCGTGCGCGCGACCGGTCGCGCGTACCTCGTCTCCGCGGAGGCGCTCGGTTCCCTTGCGCATGGCGCACTGGAGGCGACCGATCGTTTCTCCGCCGCCTATGTCGTCGCTGTCTGCGCGCGCACGATTCGCGAGCTCGCCGGACTTCGTCGCGCCGCCGACGAGGCCGACAAGCGACTCGCGACGCTGACGCTCGAGACGGAGATCAAGTTTGCGAGCGCGCATGATCGCGCCGCGTTCGCGGAGGAGCTCGCGACCCGCATCGCGCAGCTCACCGCCAAGTATCACCACGCGGGCGCACCCAGAGGTCGCGTCCATCGGATCGTCATGTTGGCGTATCCAAAACCCGCCCCCGACAACGAGAAAGAGAGCAGCAAATCCCATGAGCAGCACTAACAGCAACACCCGTGACATCCTGCTCTCCGTCGAGCTCGACGCCTCGCCGGAAGAGGTCTTCCGCGCCGTGACCGATGGTACCGAGATCGCAAAATGGCTCGCGCCCGAAGCGCGCTCCACCGCGCCGCAAGGCGACAAGAAGGGGAGCATCTGGATCTCGTGGGGCGAAGGCATGAGCGTCGAGCACGAGCTCGAGATCTTCGACGCGCCGAAGCGGGTACGTCATCCGTCCGGCAAGAACGGCGAAACGAAGGCGCCGCTCTATGCCGATTGGTCGATCGAAGCGCGCGAAGGGGGAAAAGCCACGCTCCGCCTCGTTCATTCCGGTTTCAGCGCCGGCGCCGATTGGGACAGCGAGTTCGAGGCCCACGCGCGCGGCTGGAAGCTCATGCTCGAGAACCTTCGCCACTACTTTGCACGGCACCCGAAGAAGCCCGCGGCTCACGTCACCTTCACCGCGCAGCCAAAGTCGGAGTACGGCGCTGTCTGGAGTGCGCTCCTCTCGAAGCAGGCGATGGGCTTCGAATCTGCGCCCAGGCCCGGCGACAGCTACCGCATCACGACGTCGGCTGGAGATGCGCTCTCGGGCAAGGTCCAGATGGCGAACGGGCGCGACCTCGCGCTCACGGTGAGCGAGCTCGACGATGCGCTCCTTCGCGTGAGCCTCGAAGGGGGCTCGAAGCCTGGAAGCTCCACGTACGTCTACGGTTACGTCATCGCGTATGGCGATGTGGCGAGCCGCGCGAGCGCCCTCGCGCAGACCATGAACAAGGTCATCGCGGCCCTCTCGTAGCGCTCCCGTCGCAGGGAGCGCTTGCGCGTGTCTCGTCCCTGACCCATCCGCGCTTCTTCGCTACCGCGCAACGCGGACGTCGCCTCGGCCATCGGACGATCGTCGTGCCCGCCTCCTTCCCCAACGGTCCCGCTGACCCCGGCGAGAGGGCGCTGCGCGAGGCCTTGCCCGAGGCGGTCGCGCAGCGTCTTCGCTGCGTGGTCGCGCGGCCGCCTCCCCCCGAGGCTCTCATGGTCGTCTACTGGATGCGCATGGCGGTGCGCGACCACGAGAACCCGGCGCTCGATGCGGCCGTCGCCGCCGCGAACGCGCTTGGACTGCCGGTGCTCGTCTATCACGCCGTCTCCGAGCGCTATCCTTATGCGTCCGACCGCCACCACACGTTCATCCTCGAAGGCGCGAGGGACGTCGCCGCCGGGCTCGAGGCACGCGGCATCGGCTACGCGCTCCACGTCGAGCGCCCAGGCGCGCGCGGCCCCATGCTCATCGAGCTCGCGAAGCTTGCCGCGCTCGTGGTGACCGAGGACATTCCCGTACCTCCCCTCGATGCCTGGACGGCGCGCCTCGGCGCACGCCTCGAAGGCGCGGGCGTGCCGCTCTGGACGGTCGACGCCTCCTGCGTCGTTCCAATGCCGCTCGTCGCGAAGCGCTACGACCGCGCCTACGCCTTTCGCGCCGCGTCGCGGCGACTGGCCTCGGCCGCGCTCGCGGGAGCATGGAAGGACGTCGCGCCGCAAAAGCCGCCCGCGCGACCCCCGCTGCCGTTCACGCCGGTCGACGCCCGAGCTCTGGACGACCGCGCGCTCGCGAGGCTCGTGGCCGAGTGCGAGATCGATCACGGTGTCGCGCCCGTCCGCGAGTCGCGCGGTGGCTCCCGCGCCGGCTACGCGCGCTGGGACGCGTTTCGAGCCGACAAGCTCGGAGACTACGCACGTCGCCGCAACGATCCGCTCCTCGATGGCACGAGCCGACTGTCGCCGTATCTCCACTACGGCCATGTCTCTGCGCTCCGCATCGCGCGCGAGACCGGGCTCGTGCAGGGCGCGGGAGCCGACAAGTTCCTCGACGAGCTGCTCGTGTGGCGTGAAGTGGCGTGGCACTTCGCCGCCCACACGCCGCGTGGCGAGCTCGAGACGCTCGAGCCCCTGCCCGAGTGGGCCCGCGCAACGCTCGCCGACCATGCCGGAGATCCGCGAGAACCACTGACGATGGAGCGCCTCGAGCGCGGCCACACCGGTGATGCGCTCTGGGATGCGTGCCAGCGCTCGCTCCTCGCGCACGGCGAGCTGCACAACAACCTGCGCATGACGTGGGGCAAGGCGGTGCCGGCGTGGACGCGGGACCCCGAAGCCGCGCGACGCGCCCTCGTCGAGCTCAATCACCGCTACGCGCTCGATGGTCGCGACCCCGCGTCGTACGGCGGCCTCTACTGGTGTCTCGGGCTCCTCGACCGTCCCTTCACGCCGCCCTCCGCGGTGCTCGGCACGGTGCGGCCGCGCCCCACCGCAACGCATGCGGCGCGGCTCGACGTCGCCGCCTACGCGCGTCACGTGGCGAGGACTACGCGCGCGGGGGTGAGGCGCGTTGCGGTGATCGGGGCGGGCCTCGCCGGTCTCGCGTGCGCGCGCACGCTCACCGATCACAACATCGACGTCGTCGTCTTCGACAAGGGCCGGTCGCCCGGCGGGAGGCTCGCGACGCGCCGAAGTCGGCCGCACACCTTCGACCTCGGCGCTCAGTACTTCACCGCGCGCGATCCCAGGTTCAGGAGACACGTGCTGTCGTGGCTCGAGGACGGCGTATGCGCGCCATGGCAGGGTCGCATCGTCGCGCTGGATGGCGCAGGCGGCCCCGTACGCCCCGTCCCGGCGCTCGAACGTCTCGTGGGCACTCCGGACATGAACGCGCTCGCGCGTCACCTCGCCGCCGATCTCCACGTCATCCACGGGCAGCGCGTCGATCGCTTCGAGCGCGTGGCCGGGATGCTCTCGCTGCGAGGCACCACGGCGCCGGCCGGCGTCACGCTCGGGCCGCCGGGTCCGGGCGAGCTCGGGAGCACGGAGCTCGGCACCTTCGACTGCGTCGTGCTCTGTCTCCCGGCCGACCAGGCGGCGGTCCTCGTCGAGCCGATCAGCGCGCGGCTCGCACGAGAGGCGCGCGAGGTGCCCCTCGACCCTTGCTTCGCCGTCGGCCTCGCCGCGGGACCGGGCGACGATGCGCTCCGCGCGCTCGGCCACGACGGCGCCTTCATCGGTCGCGAAGGCGAACCGAGCGTGTCACCGCTCTCGTGGGTGGCGCGCGACTCGAGCAAGCCGGGGAGGCCTCCGGGCGAGCGCTGGGTGCTTCATGCCTCGGCAGCGTGGTCTCGCGCCGCCGGCGACCTGCCGCGCGAGGAAGTGGAGGCCGCCATGATCGCCGACCTCTCGCGGCTCTTCGAGCTGGGGCCTCTGGCGCCCGAGCTGTCGTTCGTCCATCGCTGGGGCTACGCGCGCGCCCTTCGGCCGCTCGATCGCGGCGCGCTCTTCGACGAGGACGTTCGCGTGGGGCTCGGCGGCGACTGGGCGTGCGGTGGCCGTGTGGAGGGCGCGTTCCTCTCGGGCGTCGCGCTCGCGGGGCGGGTGCTCGGACTGCCCGAGGCGGCTCCAGCGTCAGCCCCGCCGCTTGTCCCCGGCAGAGAACGGTCCTAGACGAACGCTCGAGAAGCTCCACGTCGCGTACGAAGCGCGCGGGTTGTCGGTGGCAAAGCCGCAATGACCAGTACATCCACGCATTCAAGAGAGCAGGCCCCTGTCTATTTCGTGGTAGGCGCGGCGGGCGGCATCGGGACGGCCCTCTGCCGAAGGCTGACGGCGCGCGGCAGCGGCCTCGTGCTCGCCGGCCGCGACCCGGCCCAGCTCACCTCCCTCGCGAACGAGGTCGGTGGCGAAGTCGTCCCGGTCGACGCGCGTGACTTCGACGCCCTCAACGCCGCGGTGGTTGCAGCTTCCGAGCGGCACGAGGGCTTCTACGGCGTGGTGAACCTCGCAGGTTCCATCCTTCTCAAGCCTGCACACTCGACGTCGATGCAAGAATACAGCGACACCATCGCCACCAACCTGACCACCGCGTTCGCGTTGGTGCGCGCCGCGGCGCCCGTGTTGGGACGACGTGGCGGCGGTTCGATCGTGCTGATGTCGACGGCTGCAGCGCGCGTCGGCCTCGCCAACCACGACGCCATCGCCGCCGCCAAGGCGGGCGTGATCGGGCTTGGGCTCTCGGCGGCGGCCACCTACGCGACGCGCGGAGTGAGGGTCAACGTCGTGGCGCCCGGATTGGTACGGACCAAATTGGCGGCGCGGCTCGTAACGAACGAGGCCTCGCTCAAAGCCAGTGAGGCCATGCACGCGCTGGGCCGAATAGGCGAGCCTGAGGACGTTGCCCGCATGATCGATTGGTTGTGCGATCCAGGCCAGAGCTGGATCACAGGGCAGGTCTTCGCGGTCGACGGTGGACTCAGCACCGTAAGGCCGCGGTGAGGCGTGCGCGCGAGTCTTTCTCTTCTGTCTCTGCTCATCCAACTTGGCACGACCCTGCCCCTGGTCGGACTCGTCTGGATGGTACAAGTTGTATCTTACCCGCAATTCGCAAACGTCGGAGCGAGCTCATTTACAAGCTATCACGCGGCGCATGCGCGGCTCATTACCTGGGTCGTTGCCCCGCTCATGCTCGGCGAGCTCATCGCTTCCTTCGCGTGGGTCCTGACCAAGAGCGACGCCGTGCCACGCCCGCTCGGCTTGCTCGGTCTGGCCCTTACGCTCTTCGTCTGGTTGGTCACGGCGACCATCGCCGTCCCGTACCACAACGCGCTGGCAGACGGATTCTCGCAATCTGCGCATCGCATGCTGGTGAGCACCAACTGGTTGCGTACGAGCGCCTGGACGCTCCGCGGTGCGCTGCTCTTGTGGGTGGTCATGAAGATGTTGACGGAGGCGGCTGACACGTCTCGCACGCGTACGCCCACCGTTGGCGTACCAGCCAGCGCCGAACAGGGCTCTCGCATCGTCGGCACGCGCGGCGCCCGTACACGACGAACGCCTCGCGACGAGGAACACGTCGGCGCTTCTCGCCCTTCGCGAACTCGACCGCGGTGACGATCCGCCCCTCGCGCACGCCGCGCCGGAGCATCGCAACGAGCGTATCCCAGAGGCGTTCGAGCACGGCCCCGGGGACGCTCGCCGCGCCCACGTCGGGATGAATTCCGCACGCGTACAGGGCCTCGGCGCGGTAGACGTTCCCGACGCCGGCGAGCACCGATTGGTCGAGCAGCGCCGCGCCGATGCTCGCGCGCGTTCGCTTCAGGCGGGCGAGAGCCGCGGCCCGGTCGGCGTCGTCGCGGAGCGGGTCCGGCCCGAGGCGGGCGAGCAGCCTCGCCAGCGCGGCTTCGTCCATGAGCTCGCATGCGGTCGGACCGACGAGGTCTATCGCGTGCGTCTCCGAGACGAGTCGCATCCTGCAGGTGGTGCGCGGCGGCGGCGCAGGCACCTTGTGGCGACGGAACTTGCCGAAGAGCCCGAGGTGCACGTGCACGCGGCGCGGCTCGGGGCCCTCGAAGACGTACACGAGGTGCTTGCCCCACGCCTCGACGTCGAGCAGCCGCCGACCGTCGAGCGTGTCCGCGCGCTCGAAGCGGCCCTGCGGGGACGACACGGCGAGCGCCTTGCCCTGCATGAGTCTCCGTTGGTCGCGCGCGTGGCGATGAATGGTGTGGCCCTCCGGCATCAGACCAACCTCACGAGGGGCGCGAGTCGCTCCCCCTTCGCGAGCGAGGCACTCGCGCGCACGAAGACCTCGGCGTCGTGCGCCCGCTTCTCGCGCGCCCTTTTCCTGAGCGCGGAGAGCGGCACGATCATGCGCGGGTTGCCGGCGAGCGCGGCCTCGTGGCGCGCCAGAAATGCCCAGTACATCGGCGTGAGCGGGCACGTGCTCTCCGGATCGAACGTGCACCCGCCGCAATAGTCGCTCATGCGGTTCACGTAGGCGGCGCCGGCGATGTACGGCTTCGTGATCATGAGATCGCCGGTCGCGTAGGTGCCCATGCCGAGGACGTTCGGCTCGACCACCCAGTCGTACGCGTCGACGTAGGCCGCCCAGAACCAGTCGGTGAGCGCGCGCGGCGAGACGTCGAGCAGCATGGCCACGTTGGAGAGGATCATCAGCCGCGTGATGTGGTGGCTGTAGCCCTCGCGCCAGACGTCGCCGACGACCTGGTCGAGGCACGCGAGACCCGAAGGCTCGCCCCAGTAGGCGGCCGGTAGCGGACGGTTCGCGCCGAGGACGGAGGGGTCGGCGTTGGGCGTAGGTGGACGGCCGGGGATGCGACGGAACCCGTCGGTCGCGCGGTGCACGTGGCGCACGAACTCGCGCCAACCGAGGATCTGGCGGACGAAGCCCTCCTGGCTGGCGAGCGGGATCGGCAGCGCGAGCGTCTTTGCGACGACGTCGCGCGGCAGGAGCCGATGCAGGTTGAGCAGCGGCGCGATCCGCGTGTGAAAGAGGCCGCTCGAGCGCGTGCTCATCGCGTCCTCGTAGGGACCGAAGGTCGGCAGGCATGCGGCCTCCGCCCATTGCCACATGGCTCGCGCGTCGTCCGCGGTCGCGGGGAGCGCGTCGAGGTCGAGGCGCCCGGGGTGAGCGGCGAAGCGCGACTCGACGAGCGCTCCGACCTCGCGCGTGATGGCATCGGGGGTGAAGCGCGGCGGGAGCGGCGCGGGTGGGCTGCCACGCCACGCCTTACGGTTCTCGGCGTCGTGACTCATTCGGCCGCCGCGAGGCTTGCCGCCGTCCATGAGCGTGCCGGTGCGCCGCCTTACCGCGGCGTAGAAGCGGTCCATGCGCCAGGGAGGCTGCCCTCCCTGCCCTCCCTGCCCTCCCTTCCCTTCACCCTTGCCTGCCGCGGCGGCGAAGTCGGCGTCGGTCGTGAGCCATCCGTCGTGGGGCAAGACCTCGAGGGCGCCGCTGCCGACGAGCGCCGCGAGCTCGACGCGGAGCTCCCGCTCGGCGGGCTCCATCATGCGCAAGGGACCGAGCTCGGCGGCGAGCGGCAAGAGCGCGCTTGCGTAGTCGGTGCTCGCCACGACGTGGCGCACGGCGATCCCGCGCGCGGCCTGCTCGAGCGCGAAGTGGCGAAGG
>JANYHK010000017.1 GCA_025359105.1 Myxococcales bacterium | reverse complement strand
CACGCGGCGTCGCTGCGTCAGACTTTCGTCCATTGCGCAAGATTCCCCACTGCTGCCTCCCGTAGGAGTCTGGACCGTGTCTCAGTTCCAGTGTGGCTGATCATCCTCTCAGACCAGCTACCCGTCTTTGCCTTGGTAGGCCATTACCCTGCCAACTAGCTGATGGGACGCGGGCCCATCCAAGAGTGCAAGCTTATGTATAGAGGCCTGCTTTTACCTCAGAGCCTTTCGGCCCCGTGGTCTTATGCGGTATTAGCACTCCTTTCGGAATGTTATCCCCCGCTCTTGGGAAGGTTACCCACGTGTTACTCACCCGTGCGCCACTTTACCGGGGACGAATCCCTTTCTCGTGCGACTTGCATGTGTTAAGCGCGCCGCTAACGTTCGTTCTGAGCCAGGATCAAACTCTCCAGTTGAAAATCTGGTGAGTTGACGACTTCCGGGTTTGACCCCTTCGGTCGGCTCTCTGAATTTCTGTTTCGAAACCACCGCAGCGCGCGCTTAAGCTCGCTGCGATGTTGGAGAGTCACTTCGAAAGGCAATGCCTTCCTCGTGCTCTCCGGGAGCCCACTCTGGTTTTTCACCAAGTGAGCGTACGATTCAGTTTTCAAGGACCGAGGCGCCCGAGCTTGTGAGCCATGAAGACATGGCCCGGCCAGGGCTCAACCGCGAAGCGGCACCGATGTAGGTGCTGTTTCGTTGTTGGGGACGCGAACCTTAGTCAGCGCCCAGAGACTGGTCAACGTTATTTTTGATTCGCTCTTCTTTTTTTCGGTCGCCGCGCCGCCCGCGCAGAAAGGCGAGGGATGGCGGGCTGCCGAGGAGCGAATCCTCGAAGGAGTCCGAGGGCCGATGCCCGGGAAGCTCGCGTCGAGGACCAACCTTAGTAACGCGCTCGAGGACGGTCAAGCCGCCGGGAGCCTTCGGTACCCGTTCCCCGAGGTCTCCACAAGGGAGAGCGACGGGCGGGTGGCCGAAAAGGGGAGATGTTCCGCGGCGTAACGACGACGCCCCCCAGGAACTCTCAACCTTGTCCACAGGTTGTTCACATAACCCCTTGGAAGCACTTGCCTCTTCGGGTGTCATCCCTGGCCGAGCGCTGGAACACCAACCGCCGGGGAGCGCGGAATCTAGTCAGGACGCAGGGAGAGTCAACATGGAAAATGGCGCGCTGCGTTCGATTTGGTGGCGAATGGGAAAAGAGGGCGATTTTCAACGGTTAGCGACGGGGTTTTCGCGCGCGCTCGCCGTCGGGATGGGCTCGTCGGCGTACCAGAAGCCACCCGCCTCGCGAACGACGGTGAGCTCGACGCCGGAATCCAGCCGTACGCGGAAGCCGCGCTCGCGGGCGTCGGCGAGGACGAGGGCGCCGAGGACTTCCACCGCATGCATGCGCGGCGCGCCGGAGCCGCGGGCTTGCACGGCGTTTCCGGCGGCCGCGCCGACGCCGAGGGATCGCGCGCTCAGACGCACCGGGCGGCGGGCGCGGCACTCCACGCGAACGGGGTGCCAGTACGGCCCCGGCGGCGCAGGCCATCCCGCCTCGAGCGCGAGGGCGCGCTCGCAAAGGCCGAGGGCCCGGGCTGCCGAGACGAAGCCGGCGCGAGGGCGGACGACCAGGATGAGCGCGTAGCCTCCCGGGAGCGCGTGAACGAGGAACGTCCTCATGGAGCAGCGCACGACGATCGTGCGTGGCGAGCCGAGAGGCCCGAGGAGGCGCGCGGCCTCGGCGAGCACGATCGAAAAATGGGCGGCGGCGACCTTCAAATCGTAGGGATCCGCGGCTCCCGTGTAGTCTACACATTCGCCTTCGCTGTCCACGAGCGAGCCACCTATGGAGCCGGGTATGCGGGCGAGGAGCTCGGCGAGGATCGTCGCGAACGGGCTCGCCTCGGTGTCGCGAGGCGGCGCGGTGCCCCGGCTCTCCGGGCTCATGGCTGCGCGAGGGTGACCGTCTGCATGAGCGCGTCGGCCGCCGTCGAGATCTGAACGGGATAGCGCTTGCGGAGGTCGGCGAGGGTGGCCTCGTATGCCTTGCGACCGCGGAAGGACAGGGCCTCGGCCGCGAGGAGCGAGCGACGCTCCTCCAGCGGGAGGCGGTGCTCCGGAAGGCGCTCGATGAGCTGGATCACGTGCAGGCCGTAGCTGGACTCGGCGCGCGCCTTGGCGCCGGGGGTGTGGAGCGCGGCGGCGGCCGACACGAAGCTCGCCTGAATTTCTCCGTTGGTCTCGAGGGAGCGACCATCGACGGCGAAGACGAGGGCCTCCACCTTGGTCTTGACCTTGCCGTCCGGCGTCACGGCGCCCGCGAGCGACTCGAACTCGGCCTGGGTCGTCGCCCGGGCGACGGCGGCCGCGAGGCGATCGGCGGTGAGCTTCACGGCCGCGTCGTTCTCGGGGGAGCGCTTGCTCGCGTAGAGCGCGATCGCGTGGACGACGCGGATGCCCTCGGGGAGGTCGAGCTGGCGCCAGTGCCGCGCGGTGAGCTCGGCGATCTCGGCGTCCGTCGGTGGGCCTTGCCCGGCAGAATCGTCGCGCAGGTGCGCCGCGGTCGCCCGGGCTTTCGCGGCGACGATAGGCCAGCCCACGGACGGCTCACCGTCGATTCCGGCGGCGAGGCCGCCCTGCGCGGCGAGCGTCTCGTCGACGAGCCCGTCCATCGCCGCGCGCGGAGCGATCCCTTGCGCGCGCGCGACGTCGCCGACGAGGGACGCGAGGATGGGCTCGCTCCCGACGCGCGCGACGACGCCGCCTCCGAGCTCTGCGGCGTGCTCCTTCGGCGGCGGCGCGTCGTGGCCGCAGGCGGCGAGGACGAGCAGCCACGCGAGTCGCCTCATGCTGCGCCGGGCCTCGCGAGCTGGACGGCCGCGCGCATCGAGACGACGCCGACGACGAGCCAGTAGACGGCGTGGATGTCCTCGGCGCGCGCGAGCGCGGAGTTACCGACCGCGAAGGCGACGACGGCGAGAACGACGAGCAGCGCGGCCACGACGTCGAAGGCTTGCATGCAGCCTCTACTCTACCGTCAGCGGCCCGCGAGGAAAAGCACGAGGCCGATCGCGGCGACGACGCACAGGCCGACGAAGGCGGGGAGCGAGCGGCGAGCGCGCACGCGACGCGTCGGACGAACGCGCCGGCTGTGGCGGCCCAGCGCGATCTGCGTGGCGGCGCCGATGACGGCGAGCCCCGAGGCGAGGGCGACGAGCCGGACCAGGAGCGCGCGCTCGGGGACGACGACGCTCCAGCCCACGGTCTGCAGACCGACGGCCATCAGCGTCCCGGCGCCGATGAACCACGCGTCGCCGCGCGGGATTTTCGACCGCGGGCGCAGCGGAGCGCCGTCGACGATGCGGGCGGGCTCGGCGTCGCGCGGGAGGGCGGGTGCCGCGGAGGCCAGCGCGAAGAGGCCCCAGCCGATCATGCCCGCGACGCCGCGCGCCGCGTCGATGCGGCTCGGAAGGAGCGCGGCGGGCGCGAGGGCCCAGACGAGCGCGCTCGTCGACACGAGGCCCCACACCGAGACGGGGCGGGCGTAGCGCGGCCAGCGGCGCTCGAGCACGATCGCCGCCACGAGGCTCGCGAGCCCCATGCACGCGATGACCTTCGCCAGGAGCGGAGCGCCACGCGACCACGCGGCCGGCGCGACGGTCACAGCCCAGGCGTAAAATCCGGGGATCGTCGCCTGGGCGGCGGTGCCGAGGTCACCCAGTCGCTCGAGCAGGCCTCGCGCCACGCCTCACGCCTCGGCGCGCAGCAGGTTCGCGGCGGGGATGGTGTTCGACGTCTCGCGCGCGGCCTCGAGCCCTAGCGCCTTCCAGAGGCCCTGGTCGAGGAGCTGGCTCGGGCGCACGTTCTGCACGGCCGCCAGCATGACCTGCTTCATGCCGGGGTGCTTCTCCTCGAGATCGTCGATGAGCTTGCCGACGATCTTGCGCTGCAAGTTGTCCTGCGAGCCGCACAGATCGCAGGGCAAAATCGGGAATTTTTGCAAGTCGCTGAACTCGCGGATGTCCTCCTCCGCGCAGTACACGAGCGGCCGGATGACGACGTTCTTGTCCTCGGCGATGAGCTTCGGCGGCATCGCCGCCAGCTGCCCGGAGAAGAACAGGTTCAGCAGCAGCGTCTGCAGCACGTCGTCGCGGTGGTGGCCGAGGGCGATCTTCGTGCAGCCCATCTCGCGCGCGACGCGGTAGAGGACGCCGCGGCGAAGGCGCGAGCAGAGCGAGCAGAACGTCTTGCCGGCCGGGATCTTCTCGGTGACGATCGAATAGGTGTCCTCGGCAACCATCGTGAAGTCGTAGCCCTCGCGCGCCATGTAGTCGCGCAGGCGGTCCGCCGGGTAGCCGGGGTGCCCCTGGTCGAGGTTCACGACCTTGAGCTCGAAGCTCACCGGCGCCCGGCGCTGCAGCCCGCGGAGCAGGTGCAGCATCGTGTAGCTGTCCTTGCCGCCGCTGACGCAGACCATGAGGCGATCGCCCTCTTCGATCATGGAAAAGTCCATGATCGCGCGCGCGAGCGCCTTGTTCAGCCTGCGTTCGACGGGGGCGAGCTCCAAAGCGGGCGAGAAATAGCACAGGGCCGGCCCGGCGTCAGGGCGGCCCCATCAGGGCGTGCCCCGCTGCTCAGGCCGCGTCAGGCCGCGGCAGGCGTCAGGTGGAGGCGGCGGTCGCTGCAGGCGCCGAGGAGACGGCCTTCTCGGCGGCCTCGACGAGCTCGAGAAACGTGAGCACGCCGTGTCCGGTCGCGCCCTTGGGGTTCCAGCCGATGGCGCGATCGGCGCTCGCGGGGCCAGCGATGTCGACGTGGACCCAGTTCTTCACGTCGCCGATGAACTCCCGGAGGAAGAGCGCGGCGCTGATCGAGCCGCCGAACCTGTCGCCCGTGTGCTTGATGTCGGCGACGTCGCTCTTCATCTGCTCGCGGAGCTCCTCGAGGAGCGGCAGGCGCCACATCGTCTCGCCGCTGGCGGTGACGGCGTGGGCGAACTCGTTCGCGGTCTCGTCGTTGGTGGCGTACCAGCCGGAGCACGACGTCCCCAGCGCGACGACGCAGGCGCCGGTGAGGGTCGCGTTGTCGACGAGCAGATCGGGCGCGAGCGTGCGCGCGTAGGCGAGCGCGTCGGCGAGGATGAGGCGCCCCTCGGCGTCGGTGTTGATGATCTCGACGGACTTGCCGTCGAGCGAGCCCCACACGTCGCCGGGGCGGTATGCGCCGCCGCCGGGCATGTTCTCGACGCACGCCATGATGGCGTGCACTTCGACGTTGGGCCGCAAATCCCCGACGATCGACATGAGACCGACCATGTTTCCGGCGCCGGACATGTCGTGCTTCATCTCGCCCATGCCCTGCGCGGGCTTGATGCTGATGCCGCCGGAGTCGAACGTGACGCCCTTGCCGACGAACACGAGGCGCTTGAGCGCCTTCTTTCCCGGGTTCGCCGGGACGTAGGACAGGTGAACGAAGCGGGGCTCGTTCTTGCTTCCCTGGCCCACGGCCTGCATCAGGAGCATCCCGCGCTTCTGGATCTCCTTGAAGTCGAACACGAGTGCCTTGACGTTGTGATCCTTCGCCATCGCCTGCGCCGCGGCGGCGAGGGCGACCGGCGTGAGGTGGTTCGGCGGCTCGTTCGAGAGATCCCGCGACAGGTTCACGCCGCGCGCGACGGCCTGGCCGATCTCGATGTCACGCTTCACGGTCGGCGCCGGCTTGTCCGTGGTGACGAGCGTGACCTTGCCGAGCTCGGCCTTCGGCTTGCGATCGCCGGTGAGGTACTTGGTGAAACGGTAGGCGCCGAGCTCGAGGCCCTCGGTGATCTCGCGGAAGCGGCCCTCGAGGCCCGCGGGGACCTGGACGACGAGCGATTTGCCCTTCTCGCTGTTGGCCATGCGCGCCGCTCGGGCCCCGAAGGCGCGCGCGTCGGCGTCGGTGAACGACTTCGCGTCGCCGAGGCCGAGCACGAGGAGGCGCTGCGCCGGCAGCTTGCCGAGCGTCGCGACGGAGAGCGACTGATCCTTCTTGCCCTTGAACTCCTCGCGCGTGATGAGCTTCGCCAGCGCTCCGCCCAGCGCCTTGTCGAAGTCGACGAGGTCGGCCATGCGGTTCTTCTTGTAGGAAGTCAGCGTCCACACACCGACGACCATGACGTCACCGGAGGTTTTGGCGGTCTTGGCGGCGCGGGCGGAGATTTGAAGGGGCATCGGGCGTTTATATGCCAGAGCCTGAACCGCGAACACAAGGAGTTCTGGAAACGATTTGGTGCGAAACGGCGTCCACGCTCAGTGAGCGCGCACGACGGCGGCGCGCTTGCCGGCCTCGCCGCTCCGCATGAGAGCGCTGCGGAAGAGGACCGGACCGACGAGCTCGTTGATCATGACGGCGCCGAGGAGGCACGTGGCGGCCTGCTCGCCCCAGCCGGCGAAATGCTTGGACACGAGGACGCAGAGGCCGATGGCGACGCCCGACTGCGAGAGCAGGCCGTACGGCAAGAATCGCCGGTGCTCCGGGGCGACGGCGCCGAGCGACATCCCGACGCGACCGCCGAGAAACAGCGCGGTGGCGCGAATGAGGACGAGGGCGACGGCGACGCCGAAGACCTGCCTCAGCACGCTCCAGTGGAGGCTCGCCCCGGCGACCGCGAAGAAAAGCGCGAAGACGGGCATCGACGCCGACTCGATGTCACCGATGAGCTTCGCCCCCTCGATGTCGGTCAGGTTCTCCACGAAGAGCCCGGCAGTAAGGCACATGAGGAGGGGGTCGAGGTGGAGGCGGGTGCCGGCCTCGGCGCACAAGAAGCACATGCCGAAGACGAAGAGCGCGATGCGCTGGTTCACCTTCTTCACGTAGACCGCGAGGATGACGCCGACGACCGCGCCGACGGCGATCGAGCCGAAGATGTGGACGGCGAGCTGGGTGAAGCCGCCGCCCGCGCCCGGAGCGGCGGTGGCGGCGAACGTCGCGTTGGCGAGGGCGTTGACGGCGGCGAAGGCGACGACGATGAAGAGATCGGCGACCACGACGACGCCGAGGACGGTGTCGCTGATCGGGCCCGCGGAGCCGGTCTCGCTGATGAGGGCGAGGGTGACCGTCGGCGAGAGCGCGCTCAGGACGACGCCCATCGTGAGAGCGATGACCGCACGCTCGAGGAGCGTCTTGCCGCTCATGAAGTCGAGTAGCCCGCTCATCGCGAGAGCGGACGCGGAGATGATCGTCACGGCGACGAGGAGCGCGCTGCCGGAGATCGCGAAGATTGCCCGGAATTTACCGCGCAAACGCTTGAAATTGAGCTCACTCCCCGCCGACAGCGCGATGATGCCGATGGCGACGCCGTTCACGAGCTTCAGGTCCTTGACCATGTCCTCGGTGACGAAGTTGAAGACGCTGGGGCCCGCGAGGAACCCGCACGCCAGGTACCCGGTGAGGCGCGGCAGGCGGAAGCCGCCGAAGATCGTGCCGGCCTGCATCGCCGCGAGGAGCACGAATCCGAACGCGAGCGCGCCGCCGGAGCCCACCGCCGCCTGGGTCGCGTCCTCGGGCAGGAAAGAGCGCGCCGCCGCGATGAGCACGACCACGACGGTGAGGAGGAAGAAGGCGCGAATCATCCGCCGAGCCCCGGATCGGTCGGCATGCGCGCCATCGGCAGCGGCGGCGGCGGGACCGAGACCATCGACACGTCGCGCAGATCGCTGAGGCGAAGCCCGCCGCGCGCGCGCACGATCGCCTGCACCGTGAGCTCGGTCAGGACGGCGCCGCCGACGCACGCCGTCATGAGCCACGACAGCGCTGGAGTGTCGCGCGTCAGCGGTCGGTAGAGGGTCACGTAGCTCACGATGGTCGCGATCGCGATGGGCGACTGCGGGGCCAGGGCGAGACCAAGCGTGCCGGCGTCGGGCAGCCCCTCGGGACCGGCGGCCTTGGCGACGACCGCGCCGATGAGCTTCCCGGCGACGCGCGAGAAGACGAAGATAGGGACGAGTACCCATCCTTCCCACCCCGTCGGATCCCAGAGCGCGCCGGCGACGAGGAGGAAAATGAGGTAGAGCGGGCGCTCCACGATCTGGATCGTGGCCTTGAGCCGACCGAGCTGACGGTGCGGCAGGTTCGTGAGGAGCGCGCCGGCGATGGCGCACGTCACGAGCGGCGAGATGGCGAGGAAGCCGCTCATGCCTGCGGAGATGCCGATGGCGCCGAGCAGGCAGCTCATCTCCTCCGCCGAGGTCTTCGCGCCGCGCACGAGGACGTAGGTGAGGATGCCGAGGACGCCGCCGAGGCCGAGCGTCACGAAGAGCCACGCGATGTGCGGGAGGTGCCAGGCGCCGAGCGCGTCGGACGGGCGAAAGTACGCGCAAATCAGGCCGAGGACGACGACGCCGGCGACGTCGTTGAGCGCCGTCACGCGGCCGAGGATGTTCGCCGCCGCCGAGCCGGCGCTGCGCGCGATGGCCACCGCCGCGACCGGCGCCGCGGGTGCAGCGCACGCACCGAGCGCGAGCGCGTCCCGCAGCGAGTCGGTGAGCTCCGTCTCGAAGAAGGACGCGGGGTGCGCGACGATGTCGCCGGGGACGAAGTACGGATCGAGGACGATGAGCGCGACGAGGCACGCGCCGAAGGTCGCCGCGAACGGCAGCGCGCTCTCGGCGACGACGACGGCGCCCGTCCTGTCGGGCATCGTGTCGAGATCGCGCACGTCGAACTGCATGCCCACGACGAAGCCGAGCCAGCCGAGGCCGAACTCGAGCGCCGGACGGAGGTCGCGCACGACGTCGTCGGTAAGGATGCCGACGCTCGGCAGATGGAACACGACACCGAGGGCGAGGAACGGCAGACCACTCGACAGGAGAACGGTGAGGCCGAGGCGGCGCTCGACGCGTCGGACGAGCGGATGCGCCGCCGCGATCGCGAGGATGAACGCCAGCGCCAGCGCGATGATCGTCCGCAGCACGCTCGTCTGCGACGTGACGAGCGCCGGCGACAGGCCGTGCCCGGGCTCCGAGAGCGCGCTCGCCAACCCCATGCGGAAGCGAGCCTAGCAGGTGGCGGTGGCAGCGGCGTCAGCCGACGAGGCGCTCGCCCTGACCGATCGAGAGCTGGCCGCCCATCTGCGCGTCGGGGGTCGCGAAGACGCTCCGCGTCGGGATCCCGTCGACGACGAGCGCGATCGTGCACGGCTCCTTCTCGCTGCCCGGGTGGACCCACATGACTTTGCACGGGAGCGCGTACTCGACACCGGAGACGGCGTCGGTCGCGCGAACGATCACCTGCCCGCCGGCCGCGACCGGCGTGCCGCTCGCGACGAGGAGCGCGCCGGCGTTGAGGCCGCGGATCTCGACGCGACGCATGCCGCCGTCGCCAATGAGCTGGGCGGGCAGCGAGGTGCGCGTGGCCTTCACGGGCCCTGCGGGCGGAACTTCGAACTCCCCCTGAACGAGCTGCATCAGCGAGAGGAGCTCGACCTGCTCCTTCGCCGCAAGGGGCTCCCCGAGGGTCGCGTGACGCCCCTTGAGCTCCCAGAAGCGAACCAGAAAATCGAGCTTCTCGATCACGTCATGCCCTCGGCTCGGATCAAATGCACCTTGCGTTCCATTCAGGATGGACGGAGGAGGGGGTCCAAAAGTTCTCCCGGGCGACCATGGTCCGCGGATTTGGCGGAAATTTAGGGCCTACCGCGACCGTAGAAGGGGGTGGCTGCCCGCGCACGGAGGGGCACCGCCGCCATGCCCTGTCCGTTACGCAGCGAATGCCCGCACGGTGCAACCGCGTTGCTCGAGGGGTCGGAGCCGGTCGCACCCTTCGCACGTCGGCGCACGCGCGCGCTGGACGAAGAGGCCGGGACGCGAGGGATCCAGCGACGACTGGCGCGAACCGCATACCTTGTGAGATCCTCCCTCCGATGCTGCGCCCCCGCTCGCTCCTCTTCGTCGGCTCACTCGCGCTCGTCGGCGCGAGCGCGACGAGCGGCTGCGGTGAGCCCAAGGTGAGCACCGGCGCGGGTCCACGCGAGTACGTCGGGAGCGACTACCCACTGGTGCTCAAGCGATGGACGCGCACGCAGAGCCTGATCGCGCCGAGCGAGCTCGACGATCTGCTCACCGTGACGGCGACCTACGAGTCGTGGGACTTCCGCTGGGCGTACGTCGTTCGCTACGCGCAGGACTACCGCCTCACCGTCGAGCAGCGGCGCGAGCTGCTCGACAAGACGCTCGCGGAGACGCGCGACGTGCACCAGTTCTACGTCGCGCTCTACGGCTCCAACCGCCGCTGGACGGATCTGACGAAGCCGAACAGCGCGTGGATCGTGCGCTTGATCGACGATCAGGGCGACGAGTCGGCACCGGCGACGCTGGAGCTCGTGCCCAAGCCAGGCGCGCTCGAACGCACGTATTTTCCGTACACGACGGTGTGGCGCCAGGTGTTCCGCGTCCGCTTCCCGCGCGTCTTGCCCGACGGCCGCCCCTCGATCGCGCCTGACGCGAAGTGGATGGGCCTGCGCTTCGCAGGGTCCGAAGGCAACGAGGAGCTCCGCTGGGATCTCGACGCGACGGCAGCACCGGCGAAGAGCGCCGACGCGCGCTGAGCCCTCTTCTGGCTCGCTCACATTCCGGCGAAGAGCTCGAGCAGCGGCGGGCACGTCACGAGGAGCTCCTGCGCGATCCCGCGGGAGGCGATCATCACGATCGCTCCGCCTTTGCCGGAGCGCGCCGTGAGGGGGGCAGGCCCGGAGTGGAGAACGGCGTCCGCGAAGAGGAAATCGCCCGAGCCGAGCGTCTCCTTCACGACGACACCGTCGACGAGCTCGAGGCCTCCCACGCCGACGACGACGAGCCCCGGCACCGGCTTGCCCTTCTCGACGACGACCTCACCCGGCGTGAGCACCCGTAGCGTGAGGCGATCCATGACCTGATCGCGCAGCGAGCGATCCAGGCGCTCGCCGAGCGGGCCGACGGTGACGCCGCAGAGGGCCTGCGCGCGATTGGCGGCGGCGCGGAGATCTTCCTCGACCCACGGGCAAGACTTGAATGCCGGGGCGACGTCCTCCTCGAGCCACACGGCGACGCTCGCCGTCTCCGAGGCGCAGATGAGCCGAAGCTCGAGGTGGTCGTCGATCGAGCCGCGGCTCCGCAGCACGCTGCCCGCCTTGAAGCTCACCGCCGGCGCGTCCACCATCTGCGCGGTCGCGTCGACCTCGCCGTCCATGACGTACGCGAGCGCGAAGTGGCGGACCTCCTCGTCGCGCGCCAGATCGCTCACCTTCGCTGCAAGCGCGAACGACTCGCGGGCGTCGTCGGGCAGATCGGCGAACGCTTCGACGGCCGACAGGTCCACACCGGCGACCGGCTCGAGGTCCTGGCTGGGGATCGGCTTCTCGCTCTTGGCGCGCGAGGCGACGGGCTCCGCGGCGGGTTCGGTTGTCTTCGGAGGGGGCGGAGGCTGAGGAGCGGCAGCAGCAGCAGCAGCAGGCGGCGAGGCCTGCGCGCCCTTCGCGGCGCGCGCCGGGAGCGGAGGCTTCGGGATCGGGGGCTTCTTCGGAAGCGGCGGGGCGGCGCGGGTCGGCGGCGGCGGCGCGGGCGGGGGCGGCGGCGGCGGAGCCTGCGGAATGGACTCGACGACCTCGAACGTGGAGACCGGGACGGCCTCCTCGCCGACGATGTCCCCCTTCGGCCGCGTCGGCGACTCGCCTGCGGGCGGGAAGGCCGACGGCGTGAGGAGGACGCGACCCGCGCTCGTCACGACCTCGTCGTCTCGCTCTTCTTCTTCGCTATAGACCTTGGGCGGCGGGGGGGACGACTTGTGCCGAGCGCCGCCCGGGATCGGAATGGAGGCGATCGAGGGCTGCCGCTTCGCCGAAGTCGACGGCTGCTGTGAGTCCGGGCCCGGGCCGGGGGCCGGGGACGGGCCCGGAGGCTCCGACCAGGGATCGAGCAGACCGGCGTGCTTCTGCTCGGCGTTGGGGACGCTCTCGCGGGGCGCGTCCTCCGGCTCGAGGTACTCGGAGGTGACGTTCTCGTAGTCGGCGTCGCTGTTCATCGGCGCGCGCGCCGGGGGCGGCCGGAAGATCGCCGGGTCGGGCTTGACCGGGAGGCGGCGGAATGTCTGCTCGTCGAGGCCCTCGTCCGCCGAGACGTCGATCGAGAAGTCCTGCGCCGATGCGTGGAGCAAATCGTCGACCTGGCTCGCCGCCCCGGGCCGCACGCTCTCCATCTCGCTGCTCGGCGAGCCGTCGAGAGCGAGCTGCTCGCTCAGCTCGGCGGCCTTGCGCGCGAGCCCGACGGCGCGCTCGTCGTCGTCGGCCTCCCCGGCCGCCTGCGCGGCGCGACGAAGCCAGACGATCGCGTCGACGCGTTCGCTTCGGTTCCAGAGGGCATCCGCCGTCTGGAGCGCCCAAACGACGTCCTCCGCGTCGCCCTTTCTGGCCGGGGGGATGCCCTCCATCGTCAAGACGGGATTCTTATCACGAGGTTAGAGACGACGTACTGCGAACGAGTGGCGAAGGACTACGGAACAAGAAGATAGACCTTCCCGTCGTCGGACGCGATCACGATCGCGCCGTCCCCCAGGAGCGTGAGCGGCGCGTCCACGTCGCCACCCGTCGTGAACGCGAAGGTCGTAGGCCCATCGACGTCGACAGCGTAGACGCGATCGTCCTGCGCGCCGAAAAAGAGGGTGCCGTCCTCGGCCTCGAGCGCGCCGCCGTGGACGCCGAACTCGCGCGCGCCGGTTCCCTGAACGGCGAACGCGCCGCGTAGCGCGCCGGTGGCGCCGTCGAGGCGAACCTGGCGGGGCGTCGGCCCGTACACGCCCGCGAGGACGTCGCCGTTGCGGGCGACGGACAGGCCGCCGCGCACGAACCCGCCGACGTTGGTGCGCCACACGATCGCGCCGGCCTCGTCGAGGCGCACGACCTCGGCGCCGTCGGTCCCCACGAAGATTTCGCCCGCGTCGCCGATCGCGGGCGCGCCGTCGACGTCCGCGCCGAGGTCCAGGCTCCACGCGAGCTGCCCGGTCGCGACACGGACCGCGTAGACGCGATCATCCTGAGCCCCGAAGACCACGAGGCCCCCCGGCCCGAGCGCGGGGCTCGTGAAGATCTTCCCCTTCGCCGCGAATCGCCACGCGACGTCCCCGCCGCGGCGCGCCGAACAGAGCGTATTGCCGGCGGCGAAAACGACGGCACCGTCGGGCAGGAGTAGCGGTGCGGTGTCGGCCTCGCCGTCGGTTTCCATCGACCAGAGCACGTTGCCCTTCGGGTCGATGGCGCGGAGCTTCTTCGCGTCGCTGCCGACGTAGACGGTCCCGTCGTCGGCGACACTCGCCGCCCCGTAGGCGCGATCGTCCAGCGCGACGCGCCAGCGCACCGCGCCGCCGTCGCGCGCGAGGGCGACGAGCGCGCCGCCCAGCGTCGCCGCGTAGAGGGTCTGTTCGTCGGGTGAGGCGGTCACTTGCGCTTCGATCGGCGCGCCGAGGTCCACGCTCCACGCGACCTTCGCCACGCGCGGTCCGCGCCCGCGCGCGCGGTTGGTTCTGCGCGCGTCACCATGGAACGTGCGCGCACCGGCGGCCGGGACGCGCGCGTCGGCACGAACGCCGCGGAGGCCGGGCAACGGCGCCGCCGCATCGGACGCGGACAGGGACGCGGTCACGCGAGCCGGCAGGTTCGCCACGCGGCCGCGAGAGCCGCCGTGGCGTACCGCCGCCGCCGTGGCGAGGATCGTCACCAGCACGGCGAGGGGGAGCAGCGCACGCGCGCGACTCACCGCGTCCCCGTCTCAGCGCTTCCGCTCGGACTTCAGGCGACGCTCCGACTCACGCGCCTCGTCGACGCCGAGCGCGTGCGCCTGCTCGCCAGGCATCCGACGCGCGAGAAAACCGATCAGCGAGAGCCCGGCCACGCGCATGCCTTCGGGCGTGCGCGGCTCGCGGATGAGGCTCGAGATGTCGTTGATGAGCCGCGTCCGCTCGCTCTCGTCGGCCGCCACGAGGCCACGACGGACGAGGTCGCCGCGCTCGAAGACCACCTGCAGCTCCGCCATGTGGAGCTCGACACTGACAACGAACTTGGTCTGCCGCATGGGCCTCATTGCTTCTGACGACACAAACGCCGGAGAGTCTAACAACGAACCCGCGGGCGTCGAGCTTTTTGCCGCACCGCGACGAAGAGGCGCACACCATTACCCATCTTTGATGACACGCAAGGACATTCGAGGGACGAACGGCAACCCTTTACGATTACCCCGCAATTCTCCGTGAGCTTCCCCGGCCGTTTCCCACGGGGCGTCGTTTGGGGCCGCCCGCGTCAAATATTTCCGATGAGGACCTCCCGATCCTTCGCACCGTTGGCCGGACCGACGATGCCCCTCCGCTCCATCATTTCGACGATGCGCGCGGCGCGATTGTACCCAAGGCCGAGCTTTCGCTGCAGCCACGAGGTCGAGCAGCGGCGGGTGTCGGCGACCACACGGCAGGCCTCGTCGTACATCTGGTCCTGCTCGGCATCGGCTTCCTCGCCGCCGTCCTCGTCTCCGTCGCGCGGCTTCAGGATGTTCTCGTCGTAGACCGGCTCGCCTTGGAGGCGCAGGAAGTCCGTCACCTGCTGGACCTCCTCCTCGCTGACCCAGGGGCACTGCACGCGCTTGGTCTCGTTGGTGCCGTTGAGCTTGATGAGCATGTCGCCGCGGCCGAGGAGGTGCTCGGCCCCTTGCTCGTCCAGGATGGTGCGCGAGTCGACCTTCTGCGCGACGCGGTAGGCGATGCGCGTGGGGAAGTTCGCCTTGATCATGCCGGTGATGACGTCGACGCTCGGGCGCTGCGTCGCGAGGATGACGTGCATGCCGGCGGCGCGCGCCTTTTGTGCGAGGCGCGCGACCGCGGTCTCGACGTCCTTGCCCTGCTGCATCATGAGGTCGGCGAACTCGTCGACGACGATGACGATGAGCGGCAGCTTCTCGGGGAGCGGCGACTCGCCCTCGGTCGAGCCCTTCTCCGGCGGGACGTCGTCGGGGAGGCCGTTGTGGTCCTTGCCGATGACGCGCTTGGGGAGCGGGTTGCGGATGGCGCCGCTGCGGACGCGCTCGACCCAGCCGTTGTACGTGCCGATGTTCTTGGTGCCGGCGTCGGCGAACATCTGGTAGCGGCGCTCCATCTCGTCGACGGCCCACTTGAGCGCGTTGGACGCCTGCTTCATGTCGGTGACGACGGGCAGGAGCATGTGCGGGATGCGATCGAACGGCGCGAGCTCGACGACCTTCGGATCGATCATGAGGAGGCGCAGATCCTCCGGCGACTTCCGGTAGAGGAGCGACGTGAGCATCACGTTGAGGCCGACGCTCTTTCCCGCGCCGGTCGCGCCGGCGACGATGACGTGCGGCATGCTCGCCAGATCCGCGTAAACCGGGTTACCGAGGATGTCGCGACCGAGCACGACGGGCAGCGGCGCGTCGAACTGCTGGAAGCGGCGGTCCTCCACGAGATCCCGCAAATTCACGGGGATCCGGCGATCGTTGGGGAGCTCGAAGCCGATACGGTTCTTGCCCGGGATCGGCGCCACGATGCGCACCTTCTTGGCGAGCGCGAGCGCGAGATCGTCGGCCAGGGACGCGACCTTCGAGACCTTGGTGCCGGCGGCGGGCGACACCTCGAACGTCGTCACCGTGGGCCCAGGGAGGATGTCCTCCACCTTGCCGGTCACGCCGTAGTCGGCCAGCGTCTTGACCAGGAGCTCCGCACTGCGAAAGAGCGCCTCCTTGTCGATCTGGATCGCGGCCTCGACCTTCGCCGGCACGAGAAAATCGAGCGGCGGGAGCCGGAAGCCGGCGCCCGTGGCGGGGACGAGCTTGTCGCCCTTCTGGAGCTTCTCGACCTTGAGCGAGTCGAGCGTCGAGGTGTCGATGATCTCGCCCTTCTTTTTGCGCGCCTTGGGGTCGGCCTTGGCCTCGAGCTTGATGTCGGGCCGCATGGGAACCACCTTGGCAGCCGCCGACTCCGACTCCGACCCCGACCCCGACGCCGACGCCGACTCCGACCCCGACGCCGACGCCGACTCCGACTCCGACGCCGACGCCGACTCCGACGCCGACTCCGACTCCGACGCCGACTCCAACTCCGACACCAGCTCCGACGCCGACACCGACGCCGACTCCGACGGCGTCACGCCTTTCGCGACCCGCTTCTTCCGCGACTTCTTCCGCGGCTCGTCCGGCACGGGAATCCCCGGCAAATCCAGCTGCTCCGTCGGAAGGAGCCCGTCTGCCTCGTCGTCGGTGAGCATCGCGATCGTCGCGTCGTCCCCCGAGCCGAGCTCGATCTTCGGGAGCTTCGCGATGCGGTCGGCCTCCGCCTTCTCCTTCTCGATCTGCCTGGCGGTGCGCCACGCGTCGGCGACCGTCAGCGCGCCGGCCTTCGTTCCGTGTGCGCCCTTCTGGCCGATGCGCATCACGGCGTTCACGAGGGCGATGAACGAGAACGAGGCGCGGCCGATCAAGATGAGGCCGAGGAGGGCGAAGCCGACGAGGAAGGAGCCCACCGTCGAGAAGAGCGAGCGGGCGAGCTCGCCGAAGAGCTCGCCGACGGCGCCGCCCGCCGCGTGGTGACCGAACGCCACCTTGCCGGGCCAGCCGACCTGCACGAGCGCTGTCGCGATGACCACGATGAGCAGATCGCCGGCGACGCGCGCGGGCGTGATCAGGCTCTTTTTGCCCCGCACGAAGGGGATGCCGAGGAGCACGGCCTCGACCGGCATGATCCAGCCGATGATGCCGATCGTCCCGACGATGGCGCGCGCGCACGCCTCGCCGACGGGGCCGACCCAGTTTGCGCCTCCGTCGTCGGCGTACGACGCCATCGCGAGGGCGAGAAAGACGCCGGACGTCCACAAGAGGAGAGCCGCCACCTCACGCCCGCGGGCGTAAGTCACGGCGCCGGGTCCCATGATCCTGGGGAGGCGCGTGTTGGACGGAACGTCCTCGGGGGGTCGTGGCGCGAAGAGGGGGAACGCCATGCCTACGTTATCCTACACACCAACCTAACTCGACGCGCGCTTTCGGCCAAAGATTCGGCGCCGGTGCAAGGCGCGACAGGTTGTCCTGCGAAATTCGTCCGACGACTTTGCCCGCGGGCGTCCAAGCGGGGTCGTGCGGGGGTCGTGCGGGGCCGCCCGGGGCCAGGGCGCGCAAAGTGTTGGGTTTAAACGGCCAGCGTCGTAGCATCGGCGCGCACGTCCTCATTCACACGCCGTAAAACCGATTCAAGGGTGGAAGAGCCGAGATGACTCGAACGTGGAGAGCAGCCGCGCGCGCGTGGGCAAGTGCCCTGGGGGTCGCGGTCGGGGTGACGGCGGGCGCCGGCCTTCTGGCCGGGTGCCGCGTCAGCGAGACCGACGTCCATCGCTGGGAAATCACCGAGCGCGGCCCGTACAAGCTCGTCGCCGTCATCGCCCACGAGAAGTACGCGACGCCGCTGCGCGTCGAAGCAGGCCTGTCGCTCATTCGTATGCCGCCGCGCGGCGGTCAGCGCCAGGGCATCAAGTACCTCGTCAACGGCTACAAGGACGAGGACGCGAACGAGCGACCCGGCGCGCTCATGCAGATCGGCGAGGAGCAGCGCCGCAAGGTCGTGATCGGGATGGCGCCCGAGATCACCAAGCAGATCCAGGCCCCGCCGCCCTCGCGCAACGCGGACGGCACCATTCCGCCGGACCTGAGCATCCCCTTCAAGGACGCCGCGTTCGCGATGCTCTCGCACGAGCCCCCGATCACCGGGGACGACGCGACCAAGCGCATGCTGAGCGACGCGCTCACGCAGTGGGCGCAGACCGGCTTCGAGGATCGCATCGAGAACGCGACCCAGCAGTACGGCATGGAGCAGATGATGCGGTACCTCGGCGCGGCGAGCGTGAAGACGCTGCCGACGCTGGTGAACGAGAACACGTCGCGCATCGACCGCATCGCGAGCCTCGTCGCCGACATCGGCGATCCCGACACCAAGAAGAAGCTCGGCGAGGCCCTCGTCGTCCTCGCGAAGCGCCTGGAGTCGGCGGACTGGGTCGCGATGGAGACCAAGATCGTCGACGAGCACAACAAGAAGAGCGCGCCGAACACGGTGGTGACCAAGGAGCAGGTCGCCAAGCAGGTCCAGACGATCCAGGACAGCAAGCTCACCGAGCAGATCTTCCCGGCGATGAAGCGCGTCGGCGGCAAGGCAGTCAGCGATTTCCTCTTCGCGTACGCCGCCGATCCGAAGGGCAACGGCGATCGCCGCAAGCTCGCGGTCGCGGCGCTCGAAGGCAACATCGACAAGAACAACCCGGCCGACGCCGACCGCCTGTTCTCGCTCGCGCGCAACGACGAGACGCCCGACGGCGTGCGCGACCTGGTCTTCAACCGCCTGGGCGAGCTGCCGAAGGAGCAGATCGTCAACCGCCTCTACACCGACCCCGCCTTCTTCGCGCCGAAGAAGTGGAAGGTGCGCTGGGTGGCCGCTACGCTCGTCCTGAAGACGTCGAGCACCAAGGAGGTGACGCGCTTCATGCAGCACCTGCCGACGACCCCGGCGGTGAAGAGCGCGATGACCGAGGGGCTCTCGTACGGCGGGCTCATCGCCAAGATCGAGCCGGGGCCCGGCGATCCGAAGCCGCGCGAGGTGATCACGCCGTACCTCAACGCCCGGGAATTCGGGCCAAAAATGGCCGCGCTCGGCTTCTTCTACAACGGGAAGAAGGCGGATCTCTCCGCGGTGCAATCCCACCAAGACGACAACACCCCCCTCCCGAAGTGCGACAAGGAGGAGGAGTGCGGGTGGACGTACGACACGCCCAAGGCCGGGGGACAGCCGGGCGACAAGGAGCAGAAGGATCTGAAGACGGTCGGTGAGTTCGTCAAATACGTGCTCATTCCGTCGATGGACAACTAGCATTCAGTAGTCACGCATCGGAACACCAGGTACCTTCGGTGACAGAGTCCCAACCTTTGCAACGTTGCCCCTCTACCCCGGGCAAATGGCCGTGATGAGCTCGGATCCGAACAAGAAGAGCGCGCGCACCTTCCAGTGCAGGGACGTGCTCTGGGAAACGTTCGAGCAGATGGCGCGCGAGCTCGAGTGCAGCGTCGACTACCTCATCAACGAGGCGATGAAGCAGTACGCGCGCCAGCGCAGCTACGGCTCGCGCACGCCGTTCCCGGGCCGTGAAGCCGCACAGCAACCGCCGCAGCAGCCGCCTCCGCATCAGCAGCAACATGGGGGCTTCGTCGGTCACCCGTCGCAGCCGCCGATGCGCGATCCAGGGCAGCAGATGCGTCCCCAGACCCAGCCGCCGATGGCGCAGCCTGGTCGACTCCCGCCGCCGCCGATGCGCGGAGGGGGGCTCGCGCCGCCGCCGCCGTCGCGCCACCCGGGCCAGATGGGCGGTCAGCAGCAGATGGGCGGCGGCCAGCCGATGGGCGGTCAGCTCGCGCCGCCGGCGTACCCGTCGCGTCAGACGGGGCCGATTCCCGGCGGTCCGCGGTCGGCGCCGCCGCCGGCCGCTCCGCGTAGCGCTCCGCCGCCGATTCCCGGGGGTGGGCCCGGTCGTGGTGGCGGGGGCTACGGCAATCAAGGCGGGATGAACGGCTTCCCGCAGCCGCAGGCCGGCGCGACGCTCAACGTCATTTACCAGGGCGAGAAGCTCGCGGTCACCAAGGACCGCTTCGTCATCGGCCGCGGAAAGCAGTCGAGCGATCTGACGCTGAAGGATCCGAACGTGTCGCGCCAGCACGCGATGATCGAGTTCCAGAACGGCGTGTATTTCATGGTCGACATGGGCTCGACGAACGGCGTCGAGTACAACGGCCAGCGCATCGCGCGGAAGCAGATCGCCGAGGGCGACATCTTCCGGATCTGCGATCACGATCTGCGGTTCACGTACCGCTAAGAGCCGCCATGCACGCCGCCGTCGTCGGGGCTGGCGCGCTCGGGTGCGTGTACGGCGCGCGCCTGGCGAAGGTCGCGCGCGTGGGGCTCACGTTCGTCGTGCGGCCGGCGCGCGTCGCGACGAGCGGACGGATGGTGCTCGAGCGGGTCGACGAGCGGGACGACGTGCTCGCGCTCGACGCGCCTTCGTACGCGGCGGAGGTGCCGGCGCACGCCGACGTGGTGATCGTGTGCGTGCGCGGCGAGCAGCTGGACGACGCGCTCGTGGCGCTCCTGGAGCGCGGGCCCGACGTGCCGGCGGTCATGATGACGCCGATGATGCCCGGCGACTACGCGCGCATGCGTGACGCGATGGGGGAGCGGGTGGTGGCCGCGATGCCCGGCGTCGTCGCGTACCTGCGCGAGGACGGCGTCGTGCGCTACTGGCTCCCGCGCATGGCGGCGACGCTGCTCGACGAGCGTCCGGGCGCCGGCGAGATCGTGCCGGAGCTGGCGCGCATGCTCACGCGCGCGGGCATCCACGCGAAGACCGAGATGGGCGTGCACGAGTCGAACCCGGCGACGACGGTGACGTTCGCGCCGCTCACGATGGCGCTCGACGCGGGAGGCGGCGTGGACGGGCTGCTCGCCGATCGTGAGCTCACCCGGCTCGCGCTTCGGGCCGCGTCCGAAGGGGCGGAGCTGGGGCGGCGCATCGGCGCGGTCGCGTCGTGGGCGGGCGTCGTCACGAAGTTCTTGAACCGCATCACCCTGCGCGTCGGTGTCGGCATCGCGAAGCTCCAGTCGCCCGAGGCCGTCCACTACGTCGACGCGCATTTCGGCCACAAGCTCCACGCGCAAAACGTGTCGATGGCCGCAGCGATCGTCGCGCTCGCGGAAGAGAAGGGAACACCCCACGCGGCGCTCGACGCGCTGCGCGACAGGCTGGTTGCCCACCCCGCCTGAGCGGATAGGATCGGCACGGTATGCGCCCCGGCCTCCGCCCCATGATCCGCCTGCCGGTGCTCGAGCCGCGGCGCGCGGCGCTCGAAAATTGCGTGTTCTGTCCGAAGCTCTCGCGGAGCGCGTGCCCCGTCTCGAACGCCGAGCCGAGGGAGACGCTCACGCCGTGGGGCAAGATGAGCACGGCGTACTTCGTCGCGAACGGGGACGTCCCGCTCGACGCGTCCTTCGCGGCGCCGGCGTGGGCGTGCACCGGCTGCTTCGCGTGCCGGGAGAGCTGCGATCACAAGAACGACGTCGCCGGGACGCTCCTCACCGCGCGCGCGGCGATGATGCGCGAGGGCGTCGCGCCCGCAGCTGCGAAGCGGGCTATCGCGCGCTTCCCGGCCATGGCCGCCCGCAACGCAGCGGGGGTCCTCGAGCTGCGGGGGCTCGCGCAGGTGCGCAAGGACGCGCCGGCGGCGGTGCTGGTCGGCTGCACGTACGTGACCAAGGCGCGCCCCGAGGCAGAGCAGGCGGTCCGCGCGGCAGCGCTCCTGGCGGGGGGCACGATCGCGCTCGCCGGGACGTGCTGCGGCCTGCCGCTCCTTCACGCGGGCGACGCCGGCGGCTTCGTCGACCAGGCGCACCTGCTCGCGCGCGAGGTGCGGGGCAAGCGTCGCGTGCTCGTCGCCGACGCGGGATGCGCCCACGCCCTCCGCGTGCGCTACCACGAGTACGGCGTGAACCTCGGGACGCGCGTCGAGGTGCTGGTCGAGGCGGCCGCGCGCGAGCTCGGGCGCCTGCGGACGGTCGGCGCGGCGGGAAGCGTGCGCTACCACGACTCCTGTCACCTCGGGCGGGGCCTCGGGATCTACGAAGCGCCGCGCGCGGTGCTCACGCGGGTGATGGGCCGCGCGCCCGACGAGTTCGACGATCGCCGCGAGCGCGCCGTGTGCTCGGGAGGCGGCGGCGGGCTGCCGCTCACGATGCCGGAGGTGGCCCACGAGATCGCGCGGGGGCGCGCGCAGGCTGCAGGGAATTCGCGCGTCGTCACCGGCTGCGCGGCGAGCCTCGTGCGCATGCGCAAAGCGGGGGCCACGGTGGACGATCTCTCGACGTGGATCGCGAAGGGCCTCAGCGGGGCGTGAACGACCGAGATGTGGGCGCGGGTGTCCACGGGTGGGTCGCGGCGTTGCCCGCTCCCGATCCACCGCCAGAAGCTTCCCTTCGGCCGCCGGTCAAGTACCCTAAGGCTGGGGTTGCTTCGCGCGATCCCGACGCCGATGGAGATCAAGACCGAGACGCAAGGGGCGAAGTCGGACTCGCTGCCGCCGTGGCCCTCCGAGCCGCCGGCGGCGACGGCCGGGACAGCCGTGAGCGCGGTGAGCTCCGTCACCCCCGTGAGCGACGTGCGCGACGGGACCGATGCCCCGGAGCTCGAGCTGGAGCTGGGGGAGCGGGAGAGTGGGCTCGTCTTGACGGTCGATCCGCGCGTGCCCGCGCTAGAGGAGCAGATCGCCGGCCTCGAACGGCAGCGAGCCGCCGACGCCGAGCAGATCGCCAGGATGACCGCGGATCTCGAGAAGCTGGACGCCCTCGCGCGGGTGGGCGAGGCGCTGCGCGAGTCCTCCCTCGTGCAGATCCGAAGGCTCGCGGTGCTGGAGCGTGAGGCCGAAGGGGCCAAGACGGCGCTCGCCGCCGCCACCGCCGAACGCGACGAGCTCCGGACGCGCATGCAAGGCCTCGAGGACGAGCTCGCCGCGATCCGCGAAGCGCTCGTAGCCGCCGACGCCGGAGCCCGCGCGGCCACCCAGGCGCTCGAAGACGTGACGCGTGCGCTCTCGGTCGTCCGCCCGAAGGGTTAGCCGTCAACATTCCTGCGAGAGACTGGGGCGCGGGTCGTCCCGCTGCCGCGGCTCGGCAGCACCGTCATTTGAGCCGCTTGCGTCGATGTCTCGAAGTAGTGTTAAGCGTGCCTGCTGAAGCGCCGCGAAAGACCGTCGCCCGCCGTGTGCTGGCGTCGTTCGGCGTGACGCTCCTGGCGTTCGCGGTCACCGTCGGCTGGAGCATCGCGCTGCAGCGCCGCGCGGCCGAGGACAACGAGGAGCTCGCCAAGGGTTACGTGCCGGTCGCGCTGAAGCTGGCGCAGCTGCGCTCGACGCAGGCCACGTTCGCCACGCTGGTCGACGGCATCCCCGACGAGAAGGATCCCCTGTCGACGCGCCTCCTCCTCGAGACGCTGGCGAGCACGCGCCGCGTGAAATTCGGCGAGACGCGCGGCGCGATGACGCTGGGCCTGCGCGATCTGGGCAGCGTCGAGACGCGGAACCTCGCGCTCGTCTTGACCGGCGAGCTCGACACGATCGAGCTCGCGCTCGCCGAGGACAAGCAGGGGTTCGAGCGCCTCTTCGTCGCGATCGACAAAGGGGACAAGGACGGCGTGCAGCGCCTGCTCGTGACGCTCGGGGCGAGCGAGCACGACGCCGACAAGAAGATCCGCGCGCTCTCCGATCGCGTCGCGACGTCGATGGATCAGCTGAGCGAGGCGGCGCGCGAGCGGCAGCGGCGAAGCGTCCTCGCGCTGCTCGCGCTCGCGATCCTCACGCTGGGGGTCGGCGGCGCCGTGTCGCTGCACGTACGGCGGCTCCTTTTGCCGCTGGCCCGCGTGACGGCGCGCGCGCAGGCGGTCGGGCGCGGCGATCTGACGGCGCAGGCGGTCGCGCCGACCGACGACGAGATCGGCGAGCTGTCGGTGGCGTTCGAGAAGATGGTCGCCGCGGTCGCGCAGGCGCAGAGCCGCGCGCTCTCCAACGAGCGGCTCGCGGCGATCGGGAAGATGGCCGCGCACGTCACCCACGAGATCCGAAACCCGCTCTCGTCGATCGGCCTCAACATCGAGCTGCTCGAAGAGGAGCTCGCGCAGGGGGAGGTCCCCGCCGAGTCGCGCGCGCTGCTCAAGGCGATCACGCGCGAGGTGGAGCGACTCGAGCACCTCTCGGAGGAGTACTTGCGCGTCGCGCGCCTGCCGCAGCCGCGCATGGAGGCCGACGACGTCGCCGCGCTGGCGAAGGATCTCGAGTCGTTCGTGCGCCCCGAGATGGAGCGTGCAAACTGCAAGCTTCAGCTGGAGGTCGCCACCGACCTGCCCCCCGCCCTCTTCGACGAGGCGCAGATCCGCCAGGCGCTCCTGAACCTCCTCCGCAACGCGCGCGAGGCGATGAGCGACGGCGGCACGATCGATCTCCGCGTCTTCGCCGAGGGCATGAGCGTCGTCGTCAGCGTGGCCGATCGCGGCGGAGGCATCGCCGACGACATCCGGCCGCGCGTGTTCGATCCGTTCTTCTCGACGAAGGGCGAAGGCACCGGCCTGGGGCTCGCCATCACGCGCCAGATCGTCGAGGCGCACGGCGGCACGATCGCCTGCGACGCGCGCGACGGCGGCGGCACGGTCTTCCGCGTCTCGCTCCCCATCGCGCCGTCGCGGCTGAGTTTGCCGAAGACGCCCCTGTCCACGGAGGGGCCTGTGGTAAGAAGGCCCAATGCCGCGACCTGACGCACGCGCCTTCGACGCTCCCCGCCCGGTCGAGATGATCCTCGGCTTCCACCGCATGTCGGAGGGCTCGGTGCTCTACCGCGCAGGCTCCACCGTGGTCCTCTGCACGGCCTCCGTCGATCCGAAGGTGCCCCCGTTCCTCGAGGGCAAGGGCAAGGGCTGGGTCACCGCCGAGTACCAGATGCACCCGCGCTCGAACCCCGACAAGCGCGAGTCCCGCGACGGACGCGGCAAGGCGCCGAGCGGGCGCACGCAGGAGATCCAGCGCCTCGTCGGACGCTCGCTCCGCGCCGCGGTCGATCTGGTGGCGCTCGGCGAGCGGCAGATCTCGATCGACTGCGACGTGCTCGAAGCCGATGGCGGCACGCGCACCGCGTCGGTCACCGGCGGCTTCGTGGCGCTGGCGCTCGCGCTGGCGAAGCTCAAGGAGAAGGGCGTGCTCACCAGGCCGGTCCTCCGCGAGTCGATCGCGGCCATCAGCTGCGGCATCCTGGCGAACGAGGAGCTCGCGCTCGATCTCGTCTACAAGGAGGACTCGAAGGCCGAGGTCGACCTCAACGTGGTGGCCACCGCGAGCGGCAAGATCATCGAGATCCAGGGCACGGCGGAGGGCGCACCGGTGGCGCGCGCGCAGATCGACCGGATGGTGGATCTGTCGCTGGCGGGCATCAAGCTGCTCACCGAGCTGCAGGAGGCCGCCCTGGCGCGCGCGGGGGTCGAGCTCGCCTCCCTGCGCATGCCCGCGACCTGATATTCTCGGACGGGTGAAGCACTCGCTCGTCGTCGCGACGACCAACCGCGGAAAGCTCGACGAGCTGCGCGCCCTCCTCGCAGGGCTGCCGCTCACCGTCCACGCGCTCGACGAGATCCTGCCGAAGGGGCTCCCGATCGTCGAGGACGGCAAGACGTTCGCCGACAACGCGGTCAAGAAGGCCACGCTCGTCGCCGCGGCGACGATGATGCTGACGCTCGCCGACGACTCCGGGCTCGAGGTCGACGCGCTCGACGGCGCGCCGGGCGTCCACTCCGCGCGCTATGCGCACGAGCGCGCCACCGACGCCGAGAACAACGCGCACCTGGCGGCGGCGCTCGAGGCGCTGGAGCACCAGGGCCTCGTCGAGCCGACGTACAAGGCCCGCTTCCGCTGTGTCCTGGCGCTGGTCGATCCGTACACGCATGACGGTGCGGCGCGTACCGTGGAGGGCGTGTGCGAGGGCGCCATCCTGCGCACGCCGCGCGGCTCCGGCGGGTTCGGCTACGATCCGCTCTTCCTGGTCGATGGCACGAAGAGCACGATGGCCGAGCTCCCGCCCGAGGAGAAGAACGACGTGAGCCACCGCGCGCGCGCCGTCCGGGCGCTGCGGCCGCTCCTCCAGGGGCTCGTGCTCGAGCGCGACGCGGCGATCGCGCGCATCGCGCGGGTGTGAGAGCGCGCCTGGTGCGGTGCGTACTCGAGGTCGCAGGCGACGTGCCAGCGCGTGCCACGGGGAGCGCGGCGCCGAGAGGTTTCGCACACTTGTAGATTGCACGCGCATTGCAATAGGAGTGAGCATGAACCGCACGATCGCCTTCGCCGCCGCCGCCGCTCCCCTGGTCTTCGCGCTTGCCGCCTGCAGCGGAGCCTCCACAGCCTTCGTGGGAGCGAACGACGACGGCGGAACCGGCAGCGACGGGAGCACCGGCGATGGCGGGCCTCCCCCCGACGGAGGCCCCGCCGGATGCCCGACGACCGCGCCGAAGAGCGGCGACCCGTGCAAGACGGCGAGCCTCAGCCTCACGTGCGAATTTGGTGGCGTCGGCAACCAGCGCCTCTGCTCGACGACCGCCACGTGCATCAAGGGATCGTCAGGGATCGAGGCCTGGGTCGTGAACCCGCCGGCGCCGAGCTGTGTGTCGTCGTCCGATCAGAACCCCGGCGCGTGCCCCGCCACCTTCACCACGCGGCCGACGGGCGCCTCGTGCCCCAGCAGCGCAGGACTATCGTGCGTCTACACCCAGGGCATGTGCGGCTGCATCCCGTGCATCGGTGACGGCGGCGGCGGCGGCGGCGGTGGCGGGCAACAAGAGTGGGCCTGCGATCCGTTCCCCTCGCCGACGGGGTGCCCGGTTCCGCGCCCGCTGATCGGCAGCGCGTGCACGCAGGAGGGGCTCTCGTGCGGGTACGGCGAGCAATGCGGCGTCGTGAGCGGCCCGAACCTGGGCTGCCGCGCCGGACGCTGGGAGCTGCAGCCAAGCGCCGCCGCCTGCGCGATCCGCACCTGCGGAAAGTAGCTCGAAATCGAGACCGGGGAGGAGCCGGCTTCGCGGCCTTTGCTCGTATTTCGACCCGTCGAGGATGTGGATCGAAAACGCGCCCGCCGCGTAGACCCACACTTCGGCGATACCCATCGGCGCGTAGACGTCGAGCTTGTCGAGCAGCGGCGTCGAATGGACGACCTCGATCGCGATCTCCGGGAAGTCGCGCAGGGACTTGCCGACGAGGTAGCACTCGTCCGGCTCGGCGCCTCGCTCCGCGAGCTGGGCCTTCAACGTCGTCGACCCGTAGCCGCGGAGATCGATCCCGGCGATGTAGGCGGAGAGCTCGACCAGCCGCGCGATGTTCGTCTTCCAGTATTCGTGGGCAGAGGAAGGGCTCGTGAGCTCCAGCAGGCCGTGGATGTACGTCATGCGCGGCGTCGACCCGCGAACCGTGTCACGAAAGGCCGCGTAGTCGGTCCACGACAGGCCGCTCAGGAGGACACGCTGGTCACACTGCGGCGAGGCAACCTCGGTCAAGATGTCGGAAGGCGAGCCGCGGCAACCATGATTTCATGATAGCGCCGCTGGGCGCAGGTGTCAGGCCGGCCCTACTTGCCGAAGATGTCGAAGTGGGCGCCGCAGTGGAGGCCCACGACGATGTAGCCGCGCTGGTTCCCGATCTGTTTTCCGTCGTGGTAAGTCGGCCCGGGGACGCCGTCGCCCTTGGACGCAAAGTCCACGTTGCCTTCGGTGTCGCTCATCGCGCCGCCCGAGAGCGTGGCCATCGGGGAGAGGACGAAGAGCGTCGAGATGCGGATCTCGGCGCCGAGGCCGAGCCGGAAGATCTCGAGCGACGACATCTTGTAGGTCTGGGCGCCATTCTTGACCGTCACGGTCCGCACGCCGATCGACAGATCGGTGAGGAAGCCCGCGCTGTCGACGTCGCCGGCGGTGTAGCGAAAGCCCACGCCGAGGAGATCCGTCGACGCCGTCGCGCTGCTCCCGTCGAACCGGTGTCCCTGCCCCATGAAGCCGTGCTCGAGGAACACGTACGGCAGGTAGCGCTTGCCGAGGCGCGCGCCGACGTCGACGCCGAGCGACAGGCCGTTCTTGGCGAAGTTGCCGGTGGTCTCGCCCTCGGACAGCTCGTTCGTGTAGAAATTCCCGCCGAAGCCGAGGAAGCCGAGGCGGCCGCCGGCCCAGAGCGAGAACTTGGGCGCGTGGGTGGGCTCCGGCGGTTCGTTGTATTCTACAGGTGGCGGCGGCGGGGGGACCGGCTGCTGGGGCTGCTGGTAGTACGGGGGCGGCTGCTGGTACTGGGGCGTCGGCCCGTACTGCGGCGGCGGGTACTGCGGCTGCGCGTAGCCCCCCTGCGGCGGTTGCTGCTGCGGGTAGCCGCCCTGCTGCGGCGGCGGGTAGCCCTGCTGAGGAGGCGGCGGATAGCCCTGGGGGGGCGGCTGCGGCGCGGGCTGGGTGCCCGGCTGCGGCTGGGACTGAGGAAGCGGCGGCAGCGGGGCGCCTTGCGGAGGCGCTTGCGCGAACGCGCTCGCCGCGAAGAAGAGTCCCGCGATTCCCGTCGCGACCGCGATCGCCCCCGTGCTGGCCTTTCGCATCAAAGCCTCCTAATAGCGCTATAGCCGTAAGCGTACGGTGTCCAAGTCCGAGTCTATTCGATCTGCGGCGACGATGCAGAAGCCTCCCAAAAAACCGTGGAAAGCCTACGGGCGGTACGGGTCGCTCGGGATCGAGCTGATCCTTTCGATGGCCATCGGCTACTACGGCGGGCATTGGCTGGACGGGCAGTTCGGGACCCACTGGATTGGCGGGCTCGGGTTCGCCTTGGGCGTCTACGGCGGCTTCCGGCAGATTTTTCGCGCCGCGCAGCGCATGCAAAAGGACGTCGAGCGCGAAGAACAAGAGGAGCGGGACCGCTGGGGCGGCGGCGGCGGCGGAGAGACGAAGGGGGGCGGTGGTGGCGACGCCCCGTGAAATGCGCGGGCCGCTCGTCGCGGTCTGCGTGGCCGGCGTCGCCCTGACCGCGGGCGCGCTGCTGTTTGGCGGCGCGCGCACCGGTATTTCCACCGGGACGGGGGCGGTCATTGCGGCGCTGAATCTGTGGATCCTCGCGCGCGCCATCGGCGGGACGGGCAGCTCGGGGTGGCGGACTGTGGGCCTCCTCAAGATGCTGGGGCTCTTCGGCGGCGTCTGGCTCCTGTTGACTTACCACCTCGTCGACCCCATCCCGCTGGTGGTTGGCCTGGGCGCTTTGCCCATCGGCCTCACGACGGGTTCCATGCTCTCGGCCGGTCGTGCTAGGAAGGCGCCGTAGATCCCATGCCCGAGCACACCTCGTTCTTCTCCTACCTCGTCGCGATGTTCCCGGCCCTGGGCACGAACATCCACAATCTAGGGGCGACCGTCGCCGGGCGGCCGCTCGCGCAGCACGACGCGGAGCCGCTCCTCGCGAGCGCGTTCGTGGTGGGCCTGCTCATCCTGATCGCGCTGCGCGTGCGGTCGATCATCACCAAGCAAGACACCGCCATCATCCCCGACGCGAAGCTCACGCTCCGCACGTTCATGGAGATCTTGCTCGGCTCCTTCTACGACATGATGAAGGACATGATGGGCCCCAAGCGGGCGAAGCAGTATTTCCCGCTGATCGGCACGTGCGCGTGCTTCATCTTCTTCTCGAACTTCATGGGCCTCATCCCCGGCCTGAACCCGCCGACGTCCTCGTGGAACATCACGTGGGGCTGCGCGGCGGTCGTCTTCGTCGCCTTCAACTATTACGGGCTGAAGGAGAACGGGATGGCGTACGTGAAGCACCTCGCGGGGCCGGTGATCTGGCTCTCGCCGCTCATCTTCCCGCTCGAGGTGTTCTCCACCTGCCTGCGCCCGTTCACGCTCAGCATCCGCTTGATGCTGAACCTGGCCGTCGACCACCTCCTGCTCAGCATCATGATCGGCATCTTCCCGCTGTTCTTGCCGATCCCCTTCATGCTGCTCGGCACCTTGATCGCGATCGTCCAGGTGCTCGTGTTCTGCCTCCTCTCCTCGATCTACATCTCGCTCGCCACGGAGCACGAGGATCACGGTGAGGCGCCCGGACACGGCAAAAAAGCCCACGCGCACGAGGGCCACGCCCACGCGTGACCCTGAGCCTCTAGTTAAGCCTCTAGCCAGGCGGGGAAAAACCTACTAAAGCCCCGTCCGCCCTTCGAAGTTTCCCCCTATCTGCAGCTCAGTTTTCTCTGAAGGAGTTCTGGAAGATGTCGATCATGAAGAAGCCGTTGGTGGTCTCGTCGCTCACGGCCACGTTCCTCATGCTGCTGTCGTCGACGGCGATGGCGGCCGACAAGGTCGGCTCCAACGAGATGGACGTGAAGGCGTGGGCCATGCTCGGCGCCGGCCTCGCGATCGGTCTCGGCGTTCTCGGCGGCGCGATGGGTCAGGGCAAGGCCGCCGCGGCCGCGCTCGAGGGCATCTCGCGTAACCCCGGCGCCGCAGCGCGCATCCAGACGCCGATGATTCTCGGCCTCGCGCTCATCGAGTCGCTCGTCCTCCTCGCGTTCGTCATCGCGTTCTTCCTCCAGGGTAAGTAGAGGGCGGCGGTCGCGCCAAGGCGCGGCGCTTCGCTCGGGCGGACGCGTCGTGAAGGAGGGTCCGGGCCGCTTGGCCTGGGCCCTTTTTCTTTGTCCGCGCTCCTAGTGCTTGCGGCGGAGATCGAGCGCGGCGTGGCTGAGCCAGAGGGCGGCGGCGAGTGCCATCAGTACGGCGCCGAGGGTCTCGTGCTGGGCGCCGTTGACCAGCATGGCCCCGCTGCCCATGAGCGACGCGACGACGAGGCCGGTGAAGACGCGGCGGCCCAGCCGATCGCCGACGCCGGGGAGCTGCGGGTGGTCGGTGCGGACGGTGAGGCGGCCGAGGCGCAGATCGTCGAGCACCTCGCGCATCTGCATCGGCATGTCGTAGCCGGCGCGCGAGAGCTGGGTGGCGCCGCGGAGCAGGTCGTTGCCGATGCGCTGCGGTGAGTAGCGCTGCTTCAGGAGCTCGAAGAAGTGGGGGCTCGCCTCGCCAAAGACGTCGAGATCGGGATCGAGCTGCTTGCCGATGCCTTCGATCGTCATCAGCGTCTTGCCGACCATGAGAAAATCGGCGGGAATTTCCAGGCCGTACTTGATCGCGCCTTGCACCAGATCGCGGATCATCGCCGAGAGCTCGATCTCCCGGAGCGGCTTGCCCAGGTACTTCTCGGCGAGCAGCCCGACCTCGGCGCGGTACTCGCGCATGTCGACCTTCTTGGTGGGGCGGCCGATGTTGTAGAGCGCGTCGGCGACGCCGGCGGTGTCCTTGCGGACCGCGGCGACCATGAGATCGATCGTCGAATCGCGGAGCTCGGGGCTCAGGCGGCCGACCATGCCGACGTCGATCATGCCGAGGATGGGCTCGTCGAGGGTGCCCATGATGATGATGTTGCCGGGGTGGGGATCGGCATGAAAAAAGCCGTCCTCGAAGATCATCTTGATGACGACGCCCAGCGCGTTCTTGGCGATCTTCTTGCCGTCGAAGCCCGCGGCGACGGCCTTGTCGATCTTCTTGCCGTCGAAGAACTCGAGCGTGAGGACGTTCTTGCTCGAGGCCTGGCGGTAGACCTTGGGGAAGCGCACCGTGGTGACGCCGGCGAAGTTCTTGGCGAAGCGCTCGCAGTTGTCGGCCTCGACGAGGAAGTTGAGCTCGCTCGTGATGGAGCGGTCGAACTGCTGCACGAGGTTCACGGGCGAGTAAATCTTGCTCTCGGGGATCGCGCCCTCGATGGCGGCGGCGAGGATGTGGAGCAGCTCGAGATCGCGGACGACGGTGGCGCCGACGCCGGGGCGCTGCACCTTGACGACGACCTCGAGGTCACCCTCCTCGGTGCGGAGGACCGCGCGGTGGACCTGGCCGATCGACGCGGTGGCGAGCGGCTTGTCTTCGAAGCGGACGAAGACCTCTTCGAGCTTGCGGCCGAGGCTCGCTTCGATTGCGGATTTGAGCTCGGGGACGGGGACGGGCGGGACGTCGTCCTGGAGCTTCCTCAGCTCGGTGATGATGTCGACGGGGATGACGTCGGGGCGCGTCGAGGCGATCTGGCCGAGCTTGATGAACGACGGCCCTAGATCCTGAAGGACGAAGCGGACGCGCTCGGCGCGGGAGATGTGCTTTTTTTCGTCCTCGCCGCGCTCGGTGTCCTCGGGCGCGAGCGAGACGGCGGGGACGAGGTCGGCCTCGGCACCGGCGACGTCGGCGGCGGTGGCGCCGGCGAGCGCGTCCTTCTTCTTCGCGCCGCGGCCGAAGCCGACGCGCGTGACGATCTCACCGAAGCCGTGACGGACGAGGACCGCCGTGATCTCGCGTAGGCGACCGAGGTCTCGGACCGCGGAGACGACGGAGATCACCGCTCACCCGTCCGCGGGGGCGTCCCTGGACGTGTCGGGCGCGGAGAAGGCGTCGTCGCTCGCGTCGGAGCGCGGGACGCAAAAGCGGGGCTCGCACTGGAAGAAGAGGCCGCCGCCGTTCGCCGCCCCCTCGCACTGGCAGGTGTCGAGGTTCGGCTCGGCCCGCTCGGGGCACTTGAGGCCGATGTACGAGCAGAGCAGGCCCGCCGTCTTGCACGGCTTGTTGGCGGCGGCGCTCTCGGACGTGGGGCACTCCTTGTCGTTGGCCTGGCCGGGCGGGATGCACGCGGGCTGGGCGCCCTTGGCGACGGCGGCGCCGGTGGCGTCGGTGCACGCGTACTTGCCTTTGGCGCAGATGCAGTGCGCTTGCTCGGGGACGTTGCCGCAGGCGTAGCCGATGCCGCAGTCCTCGCCCTCGCGCGAGCACGCGGCGCCAATCGCTTCGGCGACCGAGGCCGGGCACTGGGCGGCCAGGGGCGGCGCCGGCTCGTTGCCGCTCGACGAAGACGCGCACCCGACGGGCGCCGCCAGCCAGACGAGCGCGGTGCCCACGACCGAGACACCCCCGACGAACGCCCTGAGAAGCCGGCTAGACATACGGCCTTTGCATTACCTTTTTGCGGGCCAAACCTCAATCTCGAACGCCCTACCCCGAGCGGACGCGCACGGCGGTCCCTGGCTCGAGGGGGGTCGGGAAGGCGGCGCTCCAGCCGGCGGGGAGGTGGGGCGCGGTGAAGTCGAAGAGACGGCGCGCGTCGAGCGGGGCGAGGTTCACGCAGCCGTGGCTCTTCACGCGGCCGAAGTCGCGGTGCCAGAACGCCGCGTGGAGGGCCACCGCCTTGTCGAAGAACATGACCCAGGGGACGTCCTCGATCGAGTAGTGGCGATCGGCGTCGTCCTTCTCGAGGTTGTCCATGTTCGTGGTGAAGAGCTTGACCCAGATGCGGTGCGTGCCGAGCGGCGTCGCGGAGTCGCTGCCGCGGGGGCCGACGCCGGTGGAGGCGAGCGTCGCGAAGACCGGGCGGGTGCCGTCGTAGGCCGTGACGGTCTGGGTGGCGAGATCGATGTCGATCCACTTCTCGTGGGTCCCCTCCCCGCCCACCTCGGCGGGGGGTGGAGCGGCGGTCGGGCGGACGACGTCTTTACCGCGCATCCAGAGGGGCGGCGCGCCGTCGTCGGAGATGCGGAGCATGACGCCGTGGGGGGTCGCGAGCTCCTCCTTGACGCGCACCGCCTGGAAGTGGAGGCGGCTGTCCGCGACCTTCTCGGCCTTGCTTGTGGAATACACGCTTGCGCGCTCCCCCAGGATCCAGCCGACGTCGAGGTGGCCGTCGAGCTCCTCGCCGTGGAAGCCGCTGGGGTGCGCGGCGCCGAGCTCGCGCAGCGCGATCCAGCGGCCGCTGCGTGTCTGGGCCCAGCGCTCGCCGTGCGCCACGCGCTCGCCCACGGTGGCGATGCCGAAGCCGGGCTCGAGCTCGTAGTCGGGCGCGTCGTCGAGCGCGCGCTCGAGGGTGAGGAACGCTGCCGCGCCGTCCTTGCCGGCGAAGTAGTAGCGAAACGGCATGCCGTCGGCGGCGCGCGCGATGGGCGGGAGGAGCTTGTCGTCCTGCGACATCTCGGCGACGTCGGAGCAGACCCACGCGAGGGGGCCGACCTCCAGCCATCGGCCGGCGCAGCTCGGGCCGCGCTTGGCGGCGTACAAGGGGAGGCGCGCGCCGGGGAAGACGCTGCCGCGGCGCACGTCGGTCTTGCCGGGCGCCGCGTAGATGGCGACGTCGAGCTTGCGCGGGGCGACGCTCCTGGCCCAGAGCGGGATGGGTAGATCGTCGACGTCGGACCACGGCGGCAGGAGCGTGTCGGCGCGCGCGCCGGTGGCGACCACGAGGAGCGCGGCGCACGCGAGGACGCGGGCCATGGAGATCGAAATCGAGCCCGAGACCAAGCCGCGCACGCTACCCGCCGCCGTCTTCTTTGGGCTTGGGCTGCGGGAGGCGAAGCTCGAATTTGGCGCCGCGCGACGACGAGTGCACGCTGACGGTGCCGCCGTGCTCCTCGGCGATCTTCTTCACGATGGCGAGGCCGAGGCCGGTCCCGCCCTTCTTGCCGTGCGTGACGAACGACTGGAAGAGGCGGTGCTCGATGTCCTTGGGGATGCCGGGCCCGTTGTCCGTGAAGGTCATGACGATCGCGCCGTCGTCCTTGTCGCGCGTCACCTTGATGGTGAGCTTGCCGCCCTTGTCGGCCATCGCCTCGGCGGCGTTGCGCGCGAGGTTGTGGATGACGCGGAGGATCTTGCCTTCGTCGAAGCGCGCGGTGCCCTTGTCTTGCAGGTCCACGACGAGCTCGACGTCGTGGTAGGCGAGCTGGCCTTCGATCTGGACCTTCACGTCCGAGAAGAACTTGGACAGATACACCTTGCGAACGAGCACGCTCTTCTCGCCGCGCGCGAACTCGAGGACGTCGCGCTGCATCGCGGAGATGTGGTCGAACTGCTTCAAGATGAGCTCGGCGAACTCTTCGCGCTGCGCCTTGTCCTCGGCGGTCTGCATCAGCTGCACGTAGCCGCTGATGACGGTGAGCGGGGTCTTGAGATCGTGGATGACGCCGGAGAGGAGGCGGCCGATCGTCGTCAGGCGCTCCTCGCGCTCGCGGGACTCGCGCGCGAGCTGGAGGCGGATCGCCGTCGAGGCGTTGGCGGAGATGAGGACGATGAGCGCGCGATCGTCCTCGTCGAAGCCCTGCGGCGAGCGCTTGTTGTAGAGCGCGATGGCGCCCATGGTGCCGCTGTCCTCGCCCTCGAGCGGGACGGCGACGGCGTTGGTGGCCTCGATGCCGGTGAGCTCGGCCAGCGCGGCGTCGTTGCGGGTATCGTTCTTGGCGTCGGCGCTGTGAACGAGCTCGTTGTGGCGGAGCGCCCAGCCGATGAACCCCTGCCCTTCCTTCACCGGGAAGGTGCGCAGGCGCTTGTGCTTGTCGTCGAAGACGTAGAGCGTCGGGACGCCGGTGGGGCCTTCCTTGAGGAGGACGGCGCTGGCGCGCGCCTCGGTCACGCGCATCGCCTCGGACAGGACGGCCGTGAAGAGCTCTTCCAGCGAGGAGGCGCGGCCCATCGCGCTCTCGAGATCGAACAGGAGCTTCAGGTCCCGGATGCGGTGCTCGAGCTGCTCTTTGATGTCGAGCAGCTGCATGTTCTTCTGCGTGACCGACAGGAAGAGACGCGAGTTGTCGATCGAGATGGCCGCCTGCGTGGCCAGCGCCGCGAGGATGACGGCGTCGACCTCCGAGAACTCGCCCCTCTTCTTGTTCAGCACCTGCACGACGCCGATGGTGCGGCCGAGGTGGTTCTTCATCGGCGCGACCAGGATGGTGCGCGTCCGGTAGCCCGAGAGCATGTCCCACTCGGGGTTGAAGCGCGGGTCCTTGTACGCGTCCTTGATGTTGAGCGACTTGCCGGTGCGCGCGACGTGGCCGGCGATGCCGTGGCCGACCTTGAGCCGGATGGACTTGACCTCGTCGCCCTGGACGATGCGGCTGACGAGCTCGTCTTTGGACTCGTCGAGGAGGTAGAGCGTGGCGCGGTCGGCCTCGAGGGCCTCGGTGATCTTGCTCAAGATGAGCTCGAGCAGCTGATCGAGATCGAGCGTGGTGCCGAGAGCGAGCCCGACCTCGCGGAGCGCCGCGCTGATGCGCATTTCTCGCGCGAGCGCAGCCTCCAGGTCGACGATGCGTGCGCTGTCGGCGCGCGTGTCGCTCTTGAGGGTCACCCCACGATTCTATCAGCGCCGGCGCCCCGGCTGGAACCGCCAAAGGCGCGCCCTGTGCTGGCAGAGCGCCGGGACGAGCCGGGCGCACATGTGCTATGGCCGGACCCCTCATGGCGCGGACCCTCATCGTCACCCCGACCTACAACGAGAAGGACAACCTCCCGCAGTTCATCGAGGCGGTCCGCGGCGCGGCGCCCGACGCCGACATCATGGTCGTCGACGACAACTCGCCCGACGGGACGGGCCAGATCGCGGACGCGATCGCCGCGAAGGACAGCCATGTCCGCGTGATGCACCGCGCGGGCAAGCAGGGTCTCGGCACGGCGTACATCCAGGCGTTCACCAAGGGCCTGGGCGAAGGGTACGAGCGCTTCCTCGAGATGGATGCGGACCTGTCCCACGATGTGCGCTACTTGCCGAGCTTCTTCCGCGCGATGGACGACGGCGCCGACGTGGTCATCGGCTCGCGCAACATCCCGGGCGGGGGCGTCGAGGGCTGGGGGATCGGCCGGCACTTCATCTCGAAGGGCGGGTCGATCTACTCGCGGACCATCCTCGGCCTCGGCGTGAAGGATTTGACGAGCGGGTACAAGGCCTTCACGCGGCGCGCGCTCGAGGCGATCGACCTCGAGGGCGTGCGCTCGAACGGGTATTCGTTCCAGATCGAGATGACCTTCCGCGCCGTCCTGCGCGGGATGAAGGTGACCGAGGTGCCGATCGTGTTCGTCGATCGACGCGCCGGGCAGTCCAAGATGAGCAGAAAGATCTTCGTCGAGGCGATCGGCGTCGTCTGGAAGCTTCGGGCGGACGCGCTCACCGGCAAGCTCTGAAAGCGCTCCTGCTCTGACAGGCGGAGCCCGCGCGATCTGGCATACTGCGTCACGAGGTCGAGCCATGAAGCGAGCGGGCGTGATGGTCGTCATCGGGTTGGTGCTCGGCTACGCCGCGTGCGGTGGCCGGACGCTCTCCGACTTCGACGCCCTCGACGGCGGCGGTGGATCCAGCAGCGGGACCAGCGGCTCCACCAGCGGCGCGAGCGGAACCAGCGGAACCAGCAGCGGCTCCACCGGCGGAACCAGCGGAACCAGCGGAACCAGCAGCACCAGCGGCACCAGCGGCACCAGCGGAACCAGTAGCGGCTCCACCAGCGGAACCAGCGGAACCAGCGGAACCAGCGGAACCAGTAGCGGCTCCACCAGCGGAACCAGCGGAACCAGTAGCGGCTCGACCAGCGGAACCAGTGGAACCAGCGGCACCAGCGGAACCAGTAGCGGCTCCACCAGCGGGACAAGCGGAACCAGCGGAACCAGCGGAACCAGCGGAACCAGCGGAACCAGCGGCGGCTCTTCGGGCACCGGGGGCGGGACGATCTCGTGTGGCCAGGCCACGTGCGTCGCGGGCGTCGAAGAGTGCTGCGTCACGATTCAAGGCGGCGTGAGCGAGACCTGCGCTCCGCTCGGCACGTGCCAGGGCGGCATCTCACTCACGTGCACCGGCTCGGACAGCTGCCCGAAAGGCGAGGTTTGCTGCTTGCAGTTCGGTGGTGGCGGCGCCGGCGCGAAGTGCGCTCCGTCGTGCGGCGGCGGCGGTCCGGGCGGCGGCATCCAGCTGTGCTCGGGTCCCCAGGACTGCCCGGCCGGCCGGAAATGCTTCCCCCTGCCGATCGGCGGGATCGGCATCTGCCGATAGAGCGACTCCAGAACCGGCAGAAGAAGTTGCCTTTGTCTGGCATAATCCCTTTCGAAGAGGTCGGGCCATGAAGCGAACAGGCGTATCGGTCGGCGTCGTTTCGGGGTTCGTGCTCATCGCCGCGTGCGGCGGACGGACGCTCGACGAGTTCGGCGAGACGGCCGACGGCGGCGCGAGCAGTAGCAGTAGCGGCGCGAGCAGCGGCGCGAGCAGCGGTGGCGCGAGCAGCAGCGGCTTCGGCACGAGCGGCGGCGCGAGCAGCGGCGGTGCGAGTGGCGGAACGAGCGGGGGCACGAGCGGCGGCGGCGGCGGCTCCACCAGCGGAGGGGGATCGACGAGCAGCGGAGGCACGAGCGGAGGCACGAGCGGCACCGTCGTCGACGCGAGCGTGCCCGGCGCGATCGCGTGCGGCAAGGAGACGTGCACGGCGGGCATCCAGGAGTGCTGCGTCACGTTCCAGGGCGGCCCCGGCGGCGGCACCGCGAGCGAGGCGTGCACGCCGATCGGCAAGTGCCAGGGCGGCATCTCGCTCGCGTGCACCGGCTCGCAGAGTTGCCCCGCAGGCCAGGTCTGCTGCGGGCGATTCGGTGGTGGCGGTGGTGGCGGTGGCGGCGGCGGCGGCGGCGGCGGCGCGAAATGTGCGCCCACGTGCGGCGGAGGCGGCCCCGGCGGCGGAGGCGGCGTTCAGCTTTGCGACGGCACCCAGGACTGCCCGCCCCCCGAGGTCTGCGTTCCCGCGCCCTTCGGCGGCGTGAAGATCTGCCGGCCTCCTCGCTGACGCGCCGGCGAGTCAGCCCGCGGCGAGCGCGTCGCGTACGGGCGCCAGGAGAGCGATCGCGGCGGTGAGGCCGCGCGTCCTCCCTGGAGCCGCGGCGCCGATGTACCGCACGCAGAGATCGTAGACGCCGAGAAGACGGGCGGTCACCTCCGGTCTCTCGTGCGCACCGAGGTGCGCGTACGCCGTGCCGAGCTCGGCGAACGCGTGCGCCAGCGCGGTCTCGCCCGTCGCCTCTTCGCCCGCGTCGAGGGCTGTGCGCGCGACGCGCAGCTCGCCGAGGACCCTGTCCAGCGCACGGGGAGACTGACTCGGGAGGTTCACGTCACGTGGAACGGCCACGCGCGGCGGACCTTTAGGTCATTCGCTCAGATATAGCCGAGGGTAATCGTGAGCGTCGCGCCGGCCGCGAGCGGCGGAAGGACCACGAAATTGCCCGATGTGCCGGTCACCAGCGTCACCCCCGCCGGCGACTTCACGCTCGAAACCTGGGGGCTCACCCGGATCGTGAGGCCCTCCGCGGCAAGTGGCGTCGTGAGGGTGAGGGTGAGCGTCTTCGTGCTGTCGTCGTAGTTGATGAACGAGAGCGTCGCGGCGTCCCGCGCGCGCCAGAACGCACCGAAGGCCTCCACCCCCATCGCCTTCACGCCGGCGGGGAGACCCTGCACGATCGCCTTGAGCGCGTTCTCCTTGTAGTCGAGGACGTTCGGATGGACGAGCAGCGTGGTCGGCGCGCCGTTGTCGGCGTTGGCGGCGACGACCGCCAGCGCCGCTGCGACGCGCTGGTCGAGGCGCGGCGCGAGCTGGTCCTCGAGGGTGACGGGAAACTCGAAGACGCTCGTGTCGAGCGCGTCGGGCCAGTCGGTCATCGCGCGGAAGGGGAAGTTCGACAGGACGTCGCCGACGGCGCGCGTGGAGTCGAAGCGGTAGCCGAGCCGCTCCATCGTCTGCGGGGAGGCCGCGTGGTACTCGAGGTTGCCGGCGCGGAAGGTCAACGTCTCGTGCGGCGCGCAGCGGCCAGCCAGCGCCGGATCGATGAGCGACTTGGAGACGCGGAGCTCGCCGAACAGCGTTGCCCCCGTCGTCTGCGCGAGCGACACGTTGAACGGCGCGTAAGCGGGGTACGCCTCGGTGCCGTCCCCTACCGGGAAGGTGTGGAGCACCGGTGAGTGGGCGACGGTGTGGCTGCCGATCGAGCCGCCGCCGGCAAGCAACGTCGCGAGCTGCGCCGCCCGCTCGGGGCCGAAGAACGCCGTGTCCTGCGAGTCGGTGACGTATTTCGTGTGCACGAAGAAGGTCGCGTTCACGCCGAGCGCAGCCTCGTCCCTCATGAACTGGATCGCGTTGTCGTAGCTCGCGCCCCAGTCGAGATCATGGGAGAGGAGGAGCGAGCCGCGGCTCCCCGCCGGCGCCGTGTGGAGCCGGACGCCGAAGCGAACGCGCGCGTCGTACAGATCGCGGAGCATCAGCATCCATGCGTCGGTGGCCGGCTCGAACAGGTTGATGTACCCGCGCGTCGCGTCGATGGCGTGGCCGAGCTGGTTGCGGAGAACGACGTCGCGCCAGTCGACGCCGAAGGTGTAGACGACCCCCGCGCCGACCTTGTGCTCGACGATGGCCGCCTTCCCATCGTCGAACGTCGCGATCACCGTCGTCGCGGTCGCGGCGGGATCGAGGTCCATCGCCCAGGTGTTAAGGTACACGCCGGGGTCGCCGCCGAGCGGGATGTGCTGCTCCTCGGGGCGGTCGAGCGACGGAAACAGCGCTTTGCCGGCCGCCGTGAGGTCCACCCCGTGGTGCTCGAGGCGGAACGTGCTCGAGGCGACGCCGCCGAGCGTCTTGAGGGCCGCGACCTCGGAGTACTTCATCACGACGACGCCGCCCCCCTGCACGTACTGCGTGAGGAGCTGGAGCGCCGTCGCGTCGAAGCTCGACGCGGTCGCCTCCGGAAAGAAGATGGCCATGTCGTGCTGGATGGCGAGCACGGGCGACGTCGTGATGGCGTAGGGCATCCCCATCGGCGCGAGCATGTGGACGACGGACTGTGCGTCGGCGATCGTGGGCGACAGGTTCAGCACGCCGACCTGCTTCTGGAAGTGGTTGGCGGGCGGCGTCACCGAGACCTGGGGGGTGACGACGGGCGGGGACACCACCACGCTCGACGACGGAAGACCCACGATCATGCCGTCGACGAGCGCGGCGTCCACGACGAGCGGCGTGCACGCGATCGCATCGGGCCCGGCGTCCGTGGCCGCGGCGTCGGACGCGTCGGGCGTTTGGGGCGCGTCCGTGGGCACTGTCGCGTCGGTCTCGGCGTCATTGCCCGCGTCGGCGACCGAAGCGTCGTCGTCGAGGGCGACCACGGACGTGCTCCCGCCACCGCACGCCGCCACGAACGAGCCGAGCGCCAGGGCGACGCACGCGAGCAAGCGACGGACACGACAGCCCACGATCGCAGGCTATCAGGCGGCAGACCCGCGCACCAACCCCGCAGGGCTCACCCGCGGAGGGCTCACCCGCGGAGGGCTCACCAGCGGAGATACGCCCCGAGCTCGAACGAGGCGATCCAGATCGCGTCGCCGCTGGCCGCTTCGCGCCGGCTCAGCTGCACGAGCGGGCGAAGTCCCTGGAATCGATTCAGCAGCACGTCGGCGAACCCGCCCACCTGGTGCGAGCGGAACTCCAGGAGCTGGAACAGCGCGGGGTTTTGATCGAGCTCGACGCCGTACGTGTACCAGGCGCCCACGGTCAGTCGCGACGTCGCGTCCCAGCTCGCAGCGGGGCCGAGCGCGCCCGAGATCTTCGTGTCCGCCGTCTGCGGCGACGGGCGCGGCAGCGTCACCGCCGAGAGCCAGCCTCGGAGCGAAACGCGAATGTCGCGCGGTAGGGTCACCTCGATCGAGGGGTTCAGGATGTTCACGAGCTGCCCGCCGCCGTAGTGCCAGAACGAATAGGCGAAATACGCCGAGGTGCGCCGCGCGGCGGGCACGTTCGCGAAGACCTTGAGCGCCACGTCGGGGATCGCGTGGGAAGGAAGGCCCGGCGTGATCTCGCCGCCGAGCGTGACACCGAGCGCCGGGTGGTAGAGGAGGCCGAGGGGATAGCGCGCGTCCAGGACCGGGCGCGACGTGTCGCCGCCATACCGCTCGAGCAGCTGCATGCCGCCGTAGATCTCGAACGACCGCACGCGCCCCAGGATCTGTCCGCCGAGCGAGTACAGATCCTGGTAGCCGGGCGGGAAGCGATCGATGCGGCCGGTGACGCGCGCCTCGCCGACGAACAACCGATCGCGCATCGCGGCGAGATCGCCGTCGTCCGGGGCGAGCCGCAGGGCTTCGTCGGCGAGGCGCACGGCGGCGACGGCGTCGCCACGCCACGCGAGCAGGCGCGCCTTCCGCGCGAGGAGCCCCGGCGCGTGCGGCGCGAGGGCCAGCCCCTCCTCGAGCATCCGCTCGGCCTCGCCGAAGCGCTCCTGCCAGACGAGCAGGTCCACGAGGCCGGCGCGGACATCGGCGTCGTTCGGGTGAAGCGAGAGGACGCGCGTGTACTCGCTTTCGGCGAGCTTGGCACACCCCTCCCAGGCGTCGACCCGCGCCAGACCGAAGAGCGCCTCGGCGTCCTCCTCGTGCCCGCTGAGGAGCTCCAGGTACGCGGCGCGTGCGTCGGCGTAGCGGCCACCCGCGGCGAGCTGGCCCGCTTCCAGGAGCGCCCCGTCGCGCGTGGTCGCTTGCAGCGCGTACCGACTCGCCGCGCACTCCGCTGCCCGAGCCACGCCGGGGATCGCGAAGGTCACGCACGAAGCGAGGACCGCCGCCGAAGGGGGCGTCAACACCCACACGAGGCGCCGCAGCCTCCTGTTCGTCGTGCTCGCCAACTTGCCTGGTACCCGGACATACCACAACCTATGGTTGAATTTGGCCCCACGTGCCTTCCCCGATGGACCTCGTCACCGCCATCCTGTCCGGGCTCGATGCCTTCGTGCTCGGTTACGTCCTGGTGTTCTTCGTCGTCAACGTCGCGTTCGGCCTCTTGTCGGCGCGGAGTATCGGCGAGACGCTGGCGACCGAGCACGTGCGCCCGGCGCTCGACCGCGAGCACGATCGCTTCCTCCCGCACGTGACGCTCCTCGTCCCGGCCTACAACGAGGAGGTGACGATCTGCGACAGCATCCGTTCGCTGCTGCGCCTTCGGTACCCGTCGTTCGAGATCGTGGTCTGCAACGACGGGTCCAAGGACAAGACGGTGGCGGAGCTGCTCCGCGCGTTCCATTTCGTCCGCGTCGAGCTCGACTACGACGAGCAGCTGGTGACGGCGCCCATTCGCAGCTTCTACGAGGTGCGCGGCCCTCTGCCGAAAGGGCTCACGCGCCTCGTCCTCATCGACAAGGACAACGGCGGGAAGGCCGACGCCCTGAACGCGTGCATCAACGTCGCGCAGGGCGAGTACGTGACGAGCATGGACGCCGACAGCCTGCTCACGCCCGACGCGCTGCTCCTCGCGGCGCGGCCGATCGTCGAGGATCGCGAGGGGATCGTGGCGGTCGGCGTACAGGTGGGGATCTCCAACGGATCGCTCGTGGAGGACGGCCGCGTCGTCGAGATGCGCTTGCCCAAGACGTGGATCGGGCGCTTCCAGATCGTCGAGTACATGCGCTCGTTCGCGCAGGGGCGCGTGGCCTTCGCGTCGCTGCGGTCCTTGCTCGTTCTGTCCGGCGTCTTCGCGCTCGTGCGCCGCGACCTGGTGCTGGCGATCGGCGGATTTCTGACCAAGACGATGCGCTCCAAGGTCGGCATCGAGTACTGCGGCGCCGGCGTCCGCACCGTGTGCGAGGACATGGAGATCGTCGTCCGCCTCCACCGCTACCTCCACGACAAGAGGCTCCCGGGCAAGATCTCGATCCTCCCCTTCCCCACCGCGTGGACGGAGGCGCCCGAGAATTACCGGGACCTCGGCAAGCAACGCTCGCGGTGGTACCGGGGGCTCCTCGAGGTCCTCTCCTACCACCGGGCGATGATGTTCAACCCGCGCTTTCGGCAGGTCGGGCTCTTCTCGCTGCCGTACCAGCTCCTCTTCGAGGCCGCGGCGCCCGTGCTCGAGTGCACGGGTTACATCCTCTTCGTCGTGACCCTCGCCCTCGGCATCTTGTCGCTGAAGGCGCTCCTGACCTTCCTGGCGCTGGCGACGGGCATGAACCTGCTCTTGAGCACCCTGTCGATCCTCCTCTGCGTCGGGACCGAGCGAGGCACGACCGCCGCCGCCGAGGGGCTCTCGCTCTTCCGGTACAAGCGGCTGGGGCACGTCTTGCTCCTATTGTTGACCGGTTTCTTGTCGAACGTGGGGTATCGGCAGTACCTGATGCTGTGGCAGCTGCGCGGACTATGGGACTTCATCAAGGGCAAGCAGGGCTGGGACAAGTTCGCGAGGAAGGGCTTCGCGCCTAAACCGGCAGGATGACGGACGACGAGCTTCTCGTGATCGTCGGGGTCTCCGAAGGCTCCAGCGAGGGTTGCGCAGAGGGCCTCCGCGAAGGCGGCGCGCGGGTGGAGACGTGCGTGGTCAACGCGAACGATCTGGCGACGCTGAGCGCGGCGGGCGTGGACGCGGTGATCCTCGACGTCGACGCCGATCCGGAGCGGTTCGTCGCCCTCGCGGCCGCGCTGCGGCAAGACGAGCGGACGGCGACCCTGCCCGTCATCGCGAGGGTCGCGCCTGGCGTCGCGGTGGAGCGGGTGGTCCTGCTCGCGCCGTCGGCCATCGCGACGTCCTCCAGCAGCGGCGCGCATCTCCTGGCCGCGGTGCGGGCGACGGGCGCGCGCGGAGACGACCGCGCGGCGGCGGCGGAGCGAGAGAGGGACCTCGAGGATCGCCTGCGCACGGCGAGCGGCCGGCTCGACGCGGTGGGGACGGAAGCGCGCGCGATGGCGCACGACGCGCGGGTCCTGTGCGGCATCGTCGTCGGCTATGCGGCGAACCTGCGCGACGAGATCGTCGGGCCCCTCGAAGACGAGCAGCGCGTTCACGTCGCGCAGATCCTCCAGGCGACGGACGATCTCGTGAGCCTGCTCGAGCGCTTCTCCGGCGCCGTACGCGCGACCACGGACGCGCCGCCCTCGCGTGGCGGCGGTCGCAGCGGGAAGCCTGCGCGACGCGTGCTGTGCAACCTCGGCGAGCTGGTGCGCGGCACCGTCGGGCTCTTCGACAACGTCGCGGCGCAGAAGAACGTCGCCGTCGTCCTCGAGATCGACGACGGCCTGACCGCCTGGTGCGATCCGCTCAAGTGCAAGCAGGTGGTCACGAATCTCGTGGTCAACGCGCTGAAATTCACGCCGGCCGGCGGGCGGGTCACCGTCACGCTGCGCCCGCAGGCCGCGCGCCCGGACGCCAGCGGCAAGGACGCACGGCAACGGGTCGAGCTGCGCGTGCGCGACACCGGGCCGGGGATCCCCGCGGAGGACCGCGACAGCGTGTTCCAGCGCGGCGTTCGCCTCGAGCGGGACCGCGGTCTGCCGGGAAGCGGCCTCGGGCTCGCCGTCGTGCGCGACATCGTGGCCGAGCACAAGGGGACCGCGGAGGTCGAGGAGACAGCCGAGGGCGCCTCCCTCCTGGTGCTCCTGCCGACCGACATGCGCTCGCGCGAGGGGCGGAGCCTCTTGCTGGTGGACGACGCGGCGGCGGCGCAGCGCATCGTCGACGCGATCCACAAGGGCGACGGAGGGCCTGCCGGCTGGCGCTTCGACGCGCGGCGCGACTCGGTCGTCGACGCGCTCGCGCGGTGCGCCGCGGTCGTCGTCGTGCCGCAAGGGTCGGTGCCGGTGATCGACGTCGGCCCCATCTCCGAACGGCCAGGGGCCCCGCCGTCGTCGCGAGGCGCGCGATGAGCACGCGTCCCCTGCACGTGCTCCTCGTCGACGACAACCCGAAGGCCCTCGAGCCCCTCGAGATCCGCCTGAAGGCGCTGGGGCACCGCACGACGCTCGCCCACAACGGAGAGATCGCGATCGCGATGGTGGAGCGCGATCCGCCCGACGTCATCGTCATGGACGTGACCATGCCGGAGCTCAACGGCTACCAGGCGTGCCGCGCGATCAAGCGGATCGCCCCGAAGATCCCGGTGCTCATCCTCACGGGGAAGACGGAGGCCGCAGACCGCTTCTGGGCCTTTCAATCGGGCGCCGACGAGTTCCTGAACAAGCCGGTCGACCCCGCCGTCGTCGTCAAGACGATCGCGGCGCTGCTCGGGAAACCATGAGCACGGTCTACTGGGCGGCCGTAGTGACCGCGGCGCTCGTCGCCGCGACGGTGCTGCCCGCGGCGTGGGTGCTCGCGAGGGAGGCGCTGCGGCGGATCGGCGCGAAGCGGGCGATCGCCGCGGTGGAAGAGGCGCGCCGGTCTCTCGGGGACGGGAGCGACGCGCCGATTGGCCCGGTGTGCGAGGCGCTGACCAAGAGGTTCGACGCGCTCACCGTGGAGCGCGCGGTCCTCATGCTCCTGCGCTCCGAGGACGCTGGCGCGCGCGCGTGGGGCGGGCGTCTCTTCGGCGAGCTCGGGCTGGTGGAGCGTTACTCGGCGCGCGTACGCGAGGCGAGGAAGTGGAGCGAGCGCACCCACGCGGCGGAGGTCCTCGGCCTCGCGGCGTCGCCGGCTGCCGTGCCCGCGCTCGTCGCCGCGATTCGCGATCGCCACGAGGACGACGCGTCGGTCAAGGTCGCCGCGGCGGCCGCCCTCGCGCGCATGCGCGACGCGAGCGCCATCCCGCTGCTCGTCAGCGAGCTCGAGAGAAACGACGAGCGCTCGTCGCGCAACATCGCCGAAGCGCTCGTGGCGTTCGGAGGGCTCGCGGTGCCGGCCCTCCTGGAGCTGCTCATCGCGCCGTCCCACCCACCGGCGCGCGTCTGGGCTGCGCGCGTCCTCGGCCACATCGGCGACGCCCGCGCGACCGACGCGCTCGTCGCGCGGCTCTACGATCGCGACGATCTGCTTCGCATGGCCGCCGCAGAGGCGCTCGAGGGAATCGGCGACGGGCGGGCGCTGCAGCCGCTGGTGCGCGCGACGCTCCGCGACCCGGCGCCGCAGGTGCGCGCGCACGCGGCCGCGGCGGTCGCCAAGATCGAAGGGGAGCGGGCGATCGACGTGCTCATCGCCGCGCTCGCCGATCCCGACTACAGCACGCGGTTGCGCGCGCTCGAAGCCTTCGAGACGATGCGCATCACCGACACCTCGCCGCTCGAAGCCGCGCTGCGCGATCCGAACGCCGAGGTGCGACGACGCGCGGCGCTCGCGCTCGAGCGCGTCGGTTACCTCGACCGCGTCGTCGGAGAGCTGACCGCGGAGTCCCACGAGGTCCGGCAGCGCGCGGAGGCCGCGCTCCTCGAGCTGGGGCGCGTCGGGCTCATCGACAGCGTCGCATCGTACCTCCACCACGCGTCGTTCGAGGTGCGCGCCGTCGCCGCGCGGGCCTGCGGAGAGCTGCGTGAAGCGCGGGTGGGGCCGCTGGTGCTGGGCGCGGTCGAAGACGAGGCATGGCCGGTGCGGGCTTCGGTGTGCGAGGCCCTCGGCAAGCTCCCTGTCGCGGGGGCCGCCGCGGCGCTCGTCGTGCGGCTCCGCGACGACGAGGAGCCCGTACGAGAGGCCGCCGCCGAGGCGCTGACGAGCCTCTCGCCGAAGGAGCTCGAGCCCCACACCGGCGCGCTCCTCGCGGCGTACGAGGAGGGGAGCGTCCCCGTCCGCGTGCAGGTGGTCATCCTCGCCAGCCGCATCGACGGAGGCGCCGGCGACGGTCTCCTGGTTCGCGCGTCGACCGATCCGAGCGACACCGTGCGGCTGCGGGCGGTGGCGGGGTTGGGCGGTCGCCCTGGCCAGATCACGGTGCAGGCGCTCGTGGCGTGCCTCACCGACGCTTCGATCGACGTCCGGATGGCGGCCGTCACTGCGCTGGGATCGGCGACGAGCACCGAAGCGTTCGAGGGCCTGCTGCGCGCGCTCGGCGGCGCACCACCCGACATTCGCGATCGCATCGCGGAGTCGCTCTCCCGCGGCGCGCCGGAGCTCCTCTTCGCGCGCCTCGATGAGCTCGAGAGGAGCCCGTCGAGCGACGTGCGCCTCGGGATCGCGTGGACCCTGGGAAAGACGGGCGACGCGCGCGCCGTGCCGACCCTCGCGCGCTTCCTCGTCTCGAGCGACGCGGCGCTCCGGGCGAGCGCCGCCGGGGCCCTCGGCAAGATCACGGCGCCCACGGCCATCGCGGCCCTGCGCAGCGTCGCCGAGGATCCCGATGGCCGCGTGCGCGCCGCCGTCGTCAACGCGCTGGGACGCGGGGAGAAGGACGAGCGCGTCCTCGACGTGCTGGCGGCGCGGGCTGCGGATCCGGACGCGTTCGTTCGCAACCGCGCCCTCGTCGCGCTCGCGCGCATGGGGCAAGCGGACGCGGAGTCGCGCGTCCTCGCGCTCGGCCTCTCGGCGTCGCCGGCGGCGTACCTCGTGGCGTCGGCGCTCGTCGGCACCGAGACGTCGCTCGCGCGCGTGCTGGACGCGATCGCGACGGACGCCGTCCTGAAGCCGATCCTGGCGTTTCTCGACCACGAGGATCCGCCGGTGCGGGCGGCGTTCTTCGCCGTGCTCCGCATCGAGGATCCCATCGATCCGAGCGACTCGCCCCAGGACGCCGCGGGGCTCGCCGAGCGCTACGAACAGGTGCTCCGAACGAGCCTCGACGTCGAGTCACGCAAGGTCGCCGTGACGGCGCTGCGGCGACTGCGCACCGATCGGGGGCTCGAGGCGCTCGCCGGCGCGCTCGCGGCCGATCCGAGCGACGCGGTGCGCCTGCACGCCGTGGAGGCCCTGCGCACGCGCACGAGCGACGCCCTCGCGCGCAAGGCCCTGGTTCGCGCGGTGGCCGATCCGAACCCCGACGTGGCCGTCCATGCGGCGCGCGCCCTGCTCGATCGGCGCGAGCCGGATGTCGCGTCCGCCCTCGCGCGACGGCTCGGCGCGGGGACGGCGGCGGTGCAAGAGGTGGTCGAGGAGGCGCTGGCCGAGATGCACCGCGACGATCCCGCCCCGTTCATCGACCGCGTTATGGGCGTCGACGTCCCGGAGCTGCTCGCGCCCGCGGTGCGCGTCCTCGGGCGGATGGCGCTCCCGCAGACGTTGCCGCTCCTGCGCGAGCTGGCGAGATCGAATGCGGGCTCGGTCCGCGCGGCGTCGGTGCGCGCCCTCGGGGCTCTCGCGATGCCCGAGGCGGCCGCCCTCGTCGAGGGCATGGCGCAGGACCCGGCCGAGGACGTTCGCGTCGCGGTGCTCGACGCGACGGTGTGGACGGGCGACGCGCTGATGCGCACGGCGACGCTGCGGCGCGATCCCTCGCCGCTCGTGCGCGCCCACGCGGCGGAGGCGCTCGAGCGTATGCCCGCGCCGTTCGCGGAGGCGACCGTCGTGGTGCTCGAAGGGATGCTCGCCGACGGCTCCGCGATCGTGCGCGCTGCGGCGCTCGCGTCGCTCGTCACGCGCGGCGAACGAGCGGGGCTCGTGATCTTCGGCCGCGCGTGGGCCCAGGCGCCGCTCGAGACGCGCGAGGCGCTCAAGGCCGAGCCGCGCGGAAAGGCGATTTCTGCGCGCATCGGCGCCCGGTTGACGACGAGCGCCGATCCTGACGAGCGACGGCTCGCCGTCATGGCGCTCGGCGCGTTCGCGACGCCAGGGTTTCACGTTCACGTCTTGCCGGCGCTCGCCGATCCGTCGCCGGAGGTGCGCAGCGCCGCGGCGGCTGCGCTCACGTCCGTGGACGACGCCGAGGTCCGCGCGCGGCTGGCGCGGCTCGTGTCCGATCCGGACTCGGGCGTTCGCGACGTCGCCCGCCGCTCGATGATGCGGACCGTGCGATGACCCGCGCAGCGGCGGCCCTGGGGCTGTCCATGCTTCTCTCCTGCAGCGCGCACGGGCGGCCACCCGAGGGGATCGCGACGGGGGCGCGCCGCGGAGAGACCGCGACCCCGACCGCGTTCCTTCTGGGCGCCGTTCGGCCCTCCCCGCTCGGGACGGGCGAGCTCGTCGTGACCGATGCCTCGCGCCAGCGCTTCGCCGTGTACGACAGCGCGCTCGTGGTGCTCGTGCTCCTGCGGAGCGGTCAGCGGTCGCGCGCGGGCAGCATCCTCCGCGGCCTCGCGGCGCTGCAGGGTTCCGACGGCTCGCTGCCCTTCTCCTTCGTCGGACGCGAGGTCGACGCCGCGCGCGGCTACGTTCGAGCGGGCGCGGTGGCATGGATCGGCTACGCCGCGGTCGAATACGTGAACGCGGAGCCCGGCGGCGACGCGCGGGAGGACGCCCTTCGCCTCGCGCACCGGGCGGCCGCGTACCTCCTGTCACGGCAGGTGAACGATCCGGCCGACGCGCGCGACGGGCTCGTTCGAGGGGGCGCGGGCGTACTCGCCTACGAGGCCGTCGGAGACGACGTGAAGGAGATCCTTCGACCGGGCGCGATCCCCTGGGTCTCGACGGAGCACAACGTCGACGCGTTCTTTTTCCTCCGCGCGCTCGCGCGCGTCAGCGGCACGCCGGCCTACACGCTCGGCGCGGCCCGCGTGGCCGCGGGGCTGCGGCGAGCCTGGCGCGACGACGTGGGGCAGCTCGCGCGCGGCATCGGCCCGGGCGGCGAGAAGGATCCCGTACGCGCGCTCGATTGCGCTTCGTGGGGCGCCGTCTTCCTGGACGCCACGTCGGATCGCGCCCGCGCGGAGGCGTCGTTCGCGACGAGCGACGACGCGTACGCCGCGAAGGACGCGCGCACCGGCGTGCGAGGGCACCGCGCCCAGGCCGACGGCCCGGTGCTCGAGGACGCGCTCCTGATGAGCCGCTTCGCAAGCAAGCTGCCTGCTCGAACGTGGGACCACCTCGACGCCGTGTGGCCGGAGGGCGGCGCCGGCGTCGCCCTCGCGGCGTGGCGACTCGGACACCGCGCGCGCGCGAAAGAGATCCTGGCCGCGCTCGAGCCGCTCCGCGCGCCCAGCGGCGCGCTGCCGACGTTCACGGTGGAGGTGCCCTTCGTCTTCGACACGGGCCCGAGCGTCGCCGGCACCGCCTGGGTCGAGCTCGTGCGCTTCGAGCTGGGACGCGCGCCGGAGCAGCCCACCCTCTGGGCACCTTGAGGGCGGCTCTCAGCGCGTCCGCGCCGTGAACGTCGCGCGCACTCCGGGCTTGAGCGCCGTCGGCAACACGACGCGTTTGCCGTGAATTTGCGCCTCGCCCCCGCACTCGGGGCACGAAAATCCCACGATCGCGTCGCCGAACTCCAGCGTGAAGCCCGGCGCCGTGGTCGGGCCCGCGGTGATCGTCCCCTTGTACGAGGACCCGTCCCAGGTGGCATCGACCCGCGCGGCCAGGCGCGCGCGCCAGAAGTCCCCCATCTGGTCCATGGTGAGCGCCACCGCGTCCGCCGACGTCGCGCGCGAGAGGATGCGATCGAGCGCCACCATCTTCACGCGCATGTTGTCGTTCGGCATGTCCCGCCCGCGCGACGGATGCAGGACGAGCGTGGTCATCGCGCGGTTCTGGGCGTTGGCGAGGAGCGTGTAGTCCCAGCGCGCAGCGAAGAGGTTCTTGTTCGACTCCTGGAGCTCGACGCGCCGGTGCTTTCCCTGCTCGACGGTGTCGAGACCGTCCTCGAGCGCGATCGGAAATTCGAGGAGCGATCGCTGGTGGAAGCGATCCTGGTGCGCGCCGATCGCCGCGAGATCGAGCGGGAGGTTGTGCGGCAGATCGCCGATTCCGAAGCCCGAGTCGTAGAGGACGCCGGCCTTGGCGAGGACGTCGTACTGCTTCGGGTGAAGGGCGAGGAACGGTGAACGCCAGACGCGCGGGCGCTCGCCGGTGAGCTCGGCGAGCAGCTGCATGGACACGCGGACCTCGCCGCAGAGCGAAGGCGCGCTGCCGTACGTCGCGCGCGTCTCCGTGCAGGTTCCTTCGGGCAGCGCCGCAAAGCGTGCAGAGTACACGACACCGTGCGCACCCAGCGGGCACATGCCGAGCGCGCAGAGCTGCTTCACGACGACGGGGTTGAAGTAGCCGGCGACGTAGTCGGTCGTGACGTTGAACGTCGCCCGCGCGCCGTGCCCACGCTCCACGTGCGCCGCCTGCAGCGCGCCCGGCTCGCCCCACTCGCCGGCGTTCTGGGCGTCGGGCGCGTCGAGATCGTGCGTCACGAGGAGCACCGAAGACGCGGCGCCCGGCACCGTGTGCGACAGGACGACGTGACCGGCGGCGCCCTCGCGGTACACACCCTCGAGGGCCATGCGCATCACATCACCCGACGGCTCGAAGCAGTTCACGTAGCAGCGCGGCGCGTCGAACGTCGACAGATCGTGCCCGAGCGCGTACACCGCGCCCTTTCCGAGCGCGCGACGCGTCGCCGCCGCGCCGACCGCCTTACCGCCCGCGTATGCGCGCAGCACGATCTCGGTGCCTTCGCGCGGCTCGAGGACCCACACCTCCACGCCGTTCGGCCCAGGCTTGCCGTTGATGGGCAGCGTGCGCTCCTCGGGGCGATCGAGATCGGCGGTGAAGGGCGAGGTCCCCTCGACGCGCAGCTCGGCGACGTCTCGTCTTCGCGCGCTCCCCGTGAGGCCAGCGAGGTCCCACGCCTGCTTCTGCTCGGGCTTCCCGATGGGCTTCCAGATCACGAGGACGCCCCCGCGGGTCACGAACCGCTCGAGCCCCGCGCGCGCCGAGGCCGAGATCGCGGTGCCGAGGAGGTACCCCGGCACGACGGCGATGGAGTAGCCGTCGAGCGTGGCGATCGCGGCGTCCCACTCCGTCCCGACGGCTTGCCGCTCGTAGGGGATGCCGGCCTGGGCGAGCGTCGCCATGACGTTTGCGATGTCGGGGGCCGCGTCGGTCCACGCGTACCGCGGCGCGAGGACGAGCGCGCGCGGGTGCTGCGCCTCGACGCGAACGTCGTCGACGGCGCCGTTGCAGTCGTTGTCGACGCCGTCCTCTACCTCGGGCATCGGCGGCGGCGTCATGCAGACGCGTCGCCCGTCGACGCACGCCGCGTGGCCTGCGCCGCACGCGCCGGGCCGATCGGTGTGGCACGCGTTTGCTGCCGAAGGGAGCAGCAGATCGACGAGACCGTCCTCGTCGTCGTCCAGCCCGTTGCACGCGAATTCGATCGCGCGATCGCCTTCACGCACCGTGAGCGGGTCGGGCGCGGCGTTTGCGGCGTTCGCGGCGTCCGCGACAGAAGAAGCACCCCCATCGGCACCCGGCCTGTCCCTCACCGGATCGGCGGGGGTCGCGGCCGGCGGTGGCCCCACGCACGCCGCCAGCCATGCAACCGCGAGCGCGGCGCGTCGAATCATCGCGCTACGCTACACCAACGGTGAACACCGATTTTCTCGCTACTGCTTGGTGAAGGTGAACGCCTGCGTCGGCGTCCCTGGGATGTAGCCGGTGAACGTGCTCACGCCGTCGGAGGAGTACGTCTTGAACCCGGTGTTCTGCGGGATCGGGCACGTCTGCTCGGCGTCGAGGCTCGAGCCGTTCGTCGTGAAGACCCCGCCCGTGTGGTCGTCGGCGCCACCGTTCGTGGCGGCGACGTAGTCGTAGTGGCCCGCCGCCGATCGGTTGGTGGCCTGGTAGGTCTGCCCGGTCGGCCCCGACGCGCCGCCGGCGCCGGTGTACGCGGTGGCGGCGGTGACGACGTAGGTGCCGTCGGGGATCCCGCCGCCGGTCGCCACGGGAGCATCGGACGCGACCGCCGTAACCTGCACCACCGGCCCGGTGTTCGCGAGCGTGTTGCACGCGCGCTTGCCGCCGTCGGCGCTGGCGATGAACGCGTCGCAGTCGGAGCTGCCGGGGCAGCAGAAGTCCTGGCTCAGCTTCGCCCCCTCGGAGTGGAAGCACACGTTCGCGCCGGTGCTCGGGTAGTAGTACGCCCAGAAGAAGCACATCTCGTCGTTCGCCGACTCGCCGAAGGCGACCTGCTTGGCCGACGTGTTGTTCCACGCGCACGAGAACTGGAACCCGCCGCCCGCGGGGATGGAGAACGGCGTCGCGGGAACGACCGTCGCCGGCTCGTCCCAGCTCCAGTTCGGCACGTCGTAGACGGACGTCCCGGGATCGCTCTTGCTGGTGGCGGTGGCTATTTTCACCTTGGTCCCGAGCTTGTGCTCGTGCCCGGTGATCGCGAAGAACTTCGCCGTCGCGTACTTCTCGGGCAGCTTGAAGAAGACGGGCCCGAGCGTCGTCGCGGCGTTGGGCGGGAGCGCGATGTCCGGATCGCCGATGAAGAGGAAGCCGGCCTCGTCGTGGAAGTCGGCCTCGGCCATCGGCGTGAACGTCGACGTCGCGGTCAACGTCACCGGCGCCGAGGTGGCGTTGATGTAGTGCATCTCGATGCGCAGCATCTGGTGCGCGGCCAGGGTGTAGGCGACGCCGGCCGGCAGGGTCAGCAGGTCGTCCTTCTTCTGCGTCACCATGATCGGCGAGCCCTTGGCGGGATCGAGCGCGTCGGTGAACGGCTGGCAGTCGAAGGGCACCGGCCGCGCGGTGGTCTCGTTCACCTTGTAGACGATGAGGTGGTGCGACGCGGGGCCGAGCACGTTGTGGATTTGACCGACGTGGATCGGCGCGTCGTTGCCGAGCGGAACCACGACGCACTGGGTCTTCTCGAAATTCGCGGCGACGGTGATCGGCCCGAACGTCACGCTCAGCGCGCCAGCGGCTCCGCCGTCTGCGCCCGCGCCTGCGTCGCCTCCGGTGGCGGCGGTTCCCTTGCTGCTGCACGCGCCTGCCCCGAGCGCCCCGACGAGAAGCGCCGCCCCGATGCCGAACCCCGGCTTCATCATGCGACCAAAGCTAGCCGATGTGCGCCGAGGGCAAAAGCTCCCGGTCAGAGCTTCGTGCTCAGAGCTTGGTCGCGGCGATGACGACGTGCGGGTAGGGCAACACGTCGGGCACGCGGACCATGCGGACCTTGAAGCCGAGCTCGCTCAGCATCTCGCCCCACGCGCGGTGGTGGCGGTAGGCGAGCGGCTCGTTCCAGCCGACCATCGCGCGATCGAGCAGCTCGGTGAAGAGGAGGTGGCTCGCCGGCTCGGTCGTGATGTCCTTGATGAGGAGGACGCCGCCCGGCACGAGGAGATCGCGCAGGTGCACGAGGACCGCGCGCTGCTGATCCTCGGGGATGTGGTGCATCACGTCGAGCACGTACGCCGCGTCGAAGGGGCCCTCGATGTGCGCGTCGCGGACGTCGCCGACGTGAAAGGAGTGCTGCGTCAGGCCGAGCCGCGCGGCGACCTTCTGCGCGAGGCCGATGCGCCGCGCGTCCGGATCGACGCCGACGATGCGGCGGCCCGGCTGCGTCTGCCCGAAGTACGCGGCGAAGAGGCCGAAGCCGCACCCGACGTCGAGGATGCGCCCCTCGTCGGTCAGGAGCAGATCCATGACGCTGAGGAGCTTGGGCCGCAGGATCGAGAACCGCACGAACGCGTACGCGCGCTCGAAGAGCGGCAGGGCGCGCGCGATGCGGTTGATGGCCTCGCGGCCGAAGACCTCGGGCGCCTCGAAGCGCTGCTGGTCGGGGCGCTCGCGGCGGAGTCCCCGCAGGGAGAAGGTGCGGCCAGACGCGGGGGGTTTGGAATCGGGTGCTGCGGCGCTCACGGGGCGCGGAACCTAGCACGATCGGGCGCGCGGGGCACGGCGCGGGGGATCTCGCCGCGGAGCTGGGCATGTCACGGCCGGCGATGAGCCGTCACCTGAAGGTCCTGCGGACCGGGGGCCTCGTGGAGCCCGCCAACGACGCCGGCGATCTGCGCGCGCGCGTGTACCGGTTGTGTCCGGCGCCGTTCGGGGAGCTTGCCGCGTGGGTCGCCGAGATCGAGCGCTTCTGGACGCTGGAGCTCGGCGCCTTCAAGGCCCACGCTGAGCGCACCCGGGGGCGGAAGAGATGAGCGTGCCCGACTTCGACAGCAGCTACTTCGGCGGCGGCGCGCTGCAGCCGGCGAGGATCTCCACTTTGCCCGTGGTGTCCACGCCGGCCGTCGCGCACAAGGTCGAGCAGAAGATGATCTTCGACGGGCCGGGGACGCGATCGTAGTACCAGCCGTCGGCGTTCGCGGCGCACTTGGAGATGTCCGTCACGTGCGTGAGCGTGCGCGGCGGGCCGGAGCCCGGGGTGTACCGGACGACGACCTTGTCCGGATCGATCGTGCCGCCGTCGGCCGTCGGCATCGCGAAGTCGCAGCCGAGCTTGGTCACGAGCCCCTTGGCGAGGTTGTTGAAGACGCTCGCGTAGCTGGTCTTGCACACCGAATCGACGGTGCCGCCGGTGAGCTGCGAGAGGTGCTGGTACTGGTCGCCGGTGTTGACGGCGGTGCTGCACTTGGTCGCGTCGAGGACGGGCGTGCCGTCCTTCCAGCCGCAGATGGCGTCGAAGATGTACTTGCGCTTCGTCGCGTCGCCGAAGATCCCCGCGGGCTGCTTGGCGAGGAGCTGCGTGTCGAAGGCGGCGTTGTCGAGATCGGAGTTGTCGTCGGTGATCTCGATGAAGACCTTGTAGGCGTCCTGGCGGAGGAACCCCTTCCACTTGTCGTAGGTGGAGAGGATGAGGGAGAGCGAATCGGTGCTGGCGACGGTCTGGTTGATGTGGTGGAAGAGCGGCGGGTTGTCCCCGCAGCTCGCGCCGGCGAGCGGAGGCGGCACGCAAATTCCCGTCGGCAGCGGGAAGGGAAACACGATCGGCTTCTCGGCGACCATGATGACGCGGTAGTCGAGGCCGCTCTGGCCGATCGACTTGGCGAAGTCGTTGATGTTCTGCTGAACCTGCGCGGTCTCCTCGGCCATGCTGCCGGAGGTGTCGATGAGGATGATGAGGTCGACCTCCGCGCGCTTCGCCGTCGTCACCGCGGCCGCGCACGAGGGGTTGCCGCTGGTCCCGCTGCTGCTGCCGCTGCTCCCGCCGAGGACGGGCCCGCCATCCCCGAACGACGCGCCCGAATCGGTGCCGTCGGCTGGGAACGGATCGCCGCCGAACCCCTTCTTGCTGGAGCTGCCGCACGCGACCACGGCGACGGCGCCGAGAAGGGCCACCCCGGCCAAGGTTCGGATTCGCATCGCAAGGCGATACCGCGAAACACTGCCCCGCCGACGGGCGCGCCCGAAGCGAGACGAAAGGGTGACGGCTACACGAAGGCACATGTACCGGCATGTCGGAGACGGCCGGTGCCGGAGCTTCAGAGGCGATTCTGCCGGAACCACATGCCGTAGAGCATCTGCAGGTTGCACCCCGAGCACATGAAGCTCGGATCGCTCGGCACCGCGGGGCGCCCGTCGATCCAGTGGTGCCTGACGGCGTCCTGGCAGCGATCCGCGGTGCACTGCGTGCCCACGCAGATTGGAGCGGTGGCGCCGCCCGCGCCGGCCGCGCACGCGGGGGCGCACGTCTCGGTGTGCACGTCGGAGAGGCACCAGCGCCCGTGAAGCTCGGTAGAGAGCGCGTCGACGATCGAGTCGGCCTCGTCGACGAACCCGCGCTCCCCCGTGACTTGGTAGAGGAGCATCAGCGCGAGGACGACGTAGTTGTGCTCCGACAGCGTCGAGTAGTCACGCGTCTTGGCCCCCATCTCCGCGGCGCTGTACTCGGAGTAGTACCGCGTCGGCGACGTCGGGAGCTTCAGCGGCTGCACCGCGTCGTACACGGCGCGCGCCCGGGCCTTGTACGCGTCGTCCCCGGTCACCTGGTAGAGGCGCGCCTGCATCGCGATCATCGCGACGTTCGGGTAGAGGAGGATCCCGGCGCGGCCGAGACCGAACGTGTACGCGGTCCCGTTCCACGCGCGCGAGTCGATGTGCTCGGCCATCTGCCTGGCCCACGCGACGCGCTCGTCCTTGCGTTCCCCGCCGAGGAGGTGCGCGTACTGCAAATTCGCGAGCCCGATGAGCGCGCTGATCGACGTGGGCCCGTACGTCTTGAGCGCCCAGCTCCGGTCCGCCCCGACCTCGATGTACCACCCGACGAGGCTGACGAGCCGATCGAGCCGATCGAGGAACGCGTCGACCGTCGCGAGATCGGCGCGATCGCCGCGCGCGTCCATCGCCTCGATGAGGCCGAGGGTGCTCATCACCATCTCCTGGAGATCGCCGTTGACGAGATCGGCGTCGGTGATGAGGGCGAGCGCGCGCTGGCGGGAGGCCTCGGCGCGGGAGGCCCAGGCGGCGTTGGTGGGTTGTTCGCGGGAGGCGTGGGCGTAGAAGGCGAGGCCGTAGAACGGGGCGTCGCCGTAGTCTTCGAGCCAGTTGCCGGCGGTGATGGTGAACGCGTCGGCGTCGTGGGCGAGGGTCGCGTAGAAGGCGGCTTGGCGGAATGGGGGCGGCGGGGGTGCGGGAGGAGACGAGGGGTGCGAGGTGCAGGCGGGGATGGCCTCGAGCGCGAGCGCGAGGGGCAATGCGGCGGCGAGCGCGAGGCGGCGCATGAAGGTGGTCGTAGCATGGGCCGGGCGGGGGCTCGGGGGATCGGGGTTTTCGCGCCGTTCCACCGGGCGGGGCGATGGTGTAAGAAGAGGGCCGTCGTTTTTTTTGCGCCCGTAGCTCAGCTGGATAGAGCGTCGGCCTTCGAAGCCGAATGTCGTCCGTTCGAATCGGACCGGGCGTACCGAGAAGCGTTCAGGATTCTTCGGAGAGCGCCGCCGGGTCAGACACCGGCGGTGACTCTTGGGGCCCTCGCGGACCTGCCGAAACGCTGGGCGGCACGATCGGAGCGTGGTCGTGACGGCGCAGGTCTACGATCTGCTCGTGCAGAAGAAGCTCGAGCTGAAGACCGAGGTCGGGATCGGGATGGTGGCCAACCGGGAGCGCTACTTCCACAGCGTCGCGGCGACCGCTGGCTTCCGACGGCATCCCGTCGCCGCGGTGGCCAACACGCTGGCCGACAACCTCAAGAACGTCGCGAGCCTTCTGCTGGACGACGACCAGGACGCCGTAACCCGCTCGAGGCTGCAGCGAGCGGTCAACCGGGCTTGGCAGGCATTCTTTCGGAGCAGCAGTTTCGGCGACCAGCATCGCATCCTCTTCGCCGCGCTGGACGCTCGCGACGCTGAGGATGGTCTCGTCGTCCTCCGCGCGCTCGTCCTGAATCCCGGCAAGGATGTGGCCGACGCGTTCGCCGCCGCGCACGCGCTCTGGAGTAAGGCCGGACGCCGGCGCCCAAAGGGCGTGTGGACGGCGGTGAACCGCCTCGCTAAAACGCTTGGCCTCGCGCGCAAATCGGACGCGGCGATGCGCTCAGCCTACGGCAAGCTGAAGAAACGCCCATAGCGTACCCGCCAAGGTACGTACGTCGCCGCACCGACGATCCAAGTTGCTCCCTCAGAGGCGAGCAAATGGACAAGGTCTTCATCTACGCAATCGCTGCCGACTCGTTTTCGGACCCGCGCACGGTCCGCAAGGTAGTGGACGGCGACGCGTCGGTGCGCCCGATGGTCCGCGCTCGCATCCTCGCCGCCATTCGCGCGCGCGGCGTCGCGCTGCCTCGCCCCGACTCTACTCCCCCGCACGCAGCCTGAGCCTGATCCACAAAACGCGACGAGCCCCCCGCCGTGCAGATGGGGAGCTCGCCGCAGAAAGCCGAACCACATGCAGTCTAATCAGCCGCGCACCGAACGCAACACCCTCTCCCCCGTCGCCGACGCCGCCGTCGCTCTACTGCTCCGCATCCTACGCGATCCCGATCTCGTCGCCGCCGCGCGCGCCCTCGTCGCCACGGCGCCGCCGCCGTTGAAGAGCGTCGACCTAACGCCGAAGGAGCTCGCCGCGGCACTCGGCGCATCGAGCGCGACAGTCGCGCGGTGCAAGATCACCCCGTCGCACTACGTCGGCCAATCGCCGCGCTATGACCTCGAGTCCGCGCGCGCTCAGCTCGCCGCTCGGGGGCGCAAGGCGACGGCGCCGCCGAAGAAGAACGTGGACAACATCGACGTGAGCGACGTCGCCGCCCGCGGCGGCTTGCGGATCGCGAAGTGAGAGGATCATGCTCCTCGTCAAGATCCGGCAGGCGCTGATCGCCGCAAGCTTTCGCGCCGGCCAGGTGGCCGACCTCCTCGGCGACCTAGCCGTCGCAATCGATCGGCACGTCGACCGCGAGCGGTGCAGCTGATGGCGCGCCCCAAAGCAACGCGCACGGCGCGTGAGCTTGCCTTCATTTGCGAGCTGCTCTCGCCGGGCCAATGGGCGCCGGGCTCGTTCGGCATCGCGATCGACACGCGCGAGCAGAAGCCGCTGCCAATCCCCGGTCACGTCGCCGTGGAGGTGAAGAAGCTCGACGCCGGCGACTACGCGCTCCTCGGCTACGAGGACAGGTGCGTGGTCGAGCGCAAGAGCCTCAGCGACTTCATCGGATCGATCACGCATGGGCGCGAGCGATTCGCGCGCGAGCTAGTGCTCCTATCGAAGTTCGAGTGGGCTGCAATCTTCGTCGAGGCGTCAATCAGCGACGTCTGGTACCGCCGGTATTTCCAGCAGATCACGCCGGCCTCTGTGATGGGAACGATCGCTTCGATCTCGGTAAAGCACAGGGTGCCGGTATTTTTCGTAGGACCTCGCGCGGCCGCGGCCGACCTCGTCGAGCGCACGCTACGGCAGTTTTTCGATTTGAAAATCGCGGGGAAAGACGACGGGCGCGAATGACGCCCCTCGTCGCAGCGCTGGCCTACGCCGCTCGCGGTCTACGCGTTCTCCCCATCCAACCTCGGGCCAAAACGCCAATCGGCGACCTCGTCCGACACGGCGTGAAGGACGCAAGCAGCGACGCGGCAACGATCACAAAGTGGTTTGCCGCCGTTCCAGACGCGAACGTTGCGCTCGCCGTCCCCGCGGAGTGGCGCGTCCTGGACGTTGACCCGCGCAACGGCGGCGGCGACGAGCTTGTGCGACTCATCCGGACCCATGGCCCGCTGCCCGCAACCATCCACGCGAGGACCGGCAGCGGCGGCGAGCACATGCTGTACGCGTTCGCGCTCGGCGACTACCGCGGCAAAATCGGGCCTGGCCTCGACCTGCTCGGGCCGGGGAAATACTTTCTCGTCGCACCGTCGGTTCATCCCTGTGGAGGCGACTACAAATGGACGTCCGACAAGGGCAAGTCGATCGCGACGGCGCCGCCGTGGCTCGTGGACCTCGCGCGCGTGCCGCCGCCGCCGGCGCCGCGCCCCTTCGACGTCGAGCTGTCGAACAAGGAAGAGCGCGCTCGCCGCTGGCTCGCGAAAGCGGAACCGGCGATCAGCGGCGCCAACGGGCACACCCAGACTTTCCTCGTCGCACGAAAGCTTGTTCTCGGCTTTGGGCTGAGCGAGGACGAAGCGCTTTTTCTGATGGCTGACGAGTGGAATCAACGATGCAAGCCCCCGTGGGCGAAGCACGAGCTCGCACACAAAGTCCGGCAGGCCGCGCGCGCGCGCAATCTTCCGACATGGCGGAGGTCCGCGTGACCGACTGGCGCAAGCAGCTATTGACGAAGGAGACGCGCGACGGCGGCATCGCAACGCTCTCGGGCCTCGCGAACGTTCTGACGATCTTGTCGCGGCACGAGGCATGGACGGGTGTCATCGTTTGGGACGACTTCCGCGAGTCCGCCGTGGTGACGCGCGAGCCGCCGTGGGACGCGAACGACGCGCCGCAGGGTCGGCGCTCTCCCGAGTGGACGGAGGCGGACTCGACACGTGCAGCCGCGTGGCTCGCTCGGCACGAAGCGGTCAACGTCCCGAGCGCCGTGATCGACGCCGCCGTCGTCGTCGTCGCGGAGCGCACGACCGTGCATCCGGTGCGCGAGTACTTGCTCGCCTGCCAATGGGACGGCGTCGGGCGCGTCGACACGTGGCTTGCGGCGTACCTAGGGACCGAGCAATCGAACTACACGCAGAGCGTCGGGCGCGCGTTCGCGATTGGCGCCGTCGCCCGCGTCTTCCGGCCGGGCGCGAAAGTCGACACGACGATCGTGCTCGAGGGCAAGCAGGGCATCGGCAAGAGCACGGCGATTCGCGTTCTCGCGGGCGACGCGTGGTTTTTTGACACGCCGATCACCATGGGGGACAAGGACGGCTACCAGGCGCTCGCGGGCAAGTGGATCGGCGAGCTCGGCGAGCTCCACGCGCTTTCGCGATCGGACCTGAACCGCGCGAAGAATTTCCTCACGGCGACGACGGACAGATACCGCCCGTCCTTCGGGCGACGCACGCGCGACTTCCCGCGGCAGTGCGTCTTCGTCGGCAGCACGAACGCCAGCGAGTACCTAAGGGACGAGACCGGCAACCGACGCTTTCATCCCGTGCGCTGCGGCGCGATCGACTTGGCCGGCCTCCGGCGCGACCGGGATCAATTTTGGGCCGAGGCGCGGACTCTCTACGAGGCGGGTCAGCCGTGGCACGTGAGCACGCGAGAATTCGCAGAGCTCGCCGCCGCCGAGCAAGACGCCCGTTTCGTGACCGACCCGTGGGAGGACACCATCGAGACATGGCTGGCCTGCGCTAGCCACCCGACGCGACGCCGCGCCGGCGTGACCCCCGCCGAGGTGCTTGGCGATTGCCTTGAGGTCCCTCGCGAGCGCTGGACGAAGGGCGACCAAGACCGCGTAGCCGCCGTGCTCCGTCGTCTCGGCTGGGAGCGAGGGAAGCAGCAACGCGCAGCCGGCGGCGTTCGCGAGCGACGTTGGCGTCCCCAGCACCAGGTCGAAATTGAGGCAGTGACAGACCCGATGACAGGGCCGGTGACCCGGCAGAACAGCCAGATCCTTCTTATGTCACCTGTGTCACCTGTACACACTACACATGCATATGCACATGGTTCTGTAAGCGCTCTAGGAAGTCCGGCCCCTGTAGTGACACCCGGTGACGTGGTGACAGAGGGGGCTGCAGAATGAACCTCGAGCCCATGCCAGAGCTCGCGGTGCTCGCCGCCCGGAAGCGCGTTCGGCTCGTTCCTGGCTGCCGGTGCGTGCCCGTTGTGGTGGAGCAATCTGGCCTGCTCTGGATCTGCACGGCGTGCGGGACGCCCGCGAGGCCAACGCGTAAGGACGACGGCTGGGTAGGCCGACGCTCTGCAGAGCGGGCCAGTGGAAATCACGCGGTGCAACGCGGCTCCGTCTTCGCGAGGGGCACCACGCAAGAGACACCATCGGCACGCACACGACGAAACGGCTTGTTTTCTGCGGTCGGCATCGCTTGTGCCATCACCCCCAAAACGTCGACGGCGCCTCCGCGGGCGGCTCGTCACGATGCCGCGCTCAGCGCGGGCGCGCCTTGCTCCTCGGCGCGCGCCACCGCCCCGCTCGTACGCGCGCCACGCGTGCGGGCGGCGGCATGGCCCTACCCACGTCGAGCTCCACGCGTGCTCAGCGCGCGGAGTTCCGCCCGGCGGCGGCAAGCCACCGTCGGGGACGTCCACGCCCTTCGCCGGCCCCGTGGACGTCGCTCTTCCGGCTCGGTCGACCCTCAGTCGTCCGGCGCCTTCGATGCGTCTCAGCGCCACGTGGCGCCAGCAAAGGACACCCCTTATGACCTCCCGCATCTCAGCCCGCCCCATCACCCTCGAGGGCCAGATCTGGCACGCCGTACTGCTCGAGCGTCTGGACGCCGCCGGCGAGTGGGTGCCCGACGCGGAGAAGCACGTCGCCGTCCGCCCTCGGGCGGGCGAGTCCGCGGCCGACGCTTTGCAGCGCGCCGTTCTGCTCTTCGCCGAAAGCTTTCCGCTCGTTGTTGCCGCCCACGAGGCGACCGACTGCCCACCCTCATGAGGTCCCCCATGCCGAAATACATCAACTGCGATGCGCGCGTGACCGACGAGGAGGTCGCGTCGGACGTCGTCGCCACGCTCGACGCGCTCATCGAGCACCACGCCAACGAGCCGAGTCATCAGGCGCACCTGCTCCTCGCGGCGGACCGGTGGCGCGCCCTCCTTCCCCTCATCCACTGACACCTCAACCGAAAGGAACCCCCGACCATGGCCACTCCGCAAACGTTCATCGTCAACACCCGCTTTCGTACCGACGTAACCTCAGGCAACCGTTGGGTCATCGGCGAGGTACTCAACCAGTCGACCGGCCTCCCCGACCCCGTCTACACCGTGACGTTTGTCTGCCCGTCGGGACTCACCGATCCCCAGCTCCTCGCGCTCGCGGAGGGCCGCCTTCGGGCCGCGTTCGTGCTCCCCGCGGGGATGTGATGCTCGCCAGCTTTGTTTTCTCCGAGGTTTCCCCGAACGCGCCGGGCAGCGCCGCGTCGCGAAACGCCGTCGGCGGCGCTGCGAGCTACCTGCCGCTCGGCGTCGCAGGACCGCTCGACGACTACGACGCGCTCCAGATCACCGCGGAGCTCCAGGGCGGCAACGGCGGGACGCTCGACGTCTACGTGCAGACGTCGCCCGACCAGGGAGTCACCTGGTACGACTTCGTGCATTTCGCGACGCTCGCAAGCAACGCTGCGGTGACGCCATTCGCGGTGACGGCGTCGCTGTACACGCAGGCGGTCGCGCCGGTTCTCGTCGGGAAGAACCTGACGCCGGCCCTTGCGGCAGCAACGTTCGTCAGCGGCGCGTTCTCCGACCGTGTTCGCCTGCTCTTCGTCGCCGGGGCCGGCACGGTGGCGGGCCGGCCGCAGAAGGTCACGGTCCTCGCGCAGCGGACGAGCAGGCGCCGAGGCTCCCGATGACGCTCAGGACAGGCCACGGCACCGGCGCGGGCGTGCCTCGCGTGGAGGTGCTCCCCGTCGACGAGCTGCCCGCTGGCGTGCCCGCGGAGGCCCGTCACGAGAGCCCGACGGATCGCGGCGAGGCCGGCCGGTTTGCGACGGGCAACGGCTTGGCCCGTCTCGGAGGTCGCTCGCGTGCAGGCAAGACGCGCCTGGCGGACCGCCTCGGCCTGCGGCGTCTGCCCGACGGCGCTGCGTTCGGCCCCTACAAGGCGTCGGCCGTGTCGTTCCGGCGCGCCCAATGTGCGGCGCTGGCGTCGCACGTCGGCGGCGGCTACTGCGGGCCGGCTCCGAGCTCGATGGTCGCGTCGGCGGCGCTGCAGCTGGCGTGGTCGCGCTACCTCGCTGACCTCGCGGCCGAGACCGGGGATCCGGAGCTCGCGCTCACCGCGTCACGGCTCGCGGACGCCTCCCGTCAAAATCTCCTCGCTGCCCACGAGCTCTGCGCAAAGGA
>JANYHK010000047.1 GCA_025359105.1 Myxococcales bacterium | reverse complement strand
CGTCATGTTGCTACTCGCTGCTGGCGTCTACACGCAAGTCGGCAAGACCTTCATGCCGACCATGGACGAAGGCGACATCATCGTCGGCATCGAAAAGCTGCCTTCGGTCAGCCTCGAACAGACTTCGGCGCTCGACCTGCGCATCCAGCATGCCCTGATGACCAACGTGCCGGAGATTACCGGCATCGTGGCGCGCGCCGGCTCCGACGAGATCGGGCTTGATCCGATGGGATTGAACCAGACCGATACGTTCCTGGTGTTGAAACCGCAGGCCGAGTGGAAGGTCCGCAACAAAGACGCGCTGATCGAAAAGATCCGTGCCGTGCTCGATGGACTACCGGGATTCACCTACAGCTTCACCCAGCCGATCGAGATGCGCGTGCAAGAGCTCCTGGGCGGAATGAAGAGCGACGTCGGCGTGAAGGTCTTCGGCGAGGACATGGCGACCCTCACGCGCCTCGCCCACGAGTTTGCGCAGACGACCTCGAGCGTCGCCGGCGCCGTGGACGTGCGTGTCGAGCCGACGAGCGGCCTGCCGATGGCGACGATCCGCATGAGCCCCGCGAAGATGGGCCGGCTCGGCGTCCGGGCCGAGGAGGTGCGCGCCGCGGTCGAGGCGATCCGCGCCGGGCGCCACGTCGGCACCCTGGTCGAAGGGGAACGGCGCTTCGACGTGGCGGTGCGCGTCGACGTCCCGCCCGGCGCGAGCGCCGCGGATCTCGCCGCGATGCCCCTCACCTTCGGCGAGGGGCGCGTGGTGCCGCTCGGCGACGCGTGTGACATCGTCGTCGACGAGGGACCAGCGCAGATCAGTCGCGAAGGCGCTCGGCGACGCGTCCTGGTCGAGGCCAACGTCCGCGGGCGCGATCTCGGCTCGTTCGTGCAAGAGCTCGATCGGCGTCTGTCGGAGAAGAAGCTCCCCCCCGGCTACTACTTCACGATGAGCGGCCAGTACGAAAACCTCGTCCATGCCGCCGTGCGCTTCGCGGTCATCGTGCCGGCCACCCTCGGCGTCATCTTCGTTCTCCTCTACCTCACGTTCGGCGACGCGCGCCCCGCCCTGCTCATCTTCCTCAACATCCCGGTCGCCGCGACGGGCGGGATCCTCGCGCTCGCGTCGCGCGGCCTGCCGTTCTCGATCTCGGCGGCCGTGGGCTTCGTCGCGCTCTTCGGCGTTGCGACCCTGAACGGCGTCGTGCTCGTCTCATCGGCGCGGCGGCTGGAGATAGGCGGCGCGTCGTCCCGCGAGGCGGCCCTGCGCGCGGCGCAAGAGCGGCTGAGGCCGGTGCTGACGACGGCGGTGGTGGCTTCGCTCGGATTTTTGCCGATGGCGATCGCGACGGGAACCGGCGCCGAGGTGCAGAGGCCGCTCGCCACCGTCGTGATGGGCGGCCTCGTATCGGCGACCCTGCTGACGCTGGGCCTCCTGCCTGCGCTGTACGTCCGCAAGAGCGTGCCGGGGGCCGCCGCCGAGCCGATGCTCGAGGAGCGTATCGCCACGCGCATCGGCTGACCCGCAGCGGCGGCGGGCAGTGATAGAAGAGGGACGTCATGGACCCCCGCATCGTCGAGCTCGAGATCCGTTACACGCACCAGCAGCGCTTGCTCGAGGAGCTGAGCGACGTCGTCGCCGAGCAATCCCGAGCCCTCGAGAGTCTCACGAAGGAGATCGCCGCCCTGAGGCTCCGCGTCGCCGCGCTCGGCGAAGACGCGCCGAACAACGAGCCTCCGCCCCACTACTGAGGCGCCGGAGCGTGCCAGCGCCACGGCAGACGGTCTTTCTCAGGCGCCCGACATCACCTTCAGGTACGCCGGACGCGCGGCGCAGCGCTGACCCCAAGCGGTGAGGTGCGCGTACTTGGAGAGGTCCATCTTCATGTGGCGGAGCCAGTCGACGAACGAGTTCGTGTGCGTGTCGGCGAGGGTGTAGTCGCTGCCGAGCAGGAACTGCTTTCCGTCGAGCGCGTCGTCGAGGATCCGGAGGCAATTGTGCACGTCCGCGAGCCCGGCCTCGCCAGCCTTCGCGTTCTGCTGCTCGGCCGGGTACCAGCTCGTCGTGTTGCGCGTCCAGCGCCCGACGGCGTCGCCGAAGGTCACGTTCGTCCAGACGATCCACTTCATCGCGTCGCCGCGCTTCGGGCCAGGCGCCGGGTAGAGGCCCTTGTCGACGCCGAACGTCTCGCCGAGGTACATCGTGATCGCGGCCGACTCCCAGATCACCGCGCCGTCGTGGACGATCGTCGGGATCTTGGCGTTGGGGTTGAGCTTCACGAAGTCCGGCTTCTTGGTCTCGCCCTTCTGGATGTCGAGCTTGACCCCCTCGAACGGGACGTCGAGCTCCGCCAGGACGAGCTGCGTGATCGAGGCCGTCGACATGGGCGCGTAGTAGAATGTGAGGCTCATCGCATCGCTCCTTGGGTTCCGTTTCAATCCGGGGCGGACGATGATGCGGGGACGCGGAGACGAGGTCAACGCACACAGACGCGCGGGCCCCCGAGAAATCTCACCTAAGGCGCCGATGCCCCCGTCCCGAGGCGGCGCGGCTCGGGCGCGCCGAACCACTCTGCGCCCACGCGTCCGATGGCGGGCGCCGTCGCGATGTGGCCGCGCTCCTTCAGCGTGTAGCCCATCGCCTCGAGACGCTTGCCCGTCGCCTCCACGAGGCCGTCCTTCTCGTAGCTGACGACGTCGGGCAGGTGCTGCATGTGAAAGCGCGGGGCGGCGACGGCGCTGCCCACGTCGAGGCCGAAATCGAGCACGTTCGACAGTTGCTGGAAAACCGTCGTGATGATCGTCGGCCCGCCGGCGCCTCCCGCGACGAGGATCACCTTGCCGTCCGGGCCGGTCACGATCGTGGGCGCCATCGACGAGAGCATCCGCTTGTTCGGCGCGATGGCGTTCGCCTCGCCCTGCACGAGGCCGTAGCCGTTCGCGGTGCCGGGCACCGACGCGAAATCGTCCATCTCGTTGTTGAGGACGAAGCCCGCCCCCTTCACCGTGATGCCGGAGCCGTAAAACCAGTTGAGCGTGGTCGTGAGCGCGACGGCGTTGCCGTCACCGTCGACGACCGAGAAGTGCGTCGTGTGCGGGCCGCTCGCGCTCGCCGGACCGGCGCTCGGGATGTCGGCCGAGGGTGTCGCGCGATCGGGCTGAATCGTCGCGCGCTGTGCCTTCGCCCAGGGCTCGCCGAGCAGCTCGGCCAGCGGCATCTGCACGAAGTCGGGATCGCCGAGCTTTGCGTTGCGCGCGGCGTACGAGCGGCGCATCGCCTCGAACACGACGTGGAGCTCCTCCGGCGACTCCCAGCCGAGCTTGCGCAGATCGTAGCCCTCGAGGATGTGGCAGATCATCGCGAGGGTCACCCCGCCCGACGACGGCGGCGGCATCGCAGTGATGCGGTAGCCGCGGTAGGTGAGCTCCAGCGGCGTCCGCCACTTGGCCTTGTACGCCTTGAGATCGGCCGCGGTGATGAGGCCCCCCTCGCTCTGCATTTGCGCGACGATGGCCGCGGCGGTGGCGCCGTCGTAAAAACCGGCGGTCCCGTTTTCGACGATTCGACGAAGGACCGCGCCCAGATCGGGGTTGCGGAAGATCGTGCCCTTCATCGGGAGCTCGCCGTTCGGGAAGAAGAGCGCGGCCGACACCGGGTGCTTCTTCATCCGATCGCCGGCGAACTTGAACGTCTCGGCGAAACCCTCGTCGACGACGAAGCCTTGCTCGGCGAGCGCGATGGCGGGCGCGATCAGATCGCCCCAGGTCAGCTTCTTGGAGCCGAGCGCGTGGTAGAGTTCCCACAGGCCCGCGACGCTCCCCGGCGTGCCGGCGGAGCGGATGCCTTCACGCGCAGCGGGGCTCATCTTCCCGCTCGCGTCGAGGTACATGTCCCGCGACGCGCCCGCCGGCGCGGTCTCCCGGAAGTCGAGGGCGCGCACCTCGGTGCCCATGCGTGTGACCGCGAAGCCGCCGCCTCCGAGGTTGCCGGCCGTCGGGTACGCGACGGCGAGCGCAAATGCCGTCGCGACCGCCGCGTCGGCCGCATTGCCGCCCGCCGCGAGCACGTCGCGCCCGACCTTCGACGAGATCGCGTTGTCGCTCACGACCATCCCGCGCGTCCCCTTCACGACGACGGGCGTGCGGTAGGGCCACGCCGGGGGAAGGCGCGCGTCGAATGCCACGGCCGTCTTTTCGGGCACGGGTGCGCCGGCGGCGCGCGACGCGGGGGCAGGCCCGGTCGGCGCGGGCGGCGCTCCACAAGCGGCCACGACGGCGAGGAGCCCAACGATATGGCGGAGATGCATGCGACCGGAAGCTTAGCCCAGGCGCGGCCTCCGCAGATGCGCGTCCGTTGTCACTGCACGACTGGCGCATACGCCCGTTTGTCCTAGAGTGCGCGGCCCTCATGATCCGGCTCTCCCTTGGATTCGTTGGAATGGCCCTCGTCGTCGCGGCCTGCGCGGACGGAACGACCCTCGCGGATCTCGGTGCCGAGCCGAGCGCGGTGCCCGGGAACGCGGCCGACGCCTCGACCGACAGCGGCGTGAGCACGCCACCGGCCGCGGCCGAAGCGGGCGTCGACAGCGCGGGCCCGACCCCCGACGCCTCGCAGAAGCCCGACGCGCCGGTCAACCTGGCCTGCGGCAAGACCTTCGACTTCGAGTCGACCGACGGCGCCTTCACGCACGCGGCCATCGACGGCGCGACCGGCGGGTCGTTCGACGCATGGAGCTACGGCAACGCCGCCAACGCTCTCAACTGCCACTCCGGCACGAAGTGCTTCGCGACGAGCCTCACCGGGTCCTACGCGCAGTGCCAGCGCGCCGAGCTGCGCTCGCCGGTGATGGATCTGTCCTCGTGCGCGGGCGCCGGCTCGGTGCAGGTCACCTTCTGGCAGGCCTATGATTTTCTCGGGTACACCGACGCCGCAGGGGTGACCTACTACGATGGCGGCATCATCGAGCTCTCCGGCGACGGCGGTACGACGTGGATGACCGCGATCCTCTCTCCTCCGACGGTCGGCAACGTGAGCATCGCCGCCGCGCGCGGGATCGTCGGGCAGTACACGTGCCCGGGTCCGTCGTCGTTCCACGTGGACGCGAAGAGCGGCTTCATCAACAAGAGCGCCGGCTGGGAGGCCTTCGAGGCCGACGTGCCCCCGGCGCTTCGCACCAACCAGTTCGTATTCCGCTTCGCCTACGCCAGCGGCAAGAGCACGGCCGACACCGCGACGGCGCTCAGCGTGAGCAAGCCCGGCTGGCACGTCGACGACGTCGCGGTCGTCGTCAAGTAGACGCGCGCGAACGGCTACCCACTCCGGGCGCGCCTCGTCGGCGGCGGCAGCAGCGTGAGATGCGCCGTTGGCGCGGGATGAGGAGCGGCGGCCCGGGCGTTCCCTCCATGCCTGCGGGCGCCATGGGCGCCATGTGCGCCATGTGCCAGACTACCGCCGTGCTCCTGCCCCGCCGCCAGACGCTCCTGCTCGGGCTGACCGTGCTCGCCGGTGCCACGTCGGCACGTCCGGCGCGAGCAGGCGACGCGCCGGCGGGGCACCTGGCGCGATGGATCGCGGGAATGGCGCCGGCCCCGGGCGTCCCGGCGGGCGCAGAGTGGACGGCGTACGCGCGCCTCGAGGACGAGCGGTGGGCGCGCGAGGTGGCGCGCGTCAAGGCGATGCAAGAGTGGGCGGCGCGCGAGCTCGCGCCGCTCTTGCCCGCTGATCGCCCCGTTTTCTACCCATTTGCGGGCCCCGACGCGCTCCACGCGCTCGCACTCTTCGGCGGCGCGCCGCGCCTCTTCCTCGTCGGGCTCGAGCCGGTGGGTGTGCTGCCGGAGCCCGGGCGGACTCCGGCGCGGTACTTCGAGAGGCTCGGCGCCGCGCTGTCCGACGTTCACCGGCTCACCTTCTTCCGGACACACGCGATGGCCACCGATTTCCAGCGTGACGGCGTCCTCGGCGCGCTCGTCGCGACGGTCGCGCGGATGGGGGGCACGGTCACCGCCGTCGAGACGACGACGCCCGTGTCGCCGGCGGGAGCGAGCGCGCGCATCGACTGGCTGACGCCGGGCGGCGTCGCTCGACGCCTCGACTACGTGCAGGCCGATCTCGCGAACGCCGGCTGGAAGGCGCACCCGCAGCTCGTCGCCGGGGTGCACGCCCTCGCGCCGTACGTCGCGTTCGTGAAGGCGGCGAGCTACCTCCTCCCGGAGCCGCGATTCTCCGCCGTTCGGCAAGCTCTCCTGGAAGACGGCGCCGTGCTCGTCCAGGACGACACCGGAGTGCCGTTTCACGATCTCGGCGAAGGCTGGGCGATGCGGTTCTTCGGCCGATACGAGGCGCCCGGCTCGCCGTTCGAAGATCGCGAGCAGCCCGACCTGCGCGCGGCGTTCGAGCGGCGCGCGCGCAGCCCGCTGCCGTTCGGGCTCGGCTACCACGTCGAGGCGCGGCGCTCGAACCTCCTCGTCGCGGTGAAAGGGCCGTGAGGGCGGAGGCGCGACTCATCCTCGCCGCGGCGCTCGTCGCGACGGTCGGTCACGCGCCGAACCTGGCGCGCGCAGCGGAGGCGAGCGCTCCGGCCGCGTCCAACGCTGCCGCGCCTGCCACCGCCGCCACCGCCGCCACGCGTGCCGTTCGACCGACGCTCGCCCGCTTCACGACGACGTACGCCCACGACGCCGAGCACCACGGGCGCGCGTTCAACGTGGAGCTCGCCGCCGAGGCGATCGACGGCAAGGAGCTCGGCCCCGGCGCGACGCTCTCGTTCAACGACGTCGTCGGCGAGCGCACCGCGGCGTTCGGGTTCGAGAAGGCGGTCGTCCTCCGCGATCGCATGATCGCCGAAGGCACCGGCGGCGGCACCTGCCAGGTGGCCTCGACGCTGCACGCGGCCGCGCTGCTCGCCGGCCTCGAGATCGTCGCGCGCGCGCCGCACTCCCGGCCGAGCAGCTACATTCGCATGGGCCTCGACGCGACCGTCGTCTTCCCGAAGATCGATCTGAAACTGCGCAATCCTCGGGCGGATCGCGTCTTTTTTCACGCGCGCGCGGCGCGGGGCACGCTCGACGTCTGGATTGACGGCGAGGGCGAGAAGCCGTCGGTGACGCTCACGAGCGAGATCGTCGAGCGGCTCCCCTTCGAGCGTTCAATCGAGCGTGCGGGGAAGGGCGACCGCCCGGTTCCCGCCGACACGGTGCGCGTCAAGGCGTTCGGCATCCCTGGCTTCCGCGTGCAGCGCACGCGCGTCGTTCGCACGGCGGACGGCGCGACGCGGCGCGAAGTTCGCGTCGACGAGTACGGCCCGACCCGCGAGGTCCTCGTGGTCGCGCCGTCGTTCGACGAGGCGCGTTTCGGGGACCCCGCCGGTGCCGACGATCCCTCGACGATCGTGCCGATCGCGGGCGACGACGCCGGCGCCCTGCGCCCGACGCCGCTGCAGCTCCGCCCCAGCACGCGCGTGGAGCTCGACAACTCCGCGCGCTGAGGGCGCGCCGTACGGGGGTCGATTCCCCTCTACGGCTTCGGACGGACCGTGATCGTCGTTGCGGCGGTGCGACCGTAGACCTCGGGCGCGTACATCGCCTCTACGCGCGTCGGCGGCGCCACGAACGTCCCGATCGACGTGGCCCGCGCCAGGTAATGCACGCGGTACATACCTGGCTCGAGGTGCTCGAAGAACGTGACGACGCGATCGTCACGCACCTCGCGCCGAGACGCGGCGTAGCGGTACGTCGTACCGAGCCACGCGCCTTTTGCCGTTCCGTCCTGCTTGTCTTCGGCGTCGCGCTTGGCCTGCGACGTCGTGTCGAGATCGTAGTCGAGGGCCTCGAGGCCAGCGGGCAGCGGATCGTCGAGGACGATGTGATCCCGCGGCTCGGCCGACTCGAAGAGCAGGTCCACGACGACGAGATCGCCGGCGACGATCGCGTTGCTCGTGACCTTGGGGATCGTCTTGAGCGCGTCGGTCACGTCGGTCGCTGCCACGCCGCGCATGAACTTCTGAACGAAGAGCCCCTCGTCGACGGGGCGCGTGGGGAGGGTGGTCGTCGCGTACTTCAGCTCGGCAGCGTAGAAGAGCTTGCCGTCGCCACGCACGTCGAACGACAGGGTTTTTCCGCTGCGTGCGAGGAGATCCGTCGCGACGAGCACCTTCGCCTCGTTCGCTCCGCCACGGGCGAACGCGCTCTTCAAGATCTCGGTTTCGCCGAGGAACGCGCGGCCCTCGATGGCAGCGGCGTTGGCCTCCTGGAGCCGCCGGTAGTCGGCAAGCGCGAGGAGCGACCACGTGTCCTCGTGCGTCGTGCGCCACGCGCCGTCTTGCCTGAGCGCGAGCAGTCGCCGGGCGAGACGCGAGGCGAGCGGGTGGTGCGGATCGGCGGCGAGGAGCGCGCGCAGCACCATCGCGAGCGTGCGCGCGTGCGAGTCGAGGAGCGGCGCGTACCGGTCGGTGTCCGGCTCGTCGACGTCGACCTCCTTCGCACCGATGCGGAGGCGCGCCTCGATCTCGCGCGCGAGGGTCGTGATCTGCGGGCGGCTCATCTCGCTCCTGGCGATGGCGTGGAGGAGCGACGCCTGCGCGAAGAGCGGCCGCCCGTTGCGCGCGTCGTAAAGAACGTTGAGCATGCCGGGGTTCGTCCATCCCAGCGTCGCGAGCGTGTCGCCGATGAGGGTGGCGGTCGCGTAGTCCACGGCCTTGGTCGTATCCTCCTTCTCCTTCGCCGCGGCGAGCGCGGCCGCGTCGGGGGCGCCGGCGTCCGCGTGCTCTCCATCGTCGTCTTCGCCGCCGCCGGACGCGTCGCGCTTGGCGAGCCCGCGCGTTGCGGTGGCGAGCTTCATGTTCAGGTAGTCGCGGCCTCGGTCGATGACGTCGCGCGGAACGAAGCGCTTCTTCTCGGCGGCGCCGGCCACCGCGAGCATCGCGTACGCGCTCAGCCACGGGTCGGAAGACGACTCGTCCCAGAACCCGAAGCCTCCGTCGTCGTTCTGGCGCTTCAGGATCGTCTCGATCGCGCCGTCGATGGCGCGGTTCACGTCGGCCGGCATGCGCGTGGCGCCGTCCTTGACGAGATCGAGCGTCGACAAGAGCGGCAGCGTGCGGCTCGTGACCTGCTCGGTGCAGCCATACGGGTAGTCGACGAGCCGATCCAGCGTCGCGCCGAGGCCCACGAGCGCGGACGACGCCATGTGGACGTCGAGCCCGCCGAAGTCACGCCGCACCGACGCGAGATCGCCCAGCGCGATCGACGCCGCGTCGCTCGTCTCTCCGTACACGACGGCCGACTCCACGCTGACCGGGAGCTCGATCTTGCGCTTCATTTCTACGCGATCCGCGTCCGCGCCCGATTTGACGTCGAACGTGAGCACCGCCTCGCCGGCCGCGGTCGCCTTCACCGGGAAGCGCACCTCGAGCTGTCCGCCACGCGGCATGCTCACGTTGCGCGCCGCGGGCCCCACCACGGTGATCCCCTTGGCGTCGAGGCGCACGGCGACGTTCATCATCGCGCCGGCCTTCTCGCGCTCCGCCTCGTCGACCTTGGACGAGACGATGACGCTCGCCTCGAGCGTGTCGCCGACGCGCAGCAGTCGCGGGAGCGCAGGACGCGCCATGAGCTTGCGGAACGTCGAGAGCTTCGACTCGCCGGAGCCGAAGCGATCGTCCGCCGCGGCGGCCACGGCCATCACACGGAACGTCGTGAGGTTGTCGGGGAGCTTGAAGGAGAAGTGCGCTTTGCCCTGTGCGTCGGTCTTGCGACCTGCCTCGAAGTACGCGGTCGTCTTGAAATCGGCCCGTTTGAGCCCGCCGTCGCCGCCGTTGTCGCCCTTGTCGTAGTCGGCGCCGTTCTTGGCGAGCGCGTACTCGTAGCCGAGCGGGGCGAAGTGCTCGCCCGCCTTCATCTGGAGGATGTGCGCGAGGTGCTCCCGGTTGTCGAAGGTAAAGACGGCGAGCTTTCGCGGCTGCACGAACGCCGGGAGCGGATCGGGGGTCTTGTAGCTCGTGAGCGCGAGGACGCCTTCGTCTACGACGTAGAACGTGAGCGCGCTGACGGCGGGCTTGCCGCCTCGATCGGTGACGACGACGTCGGCCTCGACCTGATCGCCCGGGTGGTACTCGGCCTTCGGCTGGGCGACCGCGACGCGCAGGCGGTGCGCCTCGGCGTCGACCTTCACCTCGGTGAAGCCAAAGCGGTAGTCGGGGCCGCCGAGGTCCGCGCCGGCCGCCGGCGGCGCTTGAATTCGACCGCGAAGCGCGACGACCGTGACGAACGCGTTCGGGTAGTGCTCGGCGCGAATCGGGACCTCGACGACCGGGAGCGGCCCCTTGATCGGCACGACCTTGCGCCACAAGACACCGTTGCGCTCGACGGTCACGAGTGCCGTGCCCTCCTTGAACGGGCTGCGGAGGAGGATCTTCGCCGTATCGCCGATCGCGTACGATTTCTTGTTCGCCTCGAGCGGGATGCCGTGCCGATCGTCGGACGCCCACGCCGTCACCGTCTGCGGGGTGTCCTCGGTGCCGTAGATGCCGGTGCTCGCGCGCACGGTATTTCCGCGGGGATCGGCGGCGGTGGCCCGGACGATGAAGTAGCCGGCGCGCGGCACCCGCAGATCGCACGTCGCGCTCTTGGCGGTCGTGACGACCTCGCACGACGTGGCGACCTTGTCCTCTGCGGCGCTCGACTTGATCGGCGTGCCATCGGGCTGCTCGCCGGTGACGCCGTTCCACCTTCGCTCGACGAGCTCCACCTTCACTTTGACGCCGGCGCGATGGGCGCCAGCCGGCTCGGCGGCGAAGATCTCGGGACGGAGCGCGGTGCCGGCGGCGACGAAACGATCGTCGGGCGCGCGCATCGCGACGTAGAACTCGCCGGGGTGCACCGTGATGCCCGCGCGCGCGGAGACCTCGCGGCGCGCCATGTCCTGCACGTCGGCGTCGAAGACGACGCGCTCGGGGCGTCGCTGATCGGCGAAGGCCAGGTCGACCGTGCGCGAGAAGCCGCCCTTGCCATCGAGCGTACCGTCCTGGCTGTCGACTTTTTCCGCCTCTTTGGTGCTGTCCGGGTAGTCCCCGGTGAAGACGTCGTCGCTCGTCGTGAAGCCTTCGGTGCCGGGCGGCGAGAACGCGATCTCCTGGCGCGAGACCGTCGTGGTGACCGTCGCGCCCGGCATCGGCGCGCCGTACAGGTAGTCGCCCTGCACGGAGAACGTCGCGCTCTCGCCGCGTACGTAGAGCGTCTTGTCGGCCGTCGCCTCGACCTTGAACTCGTTCGGCTTGAACTCGAGGAGGCGGATCGCGTGGCTGAACGTCCCCGACTCGGAGGTGTTCGAGCGCCCGCCGGCGAGCGCCGTGGCTGTGATCGTGGCCGGCCCGATCGGGGCGGTCTTGGGGATGACCACGTCGGTCGCGAAGGTGCCGAACTCGTCGCACTTCGCACGGCCGTCGAAGATCTGCTCGCCGTTGCGATCCTGGAGCTGGATCCGGAGCTCGCGATCCTTGACGGCGCGGAGGCCGTCGTTCTCGACCACGCGCACGATGCCGGCGACCTTCGCGGTCTCGCCGGGCCGGAAGACGCCGCGGTCGGCGTAGAGCGTCCCCGCCCAGCGCCCTTCCTTGCTCAGCGACTCGAAGGCCGCGGTCAAGCGGGTCTCGACCGCCGAGCGTGCGATGCGCGAGATGGTCCAGTCGTCTCCTGCGCGCACGACGAGGGCGGCGTCGGTGCGCACCGTTCCGCCGGCGAAGCCAGAGCCGCCCACCGGATCGAATTTCTCGATCGGCACGGGGGCGAGGCCGTCGGCGTCGGTGGTGGCCTGGAAGACCTCGCCGTCCTTCGTCGTCCGGACCGCGACGCTCGCCCCCTTCGCCGGCTTGCCGGTGGACAGCTGTGTCACCCACACGAGGCCGCCGTACGGGCTCATCTTCGCGCTCACGCCGAGATCCGTCACCGTGACGAACGACTCGGTGCGACCGCGGCCGTCGGCGGGCATCCCCGGTGGCGTCAGGACCACGAGCGCCGGCCCGCGCCCCTTTCGCGGCGCCAGCGCGGCGTCGAGATCGAGGAAATCGACCGCGCGCTCGTTCTCGGCGGCGTTCGGCGATTTCCAAGCGGAAACGAGGTTATTTCGTGCGAGGAAATCCGAGGTGTCTCCCTTGGTCAACGTCCACGCCGTCGCCTGCGCGTCGCTGAGGGAAGTCGCGAGCGCCGCGTACGTCGGGATGTTCACCGAGCCGACCGGCACCTTGTGTCCGCCGGCGCCGAGGTTTGCCTCGAGCACGCTGCCGACGAGCCCCAGATCGAGGTGATAGGGCAAACGCTCGCGCCGCGGACGCACGTCGGCGATGGAGCCCGGCGCGGGTTTCACCGGCTTGAAGCGAGGCGGCGCGGCGGACGCCGGCGGAGACGACGAGCCCGCCGGCGCCGGCTCGGTCGGCGCGCCCGGCCCCTTCGCGAGCGGCGCCTCGACGGCGAGGTCGAACGTCGTGTCCTTGTCGAGCTTCTGACCGTAGATGTCGCGCATCCCAGCGGTGAGCGTCACCTTGTATTGATCGCCGAGCTTCGGCGCGACGCCCAGCCAGTGCTGGGTCGACGGATCGATCGTGCGCTTCTCGCTCTTCAGCGATTTGCGCGGTGGCAGCTTTCCGGCGCGCGTGTGGGCCTGCAGCTCGGCGGGCGCGACGGGGTTCGAGAGGACGACCTTCACGTCGCCGCCGGCGCGGCACCGGCCGTTGGCGGTGATGCGCGGGCAATAGAAGTCGACGACGCGAAGCGGCCCGTGCGTCCGGAGCGTCCGCGTGTACGGCGCGCCCATCGGGTGCGGTCCTCCGGAGCCGTGAAGCGAGCTCGCAAGCTCGAGCTCCACCTGATGCTCGAGCGGCAAGGGTTTGGTCGGTTTCACCACGACGACGTAGGTGCCCGGCACGATCGGCTTGGCGGGCGCCGGCGTCTCGCGCGCGGCGGTCAGCGGCACGAGCTGCCCGGTGTCGCCGTCCCCGGAGAAGACGCGCAGGCGCGTCGCGGCGAGGACGTCGGCGGGCGCGACGCTCTGATCGAACTGCAGCCGAAATGCCGGATCATTCGGCATCGAGCGCTCGGTCACGCCGGGCGGCCCGACGACGGTGAAGGACGACACGACCGGCCCTGCGGTGTCGAGCTCGAAGGTGTACGGACGCTCGAGCGCCGCGCCGTCGAGGGACTTGATGCCGGCTGGAACGGTGACGACAAAGTCGGTGCCGCCCGGGAGCTCGCCCTGTGGCGTGAAGAGCAGACCGCGCGTCCCCGTCCAGCGCCAGCCTCCGGCGACAGGCGCGCCTGCCTTCGTGGTGATCGTGAGGGCGGGGATGTGCGCGTCGTCCTCCATCTCGACCGAGCGCACGCCGCGCGAGAAGAGCACCGTCACGCCCGGCTGCTCCCGGCTCGTGACGTGGCCGCGCGGCGCGGCGTAGACGACCGCGAAGGGCCCGCGCGTGCGAACGCCGCCGTTGTCGGGACCGAGGGGGCCGAGCGTCGCCGTCGGCGGGACACTCGGCGCGTGGAGGCAGGACGCGAGGACGAGGAGACCGACGAGGCCGAGGCGCGCGCCGTGGCGTCGAGTGGTGTTCATGGTGAATATTCTCGGTATTCCTCGGAGGATCGTGGACGAAGCGCGGCGAGCGTAGCGGTAAAAGAAGAACTACCGCACGCGGATACGCACGGGCGCGCTCGACGCATTCCCGTTGTGAACGACGATCGTGTGGGCGCCGGGCGAAAGTGGCCACCGGTACGGCACGGCCAGCGGCGCGCCGTCGACGCGCACCTCTGCCCGCGGGTCCTGGGGCTCTACGCGAATGTCGAGCAGCTGCAGCGCGCGTGGGCGCTCGGGGTCGACGACGAAGCTCGCGCCGTCGAACGGGTAGGCGATGCGGATGGCGCGCGAGCCGGCGAGCGGATCGGCGGGCTCGCCCTCCGCGTCCGGGCACTCCGGCGAGCTCTGGGCGGGGGCGAGCGGACGCCCGGTGCGCGAAGCCCACGCGTCGTACGGCGCGCCCCAGCGTTCGAAGACACGTTCGGCGGTCACGTCGCGCGCGCACGCGGGGCCTGCGCGCAGCCCGTTGCGCAGGTCGATGCGCAACGGCACGTGCGTCGTGCACGTGGGCGCATGGTCGGCCTCACCGACGGGCAGCCACTCGTGGATGAGATGCGGGCACGCGGACGTCGGAATCTCGCCCGACAACGCGCACACCGCAGTGCGTGCGAGACCGAGGCGCGGCGCGTCGAGGGCGAGCGAGAGCGACGCGCGCGTCGTGCGGCGCGTCGCCAGCGCGGCCTCCATGACGGCGTGGAAGATGGGGCCGGCGCCGGTGATCCCGCTCACGTCGGCCATCGGCGATCCATCGAAGTTGCCGGCCCACGCCGCCACCGTCACGTCGCGTGTGTACCCGACGGCCACGTTGTCGCGGTACCCCTTCGACGTGCCGGTCTTCGCGGCGACGTCGACCTCGAATTCGAGCGCGTTCTGCTCGCCGAAGGCGGCGACGCGGGCCTTCTTGTCGCTCAGGATGTCCGTCAGCATCGCCGCGATGGGCTCGTCCACCACGCGCGCCGCCTTCGCCACGTCGAAATGCGTGCGCGCCTCGGCGCGGGCCACGTCCGTCACGAAACGCACCGGGCGCAGCATTCCGCCGCGCGCGAGCGTCGCGTAGGCGTTGGCGAGCTCGAGCAGCGTGACCTCGCCGTCCCCCAGCGCGAGCGCCGGGCCGTAGTGCTCGGCGTCGAGGGTGAGCGACGCGAAGCCAAACGCGCGGAGGCGCGCGAGCACCGGCGCGGTGCCTAGCTCGTGCAGCGTGTAGACGGCAGGGACGTTGAGCGAGTTGCCGAGCGCCTCGCGCAGGAGCACGGGGCCGCGGAGCTTCGTGTCGTAGTCGTGCGGCACGTAGTCGCCTCCGCCAGGCAGCGGAATGTGAAGCTCCACGTCCGGCAAGAGCGTCGCCCCGGTGTACCCGAGGCGGGCCATGGCCTCCGCGTACACGAACGGCTTCAGCGACGAGCCGGGTTGCCGCCGCGCGCGCGCCCCGTCGTTCTGTCCGAGCGCCGCGTCGTCGAAGAAGTCCGGCGAGCCGACGTACGCGAGCACGTCGCCGGTCGCGTTCTCGAGGACCACGACCGCGCCCGCCGTCACGTGCTTGCCCGCGAGCGTGGCCAGCGTGGTGGTGACGGCGTTCTCCGCCGCGCGCTGCAGCTCGCGATCGAGGGTGGTGTGGAGCTCGGAGAGCGCCGTCCGGTCGCGCAGCGTCTCGGTGAGCGCCGGCTGCGCGTCGGCAAGGGCCCCGGTGACGAGGCCGCGGACGAAGTGCGGGGCACCGAACGCGGGTTTTTCCAGGGTCTTCGCGAGCGGCTCGGCGATCGCGCGATCGCGCGCCTCGCGGTCGAGCATGCCCGCGGCCGCCATGCGAGCGAGCACCCGGTCGCGGCGGCGCTTGACGAGGGCGGGCCTCTTGGCGACGTCGTACAGCGACGGGCCACGCGGAAGTCCAGCGATCATGGCCGCTTCCGCGACGCTGAGCGACTCCGGCGCGACGCCTGCATAGGCGTGGCTCGCCGCGGCGTACCCGCGCACGTTGGGGCCGTAGGCGACGCGGTTCAGGTACTCCGCGAGGATCTGGTCCTTCGTCAGGGACGCCTCGATGCGCACGGCGAGCGCCGCCTCTTGCACCTTGCCCCACAGCCCGCGTCGATGTGGCCGCAGCGTCCGCGCGAGCTGCATCGTGATCGTCGACGCGCCCGACACGACGCGTCCATGTGTCACGTTGGTGAATGCGGCGCGGACCGCCGCACCGACGTCGACGCCCGCGTGCGAATAAAAGCCCTTGTCCTCGGCCGCGAGGACGGCGCTGCGCGCGTGCGCCGGGAACGACGCGAGCGGCAGCGGACGGGCGCGCGCGCCGTCGTCGGCGCGAACCTCGCGAAGCAGCTTCCCGTCGCGCGCCAGCACACGCAGCGATGGCGCCGCCGGCTCGCGGAGCTCGGCGGGAAGCGGCGTCAACGCCGCCAGAACGCCGACCAGCACGAACGGCGACGCGACGAGCGCCATGAGCACCACCGCCACGCGACGGCGCTCCCTCCCGAGGCGCGCGCGGAGCGACGACGCGCCGGCGAGGAGGCGCCGCGGGCGGAACGTCGAGCGCAAGGACGCGAGGGAGACCATGGACGGCACGCCGAATCTATTCCCTGACGGCGCGCGAAGGGAGCCTGAGCTCGCGCGGGCGCGCCGTCTCGGGAAACGCGCCTCGCGCGATGGCCAGTCCCAAAATCCATCCCCCACGAGGAGAGGCGAAGGTAAGGTCCAAGAAAATGGCGTCGCGTGCCCCTCCTTCCGCTCCTTCCCCCCTCCCTCCCAGCGTCCCCCTCCGTTTTGACACTCGAACCGTCGACGAGCTGACGATAGAGGACGAGCGATCGTTTCGTGGAATTGGCCTGTACGCCGAGCTGAAGGCGGTCCTGCATCGGGACGTCTACCCCTTCCGCGTCCTGCCGCCGGCGCTGCGAGGACGCTGGGATCGCGCCGTCCTTCTGAACCTCACCTACTGGGGCGCCGAAGCGGGAGGCGACGTGCTGGTCGGAGGGCTCGACGCCGACGTCGTCACCCATGCGGCGTGGCACCACCTCGCGGCCAAGGCGCTCCCCTCGGTTGACGGCGTGTCGTCGGCCGACGCGCTCTTCCTCGGCGAGGCGATCGCCAGCGCCTTCGACGCCTACCTGGTGGGCCGCCTCCTCGGCTGCGCACCGGACGCGGCCTTCCTGGCGACGCAGGTGCCGGCGATGAGCGACGCTGCGGCGGCGGCCGGCCTCTCCGAGGACGGCTTCGAGGCGCTCGTCACCGCGATGGCGGCCACGCCGGAGCGCGCCTTCGAGGAGCTGCGCGAGCTGCTCTACGACGCGACGAAGGCGCTCTTCGCCGCGAAGGACGCCGAGGCTGCGATGACGGCGCTCTCCGCGTTCGACGATCGCCGATTCGCGCCTCTCCTCCATCACTACGAGCTCTCCAACTGGGTGCTCTACGCGCGCGCCTACGGAAGCGCCGTCCCCGACGCGCGCGCCGCGGAGCTCGACGCCGCCCTGCGCGCGGCGAAGGACGGCGCCCTCGACGCGCTGGTGGCACGCTGGCTCCCTGGGTGACGCGGCGCGACGCGACCGGGGCGACGACGACGTCGCCCCCACGTCCTTGGGCTCGGTGCGGAGGCCCGAGACGGGCTCGGAGTGGCTGGTCGCGCGCCTGCCCGTGATGACGCAGCGCTACTTCTTGACGGGCGGGCTGCCGATCCCGGAGGGCAAGGAGCAAGCGCGACGCGATTCGTGGGAGCACGTCATCAAGACGGTGAAGGCGATGCGCGACGCGAAGGTCTGACCCCCGCCGAAGCGCTGCGCAGCGCCACGATCGTCCCGGCGCGCGAGATGAAGAAGGACAAGAAGAGCGGCTCGATCGCGCCGGGCAAGGACGCCGACCTCGTCGTCGTCGACGGCGATCCGCTCGCGCGCATTGGCGACGTGCGCAACGTCGTCTCGACCATGCGCGGCGGGATCGTGTTCGGCTCGAAGGAGGTCCTTGCCAGCGTCGGAGTGCGACCGCAGACCCGCAGATCCATGACCGCTATGTCGCTGATTTTGATGCCAGTTTAGCGGCAATCACGAGGGGGCCGCGGGACCACATGTCCCGACGTTGAAGGATTTTACCGGACAACCTCCTACATGTGTGTCAAGAACGGGGCGCTCGACGTCAACCACGGAGATGTCCCCCATGTCCTTCGAACTCGCCCGCCCCGTTCGCCACCTGCTTCTCGGCTCCCTCCTCGCGCTCGCGTCGGGCGTCACCGGCTGCTCGGCCGGCGCCAATTCGGCCGACGACGTGAACCCCGAAGAAGCGACGACCGACGCGATCACGGAGGTCGACCACTCGGCGGTGAAGCGCCAGTCGATCGGCAACTGCTGGATCTACGCGACGGCGAGCTGGAGCGAGGCGATGAACAAGAACGCCACCGCCCAGGAGCCGAACTTCAGCGAGTCGTACTGGACGTACTGGCACTGGTTCGAGCAAATCGCGAACGGCGGCGTCGGCAGCAGCATCTCGACGGGCGGCAGCTACTCCACCGCCGCCGAGCTTATCAACCGCTACGGCGTCATGAGCGAGGGTGACTTCATCGCCAGCGAGGCGAACAGCGAGATGAGCCAGCGCCAGGCGAGCGCGCAGGCCGCGATCAACGCCTCGCTCGCGAACGGAGCGCTCAAGTCGGCGACCGCGCGGCGCAACCGCACCACCGTGCGCAAGGAGCTCAACGCGGCGTTCGGGCTGGCCGATCCCGTCGTGCAGCAGATGAACCGCGTGTTCGGCGTGAGCACCTCCAAGACGCTCGACAAGAAGGCCTCCACGGCCGGCACCAAGATCTCGGCCGCCAAGTCGATCCCCGTGAAGGTCTGGGACGCGAAGACCAAGAAGGACGTCACGGCCACGCTCGCCGACGCCATCGGCACGCGCTCCGGCTTCGCGCGCAGCGGCCCGCTCGCGTGGAACGAGTCGTCTTACCCGAGCACGGCGCACGAGCGACGCAACTTCCAGAAGCGCTTCCAGGTCGCGCTCCAGCACAGCGTGCCCGTCATCATGAGCTGGTACGTCGACTTCAACGCGATGGAGGACGGCGGCCAGTTCCGCAAGCCGCCGACGACGCCGGGTCGGCAGGGCGGTCACATGGTCGTGATGGATGACTACCAGGTCAGCAATGTGCCCGGCTTCGGTCTCTTGCCCGCCGGCACGCTCGAGAAGCGCGACGCCGCGCTCACCGCGGCGCTCGACGATTCGGCTACGATCGACTTCATTCGCATCAAAAATTCGTGGGGCGCGAGCCGTCCCGACCGCCACTTCGAGGGCGGCTACCACGACCTCTGGATGCAGTACATGAACGGACCGGTCCAGCAGTGTGAGGTGGACGAGGTCACCGATATCCCGAAGCCCGGCACGTGCTTCGACTCGACTCCGCTCGAGTCGATCGTCCTCCCGCCTGGGCTCTGACCGAGAGAAGCCGCGAGCAACCTCCTCATCACCGATCGGCGGCAACGTCCTCATCGCCGACGAGGGCCACAACCGCGTGATCGAGGTACCCATGCGACCCAACACCGAGGCTCCTTTCTCCGGCGACGGCCCGCCGTCTTCCTCTCAGCTGCCCGACGTTCGCCCGAAGAAGGGACGCGTCGTCGCCGTGCTCGTCGCGATCGCGGTCGCCGGGGGCGCGGGCATCGGCGTCTTCGCGTGGCAGCAGAGCCGCGCGGCTGCGCTGGGGCAGGCGACGGCCCACGCTTCCCTCGCGCGGTGCCTCACCGGGGAGGAGCCGCTCGCGCAGGGGGAGACGCCGAGCCTTCGGTACCGGCGAATCCAGCTCACGGCGCTCGCCGTCGATCCGCTGAAGGCGCAAGAAGCGATCTGGCCGCAGACCTGCGCGACGTATGCGCACGCGCTTCACGAGGCGCTGAGCGACGCGGGGCGTGCGTCCAAGACCGAAAAGGACACTGCCTACTGGGCCGAGCACCTCGGCAAGACGCTGAAGAACCCGGCGCCGGAAGACGACGTCCTCGTCATCGTCGACGCGCTATGGGAAAAAGCCAAGAAGGAGAAGTTCGCGGCGGTGCGGGCCGCGGATATGAAGCCGCCGCCCAAGGCCGCAGCGCCGCTCACGATCGACGCGCTGAAGGGCATCGCGCCGCTCTCGACGGACGACCTGAAGCTCGACGCCATCAAGACCGAGCGCGTCGTGCGCGGCGAGTCGCTCCGGTTCTTCGTGGACAAGAAGACGCACATAGCGAACCCCTTGGTCTGCACGCTCGGCGCCGAACTGGCGTGCCGGCGCGTGGCGGCGGCGCTGGGCGATCGGGAGCTCGTCCTCGGCGGCGCGGCGGACGAAGGCGAGTTGCCGCTCCTTTTCGCCGCGCCGAACGGTGAAAACGGCATCTACGAGGTCGATGGGCGCGAGGTGGCGTCGCTCTACGCGTACGGCGCGTACGCCGCGAAGGGGGGCGCCCGGACGCTCTTCGCCTACGACCGGCCGAAGAAGACGTTCCTCCTCGAGCACCTCGGCACCGGCGCCGCGCACCACCAGCCCTTCGCCATCAAGGGCGTCAGCGACGATCGCGACGTCTCGCTCGTCTTCGACACCATCGTGTACGCCGCGGACGGCTCGCTGTTCGCGCAGCGCACCTCTGGCTCGGAGCACGCGCTCCCGGCGGCGACGAACCTCGGCGCGGTTCAGCCGCTCGTGGCCCTCGCGGGCTTCACGGGAATGCTCCCCAGCGCGATCCGGGGATGCAAGTCCGAGGAGACGCTCGCGGTCGTCGCGCGCTCGTACGACGGCGAGGTGCTGGCGATGGACACGGGAGACCGCTGGTGGCCACTGCGCAAGCTCGGCGGCGACGCGCGTACCACCGGCAACACGATGACGTGCCGTGGGCGCGAGGTGAACGTCGTCCGTCGCGACATCGTCTACGAAGGGAGCTCGATGACGGGCGCGGTCACGCTCGACCACTGCACCGTCGACGCCTGCAGCTCGCAATCGGTCGACCTGCGCGCATTCTTCGGCGACGTCCGGGAGATGGTCCCCGCGGACAGCTACCTCCTCCAGACCGGTGAGCTCGACGGAAAGCTCCTCGCGGTATGGAAGGCGGGGCGGCGCGGCGGAATCCGCATGCGCCTCGCGACGCCCGACAAGATCGCGTCCGCCGAGGACACCGTGCTTTTCGACGATCTGATCCATGACGGGCGCGTCGACGCCACGCTCTCCCAGGTGACCGCGCTGCGCCTGTTCACGCGCTCGAACGCGGCGGTGCTCCTCATGCAGACTCCGCACGGCGTGCAGGCGCTCAAGATCGACAAGGCCGGCAAGGCGACGCCGCTGGCCGTGCGGATCGAGGGGTAGGCACCTCTCAGAGGTCTCTGCGCGTTGACGAAGCTCGCCGCGCGTCACGCGAACAGGATGTGCTCGCGCTCCGCGTACCAGCCTTCGACCTGGGGCGCGTACTTGGCCTCGATCGCGGAGCGTTTGAGCTTCATCGTCGGCGTGAGAAGGCCGTTTTCGATCGTCCACTCGTCGCTGACGACGACGATCCTGTCGAGCTGCTCGTGCGGGTCGAGGGCGGCGTTGATCTCGGCGCGCAGGGCCTTCACCTCGGCGCGGACGGCGTCGGCGTGGGCTTTGTCGCCGGCGAGCGACGCGCGGGCGGACGGCGACAGCACCACCAGCGCGAACGGCTGCGGCATCCCGCTGCCGGAGACGCACGCTTGCTCGATCAGCGGGTGCGCGAGGAGATCGTTCTCGATCGGCGAGGGCGCGACGTACTTGCCCTTGCTCGTCTTGAAGAGCTCCTTCACACGCCCGGTGATGCGAAGGCGCCCGCGCGCGTCGAGCTCCCCGCGATCGCCGGTGTGGACGAAGCCCTCCGCGTCGAGCACCTCGGCGGTCAGCGCCGGCTCGAGGTAGTAGCCGACCATGTTGCCGGGGCTCTTCACGAGCAGCTCCCCCTCGTGCGTGATCCTGTCCTCGACGCCGGCGAGCTTGCCCCCGATCCACCCCGGCGAGAACTCGCCGAGGCGCCCTGCGTGCGAGACGGCCCAGTTCTCGGTCATCCCGTAGATCTCGGCGATCTCGATGCCGAGGGACGCGTACCAGCCGAGGAGCGCTTCGGGCACCGGCGCTGAGCCGCAGAACGCCGCGCGCACGGCGTCGAGCCCGAGTCCTCGAAGGATCTTGCGGGCGACGAGGCGCCGGACGACCGGGACCTTCAAGAGGAGCGAGAGGCGCTTCTCCGGCATCTTCTCGAAGACGCCACTCTGGAACTTTAGCCACAGGCGCGGAACGCTGCCGAAGAAGGTTGGCCGCGCCCGCCGCAGATCGGTCACGAAGGTCTCGAGCGATTCGGCGAAGAAGACATGGAAGCCCACGAAGAAGTTCGGCGTCTCGAGCACCCCACGCTCCGCGACGTGCGCGAGCGGGAGGTACGAGAGCGCGCGATCGTCCACGGTCATCCGGGCGTGGTCGATCCACACGCGCCCTGCGCACATCGAGCGGAAGCTGTGCACGGCGCCCTTGGGGGTGCCGGTGCTGCCCGAGGTGTAGACGATGGTAGCCATCTCGTCGGGATCGCGCCGCGGGTCGCCACGCATCGGCTCCGTCGCGCGGACGATCTCCTCCCACGCTTCGCCCTTCGCCAAGGGCGGCGCGAGCGGCATCCGAACACGCTCGATATTCTCGGGGATGCCGGGCTCCATCGCGGCGAACCCGTCCAGCTTGCCGGTGAAGATGAGGCGAACCTCGCTGTGCTCGAGGATCTGCCGGATGCTGCTCGCCGCGAGCGTCGGGTAGATCGGCACCGTGACATGCCCGGCCATCCAGATCGCCAGGTCCGCGAGGAACCAGTGCGCCGTGTTCTTCGAGAAGATCGAGATACGGCTGCCCTTCGGGTAGCCCTTGGCCGCCAGGAAGGCCGCGATGCGCCGCGCCTGCCCGATGGCCTCGGCAAACGTGAGATCCACGACGCGTCCGCCGCCTACGGGCTGGGTCAGCCAGACGCGCGAGGCCTTGTCCTTTTCGTGCCGGTAGATGGCGTCGAGCTGCGTATCCATGCGCGATCAGGAATACCACGGAGCGCGCGCGCTCCCACGAAGTCGCGAGTTCCGCGCCTCTGTCCTCGCCCTCGGTGATACGACGTGAAGATGGGTCGACCCGCTGCCTCGTGGGCTCTCGTGGTGCTCGCGGCATGCTCCGCCTCGTCGTCTCCCCCTGCGGCTTCGTCCCGGGTGGACAGCGGCGCGGCGCCCCCGGGGCTCGACGGGTGCCTCACGGATCCGGGCGCGCCCGCCGTCAGCGTCGATCCGGCCGCGGCGGGCGATCCTGTCGGCGGCGCGGGCAAATTCACGCTCGCGCAGGCGCTCGCCGGATTCCCTGCCGGGACCGGCAAGCTCACGGCGGTCCTCAGCACGGAGAAGTCCGCGATTCGATGCGAGCTCTTCGAGGCCGCGGCCCCCGCGGCCGTCGCGAACTTCGTCGGCCTCGCGCGCGGCACGCGTCCCTACAAGGACGCCAGCGGCTGGAAGGTCGGGCGCTTCTACGACGGGCTCACGTGGCACCGCGTGATCCCGGGCTTCGTGATTCAAGGAGGCGATCCCGACGGCAACGGGACCGGCGGGCCGGGGTACGACATGATCGTCGAGAACCAGGTCGCCGAGCCGCTCGGCGCGCTCGCGATGGCCGCCGCCGCGACGCCCAGCGGCAGTCAGTTCTACGTCGTCGTCGGCACGGGCCCGGCCCCCAAGTACGACGTCTTCGGGGCGTGCTCGACGGACGCCGCGGTCCAGATCGCCGCCGTCGAACGCGACGCCAACGATCGACCGAAGGTTCCCGTTCACATCCAGCGCGTCGACATCGCACGCTGCCCGTGACGCGGGGCGTTGCTCAGCGCGTCGCGCTGGACGGCGCGGCGAGGTTGTCCTCACCACCCGCTGCTCCGCCGCCGAGCGGCTCGAGCGATTTCAGGCCCGCCTCCACTTGTTGCTGAAGCTGGACGCGATCTCCGACGCGCCCCTCGATCGCAAGCAGTATGCGTGTAGCTTGCACTCGATCTACGGGGTGCGACGTCACGAAGCTCACGAGAGCCGAGTCGATGGCGATGTTGAAGTCGCTGCGCTCGGCGGCGTCGGCGAGGACCGTGAGCTCCGGCGTACCTGGGTTCTGTGTGTCGAGCGAGCGCAGCGCCGACTGCGCCACCTGCAACTCCGCGTCCGCGCCGAGCTTCGCCAGGGCGAGGCGCACCTCGGGGCGGTCGAACTTTCGCAGCGAGACCGCGGCCTGCGTGCGGAGTCGCTGGTCTTTCGACGTGACCCGGGCGAGGATCGGCTCGAGCGCCCCGGGCAGGCCGGTGTTCCCGAGCGCCGCCAGGAGGCCGCGCTCGTCGCGCAGCTCCCGCGCGCTCGCGAGCTCTCGCAGCAAGAGCTCCACGATGGGGGTTGCCAGCCGCTCGTCCCCGGAGCGCGCGGCGTGGTGCGCGAGCGAGCCGAGGGTGTAGACGCTGGCCTGGCGCCGCGCGTCGTCGTTGGCCTTCTTCGCAGATTCCCACTCCGCGCGCACGAAGAGAATGGACTCCGCGGTGGGCTTGTCCACGAGGCCGAAGCGCTGGACGAGCTTCTCGAAGAGCTTCGGGGTCTCGCGCGCGGCGGCCGTCGCGAGGAGCGTGCGCATGCTCGCCTGCGCGGTGCTGTCCCCCGAGGACGACAGGAGGTCGATGATGAGCTCGCGGCTCGCCGGCGGCGCGCTCGGAAACGCGCCTTCGAGCGCCTTGCATGCGCCGGGCGTTGCGCGCAAAAACGCCGTTGCCCGCATGATGCTTCCCTTCGGTGGCGGCCTGCCGATGCCGTGTGCCGCCACCATCGCGAGCAGCTCGGAGACGGTGAGCCCCTGCGCCATCGCCGCATCGGACGCTTGTTCGCCGAGATCGCTTGGCCGCTCCTCCGGCGCGTGGTGCTCGAAGTGCGCCAAATCGGGCCGGGCCATCACGTCCCCTTGCTGCTCGCGCTTCGCCGCATGAAACGACGCGCGCCCCTCCCCGGTGTGCGATGCGCCTTCGCGCGGAGCTCCAGGCTGGAGCGACAGCGACGAAGAGAGATCGATCGGAAGGGCACCCGAGAAGCGGACCTCGCCGCGCCCGCTCACCTGCGGATCGCGAGCCTCCTTGGTGAGGCGATCGCGGCCGGGTTGGTAGTGCCAGAGGGCTCGCCCGAAGTCGCCGACCTCCGTGACGCCGTACCCGGCGTCACCCGGCGCTGCCGACGACGTGACGGCGAAGTGGAGCGCAAAGGCGCTCAGGAGATTTTTTGCCAGCGGCGTGGCCGCGGCGGGCAGATAGAGCTCCTCTACGGCCCCGCTCGGCCCCAGGGCCAGCAGCACGGGCTCTAGGACGAGCTGCTCGCGCGCGGCTTCGAGGCTCGGGAAGAGCGGTTCCCCCAACGCCGTCACCGTCAGGCTTGCCAGCTCTCGGAGCCGCACGCCCACGAGTCGCCGCGATCCGTCGGGCCCAAGCTCCACCACCTGCGCCACGCCGGTGAGCTCGACCTGCGTGGACTTCGCGTCCATCTGCGGAATCGAAATCCTGGTATCCACCCGCCAGGTCGCGTCGTAGAGCGTCCCCGCGCCGGCGCCGAACGAGGTCTCCGTCGGAACGCGCGGCGCCTCGGCGACGAGCGGCGGCGCGGGCGACGCCGGCGACCGACCGCGCAGCCTCACGACACCGTAGGCGAAGAGCGGCGCGAGCAAGAGCAACCACGTGGCCCTGGGGCGCCAGGCGGCGCGCCCGGGCCGAGGGGCGCTCGGACGCGCGCCGCCCTTCCTGCGTGCCGTGCTCACGGCACGACGGACAGGGCCTGTACGGGGATCTTCACGTCGTCGCCCAGCACGTTGAGCAGTGGCACGTTCGTGTGAACTCCGTTCCAGCGAAAAAGCTCCCACTCCTCGTCGTACGTCAGGAACTCCACGTAGAGCGCGAGCCTCCCCGCGAGGCTCGCCAGCTCCAGCGACGCATCCACGCCGAAGCGCAGATCGGTCGTGCCATTGGCACCGGGCGCGAGCCACGTGCGCGCCACGATGGGCAGCGAAGCGCCGATGAGCGTGAGGTGACCGCGCACGCCGACGCTGGCGATGCCGCCCACCCCGACGCCGACACTGAGACCGCCCTCGAGCGATACCCAGGGCTGGAACCCGACCTTCGCTTCGAACTTGGTCAGGTCGGCACACCCGGACTGCATGTGCGCCTCGGCGAGGATGTCCGCGCCGTAGAGCACCTCCACCCAGGCCGAACCGGTGATGGGAATGGGGCCCGCCCAGACCGTGAGCGTGATCCCACCGAGCTGGGTCTTGTCGGAGAAGAGCGGCTTCTTGTAGGCGTGGTTGAGGCTAAAGGCTTCGTAGGTCTTCGTGTTTGCGGGATCGTAGCCCTTGTACTTGTCGTAGCCGGTGGGCTCGGAGGCGAAGATCTCCTGATCGGCGATCAGGAGGTGCGACTCGTAGCGGACTTGCTGGTTCTTGTTCTCGTTGGCCCGCACCATCACGTCGGCATCGATGGCGTGACGCCACTTGTTGGCGAGCGTGCCGCCGCCGTCGCCGTCTACGGGGGTCGTGATCTTGACCAGGAAGCTCGCGTTGGCCTGCCCCTGCAGCTGACAGATCTTGCCCGCGCTGTCTTTCGCGATGGGCTTGATCTGCCAGCCCGTATTCATCTGGTACCCCGCGGACCACGAGTCCTCGTCGCCCTCTTGCGCGTCGTCGCTGAACTCGTCGCCCACGACCCCGTTTTTTTGCGGGACGTTCTTCAGCGCGGCTTCCGTCGCCGCGCGCGTCTCCTCCAGATATTGCTCGAAGGCCGCGGTGGAGGCCTTCTTGGCCGCCGCGATGGGGCCGAATCCGTTGAACGTCCAGCGCTTGCAGTATTTGAAGTTCGTGTCCCTTCGGTAGGCCAGGCCGATCGGCGGCTCCTTGCCATAGGCTTCGTAGAACATCTTGGGCGACCAGTCGCAGGCGTAGTTGCCGAGGTCGAGGCAGCCGCAGCTACCGCGATCGTTGCACGCGCCCGCCAACTTGGCGGCCTTCAGTCGCCACCACTCGGCGAGGGTCAAATTCAGGATCTTGCACGACGCGAAGCGCGCCACTTCGGCCTGGTTCCACGCGTCTGTCTGTGCGGGGGAGGTGGCGCCCGCCGCCGAGCCCTGCTCGTAGGTCAAGCTTGTCGGTGGCGGGCAGCCCACCTGGGGTGCCAGCCAGGTTGCTTGCGTGGCCGGCTCTGCGGTGAGCACGCGCTGGGGCTTTGGCGCATTCGGGGGGACAGGAGCTCGGGCTATCGGGGTGCCGGCTCCAAGGCGCTGCGCTCCGGAGACGTTGCTTCGCGCCGAGCCGTTCAAGCCGACCTGGGCCACGTTGAGCATCGCGGACGCTGGTTGCGCAGCGAGGCTGATGTACTGAGCCCGGAGCGCGTCGTTCTCCCAGATGCTCACGCGCTCGAAGGGATCCCCGGTGAAGACGCGCTCCACTTCGCTGAGAGGGTGCACGAACACGGCGTGCGTCTTCGGGACCGGCTCGCCGAAGATGTAGGCATCGGCGAGCCACTGCTCGAGGTCCGTCCGTCGCTTCTCGAGCTCCTGAAACTCGTTCTCGCTGAGGCTACTGGTCGCACCCCTCATGAAGTTGTGAAAGCCCCACGGGGACAGCACCTTGTTGACGCCGGGCCCGGCCTTGTCGGCGTAGAACATCTTGCCGTCGTCGAGGGCGGCGCGGAGGGCGTCGAGATCCGCTGCATTGGCGGGGAACTTCGCCTTCAGGTCCGCGAAGCTCGCATAGGGCGGCGGACGGCTGCTGCCGGGCAGGGCGGTCATGTCCGTGCCCAGGAAGTACGATCCGTTGCTGAAGAACGCGTTCTTGGCGTTCTGGGGGGTGCGGGCGTTGGGCAGGCTGATCGGGATCTGATCTTGCAAATCAGATCCGGCCTTGCTCTTGAGCATGCGGCTGGCGATGCCCGGCGCCCCGCCCATCACGAAGGCCACGTCGTAGATGCAGCTGTAGTCGCCCTTGCAGAGGAAGACGGCGTCCTGAAAGCGCTGCCAGTCGTAGTACTTCTCGTAGACGTACTCCTCGCAAGACTCGATGGCGTTGACGTTGGCCTCCCAGCTCGGGTGAGCCACGAAGGTCTTGGGGTCTGGAGCCGAGACGTTGGCGACACTGGCGCGCTGCTGGTCCCAGTAGGAGACCGAGCGCTTCATGACCGGTCGCGAGGGCACCGTGCCGTGGTACTTGCCGGACTTCAAGTCGCTGTAGGCGCCTCGGCTGCCGAATGGAAACATTGGCCGGTTGGCGGGCCCTGGAATGCCGTTGAAGTAGGCCTGGTACTCCGGCTTCATCAGCGTCTGGCACGTCTTCTGGTGAAACTGCCCGCAGCCGCTCACGAGGTAGTTGACGTCCTTGCACTGGGCGAGGGACGGCGCGGGGCATGCCGCCAGCGTCCCCACCGGCTGGAGCGTCAGCGAAAACGGCTTTGCCTGCTGTCCGGGCGCTTGCTTCGGGATCGGCGCTTTGGACGCAGGCTGCGCATACGGCTGCGTCGCCGGCTGCTGCGCCGCCCCCGAGCCCGGCTGGAGAAGTGCCAGAGCTGCCAGCGCAGCGATGGAGAGCGGTCGTATGGGAAGTCGTATCAACGCGTCCATGCCGATCCCTCAGTCTTGGCCTGCACGTCGGGAGCACAGCATGAGCCCCGACTGAAGCGCGTCGCGCGAGTGCTGCCCTGCGCTACTTCATGTTCTGGACGATCGCCTCCGCGGTGTCGCCCGACTTCTTCATGATGTTCGACAGCGCTAGCATGAATTTCGACACGCGATCCATCGCCATCTGGAGACGGAGCGACTCGGTCTCGCCCATCTCGGACATCGAATCCAGCTTGCCCGTCACGGCGCGCGAGATCTCGTCGTAGTCCGACTGGCGGAGCTTCTCCTTCTCCGCCGCGAGGGCCCGCCGCATCGCCTCCACCCCTTCGCGCTGCGCCTGCTTCGCCTTGTTGATGGCGTCCATCGCCGCAAGGACGGCACGCAAGTCGGCGTCGGCGTCCTGCGTCGCCTGGAACATCACGATCTGGACGAGCGCATCGATGTCCGCCCCGCTCGGCGTCACGAGCCCGAAGTTGCCGGCCTCGGCGACGCGCGCGCGCGCGGCGGACGCCAGATCGAACGGCTTGCCCGCCGCCGCCATCTTGTTCGCGCGCTCGCGACTCTGATGGCCCGCCAGATCGAACACCAGCGCGCGACTGGCCGCCTGGACCTTGAGGCGCGCCTCCGGCCGCATCGGAGCGAACAGCTTCGCGTGCCGAGCTACCAGAGGAGTAAACGGCGTGGTCTGCGCCGCGGGCGAGGCGTTGACCGGAGGCTTCTGCTCCGGGGGCCCGGCCAGCGCCGCCGCCGGGATGCCGAAGAGAGCCGAGGCGAGGATCAGCGAGCGATAGCGCATGGATGCACGTCCGGTTCAGGGGCCGTCTTCGGCGTGTTCCCCGTTGGACGTAGCACAGGCGTCGCCCATTCTAGGAGACTTTGCCTGGCAGGCAACGGGCGTTCGGGCTCTGGCAGGGTCCGCGGGGCTTGCGCCAGAACCGGTCGATGGTAAACCCGCCCGCCCCACGCAACCCGGGCACGACGAGGCACAATGTTCCGTTCTTCTTGGATCGCGATCCTCCTCGGTGGCGCCTCACTCATCGCCTGCTCCACCGCCCCTTCTCCGGAGGCGGCCACGACGGTCGACGAGGAAGCCCTCACGGATCTGCCGGCGAGCATCGACGAGACCGCGCTCGATCGCGCGACGAGCCCGTGCGACGACTTCTATCAATTCGCCTGCGGCGGTTACCTCGCGAGCGTGACCCCGGCGGACAACGAGCGTAAGGCCCGGGTCTTCGGCGCCGAGCAAGTCGCGAACAACGAGGCGCTCGACCAGATCATCGCGAACGCCACCACGAGCCCGACCACCGACGAAGACCGCAAGATCGCCGACTACCACGCCGCGTGCATGGCCTATCACGGCGCGGATCCCAAGCCCGGGCAGTTGACGGAAGCCCTGCGCGGCGAGCTCGCCGCCCTCCGCGCGGCGGGAAATGCCCCGAGCACCGGCGGTCAGCTCGGGCGCGCGTGGCGCAGCACGTATTCGCTCTACGGCGCGGCGTTCCAGCCGTTCGTGAACGTCGACGTGGCTCCGCAGCGCGAGCGGACCCCGGTGGTGATGGAGCTCGACATCTCCCCGGCGCCGTCGTTCTTCCTGGAGACCGACGCGACGGCGATCGACGCCACGCTCGCGGGCGCCTATCCGTCGCTGAGCGACGCCGATCGCGCGGCCCGCGGCGCGCTGATCCTCCGCGTCGACACCGCGATCACGGCGGCGATCGGCGACTCGGAGAACCGGGCGCCGACGCGGCACCCCCTCGGCCGAGACGGGCTCAAGCTCGCGGCGCCGCACATCGACTGGGACGCGGCCCTGGCTGCGCTGGGCGCGTCGAAGGCGAAGGGCGTCGTCCTCTTCAACCTCGACGTGCTCACCAAAATCGACGCGGCGTTCGCCGCGATTTCGCCCACGGATCTCGCCGACTACCTCGAGTACAAGGTCATCGCGCGGTACGCGTACTTCGACGCGCCGGTCGGCGCGGCGCGCGCGCCCGCCAGCTGCCGGAAGGCCACCTCCCGCGCGCTCTCCGGCATCGTGGAGCACCGCTTCGTCGATACCGTCCTCGGGAAGAAGAACACCCGGGTCGCCATGGCGATGGCGAAGAAGGTCCTGGCCACGTTCCAGACGCGCCTCGAGACCACCGAGTTCCTGGATGCGGCCACGCGAACGGAGGCGATCGTCAAAGCCCGCGGGATGCAGATCACGCCGCTGCTCGAGCCGACGGATCGCTACCGCGACGTCACGATCGATGCCGCCGCGTTCGTCGCCAACGACGTGGCGCTCGCCCGCCGTCTGGCGGCCTCCGACTACGCGCGCGTCGACGGCGCACCGCCGCCCGCCTCCCTCGATCTCGCGAACAGCTACGCGTCGGTGAACGCCTTCTACGATCCGTCGAGCAACCGGTTCACGATCCTCCCGGGGATCGCCCACGGCGCGTTCTTCGGCGGCTCCGCGGCACCCGCCGCCCACAACTTCGGCGCGCTGGGGTGGGTCATCGGCCACGAGATGACGCACGGCTTCGACGACAACGGACGCCTCTTCGACGCGCGTGGCGTCGAGCGCAACTGGTGGACGCCGGGCGCGGAGGCTGCGTTCAAGACGCGCGCAGCCTGCTTCGTCGACCAGTACAACGCCTTCGTCGTCGACGGCGTCACCGATCCGGCGACCGGCGCGCCCGCTCACGTCGACGGCGCGCAGACGCTGGGCGAGAACATCGCCGACAACGGCGGGATCCGCACCGCGTTCGCGGCCGCGACGCCGTACTTCCCCAAGGCCAAGAAGGTCGCCGGCTTCACGCCCCAGCAGCAGTTCTTCGTGGCCGCCGGTCAGATCTGGTGCGAGAAGGACGGCCCGGCGGCGGCGCTCCGGCAGCTTCAACAGGACGTCCACTCCCCCGCCAAGGCGCGCGTGAACGACACGCTCTCGAACTTCGAGGAGTTCTCGAAGGCCTTCCAGTGCGCCGGCGGAAGCAAGATGACCTCGCAAAACGCGTGCGTCATCTGGTAGCGCTCCGCGGCGCGGGCGGTCAGCGGCAGCAGACCGTCTGCGACGTCGTGAAGCCGACCGCGGTGGCCGCCGGGTTGGGACCGGGGTTGCACTTCTCCGCGGCGATCACCCCCGTGTACTGCGTGTAGGAGTAGCTGCCGCCGCTCGGGACCGGGTAGCACACGTTGTCGACGTTGACGGTGACGCCGCCGCTGCAGCTCGACGACGAGGACATGGTGACCGTGCCTTTGCAGGTGGTGACGACGCCGCACGCGCACGTTCCGCACGCGACCTTGAGGTCCTTTCGCTGTCCGACGACGTGCTTGGTCGCAAAAGGACCCGTCGGACACGCCTGATCGCCATCGGTCGCGACGCAGTCGGTGAGGGCCCCGGCGTCGCAGCCCGTGACCGCGCAGAGGCCGAGCGGCGTGCCGGTCACCGTGGCGCCGTCTGCGGTCGCCGTCGCGGTGCAAGCGGCGGTTCCCGTAGGCGCAGGCGGCGTCGCGCTGAAGTGCTGGCCGAGCCCGAAGCTGCTGCGGCTCACGCAGGCGCCGGCCGGTGAGTTGCCGAAGGGGACGCCGCTCGAGACGCACGACGCCGTGCCGCTCGTCATGTCGTAGAACGTGGCGAGGCTGCCGCCCGCGCAGCTCTGGTGGGTCGTGACCGTGCAGTCGCTGCACGTGCACGTGCCGGCCGCGGCGACGGGCTTCTCGAGGACGTCGGTGGCCTGGTCGCCGCCTGGACACACGCCGCCGGCCGTCGTGAGCGCGACGTGCCTCCAGCCCGCGGGCAACCCGGTGCACGAGGGCAGCGGATTCCCCGTGTCGCTGCCTACGGCGACGTCTGCGCCCCCGCCGAGCGCGCCATCGCTCCCTGGCGGAGCGTCGGGCGTGCTGGCCGGTTCCGCCCGGAGCCCCGCGTCGTCGAGCCCGTCGAGCCCCGCGTCGTCCGGCGCGCCCTCGAGCGTGCCATCGACCGAGAGGCCGCACGCGGCGAGTGCCGACATCGGGATCGCGAGGAGCCAGGCGCGCACTGTCCCAGTCTGCCGACTGCCCCGCTCGTTGGCCAACACCGAAGCGACGCGGCATCGAGCGAGGTGGAGGTCCGGCGCACACCTCCCACATAGGGAAGGACGGGGCGCCGGCGCCGTAGTACGCACTGCGGTCGTTCATGCAGCACCCCAAGATCACTGCCAAACCGGGCTCGCGCCCCTCCCCGGCGCACCTCCTCGTGCTCGCCGCTCTGGCCGGGTGCGGCGGTTTTCGCGAGGCTTCGTCCACGCCGGCGGACGCCGCGGGCGGGACGGACGCGGAGGCGCGCGTGGACGGGGCGGCGCAAGACGCCGGCGGCTCCGATCTCGACGCGGCGGCGGCCGGCGATCACACCTCGCCAGGCGTCGACGCGGGAAGCGACGCATGCACTCCGAGTTGCTCCGGGCGCACGTGCGGTCTCGATCCGACGTGCGGCGTGAGCTGCGGAACGTGCCCGTCGACGCTCGCGTGCGCGACGACGAGCACCAACGCCGCGTGCGCCGCGCCGACGATCGTCTGGGAGGTCGACGGCGTCGTCGTCACGCAGCTCGCCACCTTCGAGTCGTTCTACTACCCGAGCCAGGGGACGTACGGCGTCGACTTTCCGCACTGGGGCCGGAGCGTTCAAGCGTGGACACCCCAAAACCCGACGCCGGGCACGATCGTGAGCTGCCCGGCCGGCGGACCGGGGACCCTCAGCCTCATCACCTCCGACAACTCGTACGCCGATCTCGGCGCGCTCCCCGCGCGGTGGAAAAACCTCACGTTCGTCTCGTGCGGCGCGCAGAGCTCGGGCGACACCGTCACCGCGCGCGACCTGACGATCACGAGCGTGAGCCCCGCGCGCATCGCCGGGAGCTACGACATCCTCGTTCAAGGTGCCGGTCCACGCGCCGGCTCCACGCTGCACGTGCACGGCGTCTTCGACCTGGTGCCTCAGCCGCAGTAGCCGTCGTAGCAGCCGGTCAGGATCGCGGAGGGCGCGTCGCCCGTGGCAACCGTCGCGCCGCCGGCGGGATGTCGGCGTCGCGGACGCGCTGCACGAGCGTCCGGAACACGCGCGAGAGGCCCGCCTCGATCTCGGGAGACTCTCCGCACAACGTGAGCGCCGCCGCGACGGACTCGAGCGTCGAGACGTAGTCGCGCCTCGGCTCGGCGCGCAGCTTGCCGTAGATCGAGGGCTTGGTGGGCTTGAGGGTGACGCGGTTCATCTTGGACAACCACGGATTGCGCCACCACAACGTCTTGGCCTTGGACCAGGTTCCGTCGAGCACCACGACGCCTTCGAGCGCGGTCGGCTCGACGACCACGCCGCCGCGGCCCGCGACCTGATCGCCTGCCGATTCGCGGTCGGGGAAGAGAACCGCCCACTTGCGAACGTCGACGTCTTCCTCGTGCAGCGCGTGAGCGAGGCCGCGCCAGCTCAAGCCCACGACGAGCTTCGCCTTCGGCAAACTCGCGACCAGGATCTGCGCCGAGCCGAGGAGCGCGTCTTGTTCCTGCGGATGCTGCAGGATGACGATTCGCCGATCGGTCGGGTAGGACACGATGCGATCGCACACGCAGGCGGCGGTGGGGCGCCGGCACGTTTCACAGGAGGAACCCAGCACGGTGTCGCGGGTTACCACGGCTCCTGGGTGCGTGCACGCAGGGAATCAGGCGGGTCCAGGCTCGCACACCGTGACGGGCGGGACGAAGACCGTGCGCACCTCCCCGCAGCGGCACGGGAGGTAAACGCTCCCGACGAACGCGCCGAGATTTCGGCTGGAGCGCAGCTCCTCGCGGTCCTCGGCCTTGCCGCGTCCCTCGCCCGCGCGCGGCTCCAGCTTCACGACCAGGGTGCGTGGCGCGAACGTGATCTCGAGCCCGTCGCTCGCGTACGTTCCGGCGAGCGACGGGTGGTCGAAGGCCCCGACCAGCGTGAACAGCCCCTCCTCGCGCAAGCTCCTTCGCGACGGCGAGCGAAGGCCGCGCGACAGCTGAAGGACGGGATCGAGCTGCGGCACGTCGCCGTGGAGCGGAAGTCTCTCGAGCCGGCGGAGCGCCCGATCGCCGTAGTAGTGAATGCCCGGCCGGCCGTACAAGCGGAAGAAATACGGGATGTCCCCGCGGGCCAGCTGCTCCACCTCCGCATCGAGGAGCGGCGGCCAGAGCGTCTCGGCGCCCGCACCGCCCGAGCGCGCGCGCACGTACTCGTCCGTCCCGCGCAGGCACACGCGAATGGGCGTCTCGCGCAGCGCAGGGAGGCGAGCGAACACGTCGGCGATCTTGCGGGCATGGCGGTCGAGGAAGGCGAGCGTGACGCGGTAGGCGCCGGCCACGGCGACCAGATCCGCCGCGTCGATCGGCTTGCCCAGATAGGGCAGCACACGCCGCACGCCGCACGCGTGACGGCAAATCGCCGCGACCTCCGGATCCGCGTCCGGCAGGAGCTTCGTCTCCGTCGGGAGCGACAGGTCGGCCAGGATCATCTCGACGTCGAGCGGCGCGAACACCACGCGACCGCGACGATCGACGCCCAGCACGAGGTTCTCCCAGTGCAGATCGGAGACCCCGAGCCAGCTATGGAGCGCGATGGATCGGCCAACGATTCGCGCGAGCGCACGCCTGCGTTTTGGCGAAGGCGCAGGCAGCGGCTCCAGCGTCACCCGCTCCACCTCACCGCCGTCACGCGAACGCGCGCGAATGAACTTCAGGTCGGGGAGAAATCCGAACGCGTCGCGCTCCAGTCCGTCCTGCTCTGCCGCCAGGTCGAGGAGCCGTCGCAGCGGGCTGTCCGCCGACAGGAGCAACCACTCCCATACCAGCGTGCGCGGCTTGGCGACGCGCCCCCCGCGCATCGACACGCGGCGCCCGAAGTTGTGCGAGTCGCCGAGGTGGTGAGGCACCGCGCGGAGGCTCAGGTCTCGGACCACACCGCAAGCTCGTTGCCGCTCGGATCGGTGAACTGGAAGCGGCGTCCTCCGGGAAACGAGAAGGGCTCTTTCACGATACGTCCGCCGGCCTCACGCACTGCGCCGAGGGTCGCCGTGAGATCCCGCGAATACAGCACGATGAGCGGACCCCCCGGCGTGACGTTGGCATCCTTCCGGAAACCACCGACCTCGCGTCCCCCGCCCTGGATGCCGGCGTAGTCGGGCCCGTAGTCGTTGAAGCGCCAGCCGAACGCCTGCGTGTAGAAACGCTTGGCGTCCGCGACGTCGCGCATGGCGATCTCGATGTAGTCGATGCTGTGGTGGACGTGCGCGGCGCTCTGTTCGGACATGGCGACTCCTTTCGCGGCGGTCGAGGTTACCAGTTCCCGCCGCGCGCGCCGCCATTCAGCCTCAGCCGAATTGAACGGAGCGTCTGGTGAACGCGCCGTCCATCCAGAAGCCTGTGATGGGGAACGACACCGGGGGCCGATCGCCGCCGAGCGCGCCCGCCGCGACGAGGAGGGGCGCGTAGTGCTCCCAGGTCGGCAGGGCCGTCTCCGCCGCCGGCGCGCGCTTCTTGAAGTCGATGAGCGCGTCCAGATCGAGTCGCGAGAGCGCGCCCGCCGCCCAGCTGTCGAACTCCCGCGCCCACTCCGGGATGCCGGGACGAAACGCGTACCTCATGTTGTGCGTGAGGAAGCCGCTCCCGAAAACGAGCACCCCCTCGTCGCGGAGCGGCGCGAGCGCCTTCCCGAGCGCGACGAGCTTCTGGGCGTCAAGACCAGGCATCGAGATCTGAAGCACCGGCACGTCGGCGGCGGGGTACATGGCCACGAGCGGCACGTACGCGCCGTGATCGAGGCCGCGCGACGGCTCGTCCGTGACGTCGATGTCTTTCTGGCGCAACAGATCGCGCACCCGCGAGGCCAGCTCGGGCGCGCCGGGCGCGGCGTACCTGGTCTGGTAGTACCGCTCGGGGAACCCGAAGAAGTCGTAGACGAGCGGCACCGGCTTCGTCGCCCCCAGCGTCGCCGGCCGCTTCTCCCAGTGCGCCGACACCATCAGGATGCTCTTGGGGCGGGGCATCGCCTTCGCCCACGCGGCCAGCTCGCCCATCCAGGGCGCGTCGTCGAGAAGAACCGGCGCGCCGTGCGCCGCGAAGATGACGGGCATCTTCACAGCCGTCTTCGTAGCCGTCTCGCTCGAGCTCATGGGTTCCATCTGGTTATTCCTCGACCGCGTGCATGCGGCGAGTGAAAACGCGCCGAGCATCCCAAGCGCATGTCGCCGGTCCATGGTCCGAGGCTCATTGTGCGTCGTCGCTCGGAATGCACAAGATCGGCCAAAATCGCTACACTGTTCTGAATTCAGGAACAATTGCCCGGAGCGGCCTGGCACCCGAGGCAGGGGTGGTTGGCAGCGTGGACAACGGCCCGCGCCAGCTGCACCATCAGGCGCGATGAAACCTCTCCTCCTCGCAGCGATGGCCGGTATCTCCTTGATCCTCGGCTGTGCCACCACGAAGGGTGCGAAGCTCTCCCAGGCGGACGCCGAGAAGATCGCCCTCACGCGCGCGCCCGGAGGCACCGTGAAGGAGAGCGAGCTCGAGAAGGAACAGGGAAAGCTCGTGTGGTCCTTCGACATCGCGACCCCCGGCACCACCGACGTCACGGAGGTCCAGGTGGACGCGGTCACCGGGCAGATTGTTTCGGTGGAGAAGGAAACGATCGACCAGCAGCGCGCCGAGAAGAAGGCCGACGAGAAGAAGTAACGTGAGCGGAGGTGACGGGGCACGTCGTCGGGTGGGACCGCCTACGCACCTTCCTCCGCGTCACCGTCGGCGACGCGAGGACCACGGTATGCGAGGGGTCGCCCATGGATCCGTGGTCCCGCTCCGTCGGTGCTGTGTCGTACGCGGGTCATTCTCTGCGACGTGTGAGCGCTGAGGGCTCACCAATCGCCGCCGGTGCAGGTGGGCTTCGCGTGCGCGCCGCCGGCATTGGCGGGCGCATCGTAGGTCGCGTAGCCGCCCGTCGTGGGATCGGAGGCGTCACGCACGGCGGGGCACGTGAAGCGGATGGTCGTGTCGGTCGGGTCGACGATGACGTTCGCAACGGAGTCGCCCACGGTGCAAGCCGCACCGACGCCCAGCTTCTGGCTTCGCTCGCAGACGCGGAGCACCTGCGCGGTGCCGGGCGACCTGCACGTGAGCGTGACGGTGCTTCCCGCGACGCAGGAGTGCTGCTGGGCCCTGGCCTTGAATCCGCAGCTGCGGAGGGGGCCCTCCTGCCCGCGCTTGCACGCCTCGGTCACGAAGCTGCCGTCGGCCGCGATGCTTGCGGTCGTCGTTCCGACGTTCCCGGTATGCCAGTTCGCCGGCATGTTGCAGCGAACACGGCTCACCGGGAAGCCGGCCTCGCTGACGAAGCGGGTCGGGTCGAAGATCGGCTCGCCGGTGGAGCTCAGGACCGGGACGCCCTCGCAGAGAAAGTGATCGGTGTTCGCGTCGAAGGTGAGCGCGTGCGGGGCCGTCGAGTCGACATCGGTGACGTCGACCCATTGGCCCGGCAACCCGAACTGATACTCGTCACCCCAGCCGCGCGTCATGCCCTGGGTGACGCAGCTCTGGTGCTCGGGGACCAGGCTCGTGACCTCGTCGTTGTGGTAGCGGCTCGTGTCCTCCAGGCAGAACGCGCGCTTCGTTCCCGGGGCGCCGTTGTAGAGGAAGTTGCCGTAGTGCGAGAAGTGGTTGTGGCCGTGGCACTGACTGAACTCGAAGACGTGGCTCTTCACGTACGGGTTGGCCGGGTCGGTGACGTCGCCGAGATCCAGCGACCTCGTGCCGTCGTTTCGCACCGAAGCGGAGAACGTCAGCAACTTTCGCCAGCCCGCGTGGTCGATGGCCCCCTCGGCGACCTCGCAGGAGTCGGCCTTGAAATACCGGAACATGAACCGGTTCTCCTCGACGAGGTCGGGCAGGACGACGTTGATGTCCACCCCGTCGTCGTTGGTGATCGTGCCGACACGCACCTGTTTGGCGAGGCTCCCGCTCCAGGGCACGCGCGTGAAGACCATGTTGGTCCTCACCAGACCGACCTTGCTGCGGAGCGCGTCGATGCATGACTCGGCCGGAAACTGGGTGACGTGACAGCTCGAGGTCGCAGGCGTCTCGACGTCGCACGTTTGATCGTAAAACGACGCGGCGTTCTCCTCGAAGACGCTGAACGGGGGGAACTCCGCTTCGTCCATGCACGCGTAGCCCGTGCGCTCGAGGATCAACTCCGGATCGTTCGGAAAAATGAGCTCCTCTTGCCAGGTGCCTCCGATCTTGCCGAGCTTCGGCTCCACGACGGCCGGAGAAGCGCTGTCGGCGAGGATGTGCGATTCGAAGGTGTAGTCGATCACGACCGTGTCGTGCTTCGGAGTCGTGACGCGGTGCGCGCTCCCGACGGGGTCGATCGTCCAGGTCGAGATGGGGGTGAGCGGGAGGGGGCCCTTGCTCTTGGTGTAGTAGTCGCCGCGGAAGACGAGTCGGTACGCGCTGAGCTTCACCTGGCGGAGGGCCCGATCGATCCAGAACTGGCGTCCTCGAGCGAGCGCCTGGTTCGCTGCCGCTTCGCGCTGCGGTCCTGCGGGGATCTCGTCGAGCAGGACTCCCACGCTCGACTGCATCTCCATCTTGATCAGCGCGCCGGGATCCGAGCTCAAGGCCCCTTGCTCCTGCGACGTGCTCTCGGCGGCGTCGGAGACCGGCAGCGCGCTACCGCAGCCGACCACCGCCGATGCCAATGCAACCGCGCCGCAACTTGACCGGACCAACGAGCTCTTCATGGGTGCGCCTCCTGAAATCGAGGGCACGATACATCGGTCGCGGCCGGCGAACATCGGATATACGACGATGGCGATCGTGAGACCTCCATCACGTCGCATTCCTGGATGCGGGTCGCTTAGTGGGTCGGCGCGAAGGTCACGATGCGCTGCTCGGGCAACGACTCGTCGCTCGACACGAACGCGAAATCCCCGCCGTCGAGCTCGGCGCGTATTTGCGCCAGCGTCATCTTGTGCTCCGGCTTGATGTCGACCTTCGGATCCTCCGCGCGGTACTCCACGAGCACCATCTTGCCGCCGGGGCGCAGGGCTTCCTTGATCTGGTGCACCGTCTCCTTCGGGCGGGCAAGCTCATGGTAGACGTCCACCATCAGCACGATGTCCACGGCCGCCTTCGGCAACGCTACGTCCGACTCCGTGGCGAGGATGGGCGTGATGTTCGAGAGCCTCGGGTCCGCGACCATCTTCTTCTTGAGCAGCGCAAGCATCTCCGGCTGGAGATCGGTCGCCAGCACGCGCCCGGTCGCGCCCACGCGCTTGCTCATTCGCACGGAAAAATAGCCGGAACCACAGCCCAAGTCCGCGACGGTCATGCCCTCCTTGAGACCGATCACGTCGAGCACGTGCTCTGGCTTCTGCGTCGCATCCCGGTCGGCGCGCTCGAGCCACCATGCGCCCTGATAGCTCATGGGCTCCGCAGGCACGCGCGTCGGCGTCACGGTCGGGGCCGCAGTCGGGGTCGGGGTCGGGGTCGGGGTCGAAGTCGGGGTCGGGGTCGGGATCGAAGTCGACGTCGACGCCGACGTTGGCTTGCACGCCGCGAGGAAGCAGAGGACGAAAAGGGGCGCGCGGCTCATCGTTGCGGCAGGTCGGTCGCGCCGCTGCCCTACATCTTTCTGCTTCGGACCCACGTCGACACCTCCGCCCGCCCCGGGACTCCAACCCCCGAGGCGCTGCTCTCTCAGGTTACCTGATGACGGGCTCGCTGCCCCTTGCAGCCCGCTCAAACTCGACGATGGCGACGACCTCCCGTGCCGTTCTGCGAGGCGGAGTACGACTTCCGCTAGACTCGTCGCGTGTACCATCCGGAGGGTCCCGCGTTCCTCGAGCTGATGCGCCAGGCGCTCGTCTCGACGGAGCGCGGCTACGACCTCATCGCGCCGAAGTTCGACCACACGCCGTTTCGTACGCCAGAGCCCGTCCTCGACGCGATGATCTCCGAGATCAGCGGGCCGCGCTCGATCGGCTCCGCGCTCGATGTGTGCTGTGGAACCGGCGCCGCGATGCGGCACCTGCGTGCACTCTGCAAGGAGCGTGTCATCGGGCTGGATTTCAGCCAGGGAATGCTCGACGAAGCGCGGCTCCGTCTCGCGAACGCGCCGGGAGATGCCGCGATGGAGCTGGTCCGCGGCGACGCGCTGGCGCTCCCGTTCGATGCCGAGGTCGACGTCGTCACGTGCGTCGGCGCCTTCGGTCACATCGTGGCCGAAGACGAGGACCGCTTCGTCGCCGGGATCGCGCGAGCGCTCCGGCCGGGAGGGCGCTTCGTCTTCGCGACCGGCGAGATGCCGCGGCGGACGTCGCCGGGCTGGTGGGCCGCGCGCACCTTCAACGGCGTGATGCGCGTCCGCAACGCGCTCCTGAAGCCGGAGTTCGTCATGTACTACTGCGCGTCCCGCCGAAGGCGATCATCTAAACCGGCGCATCGCGATCACCCAGCACGCAGGATGGCGATCGGAGCGAAGCGACGTTTTCTCTCGGGGTCTGTTTCGGTGGGTACCTCGGTGGGTGGAGAGTAGGTCGTCTCTCTCCTCTTGATCAATCCTTGGCGGGCTTGCGCCTCGACGGGCCGTGGAGGGCGATCTTGTGGCCGGCGTGGAGGACGCGATCGCAGATCGCGTCGGCGACGGTGGGGTCGGCCAGGAAGTCGTGCCAGCGCTCGTGTTTGAGCTGGCTGGTGATGAGGGTGGAGCGCAGCCCGTAGCGGTCTTCGAGGATTTTCAGCAAATCGCGCCTCGCGTCCTCGGTCAGCGGGCCGATCGCGAAGTCGTCGAGGACGAGGACGTCGGTCCTCGCGATGCGCGCGAGGAGCCTGGCGTAGGTGCCGTCGGCGCGGGCAAGGCGGAGCTCGTCGAAGAGGCGCGGGACTCGGCGGTAGAAAACGCGGAAGCCCTTGCGGCACGCCTGATGCGCGAGCGCGCAGGCGATGTAGCTCTTGCCGGTGCCGGTCGCGCCCGTGACGATCACGGTCTGGTGCTCTTCGACCCATCGGCACGTCGCGAGCTGTCGCACGACGGCCTTGTCGAGCTGCCGCTCGCGCGGGAAGTCGATCCCTTCGACGCACGCGTCGGCGAGACGGAGTTTGGCGTCTTTGAGATTCTTGGTGAGCCGCGCGTTTTCTCGCGCGAGAGCTTCGGCGTCGACGAGCAGCGCGAGACGCTCGTCGAAGGTCATCGCGAGGACGTCGGGGGACTTGTCCTGCTCGAGCCACGTGCTCGCGAGGATGCGTAGGCGCATGGCGTAAAGTTTCTCGATCGTGGGCTCTCTCAGCATGAAACGGTCCTTTCGTGATGTGGCGATGCGAGTCAGTGGTAGTAGCCAGGGCCGCGCACGTTTTCGTGGCTCGCGCCGGGCTTGGCGGGCGCCTCGGGCTCGGGCAGCGGCTGGCCGTCGAGGTTGTGCCGCAGGATCGTGAGCACCGGCCTGTAGCTGCGCGCCCGGCGAAGAGCGCGCGGCGACTCGCAGCGTCGAGGCGCTCGGAGCCGTATTTCTTGCCGAGCCGGAACAGGCCGAGGCACGAGCGGTAGCCCCACTCGGGGTGCCGTCGGTCGCGCAAGATCACTTCGCAGAGCGCGCGGGTGTGAGGGCCAATCTGCTCGGCCCACCCGAGGATGCGCGTGGGTGTCCACTCGGCGTGCGCGCGGTGGCTGCTCGGCATGTGCTCCGCCACCGTCGTGTGGCCGCCGTGCACGAAGCTGCGCGCGTGCGCGGCGACGCGCTCGCGGCCGTGCAGGATCTCGATCGCCGTCGCTGTCGCGCGTACCCAGAGGTGCACGTCGTCGTGCCGCAGCGCGTGCGGCGCCGAGTAGAAGTGGCCGTCGTACGCGACGTGGTAGTCGATGTTGAGCGCGACCTTCTTCCACGCAGAGACCTCGAAGGGCTCGGTCGGCAGCGACGCCAGCGCGGGCCGGTCGAGCCGCTCGAAGAGCTCGCGGCGGCTCGCCTTGTACGTCCGCATCGGCCGGTCGTTGAGCACGCGCAGAAGCTCGGAGAGCCGCGCGTTGAGCGCGCCCAAGCTCGCGAACGTCTCGTTGCGGATGCGCGCGAGCAGCCACCGCTCGGCGATTTGCACGCCGACCTCCACCTTGGCCTTGTCGCGCGGCGACCTCGGGCGCGCCGGAAGGATCGTCGTCTCGTAGTGCCGCGCGAGCTCCGCGGTCGAGCGCTGGACGCCGGGGTCGTAGCTGCACGCGGTGATGACGGCGCTCTTGAGTTGGTCGGGCACGATCGCGCGCGGCACGCCGCCGAGAAATGCGAGCGCGCGCGACACGCTTCCGACGAAGTCGGCGACCTGCTGCGTGCGCGTCGCCTCCGCGTACGTGTAGTTGCTCGCGCCCAGCACCGCGACGAACAGCTCGACGTCGGTGATCTCGCCCGTCACCGGGTCGACGAGCCGCGGTCGCATCCCGGCGTAGTCGACGAACAGCTTGTCGCCGGCGACGTGCACCTGCCGCATCACCGGCGACTGCCGCTTCTGCCACTCGCGGTACCGATCGCAGAAGGCCGTGTAGCGCAGACCGTCAGGCTGCGCGGTGAGGTACTCGACGTGCAGCAGCGCCAGCGTCACGCCACGCCGCCGCAGCTCGAGGTGCAGCGCCGCGCAGTCGGGCTCCGGCCGCATGCAAGACGGCGGCGGCGGATACACGCGGGCCTCGAGCTCGGCGTCGGTCAGCGCGTCCACCGCCGCCGCGTCGAGCCCGTGGGCCCGCGCGTCGGCGAACGCGCTCGCGACCGTGCTCGGGCTCACGCCCACCGACCGCGCCACCTCGCGGTGGCTGCGGCCGAGCGCAAGCTTCTGTCTCAGGATCTCGCGGAGATGCAGCATCGGGAGTCTTTCGGTCGCCATGCCACCTTTTAGGCGGTGCGGGCTCGAGACCCCGGGAGAGCGTCACCTCACTGTGGAAAGGTGAGCGCGATGCGCCGTTTTGTCCGATCGGCATCCGCCGTTTTGTGTGATCGCGATGCGCCGTTTTGTCTGATCGCCATCACGCGGCGCGCGCATGTACTACCTCACGTTCCTGTGGCCGGACGTCCAAGCGCGGCTCGAGAAGCATGGCCTCCGCGCCGTCGCGAAGCGAGGCACGTGCGCGGCGCCGTACACGGGGGTGATCATCGTGGTGGCGACGAAAAAATGATCCATTTCCACGGCCGATCGCGCCGTCGTCGACGGGCCAGCCGATGCGACGCCTCGGGACGCCGGGCCTTCGGTCGACGTCGGGACGCTGCTGAGTGGCCTCCGCAAGGAGCTCCAGTGCCGGGATCCCGAAGTCGAGCACCTTGTAGCTCAGGGCGCCCAGCGCGCCGAGAGCCCCGCGTGCAAGGGCACGCTGCGCGCGTCAGCTCGGCGGCGGCTTGCGAACGCCTTCGAGCTGCGCGTTGATCTCGGCGCCGACCACCAGGGCGAGGCTCGTCAGGTAGAGCCAGAGGAGGATGACGGCGACGGTCGCCAGGCTTCCGTAGTAGACGGCGTAGTGCGCGATGGTCCGCACGTACGTGCCGAACGCCCACGACACGATCGTCCACAGGACGAGCGCGACGATCGTGCCCGGCCAGACGCGCCGCCGCACGCCGCGCGGATGGACCACGGCGGTGCGGTAGAAGATGGCGAGCCCCACGCTCGCCATCGCCGTGAAGACCACGAGCACGCCGACGCGTCGCCACCCGCGCGCCAGGAATTCGCTCAGGCGCTGCACGACTCCGGGGATGTGCTCCGCCGTGCCCAGCCCGGTGGTCACGCCGTTGACGAGGAGCAGGATCCACGTCGCCGCCGCGATCACGATGAGCACGGCGCTCACCCACACGATCGCGATGAGCCGCTGCCGCCACCACGGGCGCGCCCGCGCGCCGATGAGGATCTCGAAGACGTCCATCAAGTTGTGGATGCCGTTGGTCGTGAGCCACAGAAAGCCCGCGAGGCTCACCGGCGCCAGCGAGGTCGCGTGCGCCGAGCTGATCTCCTTCAGCTCGTTGCGGAAGAGCTCGGCGGCGACCGCCGGCATCGCGCGATAGAACGGCGCGGCCAGCTCCTCGGCGCCCTCCGCCTGGACGAAGCTGCCAACGAGCAGCCCGGCGAAGACCAGGAGCGGGATCGACCCAAGGAAGAAGTAGAACGACATCGTGGCCGCGTGATCGAACGCGTGGTGGGTGAAGAGACCCCGGACCACGGCGCGCGTGAGGAGCCACAGGCGTGCGAGACGCGATTCTTCTTGTTCGGGCTCCACCAAGCCCGAGAGTGCCACATCCGGTCGCCTCCATGCTCTCGCGATAGCGGTTGTGCTCGACGACGATGACGCGCGAGCGCGGCCGGGCGGGCGCTTTGGAGTTGGCGCGTCAGAGCGGGCACTCCGCAGACGGTTTTCCGTACCCGTAGACCATACGATAGAGGTCGGCGCCAGCGGCGGGGCTGACCTTCGCCGGTGCCCACGCGAGCCCATCGGCGCTCCGAAAGAACTGCGACGAACCGCGGTCGAAGCCTACGTAGGTGCCGGTCTTGCTCCTCGCCACCGCGTGCAGTTGAACGCCATTGGGCAGGGTCCGCGTTGTCCATGCGAGGCCGTCGGAGCTGACGTATTGGCGGCTCGCGTCCGAGGCCCAGAACAAGCTCCCGTCGTAGCTCACCTTCCCGGCGATGGGGTTCGTGACGTCGGCGATCTTCGTCTCGTGCCAGGTCTTCATGTCGCTGCTCGTGCAGACTTCACCCAGGTAGCCCGCCAAAGCGTCCCCAAACGACGGCGCCGATCGCCGGCGTGAAACAGTAGCTCACGTCTGCGTCGATCGCGGCGACGCCCCACGACGTGTCCGACGCGCGGGAGCCTTGCTCCGCGGAGCCGGCCGGTGCGGCGTAGGCGATCGCGGCGCCGATCTCGACGGGAAGCGGGGGGCCCATCCTCACCAGCTCGCGGGGTAGGGATCGTCGACGCGAAAGAGTCGGGGTAACACGCCGGGCCTCGCGCCCTGTTACCTCGACGTTCGCGAAGAGTCCGCTTGGCGCATTTCCCCGCTGGGTATGGCCGTTGCTCTTGACGTCTCCACGCGAGCAGTCGGGCTCGCCCTTCCCAAGGAGAACGACCATGAGGCATTCGATCGTCACGGGCCTTGCTGCGTTTTCGATCTTTGCGGCTTCCATCGCGTGCAAGAGCGGAGACACCGACGGCGCCGACGGAGACGAAGGTTCTCCGCAGGCGGCGGCCGACGGAGGGACCTCAGCTCCCGATGCCGGCGCCTCGAAATCGGACGCGGCCGCGCCGGCTCCGGACAGCGGCGTGGCAACGCGCGGAAGCAGCCCGGTCGGCGGCGCGTGCAAGACGCTCGCGGATTGCGTCGTAGGAGCCACCGAGTGCAACGGCGATCCCGGCGGGCAGTGCACCCTCGCGTGCACGGGCGCCGGCCAGTGCGACGCGTTCGGTGCGATCTGCGACGATCCCGCCGCCAGCGCGGCCAACCCCGGCAACTGCTACCACAAGTGCACCACCTCCGCGGACTGCACGCGCCCGGGGTATGGGTGCGTCGGCGGCAAGGCTGGCTACAAGTTCTGCGATCCGCTCCACGAGGTCGGTGACTCGTGCACCACGGCCGCCGACTGCGCGGCGGGGCTCACCGTCTGCAACGGCGACCCCGGCGGGCAGTGCACCAAGTCCGGCTGCAACACGCAGGCGGACTGCGACGGTCTCCCCGGCGGCGCGGTCTGCGAGAAGGACCGCCCCGGCAACTGCTACAAGTCGTGCAAGACGAAGGCGGACTGCCCGCGCGACGGCTACGACTGCATCGGCGGACCGAACGCAGAGGGCAAGATGTGGTGCGACGTCGTCCCCGTCGATGCCGGCACCGACTGATCGTGCGCCTCTCAGTTGCAGTACCGGAACGTCCAGTTCCGGTACTGCTCGGCGACGAGGGCCGCATCACTGGTGCGTGTCGTAGGCGTAGCGCGCGTCGTTGTAGAAGTGGACGTGGTGCACGCCGGAGAGACGGATGTTCGCGCCGTTCTGGTCGGCTCGGAGGTCGCCGTTGTCGTCGCCCCAGTTGAGGCTCCAGTCGCCGAACGCGTCGAATTTGTACTCGGCGCCCGAGCCCGCATCGAGGTTGATGGCGTAGTGCCCGTTCTCGCACTCCATCGCCACCGCTTGCCAGCCGTTGTTCGAAGAGCGAATGAACGTCGTGGGCCGCGAGCACGCGGGGCTGATGAAGCGGAGCGCGTAGCGAAGAGAGCCCTCGTCGAAGGTCACGAGGTAGCGCCCGGCGCCCGGCGCGGCGATGTTCGCGCCGCTGGGATCGGCGATCCCGTCGCCGTTGTCGTCGCCGAAGTTCGTGCTCCAATCGCCGAGCGCGTCGAGCTTGTACTGCTCGTTCGGGCCGATGAACATCGCGATCGCCGCCCACTGCCCCTGGCCGACGCAGAACATGTCCTGCTTGCCCCAGCCGTTGAAGCTCCCGCGAAGGGACATGCTCGGCTGCGCACAGCGCGAAGGTTTGCGCGTGAGCGTGTAGCGGAGCGTGCGATCGTCGAAGCGGACCGTGTACGTCCCCGGGTTCGGCACGACGATGTCGTTCTCATCGCCGCCCGGATCGGCGATGCCGTCGGCGGGGCGGAGGTCCCCCCAGTTGGGGCCGTTGAACGTGCCATTCTGGACGAACTTGAACGCGCCGGCCGCAAAGACGTTGCCGGTCCCCGCGAAGAGCTCGTCGACCTCCCACGCGCCGTTCACGCACTGCATCGGCAGCGCCTGCGCGTAGTTCCGCGGGCTGCCGATGATGAACATGCTCGGCGCGTTGCAGGAGCCCAGCGCCTCCGAAGTGCTCGACGCCGTCGCGTCGGACGACGACGGTGACCCCGAGCAAGCGACGGCGCTGCAGGCGAGAGCCAGAAGCGGAAGGGACGCGCGACGAATCACTAGAGACCTCCCAAACGTTCGACGAGACCCCGGACAGTGACGCGCCACGCGGAGCAACGGGTGTGCCGCTCGTGATTCGGGCACTTTCGCGCGGTTCGTTACCTGGAGGTTGCATGCCGGGGCGGGGAACGCGCACCTCGAGGTGACACGCGCTCGCGCGCGGTTCCTGCGACCCTTCGCGGGCGATGGCCATGGCGACAGTCGCGTGGGGCATCCTTGGCTGCGGCTCGATCGCAACACGTGCGATCGCGCCCGCCATCCATTGGGCGAAGAACGGCCGGCTGATTGCGGTAGCTTCACGCACCCGCGAGGTCGCCGAGCGGAAAGGGCGCGAAGTGAATGCGCCCAAGACCTATGGTTCTTACGCCGCCCTGCTCGACGACACGGAAGTCGACGCAGTCTACATCGGCCTGCCCAACGGCCTCGTCGAGGGGTTCATGCACCGCCATCACCCGCAATGGCGGGTGATCCGCGAGCGCATCGCTTCCGGTGCGATCTTCGCCGAGCGCGTGGCCACTGGGGTCGATCGCAGAAGCAGCGCGCTGCTCGACTTTGGGGAGGCCTGCACCGCTTTCGCGCACGGCTCCCTCGTGGATGCACGTCGCGAGCACCTCTCCGTGGAAGGGGAGCAGGGGCGGATCGAGATCGAGCATCCCTTCGCTCCCCGATGGGACGAGACGTCTATTCGGATCGTCCGCGGCCGGGACGTGGAGACGATCGTCGCGGCTGGCGCAAACCACTTCTTGCACCAGGTCGAGCACTTCTCCTCTCGGGTCGCGGATGCGACGACGCGAGCCGAGCCGTCGGAGGATGGCCGAGCCAACGTGGCGGCGTGCGCATTGGTCGAAGCAAGCTTTTCGGAGACGTCGTCGGGGTGACCAGCCGCGCCGCGTGAACGTTACCTCACGGTGTGCGTTCGCGACCCCGTGCTCCCGGAACGTCGAGAATTCCTGCGCGGCACGGGCGTTGCTGCTGTCCGCGTTCGAGATGCGCATTAGGACGACAGAGCTTGTTGTAAGCGTGCTCGTGTTCGCGACTCTTGCGGCCTGCGGCGGCGCCGTCGCTCGTGAAGGGGGCCCAGGCGGCCACTCGGAGAGCGAGACCGTCGAATCCGGCCGTGGCAGCGCGAACGGTACGACCGATCCGCGCTGCCTTCCACAGGGGGGCTACGTCGACGATACCTGCGATCTCTGCGAGAACGCGGCCTGCTGCGAAGAGCGCTTCGATTGCTACGACGACGCGACGTGCGGCGCGGCGGCCGACTCGCTCGACGAATGCACCGCCGCTACGCCCGTCGAGCCGTTGGCGGCGGCGCGGTGTTGGAGCGCGTTCACGCGCTCCAGCCCGCTCGCCGCATCCCGCGTGGCATGCCAGAAGGCGCACTGTGCGCGTGAATGCGGGGTGCCCGATTAGCCCCTCATTCGCGGTCCGCGGAATCGTCGCCGTCGGGTGCGTCGACGTCAGCGCGACGGAGCAGCTCGTAGAGATGCTTCCGGCTGAGACCCGCAGCCGCGGCTGCGCGCTGGATGTTCCCGCCGTGATGCTCCATGAGGGCCGACACGTACGCGCGCTCGAAGCCTTCGAGGAGCTGCGCCTTCGCCTCCTTGTACGGCACCTTGTTCGAGACGCCCGGGAACTCCTTGCCGATCGTCGCGGGCGCCGACGAGGCAGGCCCGAGGTTGAAGACGAGCTTCGCGAAGGCCGCGGGCTTCCCCGGGGTGCCGCCCAGGGTGACCGCGCGTGCGAGTGCGTTGCGAAGCTCGCGGACGTTACCCGGCCAGCTGTACGAGATCAGGCGGGTGAGGTTGTCACCGTCGATAGTATCGCCGGGTGGAAGCTTGCCGGCGAGGAGGTGCGCCACGAGCGCCGGGACGTCGCCCGGTCGTTGACGCAGGGGCGGAAGGCGCACGCGAACGACCTCCAAGCGATAGAGCAGATCGGGCCGGAAACGACCGCGTTGCGCCTCGGCGTTGAGATCGCGGTTCGTGGCGGCGATGACGCGCACGTCCACCTTGCGCGGCGCGTCCTCGCCGACCGGACGGACCTCGCCCGCCTCCAGCACGCGCAGGAGCTTCGGCTGGAGCTCGAGGGGCAGCTCCCCGAGCTCGTCGAGGCAGAGCGTTCCACCGTGCGCGCGCTGGAACGCCCCCTGGCGATCCGCCGTCGCGCCCGAGAAGGCGCCGCGCTTGTGCCCGAACAGCTCGCTCTCGGCGAGGTCCGCCGGCACCGAGCCGCAGTCGAAGACGACGTATGGCCCCTTCGCGCGACTCGAAGCCGTATGGATCGAACGCGCCGCCAGCTCTTTGCCCGTGCCGCTCTCGCCTTCGATGAGGACCGTGACGTCTGCCGGGGCCGCGCGTTCGAGGAGCGCAAACACCTCGCGCATCGGAACGGACTCGCCGATGAGCTCGCCGAAGCTGCGCGCCTTGGAGGGAGAGACCTCGCGGATGTACCAGCGCGGCTGGATCGCAATCGTCGTCTTGCCGATGGTGAGGACGGCGCCGAGCGGCACCTGCGCCTCCTTGATGCGCGCGCCCCCGAGGAGCGTCCCATTGCGGCTGCCGAGATCGCGCACGACGAGCTTTCCCCCGACGATGGACACCGACGTGTGCCGTCGCGACACGGCGGCATCCTGCAGAACGAGGTGACAGGCCGGATCGGCACCAATCTCCACGGTGCGGTCGAGCGGGACCTCGCGTCCTTCGTCCGGGCCCGCGAGGACCACCACCTTCATCGGGGTCGAGGGGGCGGCCGACGCGTGCGTCACGGCCGCCGTCTGATGACCGTCATCCGGCGGAGAGGACTTGTCACCCACACGGGCATTGTGCGCGGGGGCGCATTGGCCCGTCCAGAACCATTCGTCTATCCTGACCGCGTGGACCCCCAGTCTCTGCGCGAAGGTGACGTTCTGCGCGGGAAATACCGCGTCGAGCGCGTCTTGGGGAGCGGCGGGATGGGGATGGTCGTGGCGGCGCGCCACCTTCGGCTCGACCAGCGCGTCGCGATCAAGGTGCTGAAGCCTGAGTGCCTGGCACGCCCCGAGCTCGTCGAGCGTTTTGCACGTGAAGCGCGCGCGGCGGCGAAGCTCAAGAGCGATCACGTCGTTCGCATTCTCGACGTCGACGATCAGGACGACGGCGCGCCGTTCATCGTCATGGAATACCTCGAGGGGCGCGATCTCGCCGAGATCGTCAAGGCGGACGGCGCGCTCCCGATCGCGCGCGCCGTCGACTACTTGCTCGAAGCGTGCGAAGCGTTGGCGGAGGCGCACGCGCTCGGTCTCATTCATCGCGATTTGAAGCCCGCGAACCTGTTCGTGACGACGAGCGCGGACGGTGAGCACGTCGTGAAGCTCTTGGACTTCGGCATCTCGAAGATGGTCGACGCGGACGACGGGGACGCCGACTTGTCGCTCACGCACAAGACGGCGGTTCTCGGATCGCCCTACTACATGTCGCCCGAGCAGCTGCGCTCGTCCAAGGACGTCGACGCGCGCACGGACATCTGGTCGCTCGGCGTCGTCCTCTACCAGCTTCTCACGGCGAAGCTTCCCTTCTCGGGCCCAACCGCGACGGCGCTCACGGCGCGGATCGCCGCCGATCCCCCGGCGCCGCTCGCGGAGGCGCGGCCCGAGGTGTCTGCGGATCTCGAACGAGCCGTGATGCGCTGCCTGGAGAAGGATCCCGACAAGCGCTTTGCGGACGTCGCCAAGCTGGCGCGCGCGCTCGCGCCGTTTGCGTCGAGTGACGCGGCCGTGAAGACGGTCGATCGGCTCTCGCGCACGCTGCGCGCCGTGAGCGCGTTCGCGGCGACGGTGCCGAGCTCCGCTGACCCTGCGCCGAAGCCCGCGGAGTCCGCCTCGGGCGGACGGGTGACCGCGGCGCTCGACGAACCGGAGCTCCAGAAGTCGGGTTCTTCCACGCAGCAGGGGCACTCGCTCGCAGCTGCGCCGTCCGCCCCGCCTGCGCCGGTGTCGCGCCCCGCGAGCCGTGCACCTCTCGGTGTGGCGGCGTTCGTCGTCGTTGCCGGGGCGGTCGTCTGGGTCTCGTCGCGGCCGCCGACCAAGCCAGCTGCGCCAAGCGCGGTTCCGCCGGAGTCGGCGGCCACAACGCTTCCCGCGCGCATCGAGCCCTCCGTGACGCCGCCGCCTCCCAGCGCTCCGCTGCCCGCGGTTGATGCATCCGTGCCGACGGCCGCGCGGTCCGTGACGCCGCCGCGTCCCGACGCCCCCCGTCGTGGTCCCGCGGCGACCGCGACGTCGCACACCGGCCTCGAGGTCGAGATCAAGTGACGCGCCCGCGCGCCGTCCTTCTCTTGACGGTGCTCGCGCTCGGCGTCCACGCGACGCCGGCGACCGCGCAGCGTCGCGATCCTCCGCCGCTCGCGCAAGCGCTCACGGGCGACGCGAAGCGCGAGTACGAGCTCGGTCGCAATCTCTACCGCAGCGGTGACAACGCGGGAGCGCTCGCGAAATTCCGCTACGCGCACGAGCTCTCCAGGGAACCGCGCCTCCTTTGGAACATCTCGGTGTGCCACAAGAACTTGCATCAGTACGACAAGGCGCTCCCGCTCGTGGATGAGTACCTCGCATCGGGCGCGCCCCTTACGGCGGCGGAGCGCACGGAGGCGGTGGAGTTCCGCGCGGCGCTCATGGCCCTCGTTGCTGCGGTGACCGTTACGTCGCAGCCGGCCGGGGCCGAAGTCACGCTCGATGGCGAGCGCCTCGGCACGACGCCGCTCGAGCATCCCGTGCTCGTCATCGCAGGCGTCGCCGGGACACGCACATTTCGATTTCATCTGGATGGCTACAAGGATCGCGCGCTTTCACCGGACATTCGTGGAGGGAGCCCGCTCACGGTGCGCGCCGACCTGGAGCGCGAGATCCACGAAGGGCGCCTGCTCGTCGTGGCCAAGGCGCGCGACGTGATCACCCTCGACGGACGCGCCGTCGGTGACACGCAGTGGTCAGGCACGCTGTCGAGCGCGCCGCATATCGTCATCGTGAGCGGCGACGGCAAGAAGACGCAGCGCCACGAAGTGGCCGTCAAGGACAACGAGCAACGCACCCTCTACGTCGAGCTCGAGCGCGAATCCGCCGCGACGTGGCCGTGGATCGCGGGAGGTACTGTGCTCGCCGCCGGGCTCGTCGTTGGCGGCTACTTCCTACTCCGCCCGTCGCCGTCGGCGCCGGGACCGACGACTCACGGGTCCATCGGGACGTACCAGGTTCCGTGACATGAAGCGCGCCCTCGTCTTCGCCCTTACGGGCCTCGCGGCCCTGCTCTCGTGCAAGACGAAGCACGCGCCCGGTGAAATCATCGTTGCGATCGATTCGGATCTCACGCCCGGCGTCGACTTCGACGAGCTCCACATCGACGTCATCACGACAGCGGGCCCGTCGAAGCTCGACACGATCAAGGAGTTCGGGCAGCGCAGCCTGCCCAACTCGTTTCCCATGACGTTCGCCATCGTGAGCAACGGCGATCCGACAACCAAAGTGCAAATTCGCGTCGCCGCCGGCCTCTCGACCCTCCCAGGCGGGCATTCGGTGGTGGGGATGCCGCTCCTTCTTCGCGAGGTCACGACCACGATCCCGGTCGATCGCGTCGCGCTCCTGCGGATCCACCTCGAGTGGGTCTGCATCGGCTTCGCCAAACAGAACCCAGCCCCGGACACCTACGTCGAGGGCAATTGCCCGGTCGACGGGCTCACCTGCCTTGGCGGTGAGTGCGTGGACTTCGCCCTCGATTCGGCGACGTTGCCCGACTACGACGACGCGCTCGTCTTCGGAGGGGGCCACGCGGGCGCCGGCGACGGTACCTGTTTCGACGCGCTCGCGTGCTTCGCCGGCGCGCAAGTCGTGCAGCCCGACGCCAATTGCACGATCGCGAAGCCCGCCGGCGATCCGACCCGCACCAACATCGCGCTGGTGAGCGCACGATGCCAAGGCGGGATCTGCGACGACGGGAGCGACACCTGCCTCGTTCCCCTCGACAACGCCACGGCCGCCGGCTGGACGGAGGTCGGGGGAAGGCTGCACCTTCCGCCGGCGGCATGCCGGAAGGCGAGCGGCGTGGTCGTCAGCACGACCTGCCCGACCAAGACGGCGAGCTCGCCCACGTGCGGACCGTGGTCGGAGATCAAGTCGCCTGCCGGCACGTTCAACGCGCCCCTCCCGGACGGGGCCGTCGCCGCCGACGGCGCGTGCAGCGTGGACGCCGGATCGGATTGACCGGAACCTCGAGGTAACAGCGCCGTGCGAGCGCCTTGTTACCTCGACGTGCAAGCGCTGGCGCATTTCCCTACGTTTTCCGCGCCTGTGGGAGTGGCACCCGACTTGCGAAGGGCCCCAGTGCGCTCCCGACCCAGGGAGTCACCCACAGGAGTCTCATCATGCGCGCTCGTTCCTTCGTCTCCCTCGCCATCGCCTCCCTCGCCATCGCCTTTACCGCCGGCTGCAGCGGCGCGTCGCCGGACCGCACGGCGTCGACGTCCGCCGAGGAGCTCCGCGGCCCGGGCTCCGGCGCGACCGACGCGCGCATCCCCGAGCTCGGCAGCGACGTCACGATCGTACGCCGGTCGAAGATCTCGCTGGCCGACGGCATCGCGCTCGCGACGAAGAACAACGGCCCGGTGGTCGAAGCGAAGTTCGAGCTCGCCGACGACGGCAAGTCGCTCAGCCTCAGCCTCTACCCGGTCGCGAACGGCCTCGGCAAGGACGCCGAGCGCAACGTCTTCCAGGAGCTCTCGGGCGATCCGACGGTGAGCTCGTTCAAGGGGGACCTTGCCACCTTCGACGACCAGGAGCACCTCACGCGCTCGGCGCGGGATCTCACGCTCCTCCAGCTGAGCAACGTCGGCCTCGCCGACGCAGTCGCGGCCGTCGAGCGAAACGGCGAGAAGGTCTTCTGGGCGATCCCGACGATCCGCCACAGCCGCGCCGGCTACGGCGTGTACGCGCTCCACGGACGCAACCAGCGCTACCACTTCATCGACGGGCAGGGCAGCGACGACTGCACGCGCAACGATCCGCGGGACCTCGGCGATGGCCCCGGCACCGCCGCCACCGACGCACGCGTCCCCGAGCTCGGAAGCGATCTGTCGATCCTCAAGCAGTCGAAGATCTCGCTCGCCGACGGTGTCGCGCAGGTGGAGAAGAGGTACGGCTCGGTGGTCGAGGCGAAGTTCGAGCTCGCCGACGACGGCAAGTCGCTCAGCCTGAGCATCTACCCGGCCGGCAAGGGGCTGAAGATGGACTCCGAGCGCAACACGTTCTTCGAGGCCTCGGGCGATCCGACGGGTGCGACGTACGCGCCGGATCTCGCCGAGTTCAAGGTCCCCGACGTCGAGCACCTCACGCGGTCGTCGCGTGATCTGACGCTCGTGCAGACCGCGAGCTTGAGCCTCCGCGACGCGATCGACGCGGCGCAGTACGCGATGCCCGACGGCTTCGTATTCTGGGCCATCCCGACCATCCGCGACACGCGTTCGGGCTACGGTGTGTACGTGTACGGCACCGACGACAAGGTCCACTACTTCTTCATCAGCTGAGGCGAACGTGAAGACTTGTCCCGCCGTCCCCGCCCTTCTCCTCGCCCTCGCGCTCGCGACGGGCTGCTCCAAGACGACCTCGCCGTCGTCGCCGGGCGGCACGAGCAGCAGCTCCAGTAGCAGCAGCAGCGGGGCGACCGGCGGGGACGCGGGGGCATCGGCCACCGGAAAGCTCCCGTTGGTCCTGGTGGCCGACGTCGATCTTCCCGGCGGCGCGACGCGCTTCGACTACCAGGACGTCGACACCGGCCTGGGGCATCTGGTGATCGCGCACATGAACGACGGGGCTGTCCTCATCAACGACATGCACGACGGTTCGGTCCTGAAGCAGCTCCCGAACATCCCGACCGCTCGCGGCGTTGTCGTCGCCGACGATGTCGGGATCATCTTCGTCACCAGCTCGCCGAACCAGCTCGTCCTCATCGACAACAAGGCGATGACGGAGATCCGGCGCGTCACGACGGGTCGCGGCCCCGACGGCGTCGGCTGGGATCCCACCCACAAGATGGTCGGCGTCTCCGACCAGGGCGACGGGGCGCTGTCCTTGATCGCCGACTCCGGCAGCGGTGCGCGCAGGCAGGTGCCGCTCGGCAGCGAGACGGGCAACGTCGTCTACGATGCGGCGCGCGGCGTGTTCTGGATCACCGTCGTGGCGGCCTCGCCGCCGGACCAGCTCGTTGCCGTCGACCCGACGACCGCGAAGGCGACGACCTCGATCGCTCTGCCGGGCTGTAGCGGGGCGCATGGCTTGCGCATCCACCCGGACGGGCAGAGCGCTTTCATCGCGTGCGAATCGAACGACGTCCTCGCGCGCGTGGATCTCGGCGGCAATCACGCTGTCGCGACCGCGGCGAGCGGCAGCGGACCCGACGTTCTGGCCATCGATCCCGGGCTTGGTTGGCTCTACGTCGCGGCGGAGAACGGCGACCTGACGGTGTTCGATATCGGGCAGCCCGGCGTCGTGCTCGTCGGGCACGATCACCCTGGGGACAACGCCCATTCGGTCGCCGTCGACCCCGCCACGCATCGGGTGTTCTTCCCGCTGGTCGCGGGCTCGAAGGGGACGCCCGTGCTGCGGATCATGCGCCCTTCAAAGTGATCCAGACCGATGCTCATTCTTGCCGTCACGCGCGGCGTCGAGAAGACCGTGTCGAACTCATCGCGTGGGTGCGGGGGAGGTAGACGACCCCTCAACCCGAGTGGACCCCATACAAACCGAGCACGCCCCGGTGTCTCGAAGAGCCCGTCTGCGAGCACGTCGACGAGGCTCGAGCGTCATCAGCCGCGGAGGCGGCGCTGCAACCGCGGCGGGACCGCCCGCTTCTTCTTCCTCGCCTTCGTCTTCGGCGGAAGATTCGACGCAAACTGAACGCCGCGCTTGACCCACTTCGCGAGCGCCGCACTCGTCCGCGTCCCCGCGGGCGCGACATAGACCATCCCGACGAGCGGGCGTCCGGTGAAGTCCATGGGTCGCGCATGCGGTTGGGAGAGCGCGTCGTCGTATGCGTCCGGCCCCACACGAACCATGAAGTCGGTCGCGGTGAGGCCGCAACACATGTGCCCGTTCACCATGAAGCACAGCCCGCCGAACATCTTCTTCTCCGCGACGGCGTCCCGATCTGCGAGCGCGGCGCGAACCCTGTCCGCGAATTGCTCGTCGTAGCTCATGGCGACGGCGAGCTCCCATTCGCGCCGGCGGACGACGAGGCTCGGGCGCCGCCTGCCTGCGCCTGCTCCTCCACGTGGCGCTTCAGCCCGACGAAGAAACCTTTGATACCCGCGTCCCACTTCTTGCGGACCATCAGCGCGTCCATCACCTTGCCCAAAGGTCCGAACTTGAGCTCGTACTCCATTCGCTGACGGACAACGGTCTCGTCGCCCGCCTTCTCGAGGGTGTACGTATGCCGGAGCAACTTGACCGGGAGCGTGCACTCGTAGAGCTCGAAGCCGATCGCCTCTGCGCGCCGCCATGACGTGACGCGCTCGCGAAACCAACCGCCCGGCGCCAGATCGCACTGCCTTGCGGCGCCAACGCCGGCAGGCGCTCCTTCGAGGACCTTCGCCAGGGCGACGCCTGGATCGTACTCGTGCAGGGCGTCGAGCTTGCCCAGGACCGACCAGACGTCTTCTGGCGAGGCGTTGATTCGAATCGAGTTCTCCAGGACCGTCATTGCACACCCCTTTCGTGACTTGTGTTTTGCAAACTTGGGTGTAACACTGGAACTTGCATTTTGCAAGTGTCACCAAAGGACCGTTTGCCGTGCCCAAGCGCCGACCGCAGCCGAGCTCGCACTGCCCCATCCACTTCGCCCTCGATATCTTCGGGGACGCGTGGAGCTTGCTCGTCGTGCGCGACCTCATGTTCAAGGGGAAGAGCAGCTACGGGGAGTTGCTCGCGTCGGATGAACGCATCTCGACGAACATCCTGGCGGAACGTCTAGAACGACTCGAGGCGCACGGAATCATTCGCAAGGACGTCATCCACACCGCGGCGGCGCGCACGCGCTACACGCTCACCCCGAAGGGCGCGGAGCTCATGCCGATGCTCCTCGAGATAATCGCCTGGAGCGCCCGCTACGATGCGAAGACCGCTGCTCCGCGAGGCTTCGCGCGCCGCGTCCGCACGGATCGCGACGCGCTCGTTCGCGAGCTCACGGCTCAACTCCACGAGAGAGAGACGTGACCGCGCTGCGCGTGCCTGTAGTCGGATCCACGGCAGGCCAAACCATCGCGCTAGCGCGGGCTTCCGGACCGCCCGGCGCGGCGGCCTTCGAGAAATTGCGCGAGGGCAGTGTCCAAGACGCGGTCGCTCAGGCGTCATAGTGTGTCGATCGAGTTGACCGACCAAACCGCAGAAGGAGCGAAATCATGCCCAAGTACCTGTGTATGCAACGAAATCTACGGACTGCGAATAGCCCGAAGGGCGAGAAGCCTTCGCCCGCGCAGATGCAGGAGATGTACGCCCAGTTCGGCGCCTGGCAGGCGAAGTTCAAGACGAACCTCGTCGACATGGGGGGGAAGCTCGGTCAGGGACGACTCGTCACCTCTCAGCCTGCGGCGGACGGACCGTTCGTCGAGGTCAAGGAGCTGGTCGGCGGCTACATGATCGTCTCGGCAGACAACCTCGACGAGGCCATCGAGGTCGCTCGTGGGTGTCCGGGACTGGTGGGCCCCAGCTCGGGCGTGGAGGTCATCGAGATCCACACGCCTTGAGCGCTCCGCGCCTCGTTGAGCACTTCTTCCGGCACGAGTACGGCCGGCTTGTCGCGACGCTCTCGCGCCGGCTGGGAGTGCAGCACCTCGAGGCGGTTGAGGACGCCGTTCAGGCCGCGCTGATGACCGCGCTCGAGTCGTGGACCGTGGCGGGCTTGCCCGACAATCCGTCGGCCTGGCTCTTTCGAGTCGCGCGCAACGCGCTCGTCGGGGAGCTGCGCCAGCGAACCCGTCGCGGCCGCATCTTGGGCGAGACCCGGTCCGAATACATGGGAGCTCCGGAGGACGCTCCGGAGCCCTTCCTGGCCGGTGAGATGCCAGACGACCTGCTCAGGATGCTGTTCGTCTGCTGCGACGAGGGGCTGCCGCCCGAGTCGCAGCTGGTCTTGGCTCTCAAGACGCTCTGCGGTTTCGACGTTCGGGAGATCGCGCTGCGGCTGTTCAGCACCGAGGCCAATGTCTACAAGCGCCTCGAGCGGGCCCGCAATCGGCTACGAGAAGTTCCGCCCTCCATCGACGAGCTGACGTTCGAGCAGTACTCCTCGCGCCTGCCAGCGGTGCACAAGATCCTCTACCTCTTGTTCACGGAGGGCTACCTCTCGTCGCACGCCGAGACCGCCATCCGCCAGGAGTTGTCCGACGAGGCGATACGACTGGCTTCCATCTTGGCGGAACATCCAGTCGGGAAGGCTCCGGAGACCTCTGCGCTCCTGGCCCTGATGCATCTGCACGCGGCTCGGATCACCGCGCGTCAGGACGCCTCGGGCGGGCTCATTCTGCTCGAGGAGCAGGACCGAGCGCTGTGGGACCAGGAGAGGATCCAGCTCGGGCTCTCGTGGCTCGCGGATTCTGCCCGCGGCGATGTCTTCTCGCGCTACCACGCGGAGGCAGGGATCGCGGCCGAGCATTGCCTCGCCCCATCGTTCGCGGAGACGCGCTGGGAGAAGGTCGTCGAGTGCTACGCGCTGCTCGAGCAGGTCGCCCCCTCCGCGCTGCACAAACTCAACCGCGCGGTGGCGGTCGCGCAGTGGCAAGGCCCCGCGGCGGGGCTCGCATTGCTCGAGGGCTTTGAACCGCCAAGCTGGCTCGCCGGGTCCTATCAGTGGGCGGCGGTGCTCGCGGACCTGCATCGGCGCTGCGGACACGACCATGCCGCCCGACGCTATCGAGATGTCGCCGTGAAATCCGCCCCGACCCAGGCCGTGCGGGAGCTCTTGGAGAGACGATTGCAAATCGGCACGTAGTCGAACAGCCAAGAGCGCCCCGTGCCTGCGCGTCCGGTGCGACGGCGCGTTCGATGCCATCGTCGAGCCCGCGCAGTTCTACACCGCGCAGGGGATCCTGCTCGAACGGCACCGTCGCCTCTCGAACGACGAGCTCCTCGAGCGCCTCCGCGCCCTCCACGAGAAGTTCGGCAGGTTGTCGGGGATCCTGATCACCGAGACCGACGAGATGCCGTCGCCCGCGGGGTACCGCCACCGCTTCGGGAGCCTCGTTCGAGCCTACGAGCTCATCGGCTACACGCCCGACCGCGGCTACGGCTTCATCGAGATCAACGGTGCGCTCCGGCAGATGCACCGCTATCGAGTGGCGCGCCACAGAGGATTCGAACCTCTGACCTACGGCTCCGGAGGCCGTCGCTCTATCCAGCTGAGCTAGTGGCGCAGTCGCGAATTTCAGGGCTTTCGTACACCACCGCGCGCGGTACGTAAAGCCGCGCCGTTTGCCCGCCGCTCGCGGCGGCCCCTGCGCCAGCGGGAAACGAAAAACGGGGAGAAGCCGTCGCCTCTCCCCGTCTTCCGTTCGCGTGGCGTCGCGCGGCTCGAGCCGCGCGTTTGCCGTGCGCGGGCTACTGCGTCTCTTCGAATTCGGCGTCGATCACGCCGCCGTCCTTCTTCTTGCCGCCGGCGGCGTCCGGAGGGGGAGGTGCGCCGCCGCCGTCGGGGGGAGGCGGTCCGCCGTTCTGGCCGTCGACGCCGCCCTGGCCCGCGCCGGCCTGGTACATGACGCTCGCGACGCGGTGCGCTTCCTTCTCGAGGCGCTCGCTCACGCTCTTCACGGCGTCGTCGTCCTGCTTCTCGACCGCGGTGCGGCCTTCCTTGATGAGACCCTCGAGGGAAGCGACGTCGGTGGCGACGAGCTTCTCTTTGTTCTCGTTGATGGTCTTTTCCATCGTGTAGCAGAGGTTGTCGAGCTTGTTGCGGCGCTCGATCTGCTCGCGGCGCTCCTTGTCCTCGGCCTCGTGCTCGGCGGCTTCCTTGACCATCCGCTCGATGTCGCCTTCCTGGAGGCCAGAGTTCGCGGTGATGGTGATCTTCTGATCTTTGCCGGTCGCGGTGTCCTTCGCGTGGACGCTCAAGATGCCGTTCGCGTCGATGTCGAACGTGACCTCGACCTTGGGGACGCCGCGCGGCGCGGGCATGATCCCCTCGAGGTGGAACTTGCCGAGCGTGCGGTTGTAACGCGCCTCGGTGCGCTCGCCCTGGAGGACGTGCACTTCGACGGACGGCTGGCTGTCGGTGGCGGTGCTGAAGATCTCCTTCTTCTGCGTCGGGATCGTCGTGTTGCGCCCGATCATCACCGTCATCACTCCGCCCAGCGTCTCGACGCCGAGCGACAGCGGGGTCACGTCGAGGAGGACCATGTCCTTCACGTCGCCCGCGAGCACGCCGGCCTGCACCGCCGCGCCGATCGCGACGACCTCGTCCGGGTTCACGCCCTTGTGCGGCTCCTTGCCGAAGAAGCGCTTCACCGTCTCCTGCACGAGCGGGATGCGGGTCGAGCCACCGACGAGCACGACCTCTTGAATGTCCTTCGGCGTCTTCTTCGCGTCGGCGAGCGCCTTCTTCACCGGCTCCATCGAGCGCTCGATGAGCGGCGCCATCATCTGCTCCAGCTTGGAGCGCGACATCCTCATGTCGAGGTGCACCGGACCGCTCGGGCCGACGGTGATGAACGGCAGGTTGATGCCGGTCTCCTGCACCGAAGAGAGCTCGATCTTCGCCTTCTCGGCCGCCTCCTTGAGGCGCTGCAAGGCCATCTTGTCCTTGCCGAGGTCGATGGCGTTCGACTTCTTGAACTCGCTGATCATCCAGTCGATGATCAAGTTGTCGACGTCGTCGCCGCCGAGGTGCGTGTCGCCGTTGGTCGCCATGACCTGAACGACGTTGTCGCCGACCTCGAGGATCGAGATGTCGAACGTGCCGCCGCCGAAGTCGTAGACGGCGATGATCTCGTCCTTCTTCTTGTCGAGCCCGTACGCGAGCGCGGCCGCCGTCGGCTCGTTCACGATGCGCTTCACCTCGAGGCCCGCGATGCGGCCGGCGTCCTTGGTCGCCTGGCGCTGCGCGTCGTTGAAGTACGCGGGGACGGTGATGACGGCCTCGGTGACCTTCTCGCCGATGTAGTCCTCGGCGGCCTTCTTGAGCTTGAGGAGGACCTTCGCGGCCACTTCCTGGGGGCTCAGCAGCTTGCCGCGCACGTCGAAGCCGCTGTCGCCGTTCGTGGCGCGGGCGACCTTGTAGGGGACGCGCTTGGTCTCTTCCTGGACCTCCTCGAACCGGCGCCCGATGAAGCGCTTCGAGCTGTAGACGGTGTTCTCGGGGTTCGTCACCGCCTGGCGCTTTGCGATCTGGCCGACGAGGACCTCGCCCTTGTCGTCCCACGCGACCACGCTCGGGGTGATGCGCGACCCCTCTTCGTTGACGATCACCTTGGGCTCTCGCCCTTCCATGATCGCGACGACGCTGTTGGTCGTGCCCAGGTCGATTCCGATGATCTTACCCATAGCTGTGTCTCTCCGTCCTTCTGGCTAGCTGGGGGCCAAGCTAATCACACGGACGGCGACGTCAACGGCTACGGCACGATTCGTGAAACAAACCGCGTCTCAGCTGCCTCGTCGCGTCGGCGGGCGGCGCTGAAGTGCGGCTTCTTCGTCGAGCAGGCGCTTGACGGTGTGCGTACCGGGAGCCGTCGTGCTCCCGTCGGTCGCGGGCGGCGCTTCGTCGACCAGCGTGGCCATCGGCGGGCGCATGTCCGGCATCGTGCGTGACGACGCGGCCGCCGTCCCCTCGAGCGGCGGCTCGCGCACCGTCGCCGCCGGGTTGGAGCCGGAGAGGACCTCGGTGAGCGTGCGCAGGAGCGGATCCTCGGGGCTCGTCTCCTCGTCGAAGACGACGTCGAGGGCGTTCGAGTCGAGCGTGAGCGGCGCCTCTTCGTCGATGTGCGCGACCACGTTCCACCACTCGTCGAGCATCTCGCGTGCGCTCTGGAAGCGGTGCGCCGGATCGCGGGCCAGCGCGCGGTTACAGAACGTGTCGAGCGCGCCGATGGAGACCACGTTCGACATCGACGAGAGGAGCGGCGGGTCCGCCTCGCACTTCATACGAATGACCGCCTCGAGCGAGCGGTGGACGAACGGCAGGCGCCCGGCGATCACGCGGAACAGGACCACGCCCACGGCGTAGAGATCGGCGGGCGGCCCTGCGCTCTTCGGATCGTGGAACTGCTCGGGCGCCATGTAGCCCATGCTGCCGAGGAGGTGGTTGGTCTGCGTGAGGCCGATCCCCACCTGCGCCAGCTCGCGCAGGCGCGCGACGCCGAAGTCGATGAGCTTCACGCTGTGCGTGCCGTTGCCCTCGTCCTGGAGAAAGACGTTCGACGGCTTGATGTCGCGGTGGACGATGCCGGCCGCGTGGCAGTCGCGGACGCCGACGAGGAGCTGCTCCACCCAGTGAACGACCTGCCGCGTGGTGAGCTGCCCCTCGCGCTTGATGAGCGCGTCCAAGGTCTCGCCGTGGAGCCGCTCCAGGACGAGGAACGGCATGTCCTTGTCGTAGCCGAAGCCGAGGATGCGCCCGACGTGCTTGCTCTCGACGCCCGCCAGGATGAACGCCTCACGCGCGAGGCGCTCGCGGAGCTCTGCCGACTGCTCGGCCTCCTGCTCGAGCATCTTGAGCGCGACCTGCTTGCCGGTGGCCAGGTGCACCGCATCGAAGACCATGGCCGTCGAGCCGGCCCCGATCGACTGGTTCACCTGGAAGTCCTGGCGGCGCGCTGGCTCGAGAGCCATCTGCCTGTAAGTGTACCATGCCGGTCCACCTGCTCGTCCCCGCTCGACCCCGCTCGTTTTGATGGATTGCGGCAACGGGCCGCGACTGGTACAGTCAACGCTAGAAGAAAAGCGAGGCGAGGTCGTCATTCACGATCGGTCAAATTCTGGCCAAATTCGCCACCTTACATGCGCCGTCCCCCTCCTGAATTACCCGAGCTCCCCTCTTTTCGAATCGAGGAGGATGCTCCCCGCGTCCGTGATGCTGACCCCGCCAAGGTGATCGCCGAACGCCACGATGGCACCGGCCTCGTTCGGCACGACGTCGCCCTCGACGAGTCGCTCATCGATCCCGACGCCGCCAAGGTCGTTCGCCGCCTCGAGCGCGCGGGCTTCCAGGCCTACCTCGTCGGGGGATGCGTCCGCGATCTGCTCCTCGGGAGCAAGCCGAAGGACTTCGACATCGCGACCAGCGCGCGACCGGAGGACGTCAAAGGTCTCTTCCGAAATTGCCGCGTCATCGGGCGGCGCTTTCGTCTCGCCCACATCCTGTTCCAGGGCGGCAAGGTCGTCGAGGTCGCCACCTTCCGCCGCAGCCCGCAGACCGAAGCCCCCGAGGACGACAGCGAGGCGATCGACGAGGATATCCTCATCCGCAGCGACAACGTCTTCGGCGAGGCGCACGAGGACGCGCTCCGCCGCGACTTCACGATCAACGCGCTCTTTTACGATCTCGATCGCAGGCAGGTGCTCGACTGGTGCGGCGGCATGCCGCACATCCAAGGGCGCACGATCCACACGATCGGCGATCCGATCGTCCGCTTCCGCGAAGATCCGGTGCGGCTCCTCCGCGCGATCAAGTTCGCGGCGCGCCTCGACCTCGGCATCGAGCCCGACGTGTACGACGCGATGGTCGGCCAGCGCGGCGAGCTCGCCCGCGCGGCGCGGCCCCGGCTGTTCGAGGAGATCCTCCGCCTCATGCGCGGCGGCGCGGCGCACCGGTCGATGTGGCTGCTCTGGGAGATCGGCGCCATGGCCGTGCTGCTCCCGGAGCTGGCGGCCTACCTTGACGACGACGACGCCACCGAAGGCGGCGGCGCGCGCTTTTTCCGCCGCATGGATGCGATCGATCGCAAGACCAAGCAGCGCGGCGGCCCGCTCGACGACGGCGTCCTCTTCACCGCGCTCCTGCACGAGCCCCTGGCGGAGTCGATGCTCGGCGCAGGCGATCCGGTCGCCGCGGCGTACGAGTTCCTCGACCCCATCGTGGAGCGCATCGCTCTGCCGCGGCGCATCGCGGACGGGCTGCGCCGCATCGTGGCCATCCTCCCCCGCCTCGCCGCCGGTCGCGCCGGGCGCTTCTTGCGGACGGATCTTGCGATGCCCGCCATCGAGGCGCTCGAGATCGATCTCGTCGCGCGGGGCAAGAGCACCGAGATTATCGAGCGCCTGCGCTCCGAAGCCCAGCTCGCGGCACCGGCCGTTTCGCCGCGATCTTCGGGTGGGCATCGCGGCGGCGGCGCGCCACACTTTCGCCCGAACCGCACGGCGCGCCGCGGTTAGAGCGACCTCGAGGAGTTGGGTATCTCAGCCCGACGCGAGCAGCGCGCGTAGCGCTTCCGGCGTGCCGACCGGCGCGGAGCAGGTGCGGCCCCTGCAGATATAGGCGACGGGCGTGTCCTTCGCCGGCTTGTCGGCGGCGAGGAGCGGCGCCCCGGTCTGCCACGCGACGACGCGGTTCGGGAGGTACGCCTCGAATGCGACCTTCGCGAGCGCCTGCGTCGCCGGAGCGTCGGGCGCGCCGACGAGGACCACGTCGACGGTGCCGCGAACGAGGCGGTCGACGTTCACGAGCGTCTGCCCCAATCCGAACGGGTTCTGCATCGCGGCGGCAGCGAGCCGCTCGATCCCGCGCTCGGCGTGGCGCAGGTACTTCTCGTCGACCATCGCGCCGAGGCGCGTCAAGACCCCGAGCGCGATCGCGGCGCCGCTGGGGATCGCGTGATCGTGCGGATCCTTGGCGCGGTGGATGAGGGCCTCGCCATCGGCCGGCGTGAAGTAGAACGAGGCGTCCGCGTCGTCCCAGAAATGCGTGAGCATCGCGTCTGCGAGCTCCTTCGCGACGGCGACGTACGACGGCTCGCCCGTCGCCTCATAGAGCTCGAGCGCTGCGTCCGCGAGGAACGAGTAGTCGTCGAGAAATCCCGGCCCGCGCGTGACGCCGTCCTTCACGAGGCGGAGCACGCGACCGTCCTTCACGAGCGCGCCCTTCACGAAGTCGAACGCGCGCCGGGAGCTCGCGAGGGCGGCGGCGTCACCCAGCGCCGCGCCCGCGTCGGCGAGCGCGCGGATCATGAGCCCGTTCCAGCTCGCGAGGATCTTCTCGTCGCGGAACGGCTTGATGCGCGTCTCACGCGCCGCCAGCATCTTCCCCTTCGCGCGCGCGAGCGCCGGGCTCTCCGGCGTCGCCAGCTCCTGCGCGCCCTTCACCAGCGAAAGCACCGTCGCGCCGCCCTCCTCGAAGTTGCCGGCGTCGGTGATCCCGAACGCGGCGCGCGCCGCTGCGTACTCCTCGGCGTCGAGCAGGCCGTCGAGATCCGCCGGCGTCCAGACGAAGAACTTGCCCTCCTCGCCTTCGCTGTCGGCGTCCTGCGTCGCGAAGAAGCCGCCTTCTGGCGACGTCATCTCGCGCGCCACGTAGGCGATGATCTCACGCGCCGTCGCCGCGAACCGCTCCTCCTTCGTCGCCCGCCACGCGTCCACGTACAGGCGCAAGAGGAGCGCGTTGTCGTAGAGCATCTTCTCGAAGTGCGGCACGAGCCATTTCTCGTCGGTCGAATAGCGATGAAAGCCGCCGCCGAGGTGATCGTAGACGCCGCCCGTGCGCATGCCGTCGAGCGCGAGGACGACGCGAGCGAGCGAGCCGGCGTCATGGTCGAGCGCGCCGCGGCGGAGGAGCGCCTCGAGCGGCATCGTGTTCGGGAACTTCGGGCGCGTGCCGAAGCCGCCGTGCGTGTCGTCGAACCGCCGACCCAGCGTGAAGACCGCGCGCTCGAGCACCTCCGGTCCCATGCGAAAGCCCTTGGCCTCGTCGACCTCGGTGACCTTGGCGATCGACTGCGCGAGCTCGTCCGCCTGCGCGACCACGTCGTCGCGCTTGTCCCTGTACGCGTCGGCGACGGCGCGGAGCACCTTGGAGAAGCTCGGCATGCCGTAGCGATCTTCGGGTGGGTAGTACGTGCCGGCGAAGAACGGCTTCTGGTCGGGCGTGAGAAAGACGGTGAGCGGCCAGCCGCCGCTGCGGCCCAGGATCTGGACGACGAGCTGGTAGATCTGATCGAGGTCGGGGCGCTCTTCGCGATCGACCTTGATCGACACGTAGAGCTCGTTCATGAGCTTCGCGGTCGCCTCGTCCTCGAAGCTCTCGCGCTCCATGACGTGGCACCAGTGGCACGCCGAGTAGCCGATCGAGAGGAGGATGGGCTTGTCCTCCGCCTTCGCGCGGGCCAGGGCGTCGGGGCCCCACGGGAACCAGTCGACCGGATTGTTCGCGTGCTGGACGAGGTACGGGGAGGCTTCCCTGGCCAGGCGGTTCATCGCCAAGGCCCATAATCGTTTTTCCGCCGCGCCACCCGTGATAGTTCATCCGGCGTCTCGATGAGCAAGGACCCGAAACCCACGGACCCGGTCGCCGCCGCGCGCCGTGAGCTCCTCGAGGGGGTCGGGGCCGAGATCGCCGACAGCTTCCCCGGCATCACACGCCTCGGCGGCCAGGTCGTCGCCGCGCTGTATCTGTCCGACGATCCGCGGTCCATGGACGAGCTCTCCTCCGAGCTCGGGCGCTCGAAGAGCAACATCTTCGCGAACCTCCGCGGCCTCGAGGCCGCCGGCATCGTCGAGCGACGGCGCGAGAGCGGCGCGCGCTACGACTCGTTCGCGCTCCGCGGAAAGTACCCGGACGTCGTCATCGGCGCGTACCTCACTCGCCTACGGCGGGTCGTGGCCGACAAGCGAGCGCTCTCGCGCCGCGCCCTCGAGATGCTCGGCGACGCCAAGGGGCCCGAGGCCGACTCGCTGCGCGACCGGCTCAACACGCTGATGCGCAAGTACGACAGGTTCGCGGTCATCTTCGCGGAGCTGATGCCGCAGAGCGAGGGGCCGATCGATCTCGAGGCCTTGATCGACACGCTGCCCGGCACGGTGCTCAAGGCGGTGGCCGCCGTCGCGAAGCACGCCCTCGGCCTCGCGCCGCCGCCTCCGATCGGCACCGAGCGCCCGAGCAAGAAGCGCTGACGCGGCGTCCGCGCCTTGTTGTGGGTCGCTGCCGCGCTACGCCGCGGTGATTTCGACGCGGAGGAGCTTGCGGCCGATGAACAGGTAGTCCCCGTGCGCGAGCTCGCGCTCCACCTTGAGGCGGATGTAGGTGCCGTTGCGGCTGTTCAGATCGGTGAGCGAGATCTTGCCGCCCACGTCCTCGATCTTGCAGTGCGAGGCGCTCATGTAGAGATCGCTGGGGAAGTTGAGATCGCCACCCTCGCGGCCGATCTGCAGGCCGTTCGCGCGCGCGCACACCGTCATCCCGGGCGGGCCGCCCTGGAGGATCTGCGTGATGCGGAACGGGCTCTGGTGCTTCGGCGACGAATAGAAGTAGGTGCCGTCCGGCGCGGGGCCGTCGCTCGCCTTCGGCGTCGCGTCGATGCGGAACAGCTGCTCGCCGGCGAGGAAGGCGTCGCCCTGCGCGACGTCGATCGTGCCGCGCACACGGAGGAACACGCCGTTGAGCGAGCCCTCGTCGCGGACGACGAGCTTGCCGCTGCGGTAAAAGAGGTTCGCGTGCTTCGGCGAGACGAACGGATCGTCGGGGAAGACGAGCTGGCCATTGCGGCCGACGATGTGCTGCTCGGCGTTGAGCTGGTAGCTCAGGCCCTCCACCCCCTCGCCGCGGATGAGGATCAGCTTCGCCTTGCCCGGCGCCTGGAGCTGCCCGAAGAACTGCGTGCGGGCGTTCAAGATCTCGGGCGGCACCGCGGCGCCACAGCGTCCGCAGAATTTGTGTCCCATCGGCACGGGGGTCGAGCACGACCGGCAGATGAAGTTCTTCGCTTGCTCCATGAGCTCCTCCACGGAATGGGATGCGGCGGGACTGCGTACGTCGTGTGCCCCGGTGACAGCGCGCTGGCTAGCGGGGGTCGGGCGCTTCCGGGGGCGAAGCGGGTCGTCGAAGAGAGAGGGCTCTGCGTTGCGGCGCGAAGGCGGTCCCGACGACGCCGCAGCCGAGGCGGCGGAGCCGGGACCGAGAGAGACGGGCACCGGCGCGATCGGCGCAGGTGCGGGAACCGCGCGGAAGAGAGCCAGATCGTTTCCGCAGATCGCACACGTCGGCGCACCGATCACGCTGTACGTGTCGCAGCCCATGCAAACGATGCCGATTTCGACCGATGTCACTCTCGGCGAAGGCTACTAAAAGACCGACGAAAAGGCTAACGCCCGCTACCACAGGAACGTGAAGCGGCGTTTGGCGTCGAAATAGGACTCGCCCCAGAGCCGGTAGACGATGTGCTGGCAGCTCGAGGGGGAGAGCTGCCCGTAGTCCCGGGAGTCGAGGTGCAGGTGCCGATTGTCGCTGACGAGGAAGACCTTGTCGTTCTCGACCTTCGTCTTGAGCGTCGCCTGCGGGTGCTCCCTGTCGCGCAGGACCTGGTGCTCGTTGCCGTCGGTGTCCTCCACCCCGCAGTCGAGGACGACGTCCTCGCCCGTCACCGGGTGGCGCATGTTGACCTTCCCCTCGGCGCAGGCATGAGGGGACGGGTTGCGCTTGCCGTTGACTACGACGGTCTCGTCGACGGCGACGCTGTCGCCTGCCTTCGCGACCACGCGGCCGATGACGTACCGGCCGGGGGCGTCGGGGTCCATGCAGCGGGCGAGGTGGCCGGGCCTGAGGTCGGAGCCGCGCGAGACCAGGAGGTGATCGCCGTTGTGGAGCGTGGGCTCCATCGCGACGAGCGCGACAGGGTCGTCACCGGGGACCGTCCAGACGTCGAACACGAGGAGGTAGAGCACCAGGCCGATGACGCCCAGGATGCCCAACGTCCACACCATGAACCGGAGAAACCCTCGCATCGGCCCAAGGAGAAGGTAGCACTTTCAAGGCAGGGGGAGCTCGATTCCCACTTCGGCACCCGCCCTCGGGTCGGCCATGCCTTCGACGCCGTCGCCGCTCTCGTCGCTGCTGCCACCGCTGCGAGCAAGCACGTTGCGGGCGAACGCGCGGCCGCGGTGCGCTTCAGCGATACGGCTGACGAGCGCCAGCCCGAGCCCCGTCCCCCCGCCCGGGCTTCGCGCCGAGTCCCCCCGAACGAACGGTTCGAACGCCCGCCCGAGCATGTCCGGCGGGAAGCCGGGGCCGCGGTCGCGAACGATCAGCGCCACTTTGCCGGGGCGGTCCAGCTCGACGCGAAGCTCGATGGGCTCGCCGTCGGGGTGGCCGTGGTTCTTGGCGTTGGCGACGACGTTGTGGAGCGCGCGGGCGACGAGCGCCGGATCGATCGACACCTCGAGGTCCTCCGCGGCGTCGGGCGCGAGGATCTCGATGACCGGCGGCGACGGCTCTGCGGCCACGCGCGCGCGCAGCCAGGGCAAGAGGCGGGTCCTCTCCACGCGCAGATCGCTCAACCCCGCGCGCGCCGATGCGAGCAAATCGCCGAGGATCGCGTCGATCTCGCCGAGCTGACGCTCCACGTCGCCGAGCGGTTTCTCGGCGCCCGGGCTCTCGCGCGCGATCTCGAGCGCGACGCGCGCGCGGCCGAGGGGCGAGCGCAGCTCGTGGCTGATCGCAGCGAGCAGCTCGCGCTGGTCGCGGACGATCCCCTCGATGCGCCCGGCCATCCGATCGAACGCCGTGGCCACCTCCGCGACCTCGCTGGCCACCCAGCGGCGCGGCTTGTCGCCGACGGCGGCGCGCGCCGACAGGTCGCCGGCGCCGAAGCGCTCGGCGGCGTTGGCGACCTGCTCGAGGGGCCGCGCGAACTGGCGGGACACGCGAACGGCGGCCATCGCGAGCACGAGCATCGCGACAGCAAGGGCCGCGCCGAGGCGCCAGAGGTGCGGCGCGGCGGGGCTGCCGGTGTCGAACTCGACGGCGCCGACGATGACTCCCTCGCGCACGATGGGGATGAAGCCGCGGCCATCGCGCGTGAAGGCGACGGGCCCGCCGCGCGCCCCCTTCTTGGCGACGTGCAGCGGCAGCGCCGCCGGATCGCGCAGCAGCTTCAGCTCGAGGCCCGTCGACTCGCGCAGGTGCTCGACGTAGACCTCGCACGCGCGCGGATCGTTCCACTCGCGCGACAGGCGCGCCGCCACCGTCCGCGACACGACGCGCACCGGACCCTCGCTCTGTTCCGGTCGGGTGAGGTAAACGACCGCCGAGCTCGACGCGATCGCCATCACGATCGCCCCCAAGAACCACAAGAAGAGGCGTGTCTTCAGCCGGCGCAGGCGAGGTCCGTACGGGTGCCGATGGCCACGGCTCCCCCCGCCTCGGGCCGTGAAGCGGCTCACGAGGGCCGGACCAGCACGTACCCCACGCCGCGCACCGTACGGATGCGCTTCGGCTCGCGCGCGTCGTCCTCGAGCTTCTGGCGGAGGTGGCTGACGTGCACGTCGAGCGAGCGATCGACCGTGGGGTCGTAGGAGCCGCCCTTCAGCGCGCTCGCGAGCTCTTCGCGGGGCACCGTGTCGCCAGCGCGGCGCGCGAGCGCGACGAGGAGCCGGAACTCGAACGACGTGAGCGTCACCTCTTTGCCCGCGAGCGACACCTTGTGGGCGGGTACGTCGATGTCGATGTCGCCGACCGACAACCGCTCGCTCACCGCGCCGGGGCGCGCGCGGCGCATCACGGCGCGGACCCGGGCGAGCAGCTCGCGCGGATTGAACGGCTTCGGGACGTAGTCGTCGGCGCCGAGCTCGAGGCCGACGATGCGGTCGGTCTCCTCGCCGCGCGCCGTGAGCATGACGATCGGCACCTCGTGCTTTCGGCGGATGCGCCGGCACACCTCGAAGCCGTCCGCGCCCGGCAGCATCACGTCGAGCAGCACGACGTCGTATGCGCGAGAGTCGAGGCGGTCGAGCGCGATCGCGCCGGTCTCGACGTGCTCGAGCTCGACGCCGTGAGGTCCGAGGTAGTCGTGGAGAAGCCGCGCGAGATCGCGATCGTCGTCGACGAGGAGGGCGCGCATGTCGTGCATGAGTCTATTCGATCGTGCGACGCGTCCCGAAAACGAGCGGCCGGTGCACTGCAAAGATATGTAAACTCCCGAAAATGATCGCGCAGTTGGCCTGTCTTCGCCGCCCCGCTCTGGCGGCGCTCGTGTGCGGATGCAGCGCCAGCGCGACCTTTGTGACCGTTCCCATGAGCCCGGTCGCCGTGCCCGCCGACGCGTCCGCGCTCGCCGACCAGGGCGCCGACGCCTCGGCGCGGACCGTCTTTCGACCGCTGCCTTCAGAGCCCACGCCGCCCTCCCCCCGGCTTCGGTGCCGCCGGGAGGTCTCCTGCAAGCCCGAAGAGGGCGCCGCACCGCCCGTGTCGTTTCCGCCGCCCTTCGAGCGTTGCGGCGCGGAGAACGGCGACGGTTCGTTCAGCCCCCGCGAGACCCGCGACGCCCGCCGCGGCGACGGCCACGCCTGCTGCTACGTCGCCTTCGCCGACTGCCGGACGTAAAGCGGCAGCGACCCACCAGAAGCCTCGTCCTCAGTAACCGCCGAGCTCGATCGACGCCTTGAGGTGGTTGCGCGCGCGGAGGCTGAGCGGCCCGTCGGGGTGCGCCTCCAGCCACTTGCGGAACGCGGTCGCGGCGGCAGGGAACTGCGCACGACGGAACTCCGCGACGCCGACCGCGTAGTCCCGGGGGTACGTGGGATCGAGCGCGGCGAGCTTCTTGATCTTCTCGAGGCGCCAGCTCTCGATCCCGAACCTCTCGCGCCCGGCGAGCTCGGCGCACGTTTTCGCGTTGGGGCCCGCTCTTCGGGCGGCGTCGAGCTGATCGCGCAAGCCTTCGGGCGCGTGCGGCAGGCGCAAGAAGAGCCTGTAGAGTACACGCGTCTCGTCGAGGGACAGCGCGAGCTCGGGGTGGCTGTCGAGTGACAGGACGCCGTTCCACGTCGCCTTGTAGGCGACGCGACGCTCCGATTCGTCGAGCGCGACGTGGTTCTGGGCGTCGAGCCAGCCGGAGAAGCGCATGCGGCGGATGAATGGGCCGCCGAGCGCCTTCAGCTCGTCCGTCTCCTGGCCGGTCTGCTCGAAGCGGCGCACCTCGATCAGGAAGCCCTCGACCTGCACCGCGCGAAGGGCAACGAGCTTGTCGATCCCTTCGGCGAGCGCGGGCCCGAGGCCACGGTTCAAGTCGTTGCGCACGATGGAGAGCGTGGCCTCGTCGGCGTCTTGCGCCTGCTTCACGTTGAAGTCGCGGAGCGACGAGCCGAGCGCGCGCACGGTGCCGGGGAGCGCCTCCCGCTGGGCCTTCGCGGACACCGCGGCGTCGTGGTCGGAGATGGCCAGCAGCACTCGCTCGTCGACCACCGGGAGCGGGATCGCTTCGGCCGCGGTCGACCGGGGGACCATCAGGGCGAAGGCGAGCACGGCGACGAGCACCGGGATCAGCGCCAGCACGCGGCCGCCGCCACCCTGGATTCGAATTTGCTCGGTTTGAGGACGTTCCTCCGGCACGCGAGGATGGTACCATCGTCCCTCGTCAAGAGGTCACCCCCGTGGAATTCCGTCGATTCACGCGCGCTCCGTTGGAGCAACCCCTCGAGTTCGTGCTGAAGAACCTCGAGGGTCGCAGCAAAGGGCTCGCGAAGGACATCTCCGTCGGCGGAATGTTCATCCAGACCGAGGTGGCCGTGCAGTTCGGCGCCGAGGTCGTCGTCTACGTGATGCTGCCCGGCGTCGCCAAGGAGCTGCGCCTGCCCGGCGTCGTCCGCTGGAAGCGTCCGGACGGCATGGGCGTGCAGTTCGGCCTCCTCGGCGCGCGCGAGACGCACGCGATCACCGAGATCGTGAAGAAGGCCGAACCCTCCTAGACAGAACGGTTGGACGGACTGAGCTCCGCGAGGAGCCCCTCGAGCAGCGTGCGCGCGTCCCACGTGCGTTGGCCCTCTTCGCGGTGAGCTTCTGCCCACGCCAGCGCCTGGGTGAGCGGGACCACCTCCGCCTCGCGACCGAGCAGCTTGGCGGTGAGACGCGACAACGCCTCGGAGAGGCGGATTCCCGCAGGAACGCGGTCGATCGGCCCGCGTCCGAGCTGGGCGCAGTTCTCCGCCGGCGACGTGACGAGGTACTCGCGGCAGATGGACGGTCGGTACGGGTGGATGGAGCACGATTCGTTGCGAAGGAAGGGGCACGCCGCACCGAGCTGGAAATACTGGAGGGCGAGCGACGTCATCTGGCCGACGCTCTCGATGCGACCGGCGAGGGCGGCGCCGAGGCCCGAGCGCGCCACCGCGTCGTCGGCGGTGGCGAACGCGGCGCGCACCTCGGCCTGCCGCGCGGGCGGCATGCCCGCGACGATGTCGGCGATCATCCACGCCTCGGGCGGCGAGAGCGGGACGACCTGCCGGCAGCAGGCGCCGCACCCCTTCCGGCAGGAGACGCTGCGCCCTTCGCGCTCCTCGTGCTGGACGGCGAGATCGGTGACCTTGCTGCTCATCCCCATGAAGTTGAACGCGAGCTCGGGCAGCCGGAGCGGCTTCGGCGGAATCGGGATCATGGCGCGCAGCGGCCCGTGCGCCGTCGCGAGCTCGATCGCGATGGCCTGCTGCCCCGCCGTCTTGGGTCCGCCCTCGCTCATCCCACGCTCCCGCGGCGCAGATCGTCGACGAGGAGCCGGTGGAACAGGTGCTCTCCCGCCTCGCGACGCACCGACAGGCGCCCCGCACCGTACGCGCGCGAGCCGAGGCCACGCTGCACCGACTCGCAGATCGCGTGGTCCTCGTCCTGGATTCCCGCGGACACCTCGATGCTCTTCGCGTTGCGCGCCTGCGTGTCCTCGCCGGCGCCCGCGAAATAGAAGTCGAAGATCACCTTCATCCTATCCACGCCGAGCGGAACGACGAGGTTCGTGTCGAGGTAGCCCTCGTACCAGTTGAGCATCAGGTTCGGGTAGAGCCAGAAATACTGCGCGCGGCCCTTCCTCACCTGCGACGTGACGGCGTCGCCACCGCTCGTGTCGATGGGGCTCGACTGGAGGCAGAAGCGCTCGAAGCATTCGATCGTGTACTCGCCGAACGGCAGGATGCTGTTCAGCCCGCGGTGCAAGAACGGGATGTGGTAGCCGCCGTCCAGGTAGTTGTCGACGAACACCTTCCAGTTGCAGGCAATCGTCCACTCGCGGCGCTCGACGAAGCGAAGCTCGCCCAGACCGAGCGGCGTCACCATGCCCACCATGCGCCCGACGTACGCCTCGAGGCTCGGCGGACTCTCGCCGAGGTGCACGAAGACGAGGCCCTCCCATGCCGCCACCTGCACGGGGACGAGCCCGTTGTCCTCGCGGGCGAACGCGCACACGCCGTCCCACTCCGGCACGACCTTCAGGTGCCCCTCCAGCGAGTACGTCCAGCCGTGGTACGGGCAGCGGAGGCGCGTGGCGCGCCCGGCGGGCTCCGTCATCACCGCCGCGGCGTGGTGGCGGCAAACGTTGTAGAATGCACGCAATGCGCCGTCGTTGCCGCGGACGACGACGATCGGCTCGCCCGCGATCTCTGCCGTCACGTAGTCGCCAGGCGTGGCGAGTTGGTCCGCCCGTGCGACGAGCTGCCAGGTTGCGCCGAACACCTGCCGCCGCTCCAGCGTGGCGACGCGCGGATCGGTGTAGAAGCCGCCGGGGATCGTGCGCGCTTCGGCGAGCGGGAGGGCGGTGTCGTAGCTCGCGAGGAGCGCCTGGAGCGACGAGTCCATCCTTCATGGATCGCGCACGCGCCCGGCGCCGTCAATCGGCGACCGCCTTCGTCGTGGCTGCGCGTCCTCGCGGTCGAGTCTAGAACTTCAGGTCGATCGTGAGCGTCCCGGAGCGGGGGAAGCGCGTCTTGTAGATCGCGTTCGCCGCGCAGAGCTGGACGTCGGGCGGGAGCGGCGGGCTGAAGCGCGCGAGGTCGACGGCGCCGTCCTCGTGCAGGCGAAGCTCGAGCGTCGAGCTCACGGTGACGGTCACCTCGCCGTCGGGCGCGCGCGTACGGGCCGCCATGCAGGCCTTCACGGCGGCGGCCACGTTGGCCTCGGCGTTCGGATCGGCGACCGGCGCGCGCGGCGCGGCAGGCACCGGGCGCGCGATCTGCGGCGACGCGGGCGGCGTGTGCGGGGTCGCCTGCGCGAGCGCGCGCGGGACCGAAGAAGCAGGCGGCGCCTGCGCCACGGCGGACGCGGGCGACGCGGCGCGCGCGAGGGCGAGATCGACCGGTGCGCGAACATCCTCGGGCAGGTGGCTGACGACCAGCGAGCTCGGATCGGCCGTGTCGAGCTCGATGTGCGCCGGCGCCGTCACGAGCGCGCCGTACGTCGACCCCGCGCGAGGCGGCGCGCCGATCGACACGACGCCCTCCGAGAGATCCACGACCAGCTTCACGTGATCGCCGACGACGACGCGCGAGACGCGGAGGTGCGTGCCGTGCACGGCGACGCGCGTGACCGACCCGGATGGCCCCGGCACGTCGACCGCGAAGGCCTCCCCGCTCGGCACCGGCATGACCTGGGCTTCGAGCGCGCCGCGCTCGAGCGACACGACGAGCGCGCCGGTCGCCTTCACGATCGCGACCCGCGAGTCTTCTTCGACGCTCCACGCGACGAGCGGCGCGCCGCTCCCACCGCTCCCACCAGACGCCTCGCGCTCGAGCAGCGCCGTCGCGCCGTGGGTCTCGATGACCTCGCCCACATGGAGGAGCGCGCCCGTCGTAGCCGGCGCGCCCGCGACGAGCACCTCGCCGCGCTTCTCGCCGTCGGCGGGACGAACGAGCGCGCTCGCCGTCACCGGCGCGGGCGCCATCGCGGCGCGATCGATCGGCGCGGTGTTGGGCTTGTGGCCTGCGTAGACGGCGAGGGCGGCGGCGGCGGCGAGCCCGCCGGCGACGAGGCTCCATCCGCGCGTACGCGACGCGGGCCCCAGGCGAGCGACGCGACCCGCTCGTTCGCTCGCGTCGGCGGCGTCGATGCGTTCGAACAGCTTCGCGTCGATGGCGTCCCAGTCCGGCTCGTGCTTCGGCGTGAGGGATTTCTTGGCCGCCTTCACGGTCAGATTGAGCTCGAGATCGACATCGAGATCGCGCTTGTCGCCCTTCATGCCTCGCCCTCCTCGGTGTGGGGAGCGCTCGGCTTGGCGAACGTCGCGCGGAGTGGCGCGAGCGTCGGCTCGTCACGCAGCATCTCTTCGATCTCGCGGCGCGCGTAGAAGAGCCGCGTGCGCACGGTGAGCACGGGCGCGCCTACGACCTCGGCGATCTCGCTCGGTGCCATCCCCTCGAGCTCGTGCAGGACGAAGACGACCCGCTTCTTGTCGGCGAGGCGCGCGAGCACGCGCGCGAAGGCGCGGACGCGGGCGCGGCGATCGGCGTCCTCGTCGGGGAGCACGGCGTCGTCGTCGGCGGTGAGATCCTGCGCCGTCTCCTCGGTGTACACCGGGCGACTCTTGGCCGCGCGACGGTGCATGAGGACCACGTTGACCGTGACGCGGTGGAGCCACGTCGAGAACTTCGACTTGCCGCGGAAGTCCTTCAGGCTCCGGTAGACCTGGAAGAAGACCTCCTGGATGACGTCGTCGAGGTCGCTCCGCGCGCCGAGCATGCGGTACACGAGGCGGGCGACGTCGCTGCGGTGACGCGTGTAAAGTACACGAAACGCGCCCCTGTCGCCGGCGCCCGCCTTCGCGACGAGCGACTCCTCCTCCGTCATGGCAGACCCCACGCGGCCGGCGGCGAAGCCTGCTGCGGCCGCGTCGAGCACGGCCGGCAGGAGATGAGGAAACGGCGCTGCTGTGGCCACGGAAGGTTGGATGCGATCGCGCTGCAGACCATTCACCCCCCCCTCTCAACCGGACCGGAGGACCCGGTCATTTCGCGCGCTTGCGGCTAAAAGAGCGCCTTCAGCTCGACTTTTTCCTGCTTCTTCGACTCGAGCAGGTGGTTCACCGCGCGTAGGATGCGCGTCTTGGTCGGGCCCGGGAGGGCGCCGCCGGTCATCGCGGCCGTCATGGCGCGGTGCGTTACAGCGCGGCCGGAGCGCGGCTTGGACTTGAGCGCCTCCGCCTTCTTCTCCGCGTCCTCGCCACCCTTTGCGCGGCGGCGGTTCAGCTTGATCACGCGGTCTTCGTGGCGGAGCGACTCGAGCGAGTGCGACGCCGCGAGCACCCTGCGCGGGTCGAGCTTCTTCGTCGTCAGGAACTTCGCGAGCTTGCTCTCCCCGGTGAAGGGGTTCTTCTTCGCGGCGGTCTTCTTCTTCGCGTCGCCCGCCTTGGGGGCGGCGGCAGCGGCGGACTTCTTGGCGGCCATGGTTCTCTTCTTCTCGCGCTCAGTAGAGGTTAGTGGGGCGGGGAACCTAGCGAAGAGGCAGGGACTAGGCAAGCGCGCTCGCGCGCCTCATGTTTCGGCGGTATATGGACGGCGCCCGGGGGCCCCCCTCGGAGACGTCGCCCAGACCATCGCCAGAGGACATCTGGTCCGCTAGGGAGCTCAGAATGGCCGCCTTTCCGCCCGTTTACATCGTCTCCGCGACCCGCACGCCGATCGGCGCGTTCCAGGGGGCGCTCGCGAGCCTCACCGCGCCCCAGCTCGGCGCCGCGGCCATCAAGGCCGCCGTCGAACGCGCGAAGCTCTCGCCGGAGCTCGTCGGTGAGGTCTTCATGGGCAACGTGCTCTCCGCCGGCATCGGCCAGGCCCCCGCCCGCCAGGCGATGAAGGGCGCGGGCCTCCCCGACAAGGTCCCCGCGACGACGGTGAGCAAGGTCTGCGGCTCGGGCCTGCAGGCCGTCATCTTCGGCGCCAAGACGATCGCGCTGGGCGACGCCGAGCTCGTCGTCGCCGGCGGCATGGAGTCCATGTCGAACGCGCCGTACTACCTCGATCGCGCGCGCCAGGGTTACCGCATGGGCAACGCGACGGTCATCGACGGGATGATCCACGACGGCCTGTGGGACCCCTACGGCAACGTCCACATGGGTACGTGCGGCGACAAGTGCGCCGCCGAGTACAAGTTCTCGCGCGAGTCGCAGGACGAGTACGCCAAGGAGAGCTTCCGTCGCGCGCTCGCCGCGCAGAAGGAAGGGATGTTCGACGCGGAGATCACGCCGGTAGGCGTGCCGCAGCGGAAGGGCGATCCCGTCCTCGTGAAGCTCGACGAGGGGCCGGGCAAGGGCGATCCGACGAAGTTCGCGACGCTGCGTCCGGCGTTCGCCAAGGACGGCACGATCACCGCGGCGAACGCGTCGTCGCTCAACGACGGCGCGAGCGCGCTGGTCCTCGCGAGCGAGAAGGCCGTGAAGGAGCACAAGCTCGAGGTGCTCGGCCGCATCACCGGCTACGCCGGCGCGGCGCAGGCGCCCGAGTGGTTCACGACGGCGCCGGCCAAGGCGATCGACTCGGTATGCGCCAAGCTCGGCATCAAACCGGGCGACGTCGATCTCTACGAGATCAACGAGGCGTTCGCGGTCGTGAGCATGGTGTGCGCGCAGCTCACCGGCATCGATCTGGGCCGCGTGAACGTGCGCGGCGGCGCGGTGGCGCTCGGCCACCCTATCGGCGCGAGCGGCGCGCGCATCCTGACGACCCTCCTCTACGCGATGAAGGACCAGAACAAGAAGCGCGGCCTCGCGACCTTGTGCATCGGCGGCGGAGAGGCCCTGGCCCTCGTCGTCGAGCGCTGAGCGCGACTCGAGTCGACTCGAGTCGACTCGACTCGAGACCGACCTCAGAGACCGGCTGCGATGCACCCCGCGAGCAGTGTCGCCGTGGGGAGCGAGCACGACTTCGTGCCGGCGCCCGCGCACACCTGGCACACCGGGCAGTCGGAGTCGCTCCCGCACGGCGTCTTGCTGACGCACTCGTGGTTCGTCGTGTCGCACGTCGGGCCGACGGTGGCGTTGCAGTCGGCGTTCGACGCGCAGTAGATCGCGGTCGGGTTGATGACCTTGTCCACGCGGCCCGGCACGCCCTGCACCTGGTGCAAGTACGTGTAGACGGCCTCGAGATCGCTCAGGACCATGTTGCGGAAGACGCGCGAAGGCATCGGCCAGCCGAGCGGCGCCTGGGGCGGCGGATCGTCGGCGTGCACGCCCTGGGTGATTGTGGCGAGGAAGATCGGCAAATTCGCGCCGGCGAAGAAGCCGTTCGGACCGAGGAGGTTCGCCGACATGACGCGCGTGGTCTTGAGGACCGGCTGAAGCGGCGGCGGTGTCGGAAAGACGCGACCGCCCGTCATGAACTGCGCGAAGTTGACCTTGCCGCCCGCGCGCTCCGGGTTGGTGTGGCAGCCGCTGCAGTCGGCGAGCGCGTTGACGAGGTACGCGCCGCGGCCGTACTGGCCGACCTCACCGGGCGTGAGGTTCAGGATCTCCTTCGCGTTGTCGACCGCGTCGACGGCGAGGCCGCGCAGGACGTTGCCCGGGTCGGGGATCGGGGTGCCCTGGCCGTCGACCTCCGGCGGGAGGGTGCGCGTCTTCTCGCCGTCGGTGAACTGGGCCGTGAAAGGGACAGGCGCGGGCGCCGCGGACGGCTTGGCGTCGGCGATCCCGGTCGTCGTCAGGGCCGGGATCACCTTCAGGTAGGCGTAGATCGCCTTGATGTCCGCTGTGGACATCCAGCGGAACGCCTCCCAGGGCATGACCATGAGCGCCTGATCGGCGCCGCCGTCGGTGATGGCGAAGTCCTTGCCGGTGCGGAACACCTCGATGAACTGGGCTTCGGTGAGCTTCAAGCCCGTCGCCGCGTCCGGCGTCAGGTTGCGCGAGGTGACGTAGTTCGTCCCGCCGAGGGGGAACTGCGTCCCGCCGCCGAGGAACTTCAGGGGAGGCGGGCCGGCCGAGTTGTGGCACGTCCCGCAGTCCGCGACGGCGTTGACGAGGTAGCTCCCCTGACCGACCTGCTCGAGCTGCTCGCCCGTCAGACCGGCGAGGTTCAGCGTGACGGGCGAGATCTCGAGGCCGTGCTTCGCGAGCGCAGAGATGATCACCTGGACGCCGGCTTCGCCGTTGGTGCCGTTCACGCCGTTGGTGCCGTTGGTGCCGTTTCCCCCGGCCGTTCCGGCGCCGTTCGCCCCGCCGGGGCCCGCGGCGCCGACCGCGCCGTCGTTGCCATTGCACGCCACGACCACGCCGACGAGGGCACCCACCGCAACCGCACTCACGAGAAGCTTGTTCATGTTTCCTCCGAGGAAATCGCGCCATCCTGCAACGCCGCCGGCGAGCCGCGCAAGACGCATTCGCTGGTGCTAGTTGTATTTCGACGTGAGCTCTCGGTCTGACAGCAACCGCAGCAGTAGCCTCATCCGCAGCGCCGGCAGCGCGAGCCTGCGGCCGCGAGAGCTCACGGCGGGGCGCGACGCCCACCCGGCGGGCGCGCGCGCGACGATCTCGATCTTCGACGCGCGCACCCCCACGCTGCCGCCCGCGACGCACACGAACAGCTACGCGCTCGGCGCGCGCGACGTCGTCCTCGTCGAGCCTGCGACGCCGTACGAGGACGAGCAGCGCGCGTGGATCGAGTGGGCGCGCGCGCTGCCGTCGCAAGGCCGAACGCCGGTCGCGATCGTCGCGACGCATCATCACATCGATCACGTCGGCGGCATCGACGTCCTCGCGCGCGAGCTCGCGCTGCCGATTTGGGCGCACGCGGAGACGGCGTCGCAGCTCCCGGACGTGACGGTTGCGCGAAGGCTCGCGGACGGCGACACGATCGATCTCGACGGGCCGATCCCGGAGCGATGGACCGTCCTCCACACGCCCGGCCACGCGTGGGGGCACGTCTGCTTGTGGAACGCGGACAGCCGCACGGTCGTCGTCGGCGACATGGTCGCGAGCGTCGGGACGATCCTGATCGCGCTCGGCGACGGCGACATGCGGATCTACCTCGAGCAGCTCGAGCGGCTCGCGTTGCTGGATGCGTCGGTCGCGCTTCCGGCGCATGGCGATCCGATCGAAGAGCCGACCAAGCTCTTTCGCCACTACGTCGCGCATCGCCTCGCGCGCGAAGCGAAGATCGCAAGCGCCGTCGTTGCGAAAGGCGCGAATGGCGTCACCGACGTCGAGCTCGTGACGATCGCGTACGACGACGTCCCGCCGCACGTCTGGCCGATCGCGCTCCTCAGCGTGCAAGCGCACCTCGCGAAGCTGGCAGCCGACGGTCGCGTCGCGTTGCGCGATGGAAGGTATGCTTCGGCGTCATGAGCACGAGCTGGGAGCCCGCTTTTCTCGCCATGAGCGCGACGCTCGGCGAGCCCTACGACGCCGCGCTCGCGGCGGTCGGCGACGCGGGCGCGCTCCATGCGGCGGCGATGGTGCGCGGGCTCCGCTCGACGAAGCGCGAAGCACGCGCGCAGGCGATCGCGTC
>JANYHK010000107.1 GCA_025359105.1 Myxococcales bacterium | reverse complement strand
CGCCGAGCCGCTGCTTGCGGCGCGTCTTGAGCGCGCTCTTCACCATGGACTGGGCGAAGCCCACCGTCCTCTTCAGCGTCCCGCGCATCTTCAACAAGCTCTATGGCGCGGTGCAAAAGCAGATTTCCACGAAGCCGGGCTTCGTCCAGTCCATGGTGAAGAGCGCGCTCAAGACGCGCCGCAAGCAGCGGCTCGGCGAGGAGGTCTCGCTTGGCGAAGGCCTCGTGCTCGCGCTCACCGACAAGATCGTCTTCTCGAAGGTGCGCGCGCGCTTCGGCGGTCGGCTCAAGTACGCGTTCTCGGGCGGAGCGGCGATCAGCCGCGAGGTCGCCGAGTTCATCGACAGCCTCGGCGTCACCGTCTACGAGGGCTACGGCCTCACCGAGACGAGCCCGATCACGACGGCCAACTGGCCTGGCAACCGCAAGATCGGCAGCGTCGGCAAGGCGTTCCCCGACATCAAGGTGATGATCGACCACGACGGCAAGCTCACGTCGAAGGAGGGCGTCGAGGGCGAGATCGTCGTCTTCGGCCCCAACGTGATGGTGGGCTACCACAACCGCAAAGAAGAGAACGACGCCGTCTTCACCAAGGAGGAGAACGGCCAGCGGGGCTTCCGCACGGGCGACCTCGGCAAGCTCGACAAGGAGGGGTTCCTCTACATCACGGGCCGCATCAAGGAGCAGTACAAGCTCGAGAACGGCAAATACGTCGTCCCGACGCCGCTCGAGGAACAGCTCAAGCTCTCGCCGCTCGTCGCCAACGCGATGGTGTACGGCGACAACAAGCTCTACAACGTCGCGCTCATCGTCGCGAACACGAGCGCCCTCAAGGACTGGGCGAGCGAGAACGCCCTGAGCGGCGACGTGGAGGCCCTCCTCAAGAACGAGAAGGTCCGCAAACGCTACGCCGAAGAGGTGAAGACCTACGGCGAGAAGTTCAAGGGCTTCGAGGAGATCAAGGACTTCGCGCTCATCAGCGAGGACTTCTCCCAGGAGAACGGGATGCTCACGCCGAGCCTGAAGGTGAAGCGGCGTGAGGTCATGAAGAAGTGGGGCGCGACGTTGGACGCGCTCTACGCCAAGAAGAAGGAGAAGCCCGCGACCGCGAGCGCTTCTTCCTGAGGGCGAAGGCGTAGAAGAAAGCGAGCGCGGCGGCGAGCGGCGAGGTGAGCCCGCCGGACCCGCCACTCCCACCACGCCCGCGCCTGATCGCGCAACCGCCGCCGGCGGAGGGGCTGCCCGAGGTGGACGCGTCGCCGGACCCGCCCGTGCCGCCGTCCGTCGAGGTGGTCTCTGCGGGGCCGACGCACGCGCCGCCCCGGCACAGGGCGCCCGCCGTGCATTGCGCGTCGGTCGCGCAAGGGTTGGGTCCGCTGGCGCAGCCGTCGGTGGGCGCGCACTGCAGATCGCCAGCCGCTGTCTGGGCGACGCAGCGCAGCCGGGCGCCGCAGTCGGTATCGGTAGCGCACGCGCGCCCGCAGACGCGACCGGCGGCAGGCGACGGCAGATCGTTGCAGCGCGCGTCGTCGCCGGCGCCATCGCACGCGCCGGCTACGCGGCGGCAGGGCGCGCAGACGACGCCGCCACTGCCCAGCCGTTCGCACCCACCCGCCACGCACACGAAGGAGGCAGGGCACGCTGGGCCGCCCGCGTCGCAACGGGAAGCACCGGCGCCGGGGTAGAGCGCGCAGATCCCGGCGCGATCGTCGGCCTCGAGCGAGCGCCAGCCCAGGCCCGGCGGGTGCGAGGCGTACATCGTCGCGCGCGGCTCCGCCGAGTGGCCGAGGCCGAGCGCGTGCCCCATTTCGTGCAAGATGACCCCGCGCGCGTCGACCCGTCCGTCGGCAGGATCGGTCCCGAACGACCAGCGGTGGTCCACGCCGTTCAGGTGGATGTCGGCGTCGCGGACGTGCCCCTGCGCGTCGAGCGTCACGACCGTCTGCCCCAGTGCGCCCGGGAGCAGCTCGGCAGGCCACGCGTCCGCATGAAGGAAGACGCCGTTCACGCCGTCGTCGCCGGGGGTGAGCGCGAGCGCAGCGGGGCCGGCAGTGGCGCGTAACGACGTGCATCCGACCTCGCCCCAGGTCCGCGCCGCGACCGCGAGCTCGGCCACGACGCCGTCACCCAGATCCTTCGGGAGCGGCGCGGCGAAGGTGAAAACGACCGGCAAGGCCCCCGCTGCCCACGTCCCTGGTGGCGTCCCGACGGTCCACGCGCGAGACGGCGGCGCGGCGTCTGCGGCATCTGGGGGGGGCGCTACGGTCGCCACGGGCGCAACGCACGCGATCGGCTCGTCGATGAGAAGCGGCACGCCCACGGCCGGATTTGACACCACGCCAGGCGAAACCTAAAGGAATTCCACAGTGAGCCCCACCCGCTACTCCGAAGCCACGGTCCCGACCGAGTACGGGCCCGTCCGCGTCGTCGTCTACCTGGACGACTCCGAGAAGGAGCACATCGCCCTGGTCGTCGGCCGGGGTGCCTTGGCCGGCGCGAACGGCGAGCAAGTGCTGGTGCGCGTCCACTCCGAGTGCTGGACCGGCGAGGTCCTGCGCTCCCACAAATGCGACTGCCGCGACCAGCTCGATCAGTCCATGCGCGCGATGGCGAAGGCGGGCGCCGGCGTGGTCGTCTACATGCGGCAGGAGGGGCGCGGGATCGGCCTCGGCAACAAGATCCGCGCGTACGCGCTGCAGGAGCAGGGGGCCGACACCGTCGACGCGAACCGCATGCTCGGCTTCGAGGACGACGCGCGCACCTACGACGTCGCTGCCGCGATCCTGCGCGATCTCGGCGTCGCCCGCGTCACCTTGCTCACCAACAACCCGACCAAGGTGGACGGGCTCCGCGCGCACGGCATCGCCGTCGACGCGCGCGTCCCGATCGCCGTCGCTCCCAACGAACACAACGCCGACTACCTCGCCGTCAAGGCGAAGAGGATGGGGCACGACCTATGATGCTCTCCCCGCTGTCCGTGGCCGCCATCCAGATGTCCAGCCAGGAGGACGTCGCCAAGAACCTGGAGCGCGCCTGCGCGCTCGTCGAGGCCGCCGCCGCCGACGGCGCCGAGATCGCGGTCCTGCCCGAGAACTTCGCGTTCATGGGCGAAGAAGAGGAGAAGCGGCGCCTCGCCGAGCCGGCCGACGGCACCGGCCCCATACTGCATGCGGTACGCGAGCTCGCGCGGCGCGCGAAGGTGCACGTCGTCGCCGGCGGAATGCCCGAGAAGAGCAGCGACGCGGCGCGTCCGTACAACACGTCGTTCCTCGTCGCGCCCGACGGCTCGATCGCCGGGCGTTACCGCAAGGTGCACCTCTTCGACGTCGAGATCCCGAACGGCCCCACGATGGTCGAGAGCGGCGCCACGACGGCCGGCGATCTCGACATCCGCGTCGTCGACGCGTGCGGCACGAAGATCGGGATGAGCGTCTGCTACGATCTCCGCTTCCCCGAGCTTTACCGGAAGCTCACCGCGCTCGGCGCGCGCATCGTCACCGTGCCGGCGGCGTTCACGCTGACGACGGGCAAGGATCACTGGCACACCCTCTTGCGCGCGCGCGCCATCGAGAACCAGGTGTTCGTCATCGCCGCCGCGCAGCACGGCAAGCACCCGCGCGGCCGCCAGACCTACGGCAAGAGCCTCGTCGTCGATCCGTGGGGCGACGTGCTCGCCCAGGTCGGTGAGGGCGAGGGCTTCTGCGTGGCCCGGCTCGATTTCGCGTACCAGGACAGGGTCCGCGCTGGGCTTCCGTGCCTCACGCACCGGCGCATGCCGTGAAGGTGCCGCTCGTCGATCTCGGCCCGCAGCACGCGGAGACGGGCGACGCGGCGCTCGCAGCGGTGGCGGCGGTCGCAGCGGGAGGCCAGTTCATCCTTGGTGACACGGTCGCGCGCTTCGAGCGGACGCTGGCCGGCCTCGTCGGCGTCGCTCACGCGGTCGGCGTCGCGTCGGGCACGGACGCGCTCGTCCTCGCCCTCTCGGCGGCCGGCGTGGCCGCCGGTGATCTCGTCGTCACCACGTCGGTCACGTTCGCGGCCACCGCCGAGGCGATCGTGCGCGTCGGCGCAGAGCCGCTCTTCTGCGAGCCCGACCCGTCGACGTTCTGCCTCGATCCCGCGAGCGTGCGCGCACGGATGACGATGCTGGCCCCCGCCGATCGCCGCCGCGTACGCGCGATGGTGCCGGTCCACCTCTTCGGTCGCGTCTGCGATATGGCCGCGCTCGGTGCGCTTGCAGAGGAGCACCGCCTCGCGATCGTCGAGGACGCGGCCCAGGCGCTCGGCGCGCGCGCGCAGGGCAGGGCAGCGGGCACGCTCGGCGTCGCGGGCGGCTACAGCTTCTTTCCGACGAAAAATCTGGGCGCATGGGGCGATGGGGGGGCCGTCGTTACCGGGAGCGACGAGGTAGCGGCGCGAATCAAGAGCCTCCGCCAGCACGGCATCGAGCACGGGCGGTTCGTCCGGGTCGGAATGAACAGCCGCCTCGACGCGGTGCAGGCCGCGGTGCTCGAGGTGAAGGCCGCCCGTCTCGAAGCGTGGACCCGCGCGCGCATCGAGGCCGCGGCGCGCTACCGCGATCTCCTGGCTGGAGCTTTGCCGGCGGGGACACTGCAAGACCCCGGCGCGCCCGGCGAGCACGTCTACCACCAGCTCGTCCTCCGCGTGCCCGCACCCGCCCGCGAAGCGCTCGAGCGCCACCTCGCCACCCGCGGCGTCGAATCGCGTGCATATTACACGCGCCCGCTCTGGGCCGAGGACGCCTTCCGGGCGTTCGCGCCGAACCGCGAGGGCCACGAGGGACAGTCGCCGTCCCTCGCCGGCCAGCTCGTCGCTTTGCCGATGTTCTACGGGATCACCGAACCGCAACAGCGCCACGTCGCGGCGGCCGTTCGCGAATTTTTCGGTCAGTAGACGCCGGGGATCAGCACCCACGGCACCTTCTTCTTGTAGGCGACGTAGTCGGGGTCCTGCGAGAGGTGCCGCTCCTCGGTCCACGCGCGGAGGGCGTACACGAGGTTCAGCCCCGTCAGGAAGAACGCGGTCTGGAGCGACATGTTCGGCAGGTACTCCATCCACCACGCGAAGCCTTTGCACACGTAGGCCGGGTGGCGAATGAAACGGTACGGCCCCTTGTCGGTGATGCCGCGGTTGGTGAGGTTGGAGAACTTGAACCCGAAGGCCACCGTGGCGGCCGCGTAAATCGTGAACGCCGCGAGCATGAGGCCGCGGCAGACCATCTTCCAGTGCTCGTCGGTGATGAACTGGTGGCTCTGATCCAGGGGGAGGTACGTCCCGAGCACGTCGTTGAACGGGGGGTAGCACGAGATCGCCGCTGCCCAGCCGAGCGCGGTCGGCTCCACGCTGCGGGTCTTGTTCTTGAGCCACTGGCTCTCGAGGCAGTAGCCCACGAGCGCCCAGCCGCAGTCCACGAAGAACAGGATGTCGTAGTAAAGGTCGCCGGCGAACCGGACGTTCGCCAGGTTCCACCACGAGGCGTCGAAGAGCGCCGTGACGTCGCTCCAGTTCGGCACGAGCTTCGGCACCGTGGTCGTGACGTACGCCCACCAGTCGCGAAACCCCATCACACGCGACGCGTCGCCGAAGACCGGCTGGTGCTTACGGAACGCCCACGCCCGCGCGATGTTGTTCGAGTGCCCCGAGAAGAACGTCACCATCAGGGGGATGTAGAAGAGCTTCACGAACAGAGAGAGGATCGTGGTCTTCACGCGCCGGCTGCGAAAGAGGTGGCGCATCTTGCCGTGCCAGGCGCCGCGCACGAGGAGCATCCAGAGGAGCGGCCCGTCGCGCATGTCCTTCGCGCGCGTCGAGAAGCGCTTCACCGTCGCGTAGCAGTAGGGGAGGCCCAGCGTGAGCCACGCAGTGATGGCGAAGTCGTAGGCCGGGCGCCACGGCGCGAACTGCTGCCGGAGGTAGTAAGGGTGCCGGTTGTAGAGCACCCAGAGCACCGCCATGATCGCCAGGACCATGAGCCACCGCCAACCCGCGCGAACCCAGAGGGACTTTGCTTTCGCCCTTGTGGCTACCGGGGTCGTCGTGGAGGCGTCGCCGCTCATCTCGCGGCAAGAAGTAGCACACCAGGGGCGCGCGAAGCCTTCAGGGCGCTAGTAAATGCCTGGGATGAAGACCCACGGGACCTTCTTCTTGTAGGCGACGTAGTCGGGGTCTTGCGAGAGGTGGCGCTCTTCGGTCCAGGCGCGGAGGAAGTACATGCCGTTCAGGAGCGAGAGGAAGAACACCGTCTGCAGCGAGATGTTGGGGAGGTGCTCCATCCACCACGCGAAGTTCTTGCAGAGGTACGCCGGGTGCCGGACGAAGGCGTAGGGGCCGCGGGAGATGATGCCGCGGTTGGTGAGGTTCGAGAACTTGAAGCCGAACGACACAGTGGCGGCGGCGTAGATGGTGAAGGCCGCGAGGACCGCCACCCGGCATGCGAGCTGGCCGTACGGGTTCGTGATGAACTGATGACTCGAGTCGAGCGGCAGGTACGTGCCGGTGATGTCGTTGAAGGGCGGGTAGAGGGCGAGCGCCGCCGCCCAGCCGAGCGCGGTCGGCTCCACGCTGCGGGTCTTGTTCTTGAGCCACTGGCTCTCCAGGCAGTAGCCGAAGAGCGCCCAGCCGCAGTCCACGAAGAAGAGGACGTTGTAATAGAGATCCCCGGCGAAGCGCGCGTTCGCCAGGTTCCACCACTGCGAGTCGAACAGCGCGCCGATGTCACTGCCGTCGGGGAGGAGCTTGGGCACCGTGGTCGTGACGTACGCCCACCAGTCGCTGAAGCCGCTGCTGTGGGCGGCATCGTAGATGGGCTGGTGCTTGCGGTTCGCCCACATCCTCGAGATGGTGTTCGAGTGCTCGGAGAAGAAGCTCGTCATGAGCGGGGCGTAGAAGCCCTTCACGAAGAGAGAGAGGATCGAAGTCTTCACGCGCCGGCTGCGAAGGAGATGGCTCGTCTTACCGCGCCACGCGCCGCGCACGAGCAGCATCCAGTGCAGCGCCGAGTCGCGCATGTCCTTGGGTCGCGAGGAGAAGCGCTTGACCGTCGCGTAGCAGTAGGGAAGACCGAGGGCGAGCCATGCCGTGATGCCGAACTGGAAGAGCGGCCGCCACGGCTGAAACTGCTGGCGCAGGTAGTAGGGGTGGCGGTTGTAGAGGATCCACAGGATCGCCATGATCGCGCTGACGGTGAGGTACCGCCAGAACGCGCGCGTCCACAGGCTCGTACGAAGCTGCATGGGCGCAGGCGCAGGCGCAGGCGCAGGCGCAGGCGTCGGCGCCTTGGCGTCTTCGTCCTTGGCGCCTTCGTCCTTGGCGTCTTCGTTGAGAGAAGGAGAGCTCACAGATGTTCGCGGGCGATGTCAGCCCAGGTGCCGGTGGGCTCGATTTCCAGGTAGCGCTTCCAGTGCGCACGGGCGCGGACCTTCTCGCCGACAGCCTCGTACGCCATCGCCAGGTTGAAGTGCGCGTCGGCGAAGCGCGGATCGGCCTCCAGGGCCTTCTCGAAGTAGCCGACGGCGCGCCTGGGCTCACCGCGCTCGAGCATCACGTAGCCGAGGTTGTAGTGGGCCTCGGGCTGGCGCTCGTCGATCTCGAGCGCGTGCCGGTAGAGCTCCTCGGCGCCGGCTTCGTCGCCGCGACGAAAGCGGATGTTGCCGAGGTTCGTGTGCGCGATGGCGAGCTCGGGATCGAGCTCGAGCGCGCGGCGATACAGCTCCTCGGCCTCGCTGAACGTGGCCGGGTCTTCGTCGAGGCTGCTCGCGCGCGTGTAGAGATCGTACGCGGTGCGGGCGCGCGCGCCGGCGGTCTCGGGGCGGAGCATCCGGACGACGTCGTCGCGGAGGGCGTTCACCTGAAAGTCGATGACCATCTGGCCGGTCAAGGGCTCGAACATCGCCCCGTCGGCCTTCACGACCATGCGGCGTCCGTCGCTCACGATCCGCAGCTCCTGGAGAGGGCGCGTGACGCGGGGGAGGCTCTCCTTCAAGACGCCGATCGCGCGTGCGACGTCACCGATCTTCACGCGTCGGGCGAGGAGATCGTGCGTGGCGCGCACGGCGATGAGATCCTGGAAGGTGTAGACCTTCTTGCCGTTGCGCGTGCCGCTGGGGCTCACGATCTGCGCCTTCTCGAGCGAGCGAAGGCGCGCCGGCTTCATGCCGAGGAGCTTCGACACCTCTGCGCGCGAGAACGTATCGCTCACCGGCTCGCGGCCGGCGCCGTTCGTCGTCTCCGGCGTCGCGGTGCCAGCAGCCGCCGGCGGGGCGGCCGGAGGGATCGCTTCGATGCGTCCGCCGCCGGGCCCGAACGCGACGTGGATCACGTCGGCGCCCTTCTTGGCGTCGGCTGTGCCCTTGCCGCCTTTGCCGCGGGCTTTCTTCTTGCCTGTCATTCCGTCTTCGAGCGTGGGCATGTAGATCGTCACGAGCTCACTGCCTCGAGGTGCCGAGGCGCACCTCAATCAAGGGCGCCTGGATGTCGACGTCAATCCTCACGCCCTGCGGGTCGGTCGAGACCCTGAGCTCCGTCGTCACGATGTCAAGGGTCGCCGGCGCGCGGCTCTGCGCCTCCCTGTGGGCAATTCGGATGGCGCGCAGTCGGACGTGCAGGTCTCGCGCGGCCACGGCGGCGAGAAAGTGCCGCTCTTCGTGGGTCACCGGGAGGGGGAGCGGCAAGATCAGGCTCGTCGTGCCGTACCAGACCCGTCCCTCCGCTTCCTCGCGGCACGAGCCCTCGCTGATGGCGTCGGCGCGGTCGAAGAGCTCCCGCCAGACGGGTTCGTGGACCCGCAGGCGCATGCGGCGATCCTGCGATACGAGCGACGGTTTGCGCGCCTTGACGATCGAGGGTCCTCTGCGCGGCGTCACTTCACTCACGATCTCCGGATGCGATCGTGCCGTGCGCGCGCGGCGGACGTTAAGTTTTGTGTGTGCTTCTGTGTGAAGCGCGGGCAGAACCGTCGCCGCCGTCAGCCGAATGCAGCGATCCGGAGCGGCTCTGCGTCGAGCGGCACGGTGATCTGCTCGACGACCACGCCGCTGGGCGTCGACTCGATCCAGGTCGCGTGGGCGACGCTGCCGCCGCCGGCGCGCTGGTCCGGCGCCTCACCGACGCTGCCGACGTTCACGATGCGGCAGCCCATGACCTCACGCTCGAAGGGGCTGTGGCTCATGCCGCAGACGACGACGTCGGCCGGATCGTCGGCGAGCAGGGAGTCGAGCTCGTCGTCGCTCATGTCGTGGCTGAGGGCCTCGGCCGGGTCCACCGGGGAGCCGTGCACCAGGAGGAGCTCGCCGCCGTCCTCGAGGGGCATGCGGAAGTGCGTGGGGAGGCGCTTCAGGCGGCCGAGGATGACGTCGCCCAGCTCGGCGCGGACGGCCTGCATCCGCTCGATCATCTTGCGCTCGTGATCCGTCGACGCGTGGAGATCCTTCGGATCGAGCGTCGCGAGCGCCTTGTCGCTCACCCCCTGCACGAGGATCGCGCCGGCCGCCGCGAGGCGCCGCCAGGTCTCGAGCGGGTGGGGGCCGGGAAACACGATGTCGCCCGCGACGAGGAGCTTGTTGAAGCTTCGCCGCTCGGCCGTCGCGAGGACGGCGGCGAGGGCATCGAGTCGGCCGTGGATGTCGGAAACGCAGAGAAGGCGCATGAGGACTTTTGGAGGTTTACAGAGGTCTCTTGGTCAAGATCGTAGTCGTTCAGCTGGCCCCGTCGAGCCCCGATCGCAGGCTTCGAATCAAATTCGTCACCCGCGTCATGCGGTCTGTCGGAGTCGTGCCGTCCTCGATCTGACGTACGATGGCGGTTCCTACCACGACCCCGTCCGCTTCCGACGCGGCTTGCCTCGCTTTTTCGGGGGAATCGACGCCGAAGCCGACCACGACCGGAAGCCCCGTCGCCGCGCGAAGGAGCCCCGCTTGGCGGCTTGCGTCACGAAGCGGGGCGGCAGCGGCGCCGGTCACCCCGGCGACGGACACGTAGTAGACGAAGCCCGAACGATCCTTGACCGCGCGGATTTGCCCCGCCCGCGCCTCGGCGCTCGTCGGAGCGACCAGGGGCACCACGGCGACGCCGAGCTCGCCGGCGCGTGCGCGAAGGGCCGCGCCCTCCTCGAGGGGGAGATCGACGACGAGGATCGCGTCGACACCGGCGGCCGCCGCGTCGGTCACCGCCGTCCCTTCGCCGCGAACGAAGAGCGGGTTGTAGTAACCGAAGAGGACGATGGGCACCTCGGTCTTGGCGCGGATCGCGCGGGCGGCGCGTAGCGTCGAGGCCAGCCCTCCGCCCTTTTCGATGGATCGCTGGCTCGCGCGCGCGATGGCGGGACCGTCGGCCGTCGGATCGCTGAACGGGCAGCCGAGCTCCAGGATGTCCGCGCCCGCCGCGACGCACCCGAGCGCGAGGGCGACGGACTCCTCCTCGGAGGGATCGCCCATGCAGAGGTAGGCGACGAGCACCTTCTGGCTTGCCTGCGCGCGCCGCTCGAACGCCGCCGCGAGCCGCTTCACGAGTCCACCAGGCGGCTCAGGTAGGTTTCGAGGTCCTTGTCGCCGCGACCGGAGCTGCACACGACGAGCGTGACCGGGCGGCCGCGCGCCTCCGCCAGCTCACGGGCGATCGCGCCGACCCTTGCGAACGCGTGCGCAGTCTCGAGCGCCGGGAGGATCCCTTCGGTCCGCGCGACCATGCGGGCCGCGGCGAGGGCCTCTTCGTCCGTCGCCGAGAGGTAGCGCGCGCGGCCGCTGTCCTTGAGGTGCGCGTGCTCGGGCCCGACGCCCGGGTAGTCGAGCCCTGCGCTGATCGAGTGGGCCTCCTGGATCTGCCCGCCCTCGTCGCACAGGACGTAGCTCTTCGAGCCGTGAAGGACGCCGACACGCCCGGCCGTCAGCGTCGCCGCGTGCTGGCCGCTCGCGATGCCGTGGCCCGCGGCCTCGACGCCGTACAGCGCGACGCTGGCGTCGCTCGAGAAGCCGCGAAACAGGCCGATCGCGTTGGAGCCACCGCCCACGCACGCGACGGCGCCGTCGGGCAGGCTGCCGGTCTGGGTCAGCGATTGCGCGCGCGCCTCCTCGCCGATGACGCTCTGGAGCATCGCGACGAGCTCCGGGTAGGGGTGCGGGCCGGCCGCGCTGCCGATGCAGTAGTACGTCGTGTCGACGTTCGTGACCCAGTCGCGCAGGGCCTCGTTCATCGCGTCCTTCAGCGTGCGCGAGCCGCTCTCTACCGGGATGACCTTGGCGCCGAGGAGCTTCATCCGCCCGACGTTGGGCGCCTGCCGCCGTACGTCCTCGGAGCCCATGTAGACCTCGCACGGCAGATCGAACATCGCGCACGCCGTCGCCGTCGCGACCCCGTGCTGACCGGCGCCGGTCTCGGCGATGATGCGGCGCTTCCCCATCTTCTTCGCGAGCAGGGCCTGACCGATGGCGTTGTTGATCTTGTGCGCGCCGGTATGGCAAAGGTCCTCGCGCTTCAAGAAGAGACGGGCCAGGTGCTTGCCCGCCGGGTCGATAGCGCGCGCGAGGCGCGCGGTCTCCGTGAGCGGCGTCGGCCTCCCGACGTACGACGTGAGGAGCCCGCGCCACTCGGTCTGGAACGCGTCGCGCTTGACGATCTCGTCTACCTTCCTCGCCAGCTCGTCGAGCGCGAAGAGGAGCGTCTCGGAGACGAAACGGCCTCCATATTGCCCGAAATAGCCGGGGCGTTGCGCGTCCTGCATACTCGTTTCTTACCATGAAGACCCTGGCCCGCGGCGCCGAGACGATCGCCTACCTCGCGCGTGGGACGGGGCCTCGTGCGCTCGCGTTCGTGCACAACCTCATGTGTGATCACCACGTCTGGGACGCGGTGGCGGCAGAGCTCTCGCCAGCCGCCCGATGCGTCAGCGTCGACGTTCGCGGCCATGGTGCAAGCACGGCGCACGACGCCTACGCGATCTCCGACGTGGCGGCGGATCTGTCGGCGATCCTGGCCGCCGAGGGGATCGAGGAGGTCGTGGTCGTCGGTCTCTCCGTCGGTGCGCACGCCGCGATGGAGCTCCTCCTCGCGGAGCCGGCGCGCGTGCGCGTGCGGGGGGCGGTGCTGCTGGCGGCGTGCGGCGAGGCGGCGACGCGGCGCGAGACCGTACGGGACGCAGTCGTGACCAAGACCATCGCCGCCGTCGGCTTTCCGCACGCGATCGTGACGCAGACGGCGCAGGCTCTATTCGGCGCGACCTTCCGAGCGCGCGCGCCCGAGCTCGTTCGAGCGTGGGAGGAGCGGATCGCCACGCTACGTCCGCGCTTCGCGGCGCACGCCCTCCGCGCGTGGTCCGGCAGGCGGCCCCTCCTCGCCGACCTCACGCGCGTCGCCGTCCCGGTGACCGTGGTCGTCGGCGAAGAGGACGAGCGCTGCCCGCCCGCCGATGGGGAGAAGGTCTGCGCGGCGATCGCCGGCGCAGAGCTCGTCCGGCTGGGCGCCACGGGGCACACGATGTCGGTGGAGCGTCCGGCCGAGGTCGCCGCGGTGATCCGCGAGGTTTTCGCGCGCGCGTTTCGTGAATGAACGGCGCCGCGGAGGCCACCAATTTGGGTGAGCCAGGCAAATGCGCAACCCCGCCATGAACGCCCTCATCCGTGGCGGAAGTGCACTCGTTCTCGCCTTCGCGTCGATCTCGACGGAGGGCATCGCTGTTGCGTCTGCGCCTGCGCCTGAGGAGGGAGCCGAGGCGCGCGCAGCCGCGACGCAGGCGGACGCGCTCGTCGTGGCGATGGACGCGTCGAGCGAGCATGTCCGGCGACTCCTTCGACGGGCCCGTACCCAGAAGCTGACCCGCGCAGTGGGTTGCCTCGACGAAGCGCTCAGCCGCGTAGACGTCGCGCTTCGCGTGGCGCGAGAGGAGGCCAGGGGCGCGCGCGACGCGGCCCGCGAAGGGGACGCCGTCCTCGCACGCGCGCACCTGGCGCGCGTCGCCCGCCTGCGCGAGATGGCGCGCGCCGGCGCTTCGGGCGGCGAGATGTGCGCCGCCGGCCCGGAGCTTCAGCCCTTCGAGGGGACGAGCGTCCGGGTCATCGTCGATCCGCGCGTCGCTCCTTTGACCCCTTGACCGGCTGAATTCAGGATCGGTCGCGCCATTTCGGCGGACGGCGCTCGAAGTAGGCGTTCATCGCCTCGGCGTGATCGAGCCCCGTCCAGGTCTCGACGAAGCGCCTCCGCTCCTCGACGGCGAGCGCGTTGGCGGGTGCGCATGCCGTGCGGAGGAGCGCCTTCATCGACGCGATCGCCGCCGGTGAGCCCTGCGTCACGTCGAGGGCCCAGGCAATCGCGACCTCCACGCACGATCCGTTCGCGACGACCTCGTCGACCAGCCCCATGGCCTTGCTCTCCGCCGCCGAGATCTCGTGGCTCGTGTAGAGAAGCCGCGCAGCGGTGCCGCGCCCGACGAGCGCGACGAGCCGCGCGATCGAGCCCCATGCGGTCGTGACGCCCAGGCGCACCTGGCGGAAGCTGATACGCGCGCGCGTGTCGGCGATGCGCAGATCGCACGCGAGCGCGAGCTCGGCGCCGCCGCCGAACGCGGGACCGGGCATCGCCGCGATCACGGGGACCGGGAGCGCCTCTAGCTTCTCGCAGAGCTCCGCGCCGACGCGGCTGAACTCCTCGGCCTGCGCCGGCGTCGTCGCATCGCGCAGCTCGCGAAGGTCGCCCCCCGACACGAACGCGTCCCCTTCGCCCGTGAGCACCACCGCGCGGAGCGTCGGATCCTTCGCCGCGTCGCTGACCGCCTGCAGCAGGAGCCCCATCGTGTCGCGGTTCAGCGCGTTTTTCGCCTCGGGACGCGCGATGGTCCAGACCAGGGTCCGGTCGATGCGTTCGATCTTGAGCGCCCGCGCCCGCACGTCGGTCCCCACTTCAGCCCCCGCGGACCGCGGTCCGCTTCCTCGGCTGGGTCGTCTCGACCTCCTCTTCTTTGAGGCGGCGCGTGCGGCGCTCGTCGTCGATGACGAGATCGCGGCGCTTGCGGCGCTTGCGGCGGCGCGCGAGGTAACGCTCGGCGTGGGCGACGATGGCACCGGCGACGTCGACGCCGCTCGTGCGCTCGATCCCTTCGAGGCCCGGCGAGCTGTTGATCTCGAGGATCTTCGGACCGTCCTTGCCCTCGAGCATGTCGACGCCGGCGACCTCGAGGCCCATGACCTTCGCCGCCGCCACCGCGATCTGCGTGTAGCGCTTGTCCATGTTGACGCGCACGCCGAGGCCGCCGCGGTGCAGGTTCGAACGGAACTCCCCGGCCTTGGCCTGCCGGCGCATCGCCGCGATGACGCGTCCGCCGACGACGATGGCCCGGTAGTCCCGCCCCTTCGACTCCGAGATGTACTCCTGCAGGATGATGTCCTGGCCCATCGCCCAGAGCGTCTCGAGGAGCGACGAGACCGCCTGGGGCGTCTCCGCGATCATCGTGCCTATCCCCTGGGTGCCTTGCTGGAGCTTCACGATCGCCGGACAGCCGCCCACGAAGCTGAGGGCGAGATCGATCGAGTCGGGGGTGCGCGCGCAGACGGTCTTGGGGACGTCGATGTCCTTCTTCGTCAGGAGCTGCATCGCCCGGAGCTTGTCGCGCGAGCGCGCGATGGCCACCGCGGTGTTGAGGACCGGCACGCCCATCATGTCGAACTGGCGGACGACGGCGAGCCCGTAGTTGGTGATCGAGGCGCCGATGCGCGGCAGGACGATGTCGGCGTGCGGCACTGGCCTGTCCCCCAGGAACATGGACGGGCGCCCCCGGGAGATGACGATGTGGAAGTCCAGCGGGTCGGCGACGGTCACCTCGTGCCCACGGGAACGCGCGGCCAGGACGAGCCGGCTCGTCGAGTAGAGGGTCGCGTTTCGGGACAGGATGAGCAGTCGCATCGGTCGGGTTGACCGGAAGGTACGGGCAGCGCCCCGCTGGCGCAACGCGCGAAAGAAAGGTCCCCGAAATGCGTGCCGGGACGGCTACTTGTTGCGGGCGACTTCCGCTGCGTGGCTGCCGGCGCCGAAGCTGCCGGCGCTCTCGCTACCGCGCTCGCCATGGGGGAGACACGCGATCGCCACGAGGATGGCCAGGGCCACCAGGCGAATCCACATATGCGCCCGCTGCGACATACCTCACCACTCCTGCAGCGACCGTGCCGACGAAATTTGGCCGTGGCCTGGGGGGTCATGGGAGGCGGGCGCGACTTCTACGTCATGGGTGAGGCTGGCCGGCGCCAGTTCTCCCGAGTGCGCTAGGATGCGCCGCACCATGGACGCGGCCCCTCTCCCGAAGCGAAACGAAGAGCTCGACGACGACGGCCTCGGCGAGCTGCCGCCGCTCGACGGCGAGGGGGGAGATGCCGAGGGGACGCCCAGCGATCCCGACGAGGTCGACGACGGCGACGACGAGAATGCCAAAAACCTGCTCGATGACACGACCGGCGAGGGCGATCCTGTGGACGCATTCGAGGCGGAAGCCGCGAAGGACGAAGCGCTGACCGCCGAGGGCGGCTGGCTCGACGACGCCACGGACGCCGAGGAGCTCGATGTTGGGTCTCATGAGCTCGACGACCAGGAGCTGAATAACTTTCTCGAAGATGCGGACGAACCCGGCGTAGGTGATGAAGATTTTGGCCTCGATGGGGCGGGGGCCGCCCTCGCGGGTGACGCCGGCGAGGAGGGACCTGAAGCGGCGGACGAGGCCCTCCGGGAAGAAGACCTGCCGCGGCTCGACGCCGACGCCGACGGCGAGCTCGAGGACGGGGTCTTCGCGGACGCCTGGCCGACGGTGGGCGGTGACGAGCGGCCGCCTTGGGACGATCGCGCCTGGGAACGAGCGACGTGGGTGCCGCAGATCGGCCTGGCGCGTGGGGTCGTGCCCCTGGGTGCGCCCGACACCGCGCTCGTCGCCGCGTCCAGCGTCCTCCGCGTCGACGCCCAGGGCGCCGCGCCGCTGGGCGGCGATTCGATCCATGGCTCGACAGTCGCGGGGGTTGCACTCCTTTCCGACGGTGTCGTCGCCGCGACAGCCCACGGCCTCTTCGTGGGAGACGGGCCGCGCCTCCGCGAGGTACACGGCTGGGGCGAGCTCGGGGCGGGCCCGATCGTGGAGATCGCCGCTCACGGAACGCACATCTGGGTGAGAACGGCCGGGGGCGCGCTCGTGGAGAGCGGCGACCGCGGCGTCACGTGGTTGGCCCGCGCGGCCGACGGGGTCGACGCCCTGACCGCGACCCCGGCCGGGGAGCTCGTCGCGCTGCGGCATGGCGCCGTGGTTCGGGGCACCCCGATGGCTCCATGGGGCGCAGCCCTTCCGACGGTGCCCGAAGCCGCGACCCCGCTCGTGCGAGCCCGTGGCCGTTTCGTCGTCGTGGCCGTGCCTGGCGCCGGCGCGTTTCGCAGCGACGGCGGGCCATGGGAGCGACTGGAGGGGACCGGGAGCGTCACCGCCCTGACGCTCCTCGACGACGACGGGACGACGCTCGTGGCCCTGCACGCTGCAGCCGAGGATCGCTCGTGGATCGCGCGTGCCGGGGCCGACGGTATCGCCCGGATCGTGGTGGAGATTGGGGGCGAGGCGGACGAAGGCGACGATCCGCGCGTCCTCGACCTCGCGTGGAGCGACGCGTCGCGTCTGGCGTGGGCCGTCGGTCCGTTCGGCGTCGCCATTCTTCGGCCGCGCTGAGTTTGTCCGGCCCTGCCGCGGCATGCTAATCGCGGACGAGGCGTTATCGTCGAAAGAGGAGAAGATGCCCATCCTCGTGCAGAAGTACGGCGGCTCGTCGGTCGCCGACGTGGAGAAGCTCGGCAAGGTCGCCGACAAGGTTGCGCAGGCCAAGCGCGCGGGCAACGACGTCGTCGTCGTCGTGAGCGCGATGGGGAAGAAGACCGACGAGCTCCTCGAGCTCGCCCGCGCCGTCGCGCGATCCTCTGCCGCTGCCTCGAGCGACGCGCGCGCGGACGGTGCACCGTTCGACCCTCCGCGCCGCGAGCTCGACATGCTCCTGTCGACCGGCGAGCGCGTGACGATGGCCCTGCTCTCGATCGCGCTCCAGGCGCGCGGCCTCGACGCCATCAGCTTCACCGGCAGCCAGTCCGGCATCATCACCAACGACCGCCACTTCGACGCGCGCATCATCGAGGTGCGGCCCCACCGCATCGAGGACGAGCTCTCGCGCGGGCGCATCGTCATCGTCGCCGGCTACCAGGGCATGAGCTACCGCCGCGAGATCACAACGCTGGGCCGCGGCGGCTCCGACACCACCGCCGTGGCGCTCGCGGCCGCGCTCGGCGCGGAGAGGTGCGAGATCTACAGCGACGTCGACGGCGTCTACTCGGCCGACCCGCGCGTCGTCGACGATCCCGTGCACCTCCCCGCGCTCGATCTCGCCACGCTGCAGGAGATGGCCGAGGCCGGCGCCAAGGTCCTGAACGCGCAGGCCGTCGAGTGGGCCCGGCGCGCCAAGATCGCCATTCACGCGCGAAAGACCTCGGATCCGGTCGACGCCGACGGCAACGTCGCCAAGGAGACGATCGCCAAGGAGCAGCCCACGGGGCAGCCCACGGCCAATGTGCGGGGCGTCGTGGGGCTCGATCGGGTCGTCCTCGCGCAGCTCGACGCGCGGCTTGCCGGGCGCTTCGCCGAGATCGCCGCGAAGCTCGGCGTGCCGTTCGTCGACGGCGGCGCGGCGCGCGGCGCGGCGCAGGTCGCCATTCCGCTTTTGAACCTGCCCGACTGGGAGGGCAAGCGCCGCGCCATCGAAGCGCACATGGGCGACGGTGAAAGGGTCACGTTCGTCGACAAGCAGGCCATCGTGAGCGTCGTGGGGCAGGGGCTCGACCTCGAGTCCGCGCGCTTCCTCGCCGTCCTCGCCCAGCGCGAGATCGCGCCGCGCACGCTCACGCTCGGCCCCCTCCGCATCGCAGCGACGATCGACGCCGAGCACCTCGCAGACGCCCAGCGGGCGCTTCACGCCGCGTTCGTCCCTCGGGTCTAGTGCGGGGAGTTCGCGATGCGTCGCGTCCTCTCTTTTTGGTGACGTGGTCCATGAACGCGTGCCCCTTCCTCCGTCGGCGAGGCATCGTCGCGCCGCCCGAACGTTCGCCGGGGTGGTGGTGCTCCTCCTCCTCGCCGCTTGCGGTGCCGACGATGCAGCCAACCCTGTCCCACGCTCGCCCGAGGACGCGGGCGCCGAATCGTCTCCCCCGTGACGCCGGCTCCCTCGGGGACGCGCCCGTCGACGCGCGGCCGAAGGACCTGCGCATCCTCTTCATCGGCAACAGCTATACCTACGTCAACGACCTGCCCGGCATGCTTTCACGGATCGCCGCGACGTCGGGCGTGCTTCCAACGATCACGACGGACCAGATCGTCCAAGGAGGCGCGCGGCTCATCGACCACTGGAACAACGGCGTCGCACAGGGGCGTATCCGCGACGGAGGATTCACGCACGTCGTGCTCCAGGGGCAGAGCGAGGAGGCGGCGCTCCCCTACGACTCCGACGTGTTCGCGCTGTCTGCACGCCATTTCGGCGATCTCGCCGTAGGAGCGGGGGCGCAGCCCACTCTCTTCGTCACGTGGGCGCGGGCTCCGGGCGATGGAGACTACGACGCGGGGAACCCCAACGGGGCCTTCGTCGGCCCGGAGCAGATGCAGGACTCGCTCACGTGGACCTACGCCAACGTTGCGCGACGGTGGCCGGCGAGCATCCTCGCGTGCGTGGGCGAAGCGTTCCGACAGAGCCTAAAGCGCGACCCCGGTACCGTACGACTACTGTACGGGGACGCTCGCGCCGGGGAGCGTGTGCGTCCTCACCGCCAACTTCGCGCCGACCGTGCCGTTCCGTTCGTTCACGAGCGCGATCGATCTCGCCTACGAGGACGCGCTCGCCCCGCGCCTGCCGCACGTGACCCTTCCGCTGATGGGGAGCTCGGGCGCCGACGCAGGGCCGTGATCCTCGACCGGGACGGAGCCACCCTCAGGGCGTGGGCGACGTGGATGCGTACATGAGCGCCATCGTGGCCCAGCACGTCGCGGCGAACGAGATGAACTGGAGCTTGCCGTGCGGCGAGCCGCCGTCCACGTACGGAAGCAGCGGCACCGCGCGGCTGTGCACGAGCCACGTACCATCGGGCTTCTGCCGCTCGAGCAGGTAGGCGATGCCGACGCGAAACGCCGGATCGGTCACCGCGAGCGCGCCGGCTTCGTGGAGCGACACGAGCGCGAGCCCGGTGCTGTAGGCGTCGCTGGGGGCGCTCGGAACGTGGCCCCAGCCGCCGTCCTTCCGCTGGAGCGCGCGCAGCCTCGTCGCTTGCTCGGTGACCAGCGGCGCGTCGGCCGCCGTCCAGTGGAGGCCGTAAAGCCGGTAGGCGTGATCGACTACGCTCGACGCGCTTGCGCGCACGAGCCACTGCCTCGCACGCCCCACCCGCGCGGTCGTATCGTCCCCGATGGGCGCGAGGCCGGAGATGACCCGCGCGGCGAGGGCCGTGGTCGCGATGTCGCTCGACTCGATCGCCCCGCGCAGCGGGCCGTACCGCCAGTGGCCATCGGAGAGCTGGAGGCGCGCCAGCAGCTTGGCGCTCGTCTCCTCCGGTCCGCCACGCGCGAGCCCCCCTGCGTCGAGCCGCGCCGACAGAAAGAGCCCGGTGCCGAAGGCGATGTCGCCGCTGTTCAGCCGACCGGCGCGCAGGACGCCCACGTCGCTCGCGAGGGCCTTCTGCGACTCGGCCTGGAAGATGAGCTCCTCTTCGGCCAGGTGATCGCGCAGCTCCTTCGCGAGCGCCCGATCGAACGACACGTTCGCACGCTCGGCGACCGACGCCACGAGGAGCGCCATCGGCTGGTGGTGGCACGAGCTGCACCCCACCTTCTTGGTCCACGCCGCCGCGCCGCGCTGAACGAGAGGAATGCTCCGCGCGATCGCGACCGTCACGCTGGGCGGAGGCGCTCCTGGCGACACCGCCGCGGCGCTCGAGCCGGGGTCGGCGCCGACGAGGAGCGCGGCGAGCGAGTCCGCGCGCTCCTCGCGCGCCCAAGCGAGCGCCGTTCGTCCTTCGTGATCGCGCAGCCGCGCGTCGGCGCCGCGGGCGAGGAGGCGCTCGACGCAATCACGCGCGCCCACCCGAACCGCGGCCATGAGCGCCGTGTCGCCCTGGCCGTCCGCGGCGTTCACCTGCGCGCCGGAGTCGAGGAGCACGTCCACCATCCGCACGTCCCCGGTGGACGCGGCGACGAGGAGCGGGCTCGCGAACCGCGCCGATGGCGGATTGACCGACACGCGCCGTCGCAGGAGCTCTCGCACCAGGTCGCCGTCGCCTTGGCCCACCGCCATGCGGAGGGCGGCGATCGTCTGCGGGTTCTCCGGGTGGATGTCGCGTGCGTAGGAGAGCAGGAGCTGTCGCGCGGGCCGGTCTCTCGTCACGAGCGTCCACGTCCACGGCGGCCACTCGGGGGCGTCGATCGCGGCGGGATCGGCGCGCGCCGCGAGGAGCGCCCGCATGCGAGGGAGATCACCCTCCCAGACGGCGTCGGTCAGGATCGTCGCATCGGGGGGCGGGCGCGGCGGCGGCGGCGCGGTCGCGCCCGCGGCGCAGCCGGCCGCCAGAATCGGCGCGAGCGCCCATGCCCCCTGCCTGGCCCACGTCGTCATCGGATGAGGCGAGTATGAACCACGCGCGGCTCCGGAGGGTGCTCGTCTCGGGGCGGTGGCTGATTCTCGCTCGACCAAAAAACGCCGCCCTCCTAGCCACCCCGCCTGGCCATGCGCGCGACCGCGCGTCGCACGTCGTCGCCTTCCACGGGCGCGCTCACCGGATCGGCGGGACCCACGAGGATCTGCAGCGCCCGCACCGTCGTCCGCGCCTCGCGCACCAGCGCAGCGTCGCTCGTGCGCTCCGCCACCGCGAGCATCCGCCGCCACGCCGCGAGCTGCGCCGGCACCTTGCCCTCCTCGCCGAACCACCCCGCGAGCTCGCGCAGCGCCGCCTTGTCGTCGGTGTCGGCAACGTAGGCCCAGAGATCGTTCTCCGCCTCGTCGCGCATCCCCATCTGCCAGCGCGCCCGCGCCCGACCGACGAGAGCCGCGCGCAAGCCCGGGACATGCTCCATCGCGACCGAGTACACGCGCTCCGCCTCGCGCGCGTCGCCCCGGCGGGCCCGCAGCTCGCCCAGCCCCAGGTAGGCGTCGGCGAGCGTCGGATCGAGCGACAGCGCCTCGGAGTAGCGGCGCAAGGCGAGCTCCTCCTTGTGTGCCGCTTCGTGCGCGCGTGCTTCACGAACCAGCTCCTGTGCGCTCGACGCGCGCGCTTCCCGTGGGCTCGCCGCCAGGGCGATCACCACGAGCGCGAGGAATGGAGACAGCGCGCGCACTCGCTCCATTCTACGGAGATTTCGGGAGGAGTCGAACCCGGGCTCAGTCGACGGATTGGCTGTCCTCGATGGCCTCGGACCTTCGGGGGCGCATATTGATCTTCAGGATCTGCTTCCGCACGCGGATCGCGTCGGGCGTCACCTCGACCAGCTCGTCCGCGTCGATCCACTCCATCGCGGTCTCGATCGTCAGGACGCGCGGGACGTCGAGCACGGTGTTCTCGTCCTTGCCGTGGTTTCGAACGTTGGTGAGCTTTTTTTCTCGGATGGCGTTGACGTCGGTGTCGTTAGGGCGATTGTGCTCGCCGAGGATCATCCCCTCGTAGACGGCGGCGCCGGGGGAGAGGAAGAAGTTCCCACGCGGCTGCAGGTGGAAGAGCGCGTACGGCGTCGTGACGCCGGCGCGATCGCACACGATGGCGCCATTCGGGCGCTTCATCATCGTGCCGCCCCACGGCTCCCAGCTGTCGAAGATCGTGTTCAGGAGGCCGGTGCCACGTGTCGCGGTCATGAACTCGCCGCGGAACCCGATGAGGCCGCGACTGGGAACGCGGTATTCAAGGCGCGCTCGTCCGTAGCCGGGGTTGCTCATCTTCACCATGCGGCCCTTGCGCTCGCCGAGGCGCTCGGTGACGACGCCGATGAAGCTGTCGGGGACGTCGACGACGACGAGCTCGAACGGCTCGCACGTCACGCCGTCCGTCACCTTCAAGACCACCTCGGGGTTGCCGAGCTGCATCTCGTAGCCTTCGCGGCGCATCGTCTCGACCAGGATCGCGAGCTGGAGCTCGCCGCGGCCGAGGAGGGTGAACGTGTCCGGCGAGTCGCTCTCCTCGAGCCGGATCGCCAGGTTTCGCCGCGTCTCGCGCACGAGGCGCTCGCGGAGCTGACGGCTGGTCAGGAACTTCGACAGCTTGCACTTACCGGCGAAGGGCGACGTATTGACGCCGATCTTCATCTTGAGCGTCGGCTGCTCGACGTGGATGCGCGGCAGGGCGCGCGTCTCCCAGCCCGGGCTCAAGTCGACGATGGTGTCACCGACGTACACGTCCTCGATGCCGGCGATCGCCACGAGCTCACCGGCGCCGGCCTCCTGCGTCGGGGTCCGCTTCAGGCCCTCGAACGTCGACAGGACCTTGATGGTCCCCTTGATCTGCGCGCCGTCCTTGATGATGCCGACGGGCTGGTTAGCCTTGACCGTGCCTGCCACGATGCGTCCGACGGCGAGACGGCCGACGTAGTCGTCGTGATCGAGGTTGTTGATGAGGATTTGCAGCGGCGCGTCGAGGTCGCCCTTGGGCGCGGGGACCTTCTCGAGGATCATGTCGAAGAGCGGCGCGAGATCCTTCGCTTCGTCCTTCATGTCGCGCTTGGCGAGGCCGAGCTTGCCGACGGCGTAGACCATGGGAAAGTCGGTTTGCTCGTCGGTGGCGCCGAGGTCGCAGAACAGATCGAAGATCTCCGAGTAGACCTCGTCGGGGCGGGCGTCCTGGCGGTCGATCTTGTTGATGACGACGATCACGGGGAAGCCGAGCTCGAGGCACTTGCGGAGGACGAAGCGGGTCTGGGGGAGCGGTCCCTCGGCCGCGTCGACGAGCAGGAGCGCGCCGTCAGCCATGAGAAGCGTGCGCTCGACCTCGCCGCCGAAGTCGGCGTGGCCGGGGGTGTCGACGACGTTGATCTTCACGCCCTTCCACCGCACGCTCGTGTTCTTGGCGAGGATGGTGATGCCGCGCTCGCGCTCGAGATCGTTCGAGTCCATGACGCGATCGACCATCGTCTCGTTCTCACGGAACGTGCCGGCCTGGCGAAGCATGTGGTCGACGAGCGTCGTCTTGCCGTGGTCGACGTGAGCCACGATCGCGATGTTCCGGAGAGGCAAGGTAGCCATAATTCTCGTAATTCCTCGTGTTTTCCCCGGGCGCTTCTTAGCCTCTGGGGCTCTTGCACGCAAGGGGAGTGAAAAACTCCATGGTCGCGGGGACCTGGGGGCGCGGGTGCGCGCGCGGTGTACGGGAGGCGTGCCGCGCCGCGTCGTGCCGGGCGTCGCCGGGCCAGGGGGCCGCGATCTCAGAGCCTGTCGAGGCCGAGGCGGGTGCGGGCCTCGGCGTAGGCGTCGGTGACGCTGAACGCGATGAGATCTTTGACCTCCCCGGTGCGGGTGGCCCAGGCGGCGCGATCCTGCGCGGTCCCGGGAGCGCCGTCCTTGCTCCCCATGCTCCAGGCGATGCCGTCGAAGGCGGCCGCCGGATCGCCGATCGCGAGGAGCGCCATGTGATTGGCCCAGCCGATGGTCGCCGCGCCGAGCGCCGCGCCGTGCATGCCGACGGAGCCGGCGACCTCGAGGGCGATGACGCCGACGTCGGGCGGCAGCTGCCGGGGGAGGCCTCGCTGGAGACGCCGCGACGCGTCGGAGAGGACCTTGGGGTCGAACCCGTCGGGACGCCACTGGGGGTTGAAGAGCTGGAGCCACGCCACCATGAGCACACCCATGTCGGCGGCGGGGGTGCGGACGATGGCCGAGGCCCGCGCCTGCACGAGCTTCAGCGCGCGCAGGAGCAGAAAAAGGCGTGCGGCGTCGTTCGTCACGTCGAGCAAACCTTCGCCGAGGACGATCATCGGTGGGCTGGACCCGCAGGGAACGCAGCTCAGGCCGAGCTTGGGCGAGACGAGGGCCTGCACCGGCCCCACGCCCATCTGGTGGGCGAGCTGGCCTAGCACCTGCTGCAGCGCGCTGGCGCTCGCAGGCAGCTGCGCCGCCTGGAGCGCGCGCAGGTCGAGAGGTGACGCCGCATCGAGCGCATCGCCGGTCCGGGCGAGGAGCGCACGGAGCGCAGGGGTCAGGAGCTCGGGCGCGAGGAGATCGTCGAGGCGCGGATCGGCCGCCCTCGTGTCGCCGCCGCGGAGGGGGGACGGGCGCGCCTCGAAGGCGGCGAGCGTCGAACCGACGACGCGCGCGGCGTCCTTGCGGGCGCGCAGATCGTACACGGTCTTCAGCACCTCGAACGCGCTCGAGGCGAAGCGCCCGGCGACGAGCGCGCGCCGGGCATCGGTCGCCGCGCGATCGAGGAGGATGTTCACCGCCGGCATCTGCTTGTGCCGCATGTAGAACTCGGCAAGCGCGCGGAGAATGCCGACGTCGGTCGGGGCCTCGCGGCGCACCGCCTCGAGCGTCTGCTCCGCCTTGCGCGCGTCGTGGCCGACCTCGTCGTAGAGGGACGCGAGCTCGACCTGGCGCTTGCGCTTGGCCTCCGCGTCGCTGGACATCGCGATGAGCTGCTGCTGCATGTCGATGGCCTTGGCGGCGTCGTTCTGCCGCGCGTACACGTTGACGAGGCGCTCCATCGAGGAGACGTCGCCTGGCGCGCGCTTCAGCACCTCCTTGAAGGCGACCTCCGCGCGCGCCAGGTTCACCGCGTGCACGGCGTACAGCTCGCCGAGCTTGCGGTAGACGTCGCGCTGCTCCTCCGGGACGGGCACCGAGCGCGCGAGGCGAACCCACGCCTGCTCGGCCTCGTCCCACTCGGAGGCGGCGGCGCAGAGGTCGGCGTACGCGCCGAGCGCGGCGACGTGATCGGGCTTCTCGGCGAGGGCGCTCTTCAGGGCCGCGCGCGCGCCGTCGGGATCGCCCACGTCCATGAGCGCTCGACCGCGCTCGACCTCGAGCTCCACCTTCTCCTCGGGCGACGAGACGACCGCGATTCGCTTCGCCAGCAGCGCCGCGAGCTCCTCACGGGCGCCGCGCTTGCCGTACAGCGCCGAGAGACGCGCGAAGACGTCTTCGTAGGCGACGTCGAGCTGGGCGGCTTGCTCCAGGCAATACACGCTGCGATCGGGCTCGGCGAGGTCGTCGGCCCACATGCGCGCGGCGTCGTACCAGGCGAGGAGCTGGTGCCGCGGCACGGCGCTCGTTCGGGCAAGCGACTCGCCCGCCTCGGCGGCGCCGCGCATGTCCTTCGAGCGGTGGCGGGCCTGCGCGAGCATGCCCCACGCGACGACGTCACCCGGGTCCTCCTTCACCGCGCGCTCGAGCAAGCCGCGCGCGAGATCCGGGTTGTCCTGCTGGGCAGCAGCGTCTCCGGCGCGCACGTGCAGCGCGGCCAGCTCGGCGGGACGGCCGGTCTTCGGCACGAGGGCCAGCGTCGTCATGAGGACGCGCTCCGGGTTCTTCTGCGCGCGCGCGTGTGCGTTGACGAGGCGCAAGGCCCACAGCGGGGGCTCGGTCTGCGCGGCGGCCAGCTCCGCCATCTCGCGCGTGGACTCCCACGCGTCGTCGGCGCCGCCCTTCATCCGCAAGCGCGCCGCGAGCTCGGCGTGGGCCGCGCACTCGCCGCCGTTCGAGCCGGCGAGCGCCCTCGCGATCGAAGACGCGATCGGCTCCAGCTCACCGTCGCGGCCGCCATCGACGTAGGCGTGCTCTACGTAGCGAAGGCTCGGCTGGTGGAGCGGCTCGAACTCGAGGATCGCGCGGTGCCACAGCACGGCGCTCGCGGGATCGCCGCGACCGACGGCGTCGAGGTCGGCCAGCCGCTCGTACGCCTCCCGTCGCTCGTGGGCGTCCTCGGTTTCGCGCGCCCGCGTGAGGAGCTCGTCGGCGAGGCGTCCGGCGGCGCCGGCCTCGACCTCTGCGCGCTCGAGGGCCAAACGGCCGAGGCCGGTGTCGCCGCTTTGGCACGCGGCCTGCGCCGCGCGGAGGAACGATTCCTTGTCGCCTGCACGCTCGTACTCGTATGCGGCCTCCGTGAAGAGGAGCGCCTGAGACGGCCCGACGGCCGACTGCGCGCGTGTCTCTCTCCAGCTCGCGCGATCGGTGAGCGGCTCCGCCGACAGGCGCTCGAAGAGCTCGCGGAGCGCGACGTCCTCCGGACGCGCGTTGTGGGCCTCGGCGAGGCGCTCGGACGCGACCTCCGGCTCGCCGTCGGCGACGAGAAGGGCCTCGCGCACCGCGTCGAGAGCGCTCTCGAGCGGGTCGGTCGCCTGGGTGCGCCGCTCGCGGATCCAGCGCAGGACCTCGTCGACGTTGCCACTGTGGCGCGCGACGCGCTCGGCGAGGAACGTGGCGAAGGGCAGGGTGGGGGCCGCCTTGTTGACCGCGTCGAGGCGGGCGAGCGCCGTGGGCTCGTCGTGGCTCGCGCCACGCGTGATCGATTCGAGGCGGAGGAGCGCAGCGCGGAGCGGGTCGACCGTGGCGGCGGCGAGCTCCTCGAGTAGCAGCTCGGCGTCGGCGCCGGGTGCGAGATCCATCTCGGCGCGCACCGCAGGCTCGCACGCATGATCGGCCTGGATCGCCGCGCGGTACGCCTCGACGGCCCGCTCGCGCTGCCCCGCGCGCTCGGCGACGAGCCCGGCGGCCAGCTGCCGGTCGCGCGTATGGCGCGCGTCGCCACCGTCCGACCACGTCGCCAGGGTGCCCGCCACCTCGTCGAATCGACCGGCCCGCGCCGCCAGCTCGAGCGCGATGGCGCGCGCGGATTCTTCGCCCTCGGCCGCATGCACCGCCGCGTCGAGGTCCTCGTCGCTCGCTTCCGTCCCGAGCAAGCGCCCGAGGGTGACGAGCTTGCGCGAGCTCTCTCGGCCGGCCGCATGCTTCGCTCGGGCGCGAAGGTCCGCGGCCGACGAGGGCAGGCCCACCGCCGCCACCGCGGACGCCAGCGCCGCCATGCTCCCGTCCCCCTCGATGGCCGTGAGCTCGGTGTCGCCCTGTGGCAGCGGGAGGCGCATGAGGGCGGCCAGCGTCGCGCGCTCGTGCGGAGCGAACGCGTCGCCCTCGCTCGTGACCGCATCGACGAGCGCGCCATCGCCGATCTCGACGCCCAGCGCGGCGATCGCCCGGCGCGCCAGGGCGTCGTCGGTGCCGAGCAGCCTCTTCAGCCAGCTCGCAGCGTACGTGCGCGTCGCGTCCTGGGTCATGCCGAGCGCAGCGGCGAGCCAGCTCGAGGCCTTCGCGAGCTCCGGCACGGCGACGAGCTCGGCGAGCAACGTCGCGGCCGTACCGAAGTCCGAGTCGTGCATCGCCTCGCGGGCGCGCCGGAGCGAATCGTTGGGGAGAATTTCCCCCGCATCGCCGTCGGACCGCTCGGCGCCCCTCAGGCGCAGCGCCGTCCCCACGCCCAGCGAGAGGCTCGCCAGGGCCGAGGCCTCCGCCGAGCGCAGCGCGGGGTTCACGTAGTCGTTGCGCGAGAGGGCGCGCGCGGCGCGCGTCGTGTACGCCCGCGCGTCGTCGGGAACGAGGCGGGCCGCTTGTTCGAGTCGGCGCGCGGCCCCGTCGTCGTCAGCCGCCAGGTGAAGGTGCTCGGCGCCCACGAGGAACGTGTGCAGACGATGCGGCCCGCTCGACGTTTGGCGCGCTTCGCTGTCGAGCGCGGCGACGACGGTGCCGACGTCCATGCCACGCGGCAAGAGCGCGCGCGCCTGCCAGTGAGCCAGTGGCTGGCGCGGGTCGACGTCGCGTGCCTCCATCGCGAGGCGCGTCGCGTCGTCGAGGTTGCCGCACATCGCGAAGAGCTCGCTCGCCGTGACGAGCGTACGAGCGCCGAGCGCCGGGTCCGTCATCGCGCGCCCCTCCTCCTCGAACCACTGAGCGCGTTCGAAAATGGCGGCCTTCGCGTCGTCGTCGAGCAGATCGCGTGCCGCCCGTTCGTTGTCGAACGTGGGCGGTGCGGGGGCTTCCACCTCCGGCTCCTCGGGCGGGCGGATCGACGGGAGCTCGGAACGGTTGCGGAGACGTGTCGGTGCGTCCTCGTCTTCCTTCCGGACGTACGTGCCGGTACGCCCCGAATCCGGAGGCCGAGCGGCTGCGCCCTCTATCGTCTCTGCGAGATCGCTTCCGCCTTGCGAAGCAGGCGGCGAGTCCTCGGGCCGCCGCGTGACCGTCGGCGCAGGCGCAGGGCGGGGTGGTGACGCCTTGCCGCGGATGTACTGGGTCGGCGCGTCGTCATCGGCGGGGATGCCAGCGAAGATCGCGGCGTCGACCGTGTTGGCGTCCTGGGGCCCGTCCTCGTCACCCTCGGAGCTCACAGTGAGGAGCGCGTCGATGGCGGCGTCTCCGTCGGGCGCGGCGACGGTCTTGCTCAGGAGCTCCTCGTCGATCCCCTGGTCCTCGGTGGTCGGGGCGGGGGGGGGCTGGGGGAGCTCGGGGAGCTGAGCGGGCGGGGGCGCCTTCGACTGGCGCGTCGTCTCACCAATCTCGTCGGCCGAGGCGTCCGCTTCGCGGCTGCCGTCACGCCCCTTGAACAGCTGTCCCAGCCCGCCGCTCGCCGCGGGGCGCGGAGCGCCCGGCGAGCGCAGACCGATCGTGGGGTCCTCCACCTCCGCCTCGGTGCCGGAGCCGGAGGGACGCGCGGTGATCGGCGCCTTGTGCTCGCTCGTCTTCTCCTCGAGCGCTCGCGCGGTGGGGGGGGAAAGCGCGGGGGCAGGCGCAGCTCCAGACGCAGGCGCCTTGTACGCACTCGGGCTCTCCGGCCCCCCGGGGACGACGGTGTTCTGGTCCCACTCGGCGATGGCCGCGTCCCAGTCGAGGTCCTCGAGCCCGAAGTCGAGCGGCGGCTTCTTGTCCGTCACGGCGCCACCGGTCCTTCCAGGCCGAGCGAGCGACGGAGCTCGACGTAAGGCGGTGACAAGACGAAGCGAATGAGCTCCTCGACGCGCGAGTCGCCCGAGACGAGCGCGGGCAGGCGCTCGAGTGGCTGGCCGGTGAGGTCGAGGATGACCGCCGTGGCATCGCCCGACGCGACCGCGGCGACCCGGTTGTGGCTGGCGAGGGCGCGGTGAGCCCATGCGCGCGCGTCGGCGCGCGACGCGACGACGGTGCGGCAGACCTCGGCGATGGCCTTCTTGGTCTTGCGCGCGATCGCCTTCGAGATGAGCTTCTCCACCTCGGCGAGCATCGCGTAGGGCGGCGCCTCGACGCGGACCTCGGCGAGGTTGCACGCGGCGACGACGATGGCGGCGATGGTCGTGTCGTCTCGCCACCGCGTGATCGTCGAGCCGCGGAGCACGGCGAGTAGCTCGCGCGCGATGCGCCCGCGCGTTCCCGGCAACAGCGGCGCGTTCACCTGCGCGCCGATGACGAGCGCCGGGACGTCGCCGGGAATTCCGACGACGCTCAGGGGGTCCTTGCCGCCGACGTAGAGGTCGAACTCTCGAAAGCCGAACGCGCCCGCCCACGACGCGATCTCGTTTCGCACGGCGAGGCCCGAGCGCGGGTCGACTTTGTCCTTCTTGGTGACGCCGGCGGCGGCGAGCGAGGGGCCGAGGGCCTCGGCCAGCGTCGGAGCCAGGAGCGAGAAGAGCACCGCGACAGGTCCGTCGTCGCCCGGCGCCAGGACGCCGCGGAGGATCGCGTCGTTCAGTGCCATCTGCGGCATGCGCGGCTTGCGCGAGGACAGCTGCATGAGCGACGTCACCGCGTGTGGCTCTTGCTCGCCGAGCGCGATCGACACCGAGAGCGCGGCCTGCCAGACGGCGTCGTCCCCCAGCGCGCGCGACATGTTCGACAGCCGGCGCACGAGGGGCAGGTCGGTCGGCCTTTGCTGCACTTGCTCGACGACCGCGTAGCGCGCGCGATCGAGGAGGCGCCGCTTGGCGGTGGCCTCGAGGTCGATCGACATGAGCATGTCGACCGCCTCGCCGTCGCCAGGCACCTCGTCGAGGAGCTTGGCGATGGCGTTGCGCGCCGCGTTCGCGTCGCCCAACCGGTCCCGGTAGATGGCCATCGCCAGGCGTGCGGCCTCGACGCGGCCGCTGGGCTCGGGGCGCTCCATCATGAGCTCCTCGAGAATCCCGGTCGCCTCGCGCCACGCGCCAGTGCGGCCGGCGGCGCGCGCCAACCGCTCGCGGACGGGCAGTGTGGTGAGCTTCGCGCGGTGGAGGACCAGCAGCACCTCCAGCGCCTTGTCGTGACGATCGAGCTTGTTCTCGTAGAGATCCACGGCAGCCACACCGGCGGTGACCCGGTTCTTCGGCGGCGCGGCCTCGAGCGTCGACAAGCGCGCCAGTGCGGTCGCCGCCTCCTCGAAGAGCCCACGACGGATGGCGATCTCGCCGGTGAGCGCGAGGGCGCCGACGTGGTCGGGCTCGAGCATCGTCACGTGCTCGAGCGCCTTCAGCGCCGCGTCGTTGTCGCCGCGCTCGCGGAGGACGCGCGCTTGCTCCCAAAAGAGCTTGGTCATCTCCGCCGGATCGTCGGCGACCTCGAGACGGCGTGACGTGATCGCGAGCAGCTTGGCGCCGTCCTTGCGCTCGCGTACCCGGCGGAACAGCTTGTCGAAGGCGACGGCGCGCGTCGGATCGCGGGCGAATGCCCGGTCGAGCGCCGCTTCGCCCCGCGTGCCGTCGCCGAGCTCGAGCCAATCCATCGCGGCGTGCTCCCAATGCTCCGCTCCGCGCGCGTCGTCGGCGCACAGGTCCCCGAGCTTCTCGGCGGCGATGGCCCGGGTCTCCCTCTGCTCGCACGCGTCGGCCGCCGAGCGCAGGCCCTCCCACGAGGCCAGGTCGTTCGGCCTGCGCGTGGTGACCTTCGCGAACATGTCGAGCGCGGTCTCAGCGTTCCCGGTGGCGAGCATGGACCAGCCGGCCAGGCCGAGCGCGTCGTAGCGCGACTCGTCCCCGATCGCGGCGTGCAGGTCCACGAGCGCCGCCGTGCGACGGCGCGGGTCGCAGCCGGGCGGGGAGAGCTCCAGGTTCGTCAGTCGAACCGCCGCCGTCGTGCCTCGCGCGAAAGGGATGTCGCCCCCGTCGCGCACGAAGCGCGCGATCGCGACGCCCGCGTGCAGCTGGATGCCGGCGGCCCCCTTGACGGTCTCGGCGAGCGCGACGCGCGCGGCGACCTCGCGATCCGCCTCCCCGGTCGCCATGGCGCCGGCGAGCCACTCGAGCGCCGCAGGCACACCACCGCCCACGTCGAACCAGGACTTGGCGGCCTCCGCGACGCTCTCGGGATCGCCTTCCCGCGCGAGGCGAACGCGCTCGGCGGCCGCGAAGATCTTCGCGTCGGGGCCCGAGCGCTCGAGATCCTTCAAGGCCCCCTCGATGGCGCCGGGATCGGCGACCGCCGGTGGCCAAGCCACGCGGGCGATGGCCGCGGCGAGCGCGAGCTCCTCGTCGTGCGAAGCGCCTCCGGCCGTCCTCTTCTCGAGATCGGAGAGCGCGGCGAGGGCGTCGTGGGGGGCGCCGCCCGTCGCCTCGGTGGCGAAGCGCTCCAGTGCGATGACGCGCGCATCGGTGCCCGCGTCCGCCGCGCGCTCGAGCGCGATGCGACGTGCTTCGACCGAACCATCCCCTGAGCCGCGCGCGGCCCAGCCGAGGACGACCTTCGCGGCCGCGGGCGCACGGTGCACGGCCTCTTCGAGCGCGGCCAGGGCGCCCGCGCGGTCGCCGTGGCGCCAGCGCTCGAAGCCAGCCTCGATCAGGAGGGCTGCGGCGAGCTCTGCGTCGGGCGTCTGGACGGCGCACGCGGCCGCCGCGTCCGCCGCGCGCTTGCCGTCGCCGCCCGCGCGCTCGAGATCGGCGAGGTACGTCGCGATGAGCTCGTCGCCGCCGTGCGCCTCGGCGAGCTCCCGGAGCTTCTCTCTCGCGCGCTCGCGGTCGCCGGCGCGATGGGCACGCATCGCGGCGACGAGGCCCATGCCGCGGGCGAGGTCCGGATCGGTCGCCAGGGACCCCATCTCGTCGATGGCCGCCCGCCGCCGTGCCGGGTCGACGCCGGCGGCGCTCTCGGGCAAGAATGCCTCGAGCGCGCGCGCGAGCCATGCGCCGCCCTCGCTCGCCCCGAGCTTCTGCAACGCCGCCGTCGTCGCGGCCGCGTCGCCGCGCGCGAGCGCACCCCGCACGACCTGGAACCATGCTTGTGCGATCTCTTCGTCGTCCGCCTTCGTACGTGCGTCGCCCGGCGCGTCGGGCGCGCTCGCGGCGACGAGCCGCTGCGTCGTCTCGTCGAACCATGCGCTGTCCCCGCCCGCCGAGGCGATCGCGCGCGCGACCCGCGCGAGGACCACGGGCGGCACCTGCGCGGAGCCGGCCTGCGCGAGCGCCGCCTTCGCACCGGCGCTGTCCTTGGCGCGCACGCCCCACACGTACGCCGCGAGCAGATACGCGCGACCGCGCGCGTCGTCCACCGTCAGGTGCTCGGCGAACGCCTCGAGCTGGCCGGCAAAGATGCTCGGATCGGCGCCGTCGGCGAGGAGATCGAGCTGCAGCGCGCGCGCCGGGATGCACGCCGGATCGTGTCGGATCGCCTCGAGCAGCGCGTCGAGCGCTGCGTCTGCATCGCCCTCGCTCGCGGCGTGCTCGGCGACGCGCATCGCGAGCGCCGCCGCCACGCCGCCGTCTTTTTCGTTCTCGAGCCGTCTCTTCGCGAGCGTCGAAGCGAGCGCCGTGTCGCCGACGAGCTCGGCGATGCGGATGCGCGCGTTCATCAGCGCAGGCTCGAGCGACGCGCCGACCGGCCCGGTGTCGGCGACGAGGCGCATCGCGTCGTCGAGCAACGCCGCGGCCTCCGCGACCTGCCCGGCGGCGCGTCGCGTGTCCGACGCGCGGAGCCAGGCGCCGGCGAGGTAGGTCGGGGCGCGCACCCAGCGCGGTACGCCGAGCGCGTCGCCGCGGGCGGGGTCCTTGATCGCCTCGTGCAGAAGCTTGGCCTGCGCCTCGAGCGTCTCGCCGAAGATCCGTGCACGGCTCACCGCTTCGTCGCTGCCGGCGAGCCCCGGTTCGGCGCGCACGAGCCGCTCGATCGCCCCGAGCGCGGCGTAGGTGGTCTGGGTGTCCGCCTGCCGCGCGGCCTCGAGCGCCGCGAGCGCCCCCTCCACGTCACCGGCGGCGGCGCGGAGCTTCGCGAGGTCGACCTGCAAGAGCGCGCGCCAGGTCGGATCGCCCGCGTGTTTTGCGCGCTCGTGGATCGCTTGCTCACGGAGCGGCGCGTCGCTCAGCTTGGCGGCCAGCATCTCCAGCATGAGCCACGCCTGCGCGGCTTCGGGCTCGGGCGGCGGGATCTCCGCGGCCTCGAGGGCCGCACCCTTGGCCGCCGCCAGGTCCTGCGTGGCGTCCTCCAGGTGCGCGGCCTTCGCGAGCAGCGCGCGCGCCTTCTCCTCGGGCAGCTGCGCCGAGCGGTGGAGCGCGTCGACGATCTTGCCGAGGTTCTTCAGCGACCGGCGGCGCTCGAGCAGCCGCACCAGGCCCTCGAGCGGCTCGCGGAACGCGGGGTCGCTGTTGTAGGCGGCGAGGTACTCCTTCGCCGCGTCGGTCTCGTCCCCCGCGCTTTCGAGGAGCTCCCCAATCTCTCCGAGCAGGCGCGCCTGACGAGACTTGTCCGTCGTGCCGGCGACCTCCGCGCGAAGCTGCGCGAGGGTACCTTCGATCTCATGCATCGCCTCGGCGGGGGCCGCAGGCATGATGGTCTCGGGTGGGTGTCTCTCGGCCATGAGGAGGGCTGCGGACGGTCCTCAAGATAGTGATATCGCGACGTCCCTACTACTAAATGGCGAGGTAGGGGTATGTGCGCGAAGGTTTATAGAATCTGGGCGAGCTTCTCGTTCACCTTCGACTCGATCGTGCCCTTCATCATCTTGAGCATGAACGGCAGGTCGATCGCGACGCGGACGGCGGTGTCGGTGACCGCCACCTCGCCCTTGGTTCCTTTGGCGGCGCCCTTCGACGCGTCGAAGCGAATGGTGTCGCCGTCCCAGTGCCAGTCGATGCCGAATTTCTCCGCCATGGTGCGCGCGAGCTCCTCAGCCTTCTTCTTGGCGTCGTCCTTGGAGAGCGCATGCGGCTTGCTGATGTCGATCGTCGCCATGGTTTCCTCTCGAAAATGCGGAGTATTCAGTCGATTCGTTTCACGATCCAGAAGCCGCGAGGTGTCTCGATCACGTCGCTGACCGCGCCGGCGGCGAGCGTGAAGACGGCCACCTCGACGGGGACTTCGAGGACGCCCTTTGGCATGCGGCCGACGTCGTCGCTCGAGCCGTTGTCCCCGCGCTGCACGGCGCCGTGAAAATCGGTCTTCGCCTCGCCCGCGAGGCGCGTCGCCAGCTCACGCGCGTCGGTCTTCGTTCGGGCGGTAGCGGGCGCCCCCTGCGCGCCGGCGTACGAGATCAGCACGATGCCGAGGTGCACGTTCCGCGGCGCGTTCGAGGGCAGCGCCGAAAGGCCGGCGTCGGCGAGGGCGCCGAGGTCCGCGAGATCGGCCAGGCGTAGACCGCCGTCGAGGCTCGTGGGCCCCGCGTCGGAGGCCGCCGCCAGGTCGCCCGCCTGCGCGTCGCCGCCCGAATCACTCCCAGCGTCCTCGGCCACCACCACCACGACGACGGGGGGGCGCGCCGGCATGCTCTTCACGGCGACCGTCACCACGAGGCCGATCATCGCCAGAGCGAGCGCGCGCGTGAGCCAGCGGTCCACGCGCCGTGACTACCACGGATGGGCCGCGGGGTTCACGCGATCTGTAGCCTTGGCTCAGCTCGGCGGGTCGTTCGCGTCGTCGTCGGTCGGCGGCGGGGGCGGGCCGTAGTCCTCGAAAGGGCGCATCGTGGCAGGAGGTGGATCGCCGTACAGCTCGAGTTGCGCGGCGAGCCAGTTCTCCTTCGCGATGAGCACGTTGGTCTCGGCGTCGGTCCCGGCGGGCTTGAGCTCGCCCTTGGCGATGAGCTTCTCGATCGCCGACTGCACCTCGGCGAGCTCTTTGCGGACGATGACCGGGTCGATCTGCTCGCGCTCGATGAACTCGTCGGTCAAGATGAGGAGCCTGTTGGCGCCCGCCTCCGCGAAGCCCGGGCCGACGGCGCAGCGCTTCGGCTCGGCGTTTCCGTCGCGGTACGAGACGATGCCCGTTCGCAGCGCGGCGAGGAGCGGGAGGTGGCCCGGCATGACGCCGAACTCGCCTTGCACGCTGGGGGCGGTGACCTCGTCGACCATCGCCTTCAGCGCGCGCCCCTTCGGCGTCACGATCTCGAGCTCTACTTTGTCGGCCATTGCCCGCTCACTTCTCCTTCGTGAGCTGGGCGGCCTTCTCCTTGGCCTCCTGGATGTTGCCGACGAGGTAGAACGCCTGCTCGGGGAGGTCGTCGAGCTTGCCGCTCAGGATCTCCTCGAACGCGGTGATCGTGTCCTCGAGGCTCACGAGCTTGCCCTGCAGGCCGGTGAACTGCGCGGCGACGAAGAACGGCTGCGACAGGAAGCGCTGGATCTTGCGGGCGCGCGCGACGACGAGCTTATCGTCCTCGCTGAGCTCGTCCATGCCGAGGATGGCGATGATGTCCTGCAGGTCCTTGTACTTCTGCAGGGTGTTTTGAACCCTGCGGGCGCAGTCGTAGTGCCGCTGGCCGATGATCTGCGGATCGAGCATCGTCGACGTCGAGTCGAGCGGATCGACGGCCGGGAAGATGCCGAGGGCCGCGATGTCACGGTTCAGAACGGTGGTCGCGTCGAGGTGGGCGAACGCGGTCGCGGGCGCCGGATCGGTCAAGTCGTCGGCGGGCACGTAGATGGCCTGAACCGAGGTGATCGAGCCCTTCGTGGTGGACGTGATTCGTTCCTGGAGCGCGCCCATCTCGGTCGACAGGGTCGGCTGGTAGCCGACGGCGCTGGGGATACGGCCGAGGAGCGCCGACACTTCGGAGCCGGCCTGCGTGAAGCGGAAGATGTTGTCGACGAAGAGGAGAACGTCCTGGCCCTCTTCGTCGCGGAAGTACTCGGCGACGGTGAGGGCGGAGAGCGCGACGCGGGCGCGGGCGCCCGGAGGCTCGTTCATCTGGCCGTAGATGAGGGCGGCCTTGCTGATGACCGGCGCGCCCGAGTCGAGCGTCGACTCCATCATCTCGAGGTAGAGATCGTTGCCTTCACGCGTGCGCTCGCCGACGCCCGCGAAGCACGACACGCCGCCGTGCTTCTTGGCGACGTTGTTGATGAGCTCCATGATGAGGACGGTCTTGCCGACGCCGGCGCCGCCGAAGAGGCCAATCTTGCCGCCCTTGCGGTACGGCGCGAGCAGATCGACGACCTTGATGCCGGTCTCGAAGATCTCGATCTTGGTGCTCTGCTCGATGAACGCGGGCGCCGCGCGGTGGATCGGCATCGTCTTCTTCGCGCCGACGGGGCCCTTCTCGTCGACCGGATCGCCGATGACGTTGAGGATGCGCCCGAGGCACTCGGGGCCGACGGGCATCGCGATCGGCGCGCCGGTGTCACGCACGCTCATGCCGCGGACGAGGCCGTCCGACGAGTCCATGGCGATCGCGCGCACGGTGCTCTCGCCGAGGTGCTGCGCGACCTCGAGCGTGAGGTTCTCCTTCTCCTTGGAGATGCTCGGGTTCGTGAGCTTGAGCGCGTTCAGGATCTTGGGCAGCTTGCCGTCCGGAAACTCGACGTCGACGACGGGCCCGATGACCTGGACGATCTTGCCGGCGTTGGCCGGGGACGAAGAGGCCGAGGGAGCGGAAGGGGACGAGGAGAGCGTCATGGGAGGGGGGGGTTCCTTTTTGGAAGCGGCGGCGGTGCTCGCCAACGCCCGAGCGCGCCATTATCACGACGCACAGGTAGGTTTCAACGCAAGAGGAGGCAAGGGGCCGAAAGAGTGCGGAAAACCGCCTGCACCCACCCCCCTCTGCCGTATACGATGAACGGCGTGGCGCTGAAGCCCGGGGACCTCGTCGACCGCTACCGCATCGTTGCCCTCCTGGGCGAGGGTGGCATGGGCGAGGTCTACCAGGCGATCGACACGCGGCTTCAGCGCAACGTCGCCCTCAAGATCTTGCATCTCGACAAGGCGGACGGAACGGGGGGCCAGGCGTCGAACCCCTCGAGCTCGCGCGGCTCGGCGCGCATGCTGCGCGAGGCGCGCGCGGCGGCCCAGCTCGACCACCCGAACGTCGTGCACGTGTACGACGTCGGCGAGATCCAGGAGCCGGAGGCGCTCCGCGGCACGGCGTTCCTCGCGATGGAGCTCATCAAGGGCAAGCCGCTCCGCGCGTACGTCAAGGACGCGACGGTCTCGATGGACCAGAAGGTTCGCTGGCTCATCGACATCGCGCGCGCCCTCTCGGTGGCGCACGCGCAGGGCCTCGTGCACCGCGACATCAAGCCCGAGAACGTGATGCTGCGGAGCGACGGGGTCATCAAGGTCCTCGATTTCGGAATCGCCAAGAGGCAAAGCTACGGCCAGGTCGATCCGAGCCAGCCGACGGAGGAGCCGCAGATCGTCCCGACGCTCACGACGAAGGGGGTCGCGATCGGGACCCCCTATTACATGTCCCCCGAGCAGATGCGCGGCGACGCGCTCGACGGGCGCGCCGACCAGTTCTCGTGGGGCGTGCTCGCCTACGAGCTGCTCGTCGGCTTCGGCCCGTGGCGGCTCGACACCGACGCCCTCGGGCTCGTCTCCCAGGTCCTGTCCAAGCCGACCGAGCTGCCGAGCGAGCACAACGCCGAGATCCCGCTCCACGTCGCGTACGTCGTCGTGCGGGCGCTGGCGAAATCTCCGGAGGGCCGATTCGCGACGATGGAGGACGTCATCGCGGCGCTGGGCAGAGACTCCTTGCAGCAACCGGCGGAGTCGCCCTCGGGTCGGAGCGCGGCTGCGCAGCCCGGTGCTCCGGCGCCTGCAGATGCGTCTCAGAAGAGCGGTCCCAGCTCGCTGGGCGAGGCGAAGACCGAGGCGGTGCCCTCGGCCGGGACGGTGCGGTCTCGCCCGCCGCCGGCGCCGGACGCGGCGGCAGGGGCGGTGACGAGTGGAGGGCCCAGCAAGGCAAAGGCGCGGTGGGCCCTCGCAGGGGCGGCGCTCGTCGGCGCGGTCGCGGTGGTGCTCGGGCTCCAGAGGACGCGCGCAGGCGGCACGGGGGCGCCCGGTTCCGCCGATCCCGCCCACGCGGCCGATGCTGCCCCACGCGAGTGCACGACGAACGCCCAGTGCGTCCAGGCTCACGGGGGAGAGGCGTACATCTGTCGGTCTACCGACGGCGCGTGCAAGGCGCTCGCGTCCGTGGAGTGCGTCGTGCGCGCGGAGAAGGAGGACCTCACGCGTGACGACACGGTGTGGATCGGGACGATGTTCCCGAAGGGGGGTGGGGGCGGCGAGGACAACGGCATCGAGCTCGGGCGGCGCGACTTCGCGGCCGTACCCCGGAGCCTCCCGGGCGCCAAGGGCAGCCGCGTGCGTCGGCCGATCGCCGTCGTCGCCTGCGACGACAGCGCCGAGCCGAAGCGCGCGCTCGCCCACCTCCTCGACGACGTCGGCGTCCAAGGCGTCATCGGCTTCGGGACGAGCCCCGAGGCCATCGAGCTCATCACCGGGGACCTAGCGCCCCGCGGGATCATGACGGTCGTTTCGCGCGCGACGGCGTCACAGGTGACGGCCATCAAAACGCCGCGTGGCAAGCCTCGGACGATCCTACGGACCACGAACAACACGACGCAGATGGCGCAGGCGATCGCCGCGTTCTTCGCAGAGGTGATCGAGCCGCGGCTCGTCGCCGAGCGGAAGCGGCCTCTGCGCGTGGCGCTGCTGCGGCTCGAGAGCACCGCGGGCATGGGCTTCTCCGATGCCACGGTCTCCGTCCTCAAGCTCGGCGGCACGACCGTAGCGGCAAACCAGGGGCACTTCGCCGAATACGTCCTGCCGTTCAGCGAGAAGGATCGAGCGGCGCGTGCCATCGCGACGGTGGGTCCGCTCGTCGCGATGAATCCCGACGTCGTCATCTACATGGGGTCGGATTTGGTCCGCGACGTCCTGCTCGCCATGGAGCGATCGTGGCCGAAAAACTCCCCGCGGCCCGTCTACCTCTCGGCGCTTCCCTTCGACGACGCCGACCCGGCACGGGTGGCCGGAGACGCGGGTTTGCGCCGCCGCCTGTTTGCCGCAACCACGCCGGCGAATACGCCGGTCAACGCAAAATTCACATTCCACTACAACGCAACGTTCTCGGAGCACGTGACGCCTGCGCTCTCTCCCAACACGTCGTACGATGCCTTCTACACGCTCGCCTACGCGGTTTACGCAGCAGGCGAGCGCCCGATGTCCGGCGAGGCAATCGCGGCGGGCGTGGCGCGCCTCGTCGGGCCCGGGCCCGCGGTCGAGGTCGGTCCCGCGCGGATCCTGGAGGCGCTGGGTACCCTCGGGGAAGGCGACAAGATCGAACTGCAGGGGGCCGCGAGCGCGCTCGACTTCGATTCCGAGACAGGCGAGACGCCGACGGACCACGTCATCCTGTGCCTCGGCGTCACCCCTGCCGGCTCGGCGACCGCCGGCGTGGAGTCGGGGCTGGTGTGGGATGCCAAGAGCGGCAAGATCCGCGGCACCATGAAATGCCCCTGAGGGAGCGGACCTCCCACTTGCGCGACTTGCGCAATGCCGCTGCGCACGACGTATTTGAAGCTCGCCCGTGCGCAGCGCAAGTTGCGCAAGAGCTCCAGATCTCCCGGGAAATATCGTTGGCAGCACCCTCGCAAAATGTCCTCCCGGAGGTCGGACACATGCGCAAGTTGGTCGCGGTCATGGCGGTGTCGATGGGTTCGCTGGCGGTCGCGTGCGGCGGCGGGGCGGGCGAGACCACGAGCTCCAGCGACCAAGCGATGAGGTGCGACACCTGCGAAAGCAGTAGCAGCAGCAGCGGCGGCGACCCCGGCGGCGGTTTCGTCCCGGTCGGTGCCAACACCCATCTCGGCACCTGCGCCGACGATGTCAGTGGCGCCACGGAGGGCGACTTCACGGCGGCGAGCCCCGGCAACTACTGGGCGCTGAACTCGAGCCATCCGAAGGTCTGGGCCTACGAAGACTACGTCTCCACGACGAAGGGCTGGGTGTCCGGGGCGTCGCAGCCGTACTTCATCGTGGCCAATTCGGGCTCGACGGGGAACTGGTACGGCTTCCAGGTCTCGAGTTCCACGGCCCGCGCCGCGGCGGCCGACAAGTATGGGTCACCCAACTTCGTCTACACCTACGGCCGCGACGCCGAGCTCCAGTCCCACACCGTCAGGAGCACGGTCTACGACGACTACGGCGTGGCCTCGACCACGTACTGGCTCGTTCACGACCCCAGCTGCACTAATTCAAACTGCGCGGCCAGCCACCCGCCCCCCAGCACCTGAGCGCCGCGCTCGCACGCCGCCGCGAACACCGGTGGTGCGCGTCGCCCGCGCGTGGCACAGTCGCCGGCCCTAGTTGCCGCGCCCGTGATCTCCCCCGAAACCATCGCCCAAGTTCGTGATCGCACGGACATCCTCGCGGTCGTCCAGGAGAGCGTCCCCACGCTCAAGCGCCGCGGTCGCTCGTTCAGCGGACTCTGCCCGTTCCACAAGGAGAAGACGCCCAGCTTCCACGTGAACCCCGATCGCGGCTTTTTCCACTGCTTCGGGTGCAAGGAGTCGGGCAGCGTCATCGACTTCGTCATGAAGCTCGAGGGGGCGACGTTCCCCGAGGCGGTCCGGTCGCTCGCCGAGCGCGCGGGGATCGTCGTCGAGGAGGACAAGAACCAGATCGAGCCGAGCGTCCAGGACCGCCTGCGCAAGCAGAAGGAGGACCTCTACAACGCGAACGCCGTCGCCGCGCACTACTGGGAAGAGCAGCTCCGCACGCACCCGCTCCGTCCGTACGCGCTCGACGAGCTCGCCCGGCGCGGCCTCGTCCCCGGGCAGTCGGCCCCCGTCGACGACGCCCTCCAGGCCTTCCGCATCGGCTACGCGCCGCCCGGGTGGGATGGCCTCACCAATTACCTGCGCGCCCAGGGCATCAGCCCGATGCACGGCGAGAGCGTGGGCCTGCTCGTCCCGCGCTCGAGCGGCACCGGCCACTACGATCGCTTTCGCCACCGCCTCATGTTCGCGGTCACCGATCCGCAGGGCAGGGTGGTCGCCTTCAGCGGCCGCGCGCTCGAGGACCCGCCCGACGCTCCGCCGCGCCCCGACGGCGACAAGGTCGCCAAGTACATCAATTCGCCGGAGAGCCCGATCTACACGAAGGGGCAGATGCTCTTCGGGCTCTACCAGGCGCGCCACGCGATCCGGCGAGAGGAGCAGGCGCTGCTCGTAGAGGGGAACTTCGACGTCGTCTCGCTCCACGCCCGCGGCATCCAGCACGTCGTGGCGCCGCTCGGCACCGCGTTCACCGTCGAGCAGGCCAAGCTCCTCAAACGCTTCGCGCCCCTCGTCGTTTTCCTCTTCGACGGCGACGCCGCCGGCAAGAAGGCGGTGCGCCTGTCGCGCGAGCCGGTGCGCGAGGCAGGGCTCATGGCGAAGGTGGCGACCTTGCCCGAGGGGCAGGATCCCGACGAGCTCGTACGAACCCGCGGGGTCGAGGCGCTCGAGGGCGTGCTCTCCCACGCCCGGGGCATGCTCGAGTACCTCATCGACGTCGCGCTCGACGTGTCGTTCGCCTCCGCGGACGCCTACGAACGAGCGGGGCGCGTCGGCGAGGTCGCCAAGATCCTGGCGTCGGAGGACGATCCGCTCATCCGGTCCATGGCAAAGGGCTACGCCGACCAGCTCGCAGGGCGTCTCGATGTTGTCTCCCCCGATGCGTTCCGCGCGCTCGAGCAGACGGTTCGCAAGGCGCTCGCCAACGCCGGTCCGCGACCGGTCGCCGCCCCGAATTCGAGCCCACGCGACGCGCGCGTGAAGGGCGTTCCTCCGGGATCTCCCGAGCGACGTGAGATCGTGGGCGCCCTGATCGAATACCCTTCACTCCTAAACGATCAGGCCGTCGCAGACATCCTTCCTCTATTGGAGGGAAACTCCGCCCAGATCATCGCGGCGTTGGCCCAGTCCTTGATTGACGGCCCCGCCTTCCCAAAAAGCGAAGGTGCCCGCGAAAAAGGGCTGGACACAACTGGATTTCTTGAGCAAATCCCCGCGATGTTCCGGGGCTTCGCAGAGCAACGTCTGGCCGCCCCGACACTGGCCTCTCGAGACGAAGCAAGAGGACACTTGCTCGAGAACGCAAACAAGCTAAAGAGGGCCGTTCTGTCGCGTGAGACGAGCGACCTCGCTCGCGAGCAGCATGAACGCGCAGGTGACTGGGACGCAGAGAGGGCGCTGGCGAAGCAAGCAGAAGAGCGCATGCGGATGAAGCACGGCGTCGTGACGAAGGCGACGCCCGGCAGTGACCGCGGCGACGGCGAGGGCACTGGGTCCTAGTTCGAGTCCAGCGAATAAGTTTTCCATTCTCATTCAGATGTCGCAGCCTCCAAGCATCCGGAGGCGAGGGTGAAGGCAGAGATGGCGCAGAAGAATCGTGACCGCAAAGAAGTTCAGCAACTGATCGAGATGGGGAAGAGCAAAGGCTTCCTCACCTACGACGAGGTCAACGACGCGCTGCCGGCCGACGTCGTCGCCGATCAGATGGACGACGTGATGGGCGTCCTCGGTGACGAAGACATCGAGATCGTCGACGCGGCCACCCAGGTGAAGATCGCGCCTACGCGGATCGCCCAGGAAGAGACGCACGAGAAGAAGCAGATCCCCCAGCGCGAGACGCAGTCGAACGGCAAGGAAGCCGAAGGCGACGACGGGAGCTACTACTCGAAGAGCAACGATCCGGTCCGGATGTACCTGCGCAAGATGGGGAGCGTCTCGCTCCTCACGCGCGAGGGCGAGGTCGAGATCGCCAAGCGCATCGAGAACGGCGAGCACACCATCCTCGGCGCCATCCTCAACTCGCCGGTCGCCGTCCGCGAGATCATCGATCTGGGCGACAAGCTCCGCAAACACAAGATCCGCGTCAAGGAGATCATCCGCGACGCCGAGGACGAGGACCGCGAGTTCGACGAGGAGGAGGCGGACCGCCGCATCCTGCGCCTCATCGACAAGGTGAAGCACCTCGACAAGGTCGCCCAGGATCTCCTGGCCACGCTCGAGACGTGCGCCGCGTCCCGCAAGAAGGGCGTCGAGGGCGAGATCGAGGGCAACCGCGCCAAGATGGTCGAGACGCTCGAGGAGATGCGTCTCAACAAGAAGACGATCGACAAGATCGTCATGAAGCTCCGCTCGCTCATCCAGAAGGTGGAGCGCGCCGAGAGCGGCACCAGCGAGCTCGAGAAGCGCACCGGCGTCGACAAGGATCTGCTCCGCAAAGAGGCGCGGGCCGCCAAGGTGGACGTCCCGGCCGAGCGCCGCTTCAAGAGGAAGCACGGCATCACGCCCGACGAGGTCCTCGTCAACCACCAGGCCGCGCAGAAGAACCTGCGCAAGGTCGAGGAAGAGCTCCAGCTCGACATCAAGGTGCTCCGCAGCACCTACTCGGACATCCGCCAGGGCGAGCACGTCGCCGAGCGCGCGAAGGCCGAGCTCGTCGAGGCCAACTTGCGCCTCGTGGTCTCGATCGCGAAGAAGTACACGAACCGCGGCCTGCAGTTCCTCGACCTCATTCAGGAGGGGAACATCGGCCTCATGAAGGCCGTCGACAAGTTCGAGTACAAGCGCGGCTACAAGTTCTCGACCTACGCGACGTGGTGGATCCGCCAGGCGATCACCCGCGCGATCGCGGATCAGGCGCGGACGATCCGCATCCCGGTCCACATGATCGAGACGATCAACAAGTTGATCCGCACGTCGCGTTACCTCGTCCAGGAGTACGGCCGCGAGCCGACCCCCGAAGAGATCGCCGAGAAGATGGAGCTGCCGCTCGACAAGGTCCGCAAGGTCCTCAAGATCGCGAAGGAGCCCATCTCG
>JANYHK010000046.1 GCA_025359105.1 Myxococcales bacterium | reverse complement strand
GGTGGCATCCCCGGCAACCCCGGAGGCGTCGGAACCGCCGGCGTCGCGAAGGCCGTCATCGGCTTCTGAGCTGCCTCAGCTCTCGGCTCGCCAAACCGCGACCCGCCCCTGAGCGCGCGGAAGCGACGTGCGAGTTCGTGTAGCGGATGCAGTTCGTCGCACGTCGCTGAGCACGCGATTTGGGGCGGGTCGGCGCCGCGTAGCGGCGCCGGGGTGGGGCAGCTATTCTGCTTTTCCTGATGGGGCCTCTTGTTCGAGAAGATGGAGATCGTGCGCTGTCGGAGCGCAGTTGGAACGTCCCGGGACGGTGCTGCCGTCGAAACCGTACGTGGGTTCAGAACCAAACCGTTTCGATGAGCGGCTGCCTGGGGCAAGCGTGACGGTGACAGTATCGTCGGGCTACGGCGCCCTCAGCCGCTCGGCCCAGCGTGCGACTGCGGGCTCGTTCGGCGTGCGGTGCAAGCGCTCGGCGTCGGGCGCCGAGCCGACGTGGCTGAGCGGGAGACGGTACTCCGTGTAGCCAGGCAGCTTCGTGACGTCGACGCCCCGCTCGATGATGAGGTGCTGCGTCGCGTTCGACGGCGCCGGGCGCGGGTCGGGATCGTACGCGCGGCTCACGGGTACGCGGAAGCGCATCAGCACGAGCTCGTTCGCGCCCGCCGGCGGCCGCGCGCCGGGTGGGTTCAGGCCGTAGTGGAGCGCGTCGCGCGGATCGGTGCTGGCCATCTGGCCGGGCCGGGTCCCGTCGACCGGCTGACCGCGAACGACCTGGATGCCGCGGTACATCGTAATCTCCGGCTCCCGCGGCGTCGGCCGCACCCCCGGCGTGCACGTCTGGCAGCGCGACGCGCGACCCGGCGCCCAGGGGCGGCGCCCGATGGTGAGCGGCCCCAGCCCCACGCCCATCGCGAGCACTTCGCCGAGCACCCTTCCCGCGGGCCCCGCCACGCGCGACTCGCCGTCGCGCCGGGCGGCGTCCTGCGCGCGCTGTTGCTCGTATTCCGGGCGGAGCTGCTGGATGTAGCTCCGCTGCTGATCCGGCGGCATGTCGTCGAACGCGCCGCCCGAGCGCTCGTCGAGGTAGCCGTGGAGATCGCCCGGCTCGAAGTGCCCGGTGTCCGAGAGGTGCGGCGGCAAGGTGGTGCGGACGTCGCTGTCGAGGATGTCGCGCTGGTTCTCGAGGCGCAGGTAGTCGAGCTCGCGCGCGCGGCTGTAGTCGCCTCCCGAGTTGAGCGCGCTCATCTGGCCCGTGAGCTCGGTACGTCGCTCGGTGAACGGCAGCATCTCCGTCCGGCGCTGGGTCTCCCACGCCGTCCAATCTGCCGGGCTCTCTGGTCTCGTCGCGGCTGCGGGGCTCGTCGTCGGCGTCGTGTCCATCGACAGCTAGTACGGGCCTCCGCGGCGAAGTTGCCTTGGTTTGCGTGAAATCGCAGCTCGTGCAGCCGCTGTGAAGGGATCGTGCAGCGGTCGTGCAAAGATCTGCACTTCGTCTTCGCCTCTCCGTCCGCGGTTCCGCGCGAATCGCGGGAGGCACGCGCCGTGCACTGTCTCTCGGCGGAGGCACGATGGCTCAATTCGAGTTCGAGGGCGTGCAGTTCGACTCGCCGGACGGGTGGCAGGAACGCACGGTCGTGTCGTTCGTCGCCTCGGCGCGGCCCGATGACCAGTACGCGCCGCGCGTCACCCTGACACGCGAGGTGCGTCGCGACGGTGACTCGCTCGGCGCGCACGTGCAACGGCAGCTCATCGCGCTCGCTGCCGTGCTGCGCGAGCTCGAGATGGTCGACAGCGAGGAGGTCGAGATCGCCGGCCGGCGCGCCCACCAGACGCGCTGCACGTGGCGCGACGACAGCGGCGTCGTCGATCAGCTCGTCGTGTACCTCGAGCCGGAGCCGGGCAACCGCGGCGTCGTGACCGTCACGTGTACCGCCCGCCTCGAAGCGGCGTCCACCGTGCGCCCCGTGTTCGAGCGCATGCTGGCGGCGATTCGCGTGACGGGGAGCGCGCCGCGCGCGACGCAGGTGCCGCCGTCCTATCCCCCCGCGTTCCAGGCTCCGGAGTCGACGATCGTGCCGATGCCAGGCGTCCGCGTCAGGCGGTGACCGCATGTCGATCGGTGGCGCGTTCGTCGCCGTGGGGGCCGCGCTACTTCTTTCGTGGACGCTCGATGCCGAACGCTTCGATCTTGTTGATGAGCGTCCGTCGCGACACGCCGAGGAGCTTCGCCGCTTCGGTCTGGTTGCCGCGCGCGCGCACGAGCGCCTCCATGACGCGCGCCTTCTCCTCGCGCTGCACCTGCTCGCGAAGCGAGCCGCCGCCTTCGATTGCGGCGGCGGCGGGCACGCGTCCGGAAGGAGCGATGCCCAGGTCGGGCGCCTCGATTACGCCGCGCGAGGCGCTCACGACGACGGCGCGCTCGATGACGTTCTTAAGCTCGCGGATGTTGCCGGGCCAGCCGTGCGCGAGGAGGGCCGCGCGCGCACCTTCGCCGAGGGCAGGAGAGGCGCGTCCCATCCGGCGCGCCGTTCGCTCCGCGAAGCGCAGCGCGAGCGGCACGACGTCGTCGCGGCGCGCGCGGAGCGGCGGGAGCGTCACAGTGAAGCCGTTCAAGCGGTACGAGAGATCCGCTCGGAAGCGCCCGGCGGCGACGTCCGCCTCGAGGTCGCGGTTCGTCGCCGCGAGGAAGCGCACGTCGACCTTGAGCGGCTTGACGCTGCCGAGCCGCAGCACCTCGCCGTTCTCGACCACGCGCAGGAGCTTGGCCTGGGTCTCGAACGGCATTTCGCCGATCTCGTCGAGCAGCAGCGTGCCGCCGTGCGCCGCCTCGAAGAGGCCCGGCTTGGCCGCGAGCGCGCCGGTGAAGGCGCCCTTCTCGTGACCGAACAGCTCGCTCTCGAGGAGCGATCCGGACAGCGACGCGCAGTTGACGCGCAAGAACGGGCCGGCCCCGCGCGTCGAGCGGGCGTGGATCTCTTCGGCGAAGACCTCCTTGCCGGTGCCCGTCTCGCCCAGGACGAGGACGCTGAGCGGGCTCGGTGCGATGACGTCGAGGAGCGCGTAGAGGCGACGCATCGTCGGGTCCATGACGACGGGCTCGTCGGCGCCGGTCGTGGCGGCGTTGCGCGAGACCGGCGCCGCGGCAGCGTGCGCGCGCTGCAGCACGAGCGTGGTGCTCCCGAGCTCGGCGACCGTCCCCAGCGGCAGCGGCGCGCGCTCGCCGGGCGCGAGCTTGCGCCCCATCACCGTCGTGCCGTTTCGGCTGCCGAGGTCTTCCAGGGTCACGACCGGGCCGTCGGCGTGGAGGACGGCGTGCTTGCGCGACACCGACTCGTCGTCGATGCGCACGTCACAAGACGCGTCGCGCCCGAGCGTCACGTCGCGTGCGCGCGGCAGGATCATGCGTGCGAGGCCGCCGGCGGCGCTGACGACGAGCCACAGACGCAGGTCGTCGCCCGCCCCTCGTTGCGCCGTCTCGCGGTCATTCACCGTCCCCATCACACCGCCCGGGGCCGGGCCACGTCAAGGGCCACGCTGGCGCGCCGAGGTTGGATACAATGGACGGCTTGAGCACGCTCGTCCCCGGCCAGGTCGTGGGTCGCTACCGCATCGAGGCGCCCCTCGGCGAAGGCGGGATGGGCGAGGTGTACCGCGCCCACGACACGATGCTGCGGCGCGCGGTGGCGCTCAAGATCGTGCGCGTGGATCGCGGGAATCTGGCCGCCGCCGGCGTGGCCGACCCCGGGCAGCGCGCGCGATTCCTCCGGGAGGCGCGCGCGGTCGCTGGGCTTCGGCACCCCAACGTCGTCACGATCTTCGACGTGGGCGAGATCGACGCGACGCCGTACCTCGCGATGGAGCTGCTCGACGGGCGCACGCTGCGCGCGTTCGTCGGGCAGCCGGTCGCCCTCGAGCGCAAGGTGCGCTGGCTCGCCGAGATCGCGAGCGCGCTCGCCGCGGCGCATCGTGCGGGCCTCGTGCACCGCGACATCAAGCCCGAGAACGTGATGGTGTGCGGCGACGACACGGTCAAGATCCTCGATTTCGGCGTCGCCAAGGTGGCAGAGCCCGACGGCCCGCTCTCGGCGCGGGAGCACGCGCAGGGCGCCGCCTCGTTCCGCACCGGCTTCGGCGCCCTGGTGGGGACGCCGCGGTACATGGCCCCCGAGCAAGCGGCGGGGCTCACGAGCGATCCGCGCACCGACGAGTTCGCGTGGGGCCTGGTCGCGTTCGAGTTGCTCACTGGCCTCCACCCGCGCGACGTGCGGCCCGGCTTCTCGAAGGAGGCCGAGTGGCGCGAAGCGGCCGAGCCGGTCGAGCGACTCTGCCCCGGCCTGCCGCCGCCGGTCGCAGAGGCCGTCGGCCGCGCCCTCGAACGCTTCGCCAACGCGCGTTTTCCCACCATGGACGCGATCGTGGCGTCGCTCGCGCCGTTCGTCGGGCCGCCCGCCGCGCGAGGATTCGAGCCGACCTCGCCCGCGCAGGGGCCAGGGCCGTACCCGCCGAACCCGGCCGCCGGCGGCGGATCGACGGTGCCGAACCCGTCGGTGCTGGGGACGCACACGATGTCGTCGCCGTCCTCGGCGATGCACCCTCCGCCGAAGCGGGCTCCGTGGCTCGCGCTCGGCTTCGGCGCCGTCGTCTTGCTCGTCCTCGCCGCCGGCGGCTCCGCGGTCTACTGGACGACGCGCGGGGGCGCCGCCGAGATGCCCTCGTCAGCGAAGGACGCGGGCACCGCGCCGGTCGCGACGACGAGCGCGGTCACTCCGCCCGCTCCGTCGTCGGTGCCGCGCACCCCGTCGTCGGCGCACTCGGCTCCGGTCAAGGCCGGCGACGCCGGCGTACCCGCGGACGCTGGGGCCAAGCCGCATGTGAAGATCTCGCTGGCCGCGAAGGTCACGCTGCTCAGGCCCGGGGACTACCCGGTGTCCGTCGTCGAAGGCGCGCTCAGCAGTCGCATCGCCGGCGTGGAGCGTTGCCTCAACGACGCCGCGGCCGACGTGCCCCCCGACAGCGGGACCACGATCAACTTCACCTACCAAGCCGACGGGGCGGTGCTCGCGTCCAGTGTCCACGTCGGGAAAGGGATGGGAGCGTGCGTCAAGGGGGACATCACGGCGGGCTTGCACCTCGGGCCGCCGAAGAGCGGGACGCCCGGGGGCGTCATGGTGATCGTCTACTGCCACTGAGCCGCGACGCGCGCCTCAGGTACCCGCTGCGCGCGCGAATCGCCCGAGCGTCTCCTCGAGCTGCGCCATGGAGAACGGCTTCGAGAGCACCGCTCGAATGCCGGCCTCCCGGGCCCGCGCCTCGTCGGCGAGATCGGAGTAGCCGGTCGCCAGGACGACCGGCACGTCGTCGCGGACGGCCAAGATCGCGCGCGCGAAGTCGAGCCCGGACATGTTGGGCATCGACAGATCCGTCACAACGACGTCGTAGCGCTGCGGGTCCTCGCCGAAGTGTGCGAGCGCCTCGACAGGGTCGGTGAAGCCGGTCGCGCGGTGGCCAAGGTGCTCGAACGAGCGCGCGAACGTGCGGACGAGCGCCGCTTCGTCGTCCACGTGCAGCACCCGAAGCCCCTTCGTTGGCGCCGCGCTCGTGGCCGGGGACTCCGCGCGGTCGGGCGCGCGCGCGACGACCTTGGCGACGGGGAAGTAGAGGGTGAACGTCGTGCCCGCACCGGGCGCGCTCTCGACGGCGACGGCGCCGCGGTGCGCCTTCATGACCCCGTAGACCATGGACAGCCCGAGCCCGGTCCCCTTTCCGAGCGGCTTGGTCGTGAAGAAGGCGTCGAAGATGCGCGCCCTCGTGGCGTCGTCCATCCCCGCGCCGTCGTCCTTCACGACCAGCCTCACGTAGCGCCCAGCCGCCAACGCGAGCCTCGCCGCAGCCGCCCCGGCCAGCTCGCAGCCCGAGAGCTCGTACGCGATCGAGCCCGTGCGCGTGCCGATGGCGTCGACCGCGTTGGTCGTCAGGTTCACGAGCACCTCGTGGACTTGCGCGGCGGCGGCGTCCACCGGCGGCACGTCGGCGGCGAACCGGCTCTTGATGGAGATGCCCGCCGGGATGGTGGCGCGCAGCAGCTGCAACACCTCCTCGACGACGGGCCCCATCTCCACGGTCTCCGTGCCCCGCTCCTTGGGGCGCGCGAACGCGGTGATCCGACGAATCAGCTCCGCCGCGCGCACGCAGCCTCGCCGGACTTCGTCGAGCGGCTCGGACACGCCCGCGTTCGCGCCCGCCGCGAGGGCCGCGACCTCCGCGTTGCCCAGGATGGCCATCAGGAGATTGTTGAAGTCGTGCGCGATGCCCCCGGCCAGCGTCCCCAGCGACTCGAGCCGCTGTGAGTTGAGCCGCGACTCCTCGAGCTGCTTGCGCTCGGTGATGTCGTGGAAGACGACGGCGTGCGTGCCGCCGAACCCGGCCCCGATGGAGTGCGCCCAGACGATGGTTGTCCGAGAGGAGCCGTCCTTGCACCGGATCTGGACCTCCAGCGGCTCGAAGTCGGTGTCGCCGCGTGTCGAGCGCTCGAGGCGCGACATCCACTCCCGCTCGACGTGCTCCCGGTACCCCGCGTCCGGATACGCCTTCGGCCACCACTCGGCGACCGTCGGAATGTCGGCGAGCTCGTAGCCGAAGGCGCGCACGAACGCGGGGTTGAGGTAGGTCACCCGCAGGGCCTCGTCGTTGAGCGCGTACGGCAAGGGTGAGTGCGCGATGAGGCCGCGAAGGCGGGCCTCGCTCTCCCGCAGCGCGTCCTCGGTCTTCCTGCGCTCCGTGATGTCGGTGACAGTGCCGACGTAGCCGAGGATCTCGTCGTGATCGCCCCGAACGGCCGACGCGCTGCCCACGAGCCAGCGCACGGTGCCGTCTGGTCGTTGAAAGCGGACCTCCTCTTCGAACGGAGCGTCGCCGGCCGCCGCCGCCTCGTACCACCGCGCCTCGACGCGTTCCCGGTCGTCGGGGTGAAGCGCGGCTGTCCAGCCATGACCAAGCGCCTGCGCGGCGCTCATCCCCGCGTACTCGCACCAGCGGTCGTTCGCGTAGACGAAGCGGCCGAGCGCGTCGGTTTGGAAGATCCCGACCGGCGCGCTCGACGCGAGGGTCCGGAACCGCGACTCGCTCTCCCTCAGCGCGTCCTCACTCTGCTTGCGCAGGGTGACGTCGCGAAAGATGACCGCCGTCCTCGGCTGGCCGGCGTCGTCCGTGAAAAGCGCCGAGGTGATCTCGCCCACGAACCGCGATCCGTCCGCGCGGCAGAACGTGAGCTCCGCTCTGGTCCGGCCCAGCCGGGCGCGCTCCGACAGAGCGGCGCCGAGCATCGGGGACGCAGGATCGACGAGGCCAGACCGGCCAAGGCGGCAGATCTCGTCTTCCGTCCGCCCGAGCATCTGGCGCGCCGCCGGGTTCGCCGCAAGGATGGTCCCGTCGGGCGCGGTGAGCAGCACGCCGTCGAGCGCGTGCTCGAACATTGCCCCGTACGTGACCTGGGCGCCGACCAATCCCATGCCTCCTCATGTTACCAGAGGCTGCGCCGCGGCCCGCCATCGAAGCACCTCGCTACTGGCAGGCGGAGAGCGGACCGAAGGGCTTGCACGTGGCGGGGGCGGGGCATTCGCTCTTGCCCGGATCGCAGAGCACGAGATCGCCGCCGCACCCGATCCGGCAGCTCGCGCCCGAGACGACGTCGGGTTGGGGCGACACTCCGCAGCAGCGGAGACCCCCGGCGCAGTCGGCGGGGTCGTCGCACAGGACGATCCCGCAGCTCGGGATGGGGCTGTTCCACCCTTGGCACTGGGGGGCCGCGTCGCCGCAGTGCGTGCACTTGGTGATGTTGGGCGTGCACGTGCTGGCGCCGCACACGATGCCGGGCTCGGTGCGCGGCTGTGGAGCGGTGTCGGTGCCGACGTCCCGCGCGCCGTCGCCGCCGCTGTCCGGGCCGCCCTCCGCGCCAGGCACCGTGCCATCCGCGGTGACGCCGTCCAGCGGGCCGCCGTCGGACGAGGCGGGCGCGTCCGCCGTGGCGTCCAACACCGCGCCGTCAAGCGCCGTGTTCGGATCGAGCGGAGACCCGGAGTCGAGGCCGAGGACGCCGGCGCACGCCGCAGTCGCCCCGACGAGCACCAACCCCAGCCACCGGCGCCGCATGCGGTGAGCGTACCCGATTCGACGCGCGGCTTGGGCGCGACCCGCAGAAGGCCCACCCGCCCTCCGACACCAGGACGCTCGCGCCCCTCAGACGTCCAGCACGACGTGGAGGAGGTCGCCTGGGTCGATCTTCACCGGCACGTTCAGCCCCTGCCGCACGCGGGGAATCGACGCGGGCTCCAGGATCGTCGGAACGCTCGCCCGGTACGGCTGCCGATAGGCGAGGCGCACGTCGAGGTCGACCCGGCACTCCGGCTGGTTGTTGAGCCAACGCCCGGTGGGCTGGATTCTGACGACGCGTGCCTGCGCGGGGATGCCGGTCACGCGCAAGCGCGCGGCGGCGGTCCGGGCGTGGATCATGCTGGCGCCCTCGGTGAACATTGCGTTGGCGACCTTCATCCTCGGCGCGACGTGCCTGAGCATGACGAAGCCGACGATGGCCATGGTGGCGAGGGTGCCGCCGATGCCGAGAAGAGAGCCGATGACATTCATGACGACGTGCTCCGGGAGGAGGGGGGGAAAGACGACGGCGGCCGCGCCTGTCGCGGCACCGTCCATCCCCTGTCGGCACGTCTCGGCAAGAGTTGCGTGTCCGGGACGGGAAGACGCAGGCGGCGGAGCTCGCGGCGAACCGGCATAGGCGATCGCGGGCTTTTGACCGCGTGAGGCGCGAGCACGTCTGCGCGCGGGCGATTGCGCGCAACTTCCTCACGGTGGTGCCGACAGGGCGTCATCGGAGGTCTGTAAATGACGTTCATGCATCGCAATTCGTTCGGCGTCTTCACGCTTTCCCTTTCACTTCTCGGCGCCGTCGCCGGGTGCACCGCGTCCGAGGACTCGGTCCCCGAGGCCGACGCCGGAGAGGTCGACGCGGGAGGCTCCACCTGGGAGGCGTCCCGTCCGCCCACCGGCGACCCCGGCGCGGACGCGGCCGGTCCCCTCGCGACGTTCACCGTCGGCGGCACGCTGGCCGGGCTCCTCGGCGCCGGCTTCGTCCTCGAGAACAACGGCACCGATCGCCTCAGCCCGTCGGCCGACGGCGCATTCACCTTCGCCAAGCCCGTCGCAAGCGGCGGCGCGTACGACATCACCGTGCGCACGCGCCCCACCAACCCCGGACAAATCTGCACCGTCGGCCATGGCAAGGGAACGATCGGCAGCGCCAACGTGGCGGACGTCAAGGTGACGTGCTCGGTAGGATCAACCGCGATCGGCGGCACCGTCATCGGCCTCGTCGGGCACGGCCTCGTGCTGCAGAACGAAGGCGGCGACGATCTGACCGTTGGCACGAACGGCGCCTTCAGGTTCGCCACGCAGGTGGCGAGCGGCGCGGCGTACGCCGTGACGATCAAGACGCAGCCGTCGTCGCCGGCGCAGACGTGCTCCGTCTCCGGCGGCACCGGCACGACCGGCGCGGGCGACGTCACGAGCGTCGTCGTCAACTGCGGCACCAACACGTACACCGTCGGGGGCACCGTCACCGGCCTCGTCGGCAAGGTGGTCCTGCAAAACCAGGGTGGGAGCGATCTGACGCTCAACGCCAACGGCACCTACGCGTTCCCCGTGCCGTTTGCGAGCGGCAAGCCCTACGAGATCACCGTGAAGACGCAGCCGTCGAAGCCGACGCAGCTGTGCACGGTTTCGAACGGCAGCGGCACGGTGACGAACGCGAACATCGTGAACGCGAACGTCTCCTGCCAGACGTCGACGTTCAAGATCAGCGGCCGGGTCACCCCTGGGTTCGGTAGCACGACCGTGCTCCAGAACAACGGCGGGGACGACACCGGCACGGGCGGCTCGGACACGTTCACGTTCCCGACCGGCGTTCCTTCTGGAGGCAGCTACCACGTCACGATGAAGCAGCAGGCCACGAGCAACAAGTGCTACCTGTCGAACGAATCGGGCCTCGTCACCGACGCCGACATCACGAGCGTCCTCCTCACGTGTCCGGACCACAACACGTGGACGGTCGTCGCGCCCATGCCGACGCCGCGCTACGGTGCGGCCACTGCGTTGGCGCGCGACGGCCGGATCTACGTCCTCGGCGGCTTGAACGGCGGCAGCGACGTCACGAGGGTCGTCGAGGTCTACTCGCCCGAGGCCAACACATGGTCCACCGCAGCGCCAATGCCCACGGGGCGCTGGTTCCACGGCGCAGTGACCGCACCGGACGGCCGTATCTTCGCGATCGGCGGCAACGGCGGGACGGGCCACCTCAGCAGCGTCGAGGCCTACTCGCCGACCACCGACACGTGGGCCACCGTGGCGAGCCTGCCCGATCTCCTCCTCGAGCCGGGCGCCGCGCTCGGTGCCGACGGCCGGATCTACGCGATCGCCTCGAACCATGTGGACGCCTACGACTTCGCGACGGGGGCTTGGACGTCGGTCGCGCGGATGCGCACCCCTCGCGAACAGGTGTCCGCCGTGGCGGGAACCGACGGACGCATCTACGTCTTCGGAGCAGGGTCGGCGGACTCTTACTTGCCGGCCGGCAACACGTGGTCGGCGGCCACCAGCCTAGGCTCCTATGGTAACGGATTCACCGCGCGCGCGGTGAATGGGAGCTTCTTCCTCGTCGCCTCGGTGGTCGGCATCTACACGCCGGGGAGCAGCACGATTCAGGCGGGCCTGACGCCGCAGTCACCTCATGTGCTCGGCGCGGGGATCGGGTTGCCTGACGGGCGCATCTTCGCCTTCGGCGGGAACACCACCGGGCTCTCTGCGCACAACGTGACGGAGGTGTACACGCCCTGAGCGTCGGCGAGCGCCGCTCAATGCGCCTGAATCGCCCTAGCGTAGCCGGCCGGTGCCAGCACCATACCGATGCCCATGGCATCGAGTAGCACCGCCGGCAGGGCGAGCGTCACGCCGCCGACGACACCGAGCACCGACTCGGGGCGGCGCTGCGGCCGTGGATGCCGATGAGGCGAAAGGCGACGTAGCCGCGTCGTGACCGTAGGGGGGCGTGGTCCGAGGCTACCCGCGCTTGCCGAAGCGCATCGGGATCGCGGTGTGCGGATCCTCGGGCCACGCGTGGCGCGGGTACTTGCGCGCGAGCTCCTTCTTGATGCTCGGGTAGTGGCGCTCCCAGAAGCCCTCGAGGTCTTGCGTCACCTGCACCGCGCGCTTGTTGGGCGCGAGCAGGTGCACGACGAGCGGCACGCGCCCCTGGGCGACCTTCGGGCTCTCCTTCATCCCGAAGAAGTCCTGCAGATACGACTCGACGTGCGGCTTGCCGTCCTCGTACTCGATCTTCGCGTTGCGCCCGCTCGCCAGCGGGAGGCGCTCGGGCGCGAGCTGTTCGATGCGTGTAAGGTACATAGAAAAACGCGCGCGTATCCCGTCGAGGAGCGAGGACTGGGCCAGCTCGGCGAAGCTGCGCTTGCCGGTGCACGCGTCGATCATGGCGGCGCGCACGTCGTCGTCGGTCGGCGCGGGGAGGGGAGGGGAGGCGATGTCGGCGGACGCGGCGAAGCGGGCGCGCGCGAGCCAGCGATCGAGCTCGCCCTCCGGCGCGAACGCGCGCGCTCCCTTGGCGAGGGCGCGCTCGGCGAGGGCGCGGGCCACGGCGAGATCGTCGCTCGACGAGGCGCTCGACTCGGTCAGAGTGACGGCGTCGTAGAGCATCCGGCTCTTCGCCTCGACGCGCTCGGCCTGGGCGTTCCAGGTGATCTCGGTCGTCTCGCGGATGCGGTCCTCGAAAAGCTCGAGGAGCCACTCCGGCTCGATGCCGCTCGCGACGCGGACCAGCGGCGGGCTGCGCGCGCCGTCGGCGTCGACGCACACCACGAGCTCGGCCTTGCGGACCTGGCTTCGCTCGGAGAGCTCCGCCATGCCGCCCTGCCCGAGCGCGAGATCCCGCGAGCCGAACTTGCGCCGCTTGGCGACGCGATCGGGGTAGCCGGCGAGGACGCAGATGCCGAGCGCCGCGTCGACGTCGGCCGGCCCCCTGCCGCTGCGCGACACGAGGCGCGACAGCTGCTTCTGCGCGCGGTCGACGGCGTGCACCGCTCCGGCGTCGAGGCCGATCGCCCGGAGCGCGTGGTGCGAGAAGCCGCTGCCCTCGGCCTCGCGAAAGGCGTCGAGCATCGCGACGACGTCGCTCGCCTCGGTGGGCGTATCGGCCTGCTTGCCGCGCTCGCCGAACTGCGTCTTCTGCGACAGGCGGATCTCGCGCTCCGCCACGAGCGCGGCGACGACGCACGCGTCCTCGGCGACGCCACGCGCCTCGCCCTCCACGACGAGGCGCGCCTGGCGAGGGTGGAGGGGGAAGGTGAGCATGCGCTTGCCGCGCGCGGTGATCTGGCCGGCCGCGTCGACCGCGCCGAGGCGCACGAGCAGCTCGCTGGCGGCGCGCCACGCCTCCTCGGGCGGCGCCTCGAGCCACGACAGATCTCGCGCGCCAGCGGCGGCGAGCTCGAGCGCGGTCTGCGCGAGATCGGCGCGGCGGATCTCGGGCGCGTCGTGGTCGGTGCGCGCGTCGAAGTCGGCCTTCGTGTAGAGGCGCAGGCATCGCCCGTCGCGCGTACGGCCGGCGCGACCGGCGCGCTGCGTCGCCGACGCGCGGCTCACCTTCTCGACGCGCAGCTCCGGGAGGCCCGACCACGGCGAGTGCCTGGCGACGCGCGCGAGCCCCGAGTCGACGACGGCGGCGACCCCCTCGATGGTGACGCTCGACTCCGCGACGTTGGTGGCGAGCAGGATCTTGCGCTTGTCGCTCGGCCGCACCGCGCGATCTTGTTCGGCAGGGGGCAAATCGCCGTGGAGCGGGAGCAGGAGCAGATCGTTCTCCGCCGCGAGCTTTTCGAGCGCGTCTTTCGCGCGGCGGATCTCCGCGGCGCCCGGCAAGAAGACGAGCACGTGCCCGTCCAGGCCGTCCTTCAAGAGCGCCCGCAAGGCGGACGCGACGAGTGACTCGAGCGGCCTGTCCTCGGGCGCGGGCAGGTGCTCGATGCGCACCTCGAAGCGGCGCCCCTCCGAGCGGAGCTGCGGGCAGTCCAGGTAGGCGGCGACCGGCGCGGCGTCGAGCGTAGCGCTCATGACGACGAGGTGCAGGGGGCGCCGCGTCTGCAGGCGCTTCAGCCACGCGAGCGCGATGTCGCCGTGGAGGTGCCGCTCGTGGAACTCGTCGACGACGACGCACGAGACGCCGCGGAGCTCGGGATCGGCGACGAGCTTGCGGGTCACGATCCCCTCGGTGACGAACCGGATCCGCGTGCGCTTGCTCGACACGTCCTCGAAGCGCACCTGGTAGCCGACGGTCCCGCCCAGCTCCTCGCCCATCTCCTCGGCGACGCGGCGCGCGGCGAGGCGCGCGGCGAGCCGGCGCGGCTCGAGGACGAGGATCTCACCGTAATCGCCCGCCAGCCCGGCGTCGAGCATCGCGCGCGGCACCCGCGTCGTCTTGCCGGCGCCGGGGGGGGCTTCGAGGACGAGGCTCGGCCGCGCGCGCAGGGACGCGATCACCTCGGGAAGGAGCGGATCGATGGGCAGCGCTTGCAATCGGTCGCAGCATCCCATTTAACCGTGGGGAGATGCACGCCCTGCACGACGTCCCGCTCGCGCCGCGCACGACGCTTGGGCTCGGTGGGCCGGCGAAGCGCCTGGTGAGCGTCGAGAGCGTGGGCGAGCTCCAGGAGGCCCTGGACGACGCCGCCAAGGAAGGCGAGCGCGTCCTCGTGCTCGGTGGCGGGAGCAACCTGGTCGTCGGAGACGCCGGCTGGGACGGGCTCGTCGTCACGCTCGGGATGCGCGACGTCAAGGTGCGACGCCAGGCGGGCGACGCCGTGGTCTCCGCCTTCGCCGGCGTCGTGTGGGACGACTTCGTGGCGCAGATGGTCGCGGAAGGGCTCGTCGGGGTGGAGTGCTTGAGCGGGATCCCCGGGCAGGTCGGAGCGACACCGATGCAGAACGTCGGCGCGTACGGGCAGGAGGTCGGCGACACGATCGTCCTCGTGCGCGCGTACGACCGCCAGTCGCGCCAGGTGGTGACGTTCGAGAAGGCTGCGTGCGGGTTCTCGTATCGGTCCAGTGTGTTCAAGGGGAGCGCGCGGTACGTCATCCTCGAGGTGCGCTTCCACTTCGCGGCCGGCGGCGAGAGCGCGCCCATTCGCTACACCGAGCTGTCGCGCGCGCTCGGCATCGCCGAGGGAGGCCGCGCCCCCCTCGCGCGCGTGCGCGACACGGTCATCGGGCTACGGCGTGGCAAGGGGATGGTCGTCGATCCGGCGGATCCGGACAGCCGGAGCGCCGGCTCCTTCTTCGTGAACCCGCTGCTCGACGACGTGGAGCTCGCGCAGCTCCAGGCGCGCGAGGGCGCGTCGGGCGTGCCCTGTTTCCCCGGACGACCGGGGGCGACGAAGGTGAGCGCCGCTTGGCTCATCGAGCACGCGGGCTTCGCGAAGGGGTTCGCGAAGGGCCGCGTCGGCATCTCGAAGAAGCACGCGCTCGCCCTCGTCAACCTCGGCGGCGCCACGGCGACCGAGCTCATGGCCCTCGCGCGCGAGATCCAGGCGGGCGTTCGCGCCCGCTTCGGCGTGGAGCTGTCGCCCGAGCCGATCGTGGTCTGAGCCGAGCCGACCCCGCGTGTGCAGCGTCGTCGGGTGCGCTTCTCCGCTTTGGTCCACCAACCTACGACGCCGACGCGCGACGGTGCGCGCGCACGCGCGGGCACTCCGGATCGGGCCCGTGCCGCTCGTCGACGAAGCTCGAGACTACCTTGCATCCGCCCTTGCACACCGGACGAAGTGTGCAGGATGCACATGGTTCGTCGGGCGCGGCGGCGTAGGCCCGCCAGCGCGCCAGCTCGGCGTCGTCGGCGGGCGGCGCGAAGCTGCACGGCGCGCTCTTGCCGTCGACGCGCATCGCTGCGAGCCGGTCGCCGGCCTCGCAGCCGAACACACCGAAGCGCGCGAGCGCGTCCGCCGCCAGCGACGCGTCGCCCGACAGGAACGGCACGAGCGCGCAGTCGACGCGCACGTGGAACGCGCCCTCGTCGCACGCGTGCTCGGCTGCGATCGCGCGGAGCGTCGGCACGAACGCGTCCACTTGCGCCACGGACAGGCGCCGCGCCAGGTAGTCGAGCGTCGCGGCCCGGCCGGCCGGCTTGTAGCGGAGGAGCTGCGCCTCGCGCGCCCCGAGCGCACGCGCGCGGCGGATCGTCTCCTCGAGGTGCGGGAAGCTCTGGCGGGTCAGGACCACGTTGACACCGACGGTGACGCCGGCGCGCGCGAGCCGTTCGATTGCCGCCTCCGCCGCCCGCGCGCCGTCGAAGCCGCGGACGCTGGCGTAAGCCTCGCCCGCGCCGTCGTAGCTGACGTTCACCTGCGCGAACGCATCGAGGCGCGCGACACGGGCATCGCTCAGACCGAGGCCGCTCGTCGTGAGCACCGGCGTGAGACCGCGTGCGCGCGCCGCGACGGCGAGCTCGCCGAGATCGTCGCGGGTGATGGGCTCGCCACCGCCGAACGCGACCGTGAAGACGCCTTGCGCGGCGAGCGCGTCGAGGCGCGCGAGGAGCGTCTCCTGGGGCGGCTCCTCGCCGTCGGGGCGCGCATCGAGGTAGCAGCCCTCGCACCCGGCCGCGCACTTCCCGGTGACGGCGAGGTGCACCTCGACCGGAGCGCTCGGCCCGCCGCCGGGAAGGGACCACGCATCCTCGCCGTCGAGACCCGCGGCGCGCGCGCCGTCCTGATCGAGCGCGACGAGCGCGGCCGTCTCTTCGAGCTTCACCCAGGCGCCCCAAGACTCGTAGCGGACGATCATGGGGTCCCCTCGTCGGTCTCTTTCGCGCGCTCGCCGTCGGCCGCGGCGGCGGGGACGGCCTCGCCCTCCTTCGCGGCTGGCCGCGCCGGCACGACGACGACCCGCTTCTCGTGGGCGACGGCGGCGGAGATCGCCGCGAGGATCGCCCCGCCGACGACCGCGCTCGCGAAGAGCGTGTCGACCACGCTGCCGATGCTCGAGCAGTTGGCGCCGTGTCCGAGGCGCACGACGCGAAGGCCGCGCGCGATCCGTTCTTCTCGCGTCATAGGCCGAACCCCTTCAGGTATTCCACGTTGATCCATTCGAGCACCAGGAACGCCGCGCCGATCACCGACGCCGCGCACAGAAGCGCCCGCCCCGCGCGGGCCGCGGGCTGCGTCGCGCCCACGGCGCCCCACGCCCGCGCGGCGAGGGCGAGCGGCAGCGCGACCGCCCCGAAGACGAGGAACGGCGCGCCGGTGCCGGGCTCGTACCCCATCGCCAGCGCCGCGCCGGCGATCGTCACGTACGCGAGGAAGCCCGCGATGAGCTTGTAGGATGCACGTACCGCCGCCACGGCCTCGCCGATGTCACCGCGCGCGGCGGCGCGGCCAATGGCCACGGCGGCGAGGACGAGCCACGCCGCGAGGACGCCGAGCGCGGCGCGATGCAGGGCGTGCCGGCGCACGAGCGTGTGGACGCGAAGGACGAGCGAGGGCTCGGCGATCTTCGCGTGCCGGTGGACCGCGTCGCTCGCGGCGTCGAGGTCGTCTAGATCGAGCTCCACCGCGACGAGCATGTCGAGCGACAGCCGCGCGGTGAGCGGATCGGCGCTCGGATCGGCGACGACCTGCTCGAGGATCGGCAGCGCTTCGGCGGGCCGGTGCAGGCGCCCGGCGTACGCTTCGGCGACGAGGACGCGCGCCTCGCTGCGCACCTGGCCGGGGGGAAAGCCGTCGGCGCGCGCGGCGAGATCGGCGAGCGTCTTCGGATCGTCGGCGGCTCCCGGTCTGGCGCGCACCGCCTCGAGCAACGCGAACGGCGCGAAGTCACCCTCGGAGTGCTCGCGCAGGATCCGCGCGCGCGCCTGCGCCTTGGGGATCCAGGCGGCCGATGGCGCCGCCGCGATGGCGCCCTCGTACTCGGCGAGCGCCTTTGCGTACCCGCGCGGCGTGGTGCCGCGCTCGTCGTCCTCGGCGGCGTGGAAGAGCTGCGCTCCGAGCAGCCCGCCGTCGTCCTGCGGCTGCGCGTGGGCGCGTGCGGCGACGCCGAGAGGCCCGACGAGGCCGAGGATCAGGGGAAAGGCGAGGGGAGGAGCCCAGCGCACGCTGTGACGGTCACACGCGCGCCACCGGTTGTCCATGGGGCGCCGGATCGCGCACGCGGGACTGCATCGCCGGGCGCGCGCGTTGTACGGGTGCGTGGTATGTCCGGGAGGCTGATGAGAGGTGGCCGTTCGTCGTGCGCGTTCTTGCTCCTCGTCGCGTCCTCGGGGTGCGCGCGGTCCTGCAAGAACGAGCACCCGTACGTTCCTTATGCGATCGGCGACGGCGAAGCACCGGCCGAGGAAGCGGGCGCGTCGGTCGCGCCCGAAGAGGGGGGAACCCCGGAGATTCTCGCGGCGGTGGCGCCGGCCGGGACGACGCGCTGGCCGCTCGAGGGCCTCGAGCTGCTCTCGCCCCCCGACCGCGTGTTCGTCCTGGGCCTCGCGCGCGACGTGGACGGCGACGGCACGAAGGACGCGGTCGCGATCGTGCGGTCCACGAAGGACGAGGCCGCGCCCGACGAGGTGGTCTTTTACCGCGGCGGCGCGCGTGGCGTGACCGAAGGGGCGAACGTCGCCAGCGGCCCCGGTCCGCAGCCCGACACCGACGCCGGGTGCACCAAGGTCGCGCGCCTCGCGCAGGTAGGCCGTCGCTCGGTCGCGGTCGAGCTCGGCGCGGCCTGCGCGTCGCTCGCGACGTCGCGGTGGGTCGGGGTCCTGTCGTTCGACCGTGGCGTGCGGACCCGCTTCGCGGCGACGATCCTCGATCCGGCGGAGGCGCCCAAGCTCACGCTCGACGCGGACGGCAGCGATCGCGACGGCGACGGCATCGACGACGTCACGCTGCGCGTCTCGATCGACGCCCCGAACACGCCCTTCGAGCCGATGCCGCGCGCGACCGCCAAGGTCGTGTGGTTCGATCGCCCGGCGGGGCTGAGCCGCGAGCCTGCGGAGCCGGATGCGTCGCTCCGCGCGCTGGCGCAGGCCGCGGCCACCAAGGCGAGCCGCCCGAAGGACGCGCCGCAAGTCCCCGGCGCCGTTCACCAGGTGCGCGCGCTGTACGGCGCGTTGTGCGCGGAGGGCGGCGCCGCGCGCCTCGTCAAGCTCACGGTCGGCAGCGGCGGCGTCGCGTGCGGGCCGAGCCGCGCGCTCGAGGAAGCAGGCTTCGCGCTGGCCCGCGCCTACGCGACGCAAGGCGAGCCCGCGCGCGCTGTGTGGGCGATCGATCGCGCGCAGCAGCCGCCCGCGTCGAAGACCGCGACGCGCCTCTCCGAGGCCCAGGCGTGGCTCGCGCAGGCCGCGCCCATTGCCCAGGCGAAGCAGCTCCGCGCCATCGCGGCGGTTCCCCAGCTGGAACGAAGTACCGCGCCTGCGTGGGGGCCGCTCGCGTTCGAAGCGAACGGCAAGCTCCTCGTGCGCACGGCGGCGGGCGTCGCGCGGATCGATCCGGCGACCGGTGACGAATCCGAGGCCCCCGACGTCGCCCCGTGGAAGGCGCACGTCACCTCGCCCGACGGGACGCTCCGCTGGCTCTCCGTCACCTCCGCGTGCGACGGCGGCCCTCTGCGCGCCGCGTTCGCGTCGACGGGGCCGGCGCTCGACGCCGACACGCGCAACGTGCTTCTCCCCATCGCCACTCCGCTCGGTACGCGCTGCACCGGCGGTCGCGGCGAGGCCGCCCGCGCGATTCCCCTCGCCTGGGGCCCCCGCGGCCTCGAGGCGATCGTCGCCGGCGAGCCGGTGCTCTTCGCGTCCGATCTCTCTCGCGCGTCGATCGCTGCCTCGGCGCTCGACCAGCCTTCCACGCCCGGCGCGCCGCGCTCGCCCTCCGGCAAGGTGACGGCGGTGGCGACGTCGCAGGGCATCGTCGTCCGTACGACGAAGTCGCGCATGCTTCGCGCCAAGGAGCTCGAGGGCGGCTACGGCGAGCTCCAGGCCTGCACCGTGAGCGACGACGCCGCGTTCGTCGCGTGCGTACGCGGAGGCCGCGCCTTCGTCGGGCAGTGGGATCTTCCGTGATACCCTCGCCGGTGGCGATGCAGCCCCACGCTCATCGAAGTGCTTCACGAAGCGCGCGCGCCGCGCGGGTCGCCGTCGCGTCGCTGGCGCTCGCGGCAACGCTCGCGCCCCGCCTCGCCGTCGCCGACGCCCCGAGCCTACGCGCGAGCCTGACCTGCAGCCCCGCCAGCGAGCCCGGCCGCGTGCGCTGCGAAGTCGAGGCCCAGGTCCCCGGCGCTCAGATCAAGTGGGCCGACGCCGAGATCGTCCGAGTCCCGGACCACATCACGCCCCTCAAAGGCCGCATCGGCCCCCACGACGCCGCGGTCAAGGACCCCCAACTCTGGCGCCTCTCCCTGGCCCTCGTCGCCAAGCGCGCCGGCTCCGGCCCCGTCGTCGTCCGCGTCCGCGTCGTCTCCTGCCAAACGGCCGACGGCAAAGAGCACTGCACCCCAAGCTCGGTAGAAGCCACGAGCATCGTCAAAGTCGGCTCCTAACCACCCCCGAACCAAGCCGAGCGCCCCCCCTGGATCCACCGAGAATTTGGCGGGTTGCTCGTCGCCGGGCTTCAATCGGCGGACCATGCATCTGCCCGGCCGCCTGCGCGCCACGACCCTCGGTGACCTCCTCGGCGCGCTCCACCGGGCCGGCGCCACCGGCACCCTGGAGCTCGCAGAGCTCCGCGGCCGGGTCCATCGCGTCCACATGCTCCGCGGCTACGTGGCCGCCGTGGAGCTCGACGGCGCAAGCGCGTCGCTCGCGGAGATCCTCCGTCGTAAGCAGGCCGCCGACGAAGAGACCCTTCGCCGGTCGCTCCTGCGCGCGATGTCGTCGCGTCGCCTCCACGGCGAGGTCCTCGTGCGCGAGTTCCGTCTGTCGCCGTCGGTCGTCGATGACGCCCTCCGCGCGCAGCTCATGAACCGCCTCGAGATCCTGGACCGGCTCTCCGACGCGCAGATCTGCTTCCGCGTCGCGATCCGCGCGCCCCGCGGCGCCCTCACCGACGAGCCGCTCCGCGTCAGCGAGTTCCTGCCCGGCCGCCGGCGCGCCCGCGATCGCACGCACGACGCGCGCTCACCGTCGTCGTCGTCGTCGTCGTCCACCGCCCCTGCACTCCGCCCGCGCGTCGACGCGTGCCGCGTGCTCGGCGTCGCCGACGGCGCCGATCCCTCCGAGGTGAAGCACGCCTACCGCCGCCTCGTCCACGCGACGCACCCCGATCTCCACCCCGGTGCGTCCGCCGAAGAGAAGCGCGTGCTCGCCGCCCGCTTTCAGCAGATCACCGAGGCCTACCGCAACCTCGTCGCGTGAGCGCGGGCCCACGGAGCCGCGCGCTGGCGTGCGCGTGCACGTTCGCTCAGTGCATCAGGTTCAGCTGCGCCAGCTGCAGCTTCCCCTCCGGCGTGTAGTGCGAGTCGGGAAACCGCCGAATGAGCTGCCGCCACGTGTTCTTCGCGTCGTTCCACGCCGAGCTTTCCATCTCGCAGAACGCCAGCTGGTAGAGCGCGTCGTCTTGCACCTCGCGATCGGGCGCTCCCTCCGCGAGCTGCTGGAGGATCGGGATCGCCTCCTTCTGCCGCCCGAGGTGCCGGTAGCAGTCGGCCAGCGCGAGGCGCACGCTCGGCGCGATCGTCGAGTCGTCCTTGTACTTGAGCGACTCCTCGAACGCCGTCGCCGCTTCCTGCCACCTCTGCACGCGCGCCTTGTCCTGCCCCTGCCAGTACGACTGCGCGGCGAGCTCGTTCTTCGCCTTTTCGACGGCGTCGGTGAAAAACGCCAGCTCCGCCTTGCTGAGCGGCTCCTTCTTCACCGCCTCGAACTGCTCGACGAGCTCGACCCGCTTGCCCTGACGCACCAGATCGTAGAACTGCGCGGCCTTTGCCTCGGCCCGGGCGCGGTCCTCGTCGCGCTTCTGGGCGTCGCGCGCCTCCTTGCGCAGGCGGTCGTTGTCGGCGGTCTTCTGCTCGGTCTCGGCCTTCACGGCGTCGACCCGCGCGTCCCACGCGAACTTGAGCGCGGTGAAGACGACGAGCACGAAGACGACGTACGCGACGGCGCTGTTCCACGACAGGCGCCGCTCGTAGCTCTGTTGCCGCTTGGCGATGGACTTGATGTCCGCGCTCAAGGCGTTGGTCAGGTTGTTCGTCTTGATGACGAGCCCGCGGGACTCGATGATCTCCCGCTTGATCTCCCCGAGCTCGTCGTCGACCTCACGCATGGCTCACGTCACCTCGGCTCGCCTCGCGGCAGCGGCTGACGGAAGGCTTACTTGCGATCCTCCATGGCTGGCAAGCCTTCCTTGCCGGGCCCCGGCCCCCCGTGCTAAGCCCCCGCCTCCCGCCATGATGACCACGGACATTCGCAAAGGCCTCCGAATCCAGATCGACGGCGTGCCGTTCCACGTCGTGGACCACACCTTCGTCAAGCCCGGCAAAGGGCAAGCGTTCACGCGCGCACGCATCAGGAACCTGACGAACGGCAACGTCGTCGAGCGCACCTGGAAGAGCGGCGAGTCCGTGGAGATCGCGGACGTCGAAGAGCGCAAGATGACCTACTCGTGGGCCGAGACGGACACACTGGTCTTCATGGACACCAACACCGGCGACCAGATCCACGTCGAGAAGAACAAGGTCGGCGACGACGCGCGCTGGCTGGCCGAGGGCCTCGACGTCAACGTCACCCTCTACAACGGCAACCCGATCGGCATCGGCTTGCCGGCGAGCGTCGTCCTGCAGATCGTGACGAGCGAGCCGGGCATCAAGGGCGACACCGCCAGCGGCGCCACCAAGCCGGCGACGCTCTCCACCGGCGCGACGGTCAACGTGCCCCTCTTCATCAAGGAGGGCGAGTGGATCAAGGTCGACACGACCTCCGGCGGCTACCTCGAGCGTGTGAACAAGTAGCCTACACGGCACCCATTTCACGTCTCGGGGCGCGGGTTTCCTTGCGCCGCGGTGGCAAGCCCTGAATGGTTAGGGCGCCATGCGTAAACCGCAGCTCTTCTTTTTCGCGATCCTCGCCGCGTGCAGCGGCACCACCTCGACGGTCGCTCCTGGCGGCGGCGGCGGCGACAGCACGGACGGCGGCGGCGTCGCGACCGATGGCGGCGTTGGCGACGGCGGTCGACCCGTGGGCCCGAGCGGCCTGCCGTGCGACGTCGACAAGGTCCTCACGGCAAACTGCCAGAGCTGCCATGCGGCTTCGCCCATCTACGGCGCTCCGATGCCGCTCGTCACGTGGGCCGATCTCCAGGCGCCCGCGAAGAGCGATCCGACGAAGAAGGTCTACACGCTGGCCGGCACGCGCATCCACGACGACGCCAAGCCGATGCCGCAGCCGCCCAACCCGCGGCTCTCCGCGGCCGACACCGCGACGCTCGACGCGTGGGTCGCGCTGGGCGCGCCCCGATCCGACACGGGCTGCGCGACGCCTCCGCCGCCTCCGCCCCCGAGCGACGGAGGCATCGTCCCCACGTCGTGCACGCCGGACGAGCACATGCGCCCGACCGCGGCGTGGTCGATGCCGCAAGGCACGAACGACCAGTACACTTGTTACCTCTTCGACGTCCCGCGCACGACGAAGCGCCACGTGGTCGCCCTGGCGCCGGTCATCGGCAATCCCAAGATCGTCCACCACCTCCTCTTGTTCCAGGCGACGACCGGGGTGGGCGGCGTGACGACGGCGCCGGGCCCTTGCTCGTCGGGCGGCGGCTCGGGGTGGCGCATCGTCTACGGCTGGGCGCCAGGCGGCAAGCCGATGGAGCTGCCCCCCGAGGCCGGCTTCCCCGAGGATCCGGGGACGACGCACTACGTCGTGCAGGTCCACTACAACAACGTGAACCACCTCTCCGGCGAGACGGACACGAGCGGCTTCGACCTGTGCACGACCGACCAGCTTCGCGCGAACGACGCGGACGTCATCGCCTTCGGCACCACGAACATCAACATCCCGCCGCACGGCACGCTCGACACGACGTGCTCCGTCGACGTTCAGGCGAGCTTCAACGGCGCGCACGTGTTCGCCGCGTCGCCCCACATGCACAAGCTCGGCACCAAGCAGGTGACGACGCTGACCCCCAAGGCCGGCGGCGCGCCCGGCGATCTGGGCAAGAAGGATCCGTTCGACTTCCAGTCGCAGTACTGGGTGCCCGTGAACCAGGTGCTCCACACCGGCGACACGATCAGGACGCAGTGCGTCTGGAAGAACACGACCGACACCGCGGTGACGTTCGGGGAGAACACGGAGAACGAGATGTGCTTCTCCTTCACGATGTACTACCCGCGCGTCGCGCTTCCGTCGTGGGCCGCTCCGGCGTACGCGTCGACGTGCAAGTGATCTCCTCCACGCCCGCGCGCGTGGTCCGCCCGATCCACCGCTGTCTCGGAGACGCACTGGAAGTTTGCTGGGTCGCTGTGCCTCTGCGCGCCCAATGTGGGATGAAAGCCGCGTAACTATCTGAAACGGAAGGGCGTTTGAACTGGGATACCCAGTGGCCCAGTGGATGCAATTGGGTCTGCCATGCGCATCACCAACCTCCTCTCGCCTCAGGTCGCTCCTCTCGCCCTGGCCGTGGCCGCGCTCGTCGCCGCGTGCGCGAACGCCGACGGCACGACGCTCGGCCGACAGGATCCGCAAGAGAACGGCGCGTCCGCAGGCACGGTGACGAAGGACGGCGGCGGCGGAGGGGGAAGCGGAGGCGGCGGTGGTGGTGACGGCGTCAACGGTGGCGGCTTGCCCTGCGACGTCGCGGCGATCCTGCAGAAGAACTGCGCGACGTGCCACGGCGCGACCCCGTCGTTCGGCGCGCCGAACGCGCTCGTGACGTACGCCGATCTCACGAAGGCCGCGTCCAGCGGCAAGATGTACGAGCACGTGAAGGATCGCGTGCACGCGACCAAGGGCGTGATGCCGCCCTCGCCGTCGTCGCCGCTCTCGGCGGCCGAGCTCGCGACGTTCGACGCCTGGGTCGCCGCCGGAGCGCCGGCCTCGGACGCCGCCTGCGGTCCGAGCGGCGCCGACGCCGGCCCGGCGGTGAAGCCGCTCTCGTGCACGCCCGACCAGTTCGTCCGGGCCGGCACGCCGTTCACGATGCCCACCGGCAAAGCGGACATCTACATGTGCTACGGCTTCGAGGTCGCGACGACCGCCAAGCGTCACGTCGTCGGCTTCGCACCGAAGATCGACAACCCGAAGATCGTCCACCACCTCCTCCTCTTCCAGGCCGACGCCGCCTACGGGACGACGCCACAAGAGTGCTCCGCCACGACCAGCGCGTCGTGGCGGCTCGTGACCGGGTGGGCGCCCGGCGGGCCGAACATGGAGACGCCGCCCGAGGCAGGATTCCCCGAGGACCCGGGCACGACGCACTGGATCCTCCAGGTCCACTACAACAACACCTCCGGCCAGGCGGCGGGGCAGGTCGACAAGAGCGGCTACGATCTCTGCACGACCGACAAGCTGCGCGCGAACGACGCGGCGGTGATGGCGCCGGGGACGCTCCAGATGACGCTCCCGCCGCGCGCCACGACCGACATCACGTGCGACTGGAGCCCGCTGCTCATCGGCAAGGTTCACCTGTTCGGCACCACGCCGCACATGCACAAGCTCGGCACCAAGATGAGCACGTACGTGACCCACAACGGCGTGAAGACCAAGGTCGTCGACCAGCAGAACTTCGACTTCAACTACCAGTCGGCCTACCCGGCGAGCGTCGACCTCGAGGACGGCGACACCGTGAGCACGCGGTGCGCCTGGAACAACACGACCGACCAGGCCGTGAAATGGGGCGAGAACACCACCGACGAGATGTGCTTCAACTTCATCCCCTACTACCCCAAGATCGACTCGCCGCTCTGGTCCTGGACGACGCCGAGCATCCTGGGGAGCTGCAGCCCGACGAAGCCGTGACGATTGCAATGCAGGGAAAAGAAGCCTAAACCCTGCACATCGACCTCTACGGCAACAAGACCGGCCTCTCGCCGTCCGCGGTCAAGACGCTCGAGCGCATCTACCGTCGGCGCGTTCCCCTCGACAACATCTCGACGCCGGAGCTGACGCGCTCCCTCGTCGACGCGTCGATGGAGACGGGGCGGCAGGTCGGCGCGCTCGTTCACCGGTCCGGGCAGGTCGACTACGTCGTCGTCGGGGACGCGCGCAAGCTGATGCTCCCGGACATCGGGCGCCTTCGAGCCGCCGAGGGGCGCTTCCGGGGGCTGCGCCTCGTCCACACGCACGTGCGCGGCGAGCCGCTCACCAAGGACGATCTCGTCGATCTCGTGCGCCTGCGCCTCGACCTCGTCGCCGCCATCCAGATGACGTCGCGCGGCGAGGCGCGCAGCATGGTGTGGGCGCACAACGTGCCGGGCGGGGACGATCAGGGGGCCTCGCCGTACCGCGAGATCGGCCCGGTGCTCATCGGTAACGTCCAGGTGGACGTCGGCTCGCTGATGGCTGATCTCGAGGCCGAGTTCCAGCGCGCGCGGCGCGCCCGCGAGGTCCGCGCCAAGGACGGCCGCGCGATCCTGGTGCAGGTGCTCGAGAAGGCGCGGTCCGAGGGGACGCAGGCCGGCGATGTGCGCGTGCGCGAGCTGCGTGAGCTCGCGCGCACCGCCGGGGTCGACGTCGTCGACGTGGTCGTGCAGGCGCGCGATCGGATCGATCCGAAGTTCGTCCTCGGTCACGGCAAGCTCGACGACGTCATCGTGCGGGCGATGCAGCTCGACGCCGAGACGCTCATCTTCGACCGCGATCTCAGCCCCGGCCAGGCGTCGGCGATCGCCAAGGTCAGCGATCTGAAGGTCATCGATCGCACGCAGCTCATCCTCGACATCTTCGCGCAGCGCGCCGAGAGCGCCGACGGCAAGCTCCAGGTCGAGCTCGCGCAGCTGAAATACAGCCTCCCGCGCCTGGCGCTCAAGGACGACTCGCTCTCCCGCCTCACCGGCGGCATCGGCGGGCGGGGCCCCGGCGAGACCAAGCTCGAGATCGGCCGACGCCGCGCCAAGGAGAAGGTCAGCCACCTCGAGGCGCAGCTCAAGCAGCTCGTCAAGCGCCGCGAGCAGCGGCGCCGCAAGCGCACACGCGAGGCCGTGCCTACCATCGCCATCGTCGGCTACACGAACGCCGGCAAGAGCACGCTGCTCAACACCCTGACGGGCTCGCACGTGCTGGTGGAGGACAGGCTCTTCGCGACGCTCGACACGCGCTCGCGGCACCTCAAGGTCGGCTGGGCAGGCTACGGCGATCGCGAGATCGTCATCACCGACACGGTCGGCTTCATCCGCGATCTGCCCAAGGATCTCTTCTCCGCGTTCCGTGCGACGTTCGAAGAGGTCGCCGACGCCGACGTGCTCGTCCACGTCGTCGATGCGAGCGATCCGTCCAGCGGCGATCACATCCACGCGACCGAGGAGCTTCTGGAGGAGCTCGGTCTCTCCGAGATCCCCAAGGTCCTCGTCTTCAACAAGACGGATCTCGTCGACCTGGCGGCGGCGAAGCTCCTCGCGCGTCGCAACCCCGACGCTATTCTCCTGACCGCCACCAGCCGGGCGACGACGCTCGCGCTCGTGGAGCGGATCGCCAAGGAGCTGCGCGAGCGCTGGGAGGAGAGCGCGAAGACCCCGCGCGTCGACGTCGCCGCCGAGGACGTGGACGAGGGGCGGATCGCGGAGGGAGCGCCGGCCGCGGACACGCAGAGCGACACCCTCGACGACATGCTCCGCGCGGCCGGTCGGCGTACGAAAAAAGGCAAGGACCGGCGCGCCACCCGATAGCGCCCCGGGAGTCCCTTACCGGCAGATGCCGGTCTACCAGGGCATTCCCGTCATTGTCACTGCTGGTACTTGATCTCGAACTCGCACACCGCGCCGCCGCGTAGTCGACATTGCACCTCGCGCGCGTCGTTGATCGTCGCCTCGCACAGCGAGACGATCTCCTCGGCCCAGCCCAAGATCGTCAAGCAGTGGATCCGGTGCGGCGTCGCAAAGCCCGCGATGGAGAAGCGAAGGCCCCCGGGCACCTTCACGGACGTAGCCACGCCGGAGTCGTAGTGGGCGTGCCAGACGGCGGCGGCCTTGGTCATGATGTACTCGACGCTGCCGAGCTTGTAGAAGATGCGGTAGAGAAGGGGCATGTTCGTCCGCGCGGCGTGACGCGCCATCGGGCGGACGAGGGCCAGGTCTCCACGGCCGACGACCTTGTCCGTGGCCGCGATGAAGGCCATCACCGTCTCGAAGCGCACCCACAGAGAGGCAACCACCGCGGAGCGAACCTCGTCCGCGAGCGCGGGTGGCATCGCCGCCAGGACCTCGTCGACCGCGGGCGCCCCGCGAAGGCGCCGGATGTAGTCCATTCGCGCGAGGATCGTGCTCGCCCGCATATGGACCGGTCGCGGCGCGGAAACGGCGTTCACAAACAGGTGTACGGTCGCCCGGCCGAGGTCCATAGGCTCTCGGGCCGGTTCCCGTCCCCGGTCGGACGCCGGCGCCCCGGGTGGGATCATCTGCCACGCGCGGGATTTGCATCGGGGGGCGTCGTCATCGGGCTTCAAGGCTCGAGAAGAAAGTGGCCGACGAAGGACGCTAGCTCGCAACTACCCGTTCGCGTTACACATCAGAGTCCCGGGGGAGCGGCACGCGCGGTCCGCCCGCCTCCCGCCCTCCGGACCGCCTGATGCCCAGCCGCACGCACCACCGCTACCCGCACCCCCGCCCCTTCGCCCTCGCGTTCGCGCTCGTCGCGATCCTCCCCGCGCTCGTCCTTGGTGGCTGCTCCAAACCGAACAGCGGCGTCGCCGACGACGCCTCTCCGCCCGTCCATGTCGAGACCTCGCCCGTCACCGTGATCGAGGCGCCCATCGTCCTGCGCCTCACGGGGTCGCTCAAGGGTATGAAGGAGGCGGACCTCGCGGCCAACGCCGCGGGCCGGGTCGTCAAGACCTTCGTCGAGCGCGGCCAGGAGGTGAAGGAGGGCGCCGTGGTCGCGCAGCTCGACATCGGCTCCGCCACGCTGGCGCTGCGCCAGGCGCAGATGGAGGTGCAGACCTCGAAGACCCAGGAGAGCATCAACGAGACCGAGTGCGCGCGGTACGTGCAGCTCTTCGCGAAGGGCGCGATCAGCCAGGCCGAGTACGAGAACGTCACGGCCAAGTGCAAGACCGCGCCGCTCAACCGCGAGGTGGCGGAGGCGCGCCAGAACATCGCGGCCAAGAACGTGGGCGACGGCACCATTCGCGCGCCGTTCAGCGGCGTCGTGTCCGAGCGCTACGTCGAGGTAGGCATGTACGTCCAGGCGCAGAGCAAGGTCATCTCCATCGTGCAGAGCGGTGACCTCCGCCTGGAGATGTACGTACCCGAGGCGAACATCGCCAGCGTCGCGCCTGGCGCCGACGTAACCTTCGAGGTCGCGGCGTACCCGGGCAAGACCTTCCACGGCACGCTCCGATTCCTTTCGGGCGCGGTGCGCCAGTCCACGCGCGACCTCGTGTGCGAGGCCGTGGTGCCCAACAAGGAAGGGCTGCTCCGTCCCGGCATGTTCGCCGACGTGGCGCTCACCACCGGCACGGAGAAGCTCCCGTCCGTGCCGCTGTCCGCCGTGTTCGAGCGTCAGGACAAGAAGCGCGTCTACGTGGTGAGCGAGGGGCGGCTCGAAGAGCGGGTGCTTCAGGCCGGGCCCGAGGTGAACGGGCGACTCACCGCGCACGCCGGCCTCAAGGAGGGCGACGTCGTGGTCACGGGCAAGCTCGCCGGCCTCGGCAACGGCACGCGGGTGGAGTAGCGGGCATGCAGTGGCTGGCCAACATCTGCATCCGCCGGCCCGTCTTCGCGTCGGTGTTGATCCTCGCCATCCTCGTGCTCGGCATCGTCGGGTACGCGCGCCTCGGCGTGGACCAGTTCCCCAACGTGGACGTGCCCGTCGTCGTCGTCACCACGCGCCTCGACGGCGCCTCGCCCGAGGAGGTGGAGCTCGACCTCAGCGACAAGATCGAGGGCGCGGTCAACACCATCTCCGGCATCGACGAGCTCACCAGCGTGTCCAGCGAGGGCGTGTCGCAGGTGATCATCTTCTTCAAGCTGGAGAAGAACCTGGAGACCGCCGTTAGCGACGTGCGCGACAAGATCAACCAGGCCACCCAGACGCTGCCCAAGGGGATCGATCCGCCCGTGGTCACCAAGGTGGACCCCAGCAGCTCGCCCGTGCTCCTGGTCGGCTTGCGCGGCAAGAAGAAGGGGCAGGACCTCCGCGATCTGACCGAGGTCGCCGCCAAGAAGGTACGCCGCCAGATCGAGACGATCAACGGCGTGGGCTCCGTCGCGCTCATCGGCGGGCGCGACCGTCAGATCAACATTCTCATGAACCCGCTCGCGCTGCGCGCAGAGAACGTCACGGCAGTGGACGTGATGCGGGCGCTGCAGGCGCAGAACTTGATGACACCGGGCGGCGCGCTGGAGACGGGCCCACGGTCGGTCACGCTCAAGATCGAGGGCCGCGTCACGTCGATCGACGCGGTGGAGCGGCTGGCGATCCGGGCGGAGAACGGCCGCATCCTGCGCATCTCGGACGTGGCCACGGTGGTGGACGGCCAGCGCGACGTGGAGAGCCTGGCCCGGTTCGAGGGGCAGGACGTGGTGGTCCTCTCCATCGTGAAGCAGGGCGGCACCAACACGATCGAGGTCGTGGACGCGATCATGAAGCGCATCGAGGCCGTCCGCGCCGGGCTGCCGCCCGACATGGAGCTGGTCATCGTGCGCGACAACTCGCAGACCATCCGCACCAGCGTGAACGCGGTCACCGAGCACCTCATCGTGGGCTCCTTCCTGGCGGCGTTCGTGGTGCTCGTGTTCCTCGGCAACGTTCGCAGCACGATCATCGCCGGCGTCGCCATCCCCGTGTCCGTGATCGGCACGTTCGGTCTGATGTACGTGCAGGGGTACACGCTCAACGTCATCACGCTGCTCGCGCTGGCGTTGGCCGTGGGCATCGTCATCGACGACGCCATCGTCGTGCTCGAGAACATCGTGCGCTTCGTGACCGAGAAAGGGATGAAGCCTTTCCCGGCGGCGGTACTGGCCACGAAGGACATCGGCCTGGCCGTCATGGCGACCAGCCTCTCGCTCATGGCGGTGTTCATTCCGGTGGCGTTCATCGGCGGCATCCCGGGGCGCTTCCTGAAGAGCTTCGGCTACACGATGGCCTTCGCCGTGGGCGTGTCGCTCGTCGTGAGCTTCTCGCTCACGCCCATGATGAGCGCGCGCATGCTCCGCGCGCACCAGGAGAGCTGGCTCTCGCGCGCGGTGGACTGGTTCTACAAGCCCGTCGAGCGCGTCTACATGGCGATGCTGAGCTTCTCGCTCAAGCGGCGGTGGGTCGTCGTGCTCCTGTCCGGGCTCGTGCTCGGCTCGTGCGTGCCCGTGGCCAAGAGCCTGCCCTCGAGCTTCCTGCCCGAGGACGACAAGGCGAAGTTCCAGGTCACCGTGCGTGCGCCGGAGGGGACGAGCTCGGAGGAGACACTGCTCATCGCAGAGCGCGCCGCGTCGGAGCTGCACAAGCTGCCGGGCGTCGCGCACATCCTCATCACCGTCGCGGAGGACCCGCAGGCCACCCGCAACTACGCGCAGATTTACGTGGACCTGGTAGACCCCAGCCAGCGGCAGATCACGCAGGTTCAGGCCATGAATCGCGCGCGCAAGGAGGTGGTCGCCAAGATGCCCGCCGGCATGCGCGTGAACGTGGCGGAGGTGCCGGATTTCGCCGTGGGCAGCAACCTGCAGAACATCCAGATCGTCATGAGTGGATCGGACTTCTCCCTGCTGGAGAAGTACGCCGGCGAGATCACGACGGGCCTCAAAGCGGCGAAGCTGGGCGTGGACGTGGACACCACGAAGCTGCCCGGCCGTCCCGAGGTGAAGGTCACCATCGACCGCGACCGCGCTGCGGACCTGGGCGTGAACGTGGTGGACGTGGCGAACACGCTGCAGATGCTCGTGGCCGGTGTGAAGGCGTCCAGCTATCCGGAGGGCGGTGAGGAATACGACATTCGCATCCGCGCGAAGCTCGAGTACCGCGTGGACGTGTCTTCGCTGTCCCTCATGAACGTGCCGTCGATGAAGCACGGCAACGTGCCGCTGGCCTCCGTCGTGAAGTGGCGGGAGGGGAGCGCGCCATCCCAGATCAACCGCTATGGTCGCGAGCGCCAGATCACGCTGCTCGCCAACGCGGCGGTGGGGGTCGGCGACGACAAGGTGGTCGCGTACGTGCAGAACAAGTTCGCAGAGCTGAAGCCGCCGCCGGGCTACCGCCTGCAGCTCACCGGGCGCGCCAAGTCGCAGGCCGAAACGGGGAAGGGCTTCCTCCTCGCGCTGACCATGGCGTTCGTCTTCATGTACCTGATCCTGGCGGCGCAGTTCGAGTCGTGGCTGTACCCGGCCATCATCCTGGTGTCCTTGCCGCTCACGGTGCCGTTCGCGTTCATCTCCCTGAAGATGTTCGGGCAGAGCCTCAACATGTTTTCCATGCTGGGCCTCCTCGTCCTGTTCGGCGTGGTGAAGAAGAACGGCATCCTCCAGGTGGATCACGCGAACCACCTGCGATCGCTCGGGCAGAGCCGGTACGACTCGCTCATGAACGCGAACCGCGACCGTCTGCGGCCCATCTTGATGACGACGGTCGCGTTCGTGGCGGGAATGGCGCCGCTGATCATGTCGAAGGGGATCGGCGCCGGCTTCAACCATGCCACGGCCAGCATCGTCATCGGCGGGCAGACGCTCTCGCTCCTGCTCACGCTGCTCGCGGTCCCCGTGTTCCACAGCCTGGCCGACAGCGCCAAGGATCGCGTCGCGCGTAGGAGCAAGAAGACGGAGGACCTGGGCGAGGACGATCTCGACCTCGTCCTCGCCCAGGTCGACGCGCCGGGCCGCGAGAAAGACGCTCCGGCCGCGCCGACGCCGGCGGAGTGAGCCGCAGAGGCGACTCGTGTATCCTCGCGCCGAGATGCGTCGCCACGGCACCGACCTCCTCATCCTCATCCCCCTCCTCCTCGTCACGCTCGCGCTGACCCTCGCGCTCCCCGCGTGCGGCAGCGCGCTCTCCGACGCGAAGAGCGACTTCAAAAAGGGGCACTACGGGGAGGCGCGTGCGACCCTCGTTCGCGCCGAGCCCGAGAGCCGCGACTGGGAGCTGGGGCGACGCGCCGAGTACGCGCTCTACCGTGGCCTGACGCACGGGGCGCTGGGCGACAGGCAGGCCGCCGGCGTCTGGCTGAAGGAGGCGAAGGCGATCGACGACGCGCACCCGGGGACCTTGTCCGACGACGATCGCGCGCGCCTCCGGCTCGGGCTCGAGTCGGTCTCCCCCGACGTCGCGCCGGCAAGCCCGTAAAACCTTGGAGCATGATCGTGCTCCAAGGTTTTACTTTCGTCTTCTGGGGCTCCGCCCCTCCGCCGCTCCGCGTCGGAACACCCCGGAATGCCTTCGGCAACCCGTGCGGACGCACGGGGCGAGATCTCAGGGGGCGGGCGGCGACGAGGACGATGGCGAGGGCGCGGTGGGCTGTGGCGCCGGCGCGGCCGGCAGGAGCACGGTGACTGTGGTGCCGCGGCCGACCTCCGACACGACGCGCAGCTCGCCGCCGACGCTCTTGACGATACCGTGCACGATCGCGAGGCCGAGCCCCGCTCCTTGTCCTGGTGCCTTGGTCGTGAAGAAGGGATCGAAGATGCGCGGCAGCGCGTCGGGGCCGATGCCGCGCCCGGTGTCGCGGACCTCGACGAGCGCGCGGCCGTCGTCGGCGGTGCGCGCGACCACCCGAATTTCGTGGCGGTCGGGCTCGCCCACCGGCGTCGCCTGGAGCGCGTTCGAGAGGAGGTTGACGAAGATCTGCTGCAGGCGCGACTCGCTCGCGCGGACGTGCGGCAGTGGCGAAAGATCCATGACGAGGTGCGCGCGCGCGGCGAGCTCGGCCTGAACCATGCGAGCGGAGGCCTGCAAGACGGCGGGAAGCGTCGTCGTCGTCTCGGGCACCGATTCGCCGTAGGAGAGCGCCCGCATATCGGCCACGATCCGGCGCACGCGCTCGGCGCCGGTCTGCGCGTCGGCCAGCGCCTCCAGCACCTCGCGCATCGAGGCCGCGGCGCCACGTCCTGCCCGAGCGTCGGCTGCGAGCTCCTCGCCCAGGGCGAGGAGGCGCTCGCGCAGGAAGCTCTGGTTGGCCAGCAGGAAGGCGAGCGGGTTGTTGATCTCGTGGGCGACGCCGGCCGCCATCAGCCCCACCGACGTGACGCGCTGCGAGAGCGCGAGGGCCTCCTCCGCGCGCTTTCGCTCGGTCAGGTCCTGGCCGATGCGGATCGTCATGCCGTCGGATAGGCGTACGTTCGCCCACGTCGTCGGCAGGAGCTGGCCGGTCTTGCCCTCCGAATCGACGTCGCGCCACGCGCCCGTCGCGCCGTCCTCCTTGGCGAACACGCGCTCGCGCACGTCTGTGCGCGCGTAGTCGGCGAGAGACCAGCCGAGGCGCTCTTCGATGTCGCGGTTGATGCGAAGGACGGCGCCGTCGGCGTCGCAGATCTGGAGCATGACCGGGCTGTGATCGAAGACCTTCTCCAGCAGCTCGGTCTGCGCCTCGAGCTCGGCGGTACGCGTCCTGACACGCGCCTCCAGCTCCCCCCGTGCCTCGGCGAGCCCGCCGACGAGCTCGTCGTTTTGGATGCGGAGGCGCACGGCCTCGGTGAGGTGCCGACCGCCGGTGCGTGCAATCGACGTCATGGCCAGACCGAACAGCGCGAGCATCATCGCCATCGCCCAGTGGAGGCGATCGCCCGACCCGGCGAGGCGCACGATGATCGGTACGAGGGCGGGGACGGCGAACGCGGGGAAGGCGGGCGCGAACGTGGCGGTCGACGACGCGGCGCCGGCGCACATGCCGCCGAGGACGAACAAGAGCAGGGTCTGCGCGCCGACCGACTCCGGCGCGTAGAGCACATACCCGCCGACGCCCCAGACGATGCCGTTCACGAACGTGCCGAGCGTGAAGGCGCGCCCCCACGCGAGGGCGTCCATGGGCGACGGGCCGCGGCGCACGTACGCGGCGTGGAGCGCCAGGCGCCCCAGCGTGATGGCGTACAGCGCACCCAGCCATGGCGCGATGCGCGCGTGGTCGACCTCCGGCCACAAGGCGAAGGCCACGATCGCGCTGTTGACGACGACCGTGAGGAAGGCGACGCGCCCCTTGGAGTAGAGCGCGCTCACCTGCTCGGCGAGGACGCGTGGCTCCAAGGTGACGGTGGCGCGTCCTTCGTTGCCTGGTTTCAGTGGGGCCCCCAGCTTGAAATTAGCCGTCTCCGGGCGCCAGGTCCAACTTCGCGCCGGGGCAGCCCAAACACCGATGCCAGGGCCCGAGGGGGAGGCCGCGTGGATCTCTCCTGGCGCCCCTGCTGGCCCGAGTGGTACGCCACGGCGTCATGACCGAACCGCGCGTCCTCCGTGCACCGCGAGGCCCCGAAATCAGCTGCAAAGGCTGGATCCAGGAGGCCGCCCTCCGCATGCTCCACAACAACCTCGACCCCGAGGTGGCCGAGCGCCCGGAGGATCTCGTCGTGTACGGCGGCATCGGGAAGGCTGCGCGCAACTGGCCGGCGTTCGATGTCATCGTGCGCGAGCTGCGAAACCTCGAGAACGACGAGACGCTCCTCATCCAGTCGGGCAAGGCCGTCGGCAAGTTCAAGACGACCAAGGACGTCCCGCGGGTGCTCATCGCCAACTCGAACCTCGTCGGCAAGTGGGCGACGTGGGAGCACTTTCGCAAGCTCGATGCGGCCGGCCTCATCATGTACGGTCAGATGACCGCGGGCTCGTGGATCTACATCGGCACCCAGGGGATCTTGCAGGGGACGTTCGAGACCTTCGTAGCCGCGCGCAAGGCCCGCGCCGCCCGGACCGGCGACGCGTCGCAAGCCTGGGTCCTGACGGCCGGCCTCGGCGGGATGGGCGGGGCGCAGCCGCTCGCGGCGACGATGGCCGGCCTGTCGTGCCTGGCGGTCGAGGTCGATCCCACCCGCATCGCCAAGCGACTCGAGACGGGCTACGTCGACGAACGGATCGACGATCTCGATCGCGCGCTCGCGCGCATCGACCGGGCGAAGAAAGAGGGCAAGCCCGTCTCGATCGGACTCTGCGCCAACGCCGCCGAGATTTACCCCGAGCTCCGCCGCCGCAAGGTCCTGCCCGATCTCGTCACCGAGCAGACGAGCGCGCACGATCCGCTCAACGGCTACATCCCCAACGGCTTCACCCTGGAGGAGGCCGCGGAGCTGCGCCGGGACGACCCCGAGGGCTACGTCGAGCGCGCCAAGGCGAGCATGGCCGAGGAGGTCGAGGCGATGGTCGCGTGGAAGGACGACGGCGCCGAGGTCTTCGACTACGGCAACAACATCCGCGCGTGCGCCGTGGAGGGCGGCTTCGCGCGCGCCTTCGACGTGCACGGCTTCGTCCCGCTCTACATTCGCCCGCTCTTCTGCGAGGGCAAGGGGCCGTTCCGCTGGGTCGCGCTGTCCGGCGATCCGGAGGACATCGCCGTCACCGATCAGGTCGTGCTGGAGACGGTCCCGAACGATCCCGATCTCGCCACGTGGATGCGCCTCGCGAAGGAGCGCGTGAAGTTCCAGGGACTCCCCTCACGCATCTGCTGGCTCGGCTACGGCGATCGCGCCAAGGTGGGACTGGCCTTCAATGAGCTCGTGCGCACCGGCAAGGTGAAGGCGCCGATCGTGATCGGCCGAGATCACCTCGACTGCGGCTCGGTCGCGTCGCCGAACCGCGAGACCGAGTCGATGAAGGATGGCTCCGACGCCATCGCCGACTGGGCCATCCTGAACGCGCTCGTCAACACGGCGGCCGGCGCGAGCTGGGTCAGCTTCCACCACGGCGGCGGGGTGGGCATGGGGATGAGCCTGCACGCCGGGATGGTCGTCGTCGCCGACGGCACGCCCGACGCGGCGGCGCGGCTCGGCAGGGTGCTGACGAGCGATCCGGGCATGGGCGTCATCCGGCACGCGGACGCCGGGTACGAAGAGGCTATCGCCTGCGCGAAGGCGAAGGGCGTGCACGTGCCGCACGCGTAGGAGCGGTCAGAGGATCTCGAGATACGCGACGAGATCGGCGAGATCGGCAGACGTGAGCTGCGAGACGTCCCCGTGGCGCGCACCGCCGCAGGTGAAGCGATCGAGCAGCGTCGCGGCACATCCGTCGTGCAGGTACGGGGCGCGCCACGCCACGCCGACGAGCGAAGGAACCTGGAGGGCGCGGCCCGTTCCCACGTCGACGGTCATGTTGCTGGTGAAGTGCGCCCCCGCGTGACAGCCGGCGCAACCGACGACCGGGTCCTCGAAGAGCCGCTGGCCCCGCGCGCGCGCGTCGTCGGGCGCGGTACCGAGCGCGCGGGGCGGCGCGAGGTGCTGGAGCCAACCCGAGAGCGCGCTCACCTGGCCGTCGTTCGGGGCCTTGGCCCCCATGCGACCGACCATCACGGTCGTGAAGAGATCGGGGAGGCTCCGTAGCTCGCCGCCCCAGTGGTACGGCGCCGTGCCAGCGAGCGTGCCGCGAAGCGAAGGCGTGCGAAGCGCCCCCTCGGTCAGCTTCCACACGCGCCCGTCGTCGCCTCCCTCGGGGTGGCACGACGCGCACGCGATGAGGCGCCCCGTGTTGGCGTGGAAGAGCAGGTGCCCGGTGTCCTTGCGCGAGGAGGCGGACAGCGGGATCGTGATCCCCTTGCCCACGAGTTGCAGCACGGCGGGCTCGCGTAGCTGAACGACGAGGTCGTCGCCGGCGTACGTCACGGCGGTCGCTTCCCCGTAGGGGATCGTGCGCGGTACGAGCGCCGCGCACGGGCCGGGGTCGCTGGCGCCGACGGTGTAGAGGCTGTGAAACCCCGAGTTGTATGCGTTGCCCGCCGCCACCACGGAGAACGAATGACCGTCGGGGGAGACGGCGACGTCGACGGGCAGCACGGCTCGGACCATGCGCAGCGGCGGCGCGGTGGCGGGGAAGATGCTCAGCGCGTAGTCGACGACCGCCGCATCACAGCCGTCGCCGGCGCCGGTGTCTTCGCCGAGGGACGCGACGGGAGGGGGCGGGGGTGGTCCGTAGTAATTCCCGCCGCTGCGCGGTGGCGGAGGCGGAATCTCGACCCGCGCGAGGTGGTGAACCATCGCCGCGCCGCCACCGGGGAGCGGGATCGTGCGCCACGCGATGGCCGGCTCGCGTTTGGACGTCGTGCCGTCGGGGCGCTCGCGACGTCCGACCGTTCCGTCACGGGTGACATGAACGAGCTCCGGCGTCCGGAAGCGGGACACGAGGAGCTCGTCGGGGGTCACGACGACGTCGCGAAGGTCGCCGCCGTCGACGCGCGCGATCGTCCGCGACTCTCCGCCCAGCGCGGGGACCGCAACGAGCTCCCCGCCGACACAAGCGACGACGAGCGCATCCTGTGCCGCGTCGTAAGCGATGCCGCGGGGCGCAGCGCACACGGCGCGGCGCATTCGCACGCGGGCGGTCACCGTGTCGATCGACACGATCGCACCGGCCCTGCGGAGCGCGACGTGCGCGAGCCCCCGCGGATCGATCGCGACGCGGCCGGGCTCGTCGCCGATCTCGAGCGCGACGGTGGCGACGGAGCGGGTAGCGAGGTCGACGATGTACACTGCGTCGCGGTCGGGATCGGCGGCCACCACCATGTGCGCGCCGAGGGCCGCCAATGTCCCCCCGGAGATGGGCGGAGGTGGTGCATCGCGCGGCACGACCGTCTCCCCGAGCGAGTCGGGCCCGTTGAATCCGTAGTCGATGGCGAGAGGCGTCGGGTGCTGCGCGGCGGGCTCGAACTCGGGCTCCACGGCGCACGCGCCGAGCAGCAACAGGGAGAGCGCCAGGCGGTGACCGTATCGCATGCTCAGTGAGTCACCGGCCGCGGCTCGCCGATCTACTTTTCTGCGCCGGCCTCGCGGCACACCGTGCGCAGGTCGTGGGCGAGGCACTCGGTCGCCGCGTGCGACAGGAGGCGCCCGCGCGCGCGATCGAGGCCTGCCTCGGCCTCGGGGACGGACGGCCGCGCCGCGAGCGCGTCGACGACGACGCGCGCCTCCACGGCGTTCCCCATGTCGAGAAGCACGTTTGCCAGCTCCGCCATCGCGACGTCGGCGTGCGGGCGCCCCGGGTTTTGCGCCAGGTAACGGCGCCACACGGCGATCGCATCCCGATTCGAGCCGGCGGCGAGCGCCGCGCTGCGCGCCGCGTCGAAAGCAGCCGCGTCTTCCGCGCCGCGGGCAGCAGGAGGAGGCGGCAGGGGGAGCGGAGCCGTGGGATCGACGTCTGTGACCACGGGGCGCGCGACGCGGCTGGGTGGCTCGATGCCAAGCCGTTCCCCGGTCGAGAGGATACGTGGTCCGCCAGGTCCCCCTTCGACGGAGACCGTGCCGCGGAGTACTTCGATCTGTGTTCGATCGCCGACCACCTCGACCCGCCACGAAGCGTTGTCGCCTACGGTGCGCACGATCGCGGTCCGAACCTCGCCGCGGGTGCGCGTATCGGCGGTCGCGGTGCCCTGGTCGAGCACGATCGCCCCAGCGGCGTCGGCGGCGGCACGAACGCGCGCGGGGCCCGTCACGTCGACGCCGGACGTCGATTCGACGACGCCATCGGTCACTCCCCACCCGACCAGCAGGGTCGCGCCGCGCGGCACGTCGATGGCGCTGGCGCTGTCCATGGCGGATCCCGCCGCGACGGGGTCGCTGCTCGCGCCCGCCGCGCCGGATGCCCGCACGCACCCCGCGCAGTTGCGGATAACGACGGCCCGCACGACCGGCAGTGGCGCGTGCAGGTGCACCGTCCCCACCGCGTCGTTCGCCCCCGCCGGGACGCTCGCCTGCGCCGCCTGCGGCGCGCCCGCGGAGGGCGGCGGAAGCCCGGGAGCGCCGCGTCGCGTCCAGAGGTCGACACCGAGGAGCGCGATCGCAGCCCCGAGCGCGACGTAGGCCAACGGCCCAAGCATCGGCGTCCGCGTGCGACGCGGCGCGAAGAGTCGCAGCTCCCGCCGAGCCCGCGCGAACGCGTCGTCCCGCACCATCTCGTCGTTCCACGCCCGCCGAGCACGCCCGTGCACCGCGGCAGCCGCCCGGCAGGTCGCGCACGCACCGAGATGCTCCTCGACGCGGGCACGCTCGTCGCTCGCCGCGTCGTCCGCGAGCCCTGACAGGATCACATCGGCGTCGAACCCACACGCGGTCATCGCGCCTCCTCGTCGATCTGGGCGAACAACGGATCTTTGCCGAGCCGCGCGGCAAGATCGAGGCGCGCTTGGCGAAGACGCGAACGCACGGTGGGCTCCGCGCAGCCAAGGATGTCCGCGATCTGCGACGCGGGGAGCCCTTCGAAGTCGGCGAGCATGACGACGAGACGCTTGCCCGGCGCGAGGTGCCCGAGGGCCGCGTGCAGCCGCCGCGCGCGCTCACGCTCTACCGACAGCGCCGCGGGCTCGTCCTCGCGAGGTGTCTCCGGCTCGGGGGCGTCGTCGGTTCCGACGCGGAACCGCCGCAGCCAGCGCTTGTACCAGCGCCAGTGGTTCATCGCGACGTGCACACAGATGCGGTAAGTGAACGTCGTCCACTGCGAGCGCCCCTCGAACCGCGGCAGCGCGCGGACGACCTGCTCGAGCGCCGCCTGGGTGAGGTCCTCGAGCTCTGGCGTCGGCCCGACGATCGAGCGCATGTGCACATGCACGGTGCGTACGACCTCGCCCCACGCGAGCACCTCGCCGGACGCCGGCGGCTCCGACGTTCGGCTGAGTGGCCCGAGCGTTGCGCTCGCCTGGTTCACGGCGCGATTCATGCGACCGGCCGAGGGGATACGGCATTCCCCGTCCGAAAGCGAGGGTGGCCCTGGACGCCGACGCCGGCAAGCGGGGAGGTCCACATGGGGGGTTGGTCACCGCTGGGACGAAAACGATCGGTCCCCCTCAGCTTCTCGCGCCGCGGCTCGTCGATTTCACAAAAGCGCGATCGGTGCAGTGGGCGTCGGCGACCAAGCCACGATGAAGATCGCGTCGGCGACGTGCGCTGGACTCCGCGTCGGGCTCTTCCTGGCGCTGGCCTCGTGTAGCCACTCCCCGTACGCCGACGAGATCGCTCGCCTCGGGCCCGAGACGACTGGGGTCCCGGTGGGGGAGTTCCACCGGGCCGGGCAGCCGTGCACGACATGCCATCGGCCGCAGGGGTCCGCGAGCCCCTTCTCCCTTGCCGGAACCATCTTCGCCGAGGCGTCGGGGACCGTCGGCGTTTTCCACGCGGAGGTGGACCTGGTGGATTCCAAGGGGACGAAGTTCGCCGTGCGCACCAACTGCGTCGGCAACTTCTTCGTCACCCCCGACGCCTGGAGCCCGGTGTTTCCGGTGTTGGTGCGCGTCGTGCCCCGCGGGTCCTCGGCGAAGGAGATGCTCGGCGCGATCCCGGGCAGCGAGCCATCGTGCACGTCTTGCCACGCCCACGTGCCCGGTGTGCCGTCGCCCGTCGTCCGCGTTTCCGACGAAGAGGGGCCCTCCAAGGACTGTCCGGTGAATCCCGCGCTCGAATGAGTCGCGCGGCGTCACCAACCTCACTCCGGATAGTGACTGAGGCCGACGCGGCGCCCATCGGGATCGCGGACGTAGAGTGTGTGCGCCGTCTCGGATTCCAAGGCGATCCCCGCGGTGGCCAGCCGGCGCATGTACTCTGCACGTTGTTCTTTCGTGATCGCGAACGCGACCATCTCCATCGTCCCCGCCTGCACCCCCGGCTCGCCCGCCGCCGCGCGCTCGAGCATCAAGATGGCGTCGCCGGCGCGGAGCCATACGCTCGTCTCGCCGGTCCGACCCGTGATCTCGAGCCCGAGGACGCCGGCATAGAACGCCTCGAGGCGCGGCAGGTCGAGGGTGCGGAGGGCGACGTGATGGATGCGCATCGCGGGAAGGGCCACGGTAACAAGAAGCGCGCGCGTTGGGGCCGGCGGGGTGGTGTGGTAAGTCCCAGGCATGCCCGAGCCCACCGCTCCCGCCGGCAGGCGCGTCGTCGTCGCGACCCATGGCCATTGCTTCGACGGCATGTGCTCGGCCGCGCTCTTCACGCGGCTCCTCCGCCACGTCTACCCGAACGAGGCGTTCACGTTCGCGTACCACGGGCTCGGCTACGGTCCCGGACAGAACGGCGTCGATCCGAAGCTGCTCGACGGTGACGTGAACGCGGTCCTCGATTTTCGATTTTCCACGTCGCCGAAGCTCACCTGGTACTTCGACCACCACGTGAGCGCGTTCCCGTCGCCGGACGACAAGTCCACCTACGACGCCCGCGCCGCGGTGGTGGACGGTGAGCGCAGTGTCTTTCATGACGGCGCGTACGGCTCGTGCACAAAGCTCATCACCGATGTCGGCGCCGCGCGCTTCGGCCTAGACGCGGCGCCCCTCGCGGAGCTGGTGCGGTGGGCGGACATGATCGACACCGCGTCGTTCCCCAGCGCCAAGATGGCCGTCGAGCGCAGCGAGCCGGTCCTCCAGCTCATGACCGTCGTCGAGAACCTGGGGGACGACGCCTTCCTCACCCGGATGGTGCCGCGCCTCCTCGAGGAGCCCATCATGGATGTCGCGCGCGGCGCCGACATCGCGAAGGCGTTCGCACCGCTCTACGAGGGCCACCACGCGTTCGTCGAACTCGTGCGCGCCCACGCGGTCGAGTCGAACAACGTCGTGCTGGTGGATTTGACCGACATCGAGCTCGAGGTCGCCGGCAAGTTCGTCACCTACGCGCTCTACCCGGACAGCGCGTACTCGGTGCTCGTCTCGCGCGGCAAGGGCAAGCTCAAGATCAGCATCGGCTTCAACCCGTGGTGCAACCAGACGCGCACGCACAACATCGCGAAGATCTGCGAGCGCCACGGCGGCGGCGGGCATCCCGTCGTCGGCGCCATCTCGCTGCCGGTCGACAAGGTCGCAGACGCGAAGAAGCTCGCCAGGGAGATCGTCGCCGAGCTCAGCAAGTGAGCCGGTTCGCGCCAGCGCAGGACGGTAGGCCGAGCGCGGTGTCTTGACGCCGCTCGCCTAGCGCCTAGCCGGACCGTCGCATCACCGGGTAGGATGGGCGCTTGGGAAGGGATGCGTCGAAGGCAGCGCGACTCGAGCCGGGGCTGCGCCTCGATCAGTACGAGCTGCTCTACGCCATCGCGGAGGGGCAAACGAGCTCGGTCTGGCTCGCGCGCTTGTCGGGCAAGCGAGGCTTCGAGCGCCTCGTCGCGGTCAAGGTCATCCTGCCCGACCCCACGCAGAGCGAGCGCCAGCGCCGCACGTTCCTCGACGAGGCGCGCCTCGCGGCGAGGGTTCAGCACGACAACGTCGCGCAGACCCGGGATCTGGGCGAGGCGAGGGGCTTTCTCTACTTCGTCATGGAGTGGGTGGACGGCGATTCGCTCGAGACGCTGAACCGCGCGGTCCTCCAGGCCGGTCATTCCTTCCCGATCCCGATAGCGCTGCGCGTGCTCGTCGACGCATGCTCGGGTATGCACGCGGCGCACGAGGCGCGCGGCGACGACGACGCCCCGCTGGAGATCGTGCACCGCAACCTCTCGCTCAGCAACCTCCTGGTCTCGACGACAGGGATGATCAAGGTCATCGATTTCGGGCTCGCCAAGGCGCGCGTCGGCGTTCTCGACGAGACGAAGACGTCGGAGATCCGCGCCCGCGTCGACCTCGTCGCCCCGGAGATCTCGCTGGGCCGTCCGGTCGACCGGCGGGCCGACGTGTGGTCGCTCGGGGCCGTCCTCTACGAGCTGTGCGCCGGCGTCGCGCCGTACGCGAGCCTGACCGTGCGCCAGGGGATCGCGGCGCGGGCAACCGGGGCGATGCCGGAGCCGCTGCCCGATCGCGTGCCGACGCTGGTGCGGTTCATCGTGAGCAAGGCCCTCGCCATCGATCCCAAGGTGCGGTTCTCGACGGCCGAGGGGATGCGCGCGACGCTCGAGGACGCCGCGCGTTCGCTCGGCCCACCCGCGACGCCGGAGCACGTGGCGGACCTGGTGAAGATGCACCTCGCGTCGAAGATCCGACACCGCAGCGTCGCCATCCAGGTCGCCCTCACGGCCGCCGCGGAGCGCAAGCGCCCACTCGACTCCGGCGTCCTCGGAGCGTCGGAGAACGCGCCGCCCCAGGTCTTCGGAATCGGCAGCAGCGCATCGCTCGACGCCGCGGCCGCCGTGGCCATCGCGTCGGAGCCGAAGCTCCCCGCACGAATCGAAATCGACGCCGAGCCAACGCGCAACATCGGGGCCTCGGTGGCGCTCTTCCTCGGTGCTGTCGTCGTCGGCGCAGTTCTCGCGGTGGTGCTGCGCGCGCGC
>JANYHK010000089.1 GCA_025359105.1 Myxococcales bacterium | reverse complement strand
TCATGGTTTCTCTCGAGACGCTCGGAAACTTCAGATGCAGGCCGGTGATGGCCGTGGCTATAATGTCGGCAACCATCGCGCGGGCGACGTATTTTCGGTCCGCGGGGATGATATGCCAGGGCGCCCATTTGGTGCTGGTGTTGGAGAAGGCATCCTCGAAGGCCGCCTGGTATTCCTTCCAATGGGCACGCTCGGCCATGTCCGCCGCGGAGAATTTCCAGTGCTTCTCGGGGTTGGTCAGGCGCTCGAGGAATCGGTTCTTCTGCTCCTTCTTCGAGAGGTGCAGGAAGAATTTGATGACCTTCGTCCCGTTGCGATCGAGATGCGCTTCGTGGTCGAGGATGGAGCGATAGCGCTCTTTCCAGATCGTCTTGTGGTGGATGAGCTCGGGCGGAAGATTCTGGCCATCGAGGATCTCCGGATGGACGCGGGCGATGAGGACTTCTTCGTAGTACGAGCGATTGAAGATCCCGATCCTCCCGCAGTCCGGCAGGTGCTGCGTCGTGCGCCACAAGAAATCGTGGCCCAGCTCGCCCGCGCTCGGGTGCTTGAAGCTGACGACCTGGCAGCCCTGCGGATTGACGCCGGACATGACGTGCTTGATCGCGCCGTCCTTGCCGGCGGCGTCCATCGCCTGGAAGATCAGCAGCAGCGAATAGCGATTGTTCGCGAAGAAGAGCTGCTGCAGCGCGCTGAGCTCCGTGATCTGGTCGCTCGCCTGCGCTCGATAGTCTTCCTTCGACTCGTAGAACGGCTCGACCTTGGTCGGCCACTCGCCGAGGACGACGGCCTGCTTTGATCGAACGCGAAAGTCCTTGGCTCGAATGCTCACGGCGGAGTCAGTTGTGCTCGGGTCGGGGTAACGAACGCTGAAGGTCCACCCCATCCAGGTACGAGGACAACTCGCTGATCCACTTCTGGGACGCGTCCGCATCGCTGCTCCCGGCCACCCGCTCGAGCGCTTCGCCGATGTCGGTGATGGCCTGGAAGCCATAGCTGGCCCCGGAGCCCTTCATGCAGTGCCCCAGGCGCTCCACGGTCTCGAAGTCAGCCCGAGCCAGGGCGTCCTGCATCGAGGCGACGTCGCGTCTGCGGTTGCTCAAGAAGGTCGGGACCCGCGCCGCCAGCTGAGGGTGCGAGAGCATGAGGCTCGAGTCCTCCGCCCGGAGCTCCGCTTTCGATGACGGCGGCGCGACGACCGAATGGTCCTGGATCGCCCGCAGGAGCACCTCTTGTTTGATCGGCTTCGTCAGGAAGGCCGTGCACCCCGCGCCCAGGCACTTTTCTCGGTCCCCCTTCAGCGCAGAAGCGGTCAGCGCGACGATCGGCGTCGGCGGCCGGCCGTTGGCGCGTTCCCAGTCCCTGATCATCCGGGTGGCGGTCAAGCCATCCATGACGGGCATCTGCCGGTCCATCAGGACGAGATCGTACCGGCCGACGGTGAACATCTGACACGCGATGGCGCCGGTCTCCGCGACCTCTACCTCGTAGGGCGTGCCTTCCAGGTAGGCGAGGGTGATCGTCGAATTGTCGGGCGAGTCCTCCGCCAGAAGAATGCGCAGCGGCCTCAGCGGCAGGTCGGAGTCCGTCACGCGCGGCATGGGCACACGCAGCGGAACCCCGGCCCAGATCTCGAACGGGACGACGAAGGAGAAGACGCTGCCCTTCCCGACCGTGCTCTCGCACCAGATGCGCCCGCCCATCAGCTCCACGAGGCGCTTCGAGATGGTGAGACCCAGCCCCGAGCCCCCGAATTTGCGGGTGGTGGAGGAGTCGGCCTGGGTGAATCGTTCGAACACCCAACCCAGTTTTTCCCTTGGGATACCGATGCCGCTGTCGGTGATCGTGAACCTCAACGCGGTCGGAACGGCGGAGTCCAGGTCGCGCGCCACGCGCAAGGATACCTCGCCGGATTCCGTGAACTTGATCGCGTTGCCAACGAGATTGAGCAGAACTTGCCGCAGCCGCGTCGGGTCTCCCACGAGCTGCGCAGGCACGTCCGTCGCGACCTCGCACACCAGGGACAGCCCTTTGCCCTGAGCCTTGCCCTCGACCATCTCGGTGACCTTCTCGAGCATGTCCTTCAAGGCGAACCCGGTCAGCTCCAGATCGAGCTGCGAGGCTTCGACCTTGGAGAGATCGAGGATGTCGTTGATGAGGTTCAGCAGGTTGTCGCCGGCGCGGCGGAAGATCTGGACGTACTTGTCCTGCTGCGGGGAGAGAGTCGTCTTCGCGAGCAAGTCCGCGACGCCCATGATGGCGTTCATCGGCGTCCGGATTTCATGGCTCATGCTCGCCAAGAAATCCGACTTGCTCCGGCTCGCGCTCTCCGCCACCGCCCTGGCTTGCTGCAGCTCCGCCTCCACGAGCTTGCGCTCCGTGATGTCGCGTGCGGCGGCGAAGACGCCCTGCAGCGTTCGGTCCCGGTCGTAGAAGGTGGTGGCGTTGTAGGACACGACCGTCTTTTTCCCGCTACGGGCGAGCGCCGTCAGCTCGTAGTCGGTGACCTTCTTCTGGCTCAGGACGAGCTTGATCCCCGCTTCGGCCCGCTCCGGCTCGGTGAAGAAGCCCCTGAACGGCGCGCCGATGAGCTCGTCGCGCGTGCAGCCGGTGAGCGCTTCCATCTCCTTGTTGACGTCGGTGATGATGCCGGCCGGATCGGTGGTCATGAGCGCGTCGATGTTCGATTCGATGAGCGAGCGGGTGTAAAATTGCTGGTCGCGCAGGCGCTGGTCGAGCTTCTTCCTCTCGGCCTCGACCTGCTGGCGCGCGGTGTTGTCGGTGCCGATCAGCAGGTAGCCGATGATGACGTCCTGCGCGTTGCGAAGGGCCGTGACGCTCACCACCGCGGGGAACCGGCTGCCGTCCTTGCGGATGTAGGTGAGCTCGTAGATGTCCTCGATCCCTCGCGAGGCCTTGAACACCAGGGCATCGAAGCCCGGTGTGATCGGGGTATCGAGCTCGACGCTGAGCGCCTTGGCTCGCGTGATCAGCTCCAGCGGATCGGAGATATCGGCGGGCGTTATCTTGTTCATCACCTCGCCGGCCGTGTACCCGAGCATCCGTTCGGCGCCGACGTTGAAGATCTGGATGACCCCCTTGGCGTCGGTGGCGATGCTCGAGAAGTTGGCGCTGTTGAAGATCGCGCTCTGCAGCGCCCCAGCCTTCAGCTCGGTGCCGATGAGCAGGTAGCCGATGATGACATCCTGCGCGTCACGCAGGGCCGTGATGGACACCACCGCCGGGAACCGAGTTCCATCCTTGCGGATGTAGGTCAGCTCGTAGACGTCCTCGATCCCGCGCGAGGCCTTGAACACGAGCGCCTCGAAGCCCGGCGTGATCGGTGTGTCGAGCTCGATGCTGAGCGCCTTGGCGCGCGCGATCACCTCCTGCGGATCGGAGATGTCGGCCGGCGTTATCTTGTTCGTCACCTCGGCGGCCGTGTAGCCGAGCATCCGCTCGGCGCCGACGTTGAAGATCTGGATGACCCCCTTGGCGTCGGTGGCGATGCTCGAGAAGTTGGCGCTGTTGAAGATCGCGCTCTGCAGCGCCCCGGCCTTCAGCAGCGCCGCCTCGGCGTGTTTGCGCGCGGTGTTGTCGGTGCCGATGAGCAGGTAGCCGATGATGACGTCCTGCGCGTCGCGGAGAGCAGTGACGGACACGACCGCGGGGAACCGGCTGCCGTCCTTGCGGATGTAGGTGAGCTCGTAGCGGTCCTCGATCCCGCGCGAGGCCTTGAACACCAGCGCCGCGAAGCCCGGTGTGATCGGCGTGTCGAGCTCGACACTCAGTGCCTTGGCGCGCGCGATCAGCTCCTGCGGATCGGAGATATCGGCGGGCGTGATCTTGTTGATCACCTCGGCCGCCGTGTACCCGAGCATCCGCTCGGCGCCGACGTTGAAGATCTGGATGACGCCCTTCGCGTCGGTCGCAATGCTGGAGAAGTTGGCACTGTTGAAGATGGCGCTCTGCAGCGCGCCCGCCTGCAGCTGGAGTTGCGATTCTTCCTGCGGATCCGTGAGGAGGACGTCGGGCTTGAACATCACGGGCACAACTCGGGCATGGGGCAGGTCTCGCAATAGCCGAGCCAGCCGGTTTGCGCGGGGATCGGGCTCATTTCGATTGGTGAAGCTGTGGCGTGTTGGCCTGCGCCAACAATTCCGCCACACCTCATAGAGCGCTTGCTTACGTCAGCGTAAGCCCTGCGGAGCGCGCCGCAACGCAGAAGGCGCACTAGGCTCTGCGAATGATCGTCCTCCCAGCCGCGCTGCGTGCCGGCACATGGCTCTCGCTCACCTGCGCGGTGCTCGTCGCGTGCACGACGTCTTCGAACAATCCGGCGCCCGTCGCGACCGGGCCGGACGCCGCGGTAGATGCTGCGGTGAAGGACGTGCCAGAGGGCGGACACGAGGACGGCGGCGTCGGCGTCGACGCACCGTCCGACGCCGACGTCGCGACCGACGCGTTGGACGCTGCGGTGACCCGCGACGTGTTCGTCGACCCGTCCACCGGGCTCGACTCCAACGTCGGTACGGTGAGCGCGCCGTTCAAGACGATCCACAAGGCGCTCACGGCGGTGCCGGCGGGGAGCACGGTCTGGCTCGCCGACGGCGCGTACATCGTGGCGAACGAGGGCGGCGCCGCGCTGAGCCTTCCCGACGGCGCCCGCGTGAGCGCGACGAACGTGGGGGGCGCGATCTTCGAGGGCCTCGCCGTCACCGCGGGCGCCGCCTCCGGGGCCCTTCTCGGCGTCGTGCTCGACAAGGGCTCGTCGCTCACGGCGAGCAACGCGGCCTCGGCCGCACCGACCCTCACGCTCGCCAACGTCGAGTTCAGGAGTCGCGCCACCGGTGCCGCGACGCTCTCGGTCGGCGGGAACACCAAGGCGACTCTGACGCAGTCGAGCTTCACCGGACCGCTGCCGTCGTTCGGTCTCGTCCAGGTGGCGGGCGCCGCCGAGCTCGCGCTCGTGGGCGGGACGTTCGACGGCGCCGGCGGCGGAGTCGAAGGCTTCGGGTACAGCCTCATCTCGGTCGTCGGCACGAGCAAGCTGTCGCTGGACGGCGTGACGATGAAAAACTTCCAGGCCGCGGCGATCGCCGTCGGCGGGAGCTCGCCTACGACGCCGGCGGTCGTCGTCCTCAAGAACGGAACCTTGCTCGACACGATCGGCACCGCGGACAATTGCGCCTCCGGCGCGTCGGTGATCGTGGGCCAGAACGCCGACGTGACGCTGGACGCCTCGGAGATCAAGAACGCGAAGACCGCCGGCATCTGCGTGCGTGGCGGCGCCTCCTCCCACGTCCACGTCACGCTGCAGAACGGCGCCAAGCTCACGAACGACGTCAACGGCGTTCGCAGCGAGCCCGGCACCGGCGCCGAGATGACGCTCGTGGTCAATGGCGCCACGTTCACCGGAAACGTGTCCGCCGGTGTCTACTTCGAGGGCGGCGGCTCGTTCGACCTGACGTCCGCGACCATGACGGGCAACGGGAGCGGGATCAACACGTACCCTGGCGTGCCGCTCTCGATCAAGGCGCGCTCCAGCACGTTCGCGAACAACACGTCCTTCGGTGTGGCGGTGACGACCGTGAGCACGCTCGCTCTCGACCTCGGCACCGCGGCGAGCCCCGGCCTCAACACGCTGAGTGGCAACACGACGACGGGCATCTACCTGGTCGCCCCCGCCGCACAATCTCACACCGCGATGGGCAACACCTGGAACGCGAGCGTGGAGGGTGCGGACGCGACCGGCAAATACACCGCCGGCACCAGCGTCGTCGGGCCGAAGGGCGGCACCAACTACCAGCTGCTGAACGCGTCCACGCTGACCTTGTGAGCTACGCTGGGCGGATGCTCAGCCGCGGCCTCACCGGTACCTTCGCCATCGGCCTCGTGCTCCTCGGCCATGGATGCACGAGCGTCGTCGATGGCAGCAAGGAGGAGTTCGCGCGCTCGTTCACGTGCCCGCTCGATCGCGTCGAGTCGCATGCGCGCTCCGATCTGCACGCCGCCGACTTCGAGTCGAAGTCGCGCAAGACGCCGCCCAAGGACATCGCGGCCGATCCCGAGCGCCTCAAGATATGGGAGGCCGATCGCAAGCGGGCCACCGACTTCGACGACTCGCGGGACCAGATCGTGGAGGTGCGCGGCTGTGGGCACGAGGTCCTCTACGCGTGCCACCGCTTCAAGAGCGGAAACAGGTTCATTTGCTCGACGAAGGACTACCCGGCCGGAGTGAAGTCAAACTGGTAATCAACCGATCTTACACATAAAAATCCCGACCGGACCCCGACCCCGACCCCCGACGCCGACGCCGACCCCGACTCCGACTCCGACTCCGACTCCGACTCCGACTCCGACCCCGACCCCGACCCCGATTTCCTAGATCCTTCCTGCGCCCCGCCCGTCGAAGGGGACACGGAGGCTCGTCCATGAAGCTCGTCGCCCACATTCTCGCTGTCGTCACCGTGCTCGGGGCCACCTTTGTCGCCCAGCCTGCCCAGGCCTGCAGCCCAAGCGGCGAGCGGGTCGACGACGTGGACTTCGCCCAGCCGCCGGATCGCGTGACGCAGCTGTTGCAAGAGGCCGCGCGACTGGATGCGCGGGCCCGTCAGATGGACCAGTCCGCCGTCTCGCTCGAACGGACCGCGGAGAACCTCTCGGCGCGCGCGCGCGAAATTCGGAACCTCGCCTTCGCGCAAGGGGATCTCGATCGCGCCCGGCTGCTCGCGCAGTCGAACCAGCTCTCGGCGCAGGCCGCGGTGAGCCGTGCGACCGCGCAGGAGCGCCGTTCCCAGGCAGAGCAGCTCCGGCTCTCGGCGCGCGAGACCCGTGACCGCGCCGTCCGCCTCGCCGGTGGCAACACGCCCCGCCCCCGCCCCTGGCGCGGAGGCGTCGCCCAGAACATCTGAGATCTACGGCGCTCCGAGGGCGTGTAGACTCGTCAAAGTGCGCGAACTGAAGGAGCTTCCCCGTCGTCGAACGCAGTGCAGGATGAAGGTCGCGCGCGTCCTTGCGCGCGCCACCGTGCTCGCCGTCGTCGCCTGCGCGGTCCCTCTGGCGTTCCCGGAGATCGCCCACGCCGAGCCGAACGCCGCCGACAAGGAGACGGCACGCCGGCTCATGGCGGAGGCGCGCGACAAGCGCACCGCCAACGATCTCAAGGGCGCGCTGTCCGCGTTCCAGGCTGCGGACGCCATCATGCAGGTGCCGACGACCGGCATGGAGGTTGCTCGCACCCAGGTGGCGCTCGCGCTGCTCATCGAGGCGCGCGACACCGCGCTGCGCGTAGCCCGCTCGCAGCCCGAGGGGGAAGAGCCGGCGCCATTCACGCGCGCGCGCGACGAGGCGCGGCAGCTCTCCGACGATCTCGCCAAGAAGATCCCGACGATCACCGTGACGCTCGCCGGAGCCGAGCCGGGCGCGGCCGCAAAGGTGACGGTCGACGGCTCGAACGTCCCGGTGGCGTCGCTCGGCATGCCGCGGACGGTGAACCCCGGCCACCACACGGTGGCGGCTGCGGCGGGCACCAGGCAGGCAAAGGTCGAGCTCGACATCAACGAGGCCCAGCACCAGGACGTGAAGCTCGAGCTCGTCGCGAGCGCCGGTCCCGTCGTCGCTCCTCCTCTTCTTCGTCCTCCTCCGCCCGAGGCGGCGGGGGGCATCGGCAAACCGCTGTTCATCGGCGGCGTCGTCGTCACCGGCGCAGGTGTGCTTCTCGGCGGCATCACCGGCGTCATGTCGCTCTCGAAGACGAGCAGCGTGAAGAGCGCCTGCAAAGGCAACGTGTGCCCGGCGTCGCAGCAGAGCGACATCGACTCCGCGAGCTCGCTCGCGACGATCTCGACGGTCGGCTTCATCGTCGGCGGTGTCGGCGCGGCGGCGGCGGTCATCGGGCTCGTGTTGTGGAGCGGCGAGGGCAAGGCCGAGGCGCGCGCGTCCACGGCGTCGTTCACTCCGTGGATCGGCCCCGGCTCGGCGGGCGTCCGCGGCTCGTTCTGAGGCGCTCCCCGCGGACGCGCGCGCTGCGGAGCCCCAGCGCGGCTACTTCGCGATCAGGTTCACCGCGGCGGTCGATGCATTGTACACGCACCCGTCGGCCGTCGTCGGGCAGCTCGGACGCGACATCTGCACGTTCAGCAGGTACATCCCTGGCGTCGCGAGCGCGGAGGCGGGGAGCGTCTCCTTCGCCACCGCCGGCGCCCGCGGCGCGTCCGACGCGTAGCGCGCCTCGAAGCCCCCGCCCGCCTTGGGCGCGAAGAGCTCCACGATCGCGTAGGCCGAGCGCGGGTTCGCCGTCCACACGACGTCGAGCGGCTGACCGGCCGGGACCTGCGCCTGATCGGCCGGTAGGGTCACGGCCGGATCGAAGTCCGGCGTCTCTGCTGCGAGCGTGAACGACGCACCGCCGGCGAACGAAGGGTGCGCGACGTCAATCCCGAGCGCCGTCGGCGCCGGCGCCCCCCCGCCGAGCTGCGCGAAGTAGCTCATCTGGCCGCTCAGGTTCGTCGAGAACGGCATGTCGAGCGCCTGCGCGCCCGCGTGGAGCGTCACCTTCGCGTTGGTGAGCTCGGCCGCGGAGCCTGGATCGTAGACGTGCGCCGAGGCCCACGAGAGCGCGAGCGCGCCGCCCGCCGGCCGCTGCTGGAGCGCCTCCAGAAAGACGGGGCGAATCTTCAGGTCCGCCGGCGCCGCCATCGGAAGGGTGAACGGCCCCGCGACGGTCGCGACGGCGAACGTGCCGGCGCCGCTCGTGAACCGGGCGACGCCCTGCAGGAAGTAGCGCGCCGCCGGATCCGTCCCCGAGAACGCGAACTTGCCGTCCGCGGTGACCGCCGCCTCGGCCACCGGGGTCGCCTTGCCGTACGGGAAGACCGCGTAGAGCTGCACCTTCGCCGAGGCGAACGGCACGTTGAAGCCGCGCGCGGCCAAGGTCCCGCTCACGCACGCGGCCGCGTCGCCGGTGCAGGTTCCGCTCGCCGTGCCGGCCGGGCCGGTCGGCGCAGGCGTCGGCGTGCTGCTCGACGCGCACCCGCCGAGGCAGGCGACGAAGGCCAAAGAGACGAAGACCTCGGGGAAAGACGGAAGAGCCATTGGAGGATTGGTAGCCTGACCCGTTCCGCACATTCGCGCCACATGTGTATAAGAGAGGCCATCGCCATGAGCCTTCCGACCGTGCCCGCCACTTCATACCCGAAAGAAGACATCAAGGTCCTCCTCCTCGAGAACGTTCACCCCAGCGCGCACGCGCTCTTCCAGCGCGCAGGTTTCCAGATCGAGGTGGTCAAGGGCGCGCTCAGCGAGGACGAGCTCAAGAAGAGGCTCGCCGACGTTCACGTCCTCGGCATCCGCAGCAAGACGCAGGTGACCGCCCACGCGCTCAGCGACGCGAAGCGCCTCCTCACGCTGGGCTGCTTCTGCATCGGCACCAATCAGGTCGACCTCGGCGCAGCCAACGCGCATGGCATTCCGGTCTTCAACGCCCCCTTCTCGAACACGCGCAGCGTCGCCGAGCTGATGATCGGCGAAATCATCCTGCTCGCGCGCCACCTCGGCGATCGCTCGCGCGAGGTGCACGAGGGCAAGTGGCGCAAGGTGGCCGAGGGCTCGGTCGAGGTGCGCGGCAAGACGCTCGGCATCGTCGGCTACGGCCACATCGGCTCGCAGGTCGGCGTCCTCGCCGAGGCGATGGGCATGCGCGTCGTCTTCTTCGACATCCAGACCAAGCTCCCGATGGGCAACAACCGCTCGGTGCCCACGCTGGCCGAGGTGCTCGGCCAGAGCGACTTCGTCGTCCTCCACGTCCCGGCGACGCCGCAGACGAAATGGATGATCGGCGCGGACGAGATCGCGCAGATGAAGCGCGGCGCGTCGCTCATCAACGCCTCGCGCGGGACGGTCGTCGCCATCGACGCGCTCGTGGCCGGGCTCAAGAGCGGCCAGGTCGGCGGCGCCGCAATCGACGTCTATCCCGAAGAGCCGGAGACGAACTCGGACGCGTTCCTCTCGCCGCTGCGTGGCCTTCCCAACGTGCTGCTCACGCCACACATCGGCGGCTCGACGATGGAAGCCCAGGAGGCCATCGGCCGCGAGGTCGGCACGAGCCTCATCAAGTTCGTCAACTCCGGGGCGACGACGGGCGCCGTGAATTTCCCCCAGATCGAGCTCGCGCAGACCCAGGACACGCACCGCATCCTCAACGTGCACAAGAACGTCCCCGGCGTGCTGCGCGACATCAACAAGATCGTCAGCGACAAGAACGCGAACATCCGCAGCCAGCTGCTCTCCACCGATCCGGGTATCGGCTACCTCATCATGGATCTCGACAACGACGTCGCGAACGACGTGAAGAAGGCCATCGCGAGCCTCCCGACGAACGTGAAGACGCGCATCCTCTACTGAAGAGCGTCCAAGCGCCGCGGCAGCTCGGCCGCGACTCCCCAACTCACGGAACCATGGTCTTCAACTCGCTCACGTTCGTCGTCTTCTTCGCGGCGGTGCTGCTCTTTTTCAACCTGCCGTTCTCGTGGACGGCGAAGAAGATCATGCTCCTCGTCGCGAGCTACGTCTTCTACGCCGCGTGGAACCCGCCGTTCATCGTTCTGCTATGGGCGTCGACCGTCGTCGACTGGCTCGTCGCGCGCCAGATCCACCTGCAGACGACCGCGGGCCGCAGGAAGGCGTGGCTCGTCCTCTCGCTGGTCGTGAACCTCGGCTTCCTCGGGTTCTTCAAGTACGGCGCGTTCGCCCTCGAGAACTGGCAGCACGTGATCTCGGCGCTCGGCGTCCACTACCAGCCGGCCAAATGGAGCATCGTCCTCCCCGTCGGCATCTCGTTCTACACGTTCCACTCGATGTCCTACACGCTCGACATCTACTGGAAGCGCGTGAAGCCCATCCCGAACCTCTTCGACTTCGCCCTCTTCGTCGCGTTCTTCACGCAGCTCGTCGCCGGGCCCATTCTGCGCACGAGCGATCTCGTCCCGCAGTTCGAAAAGCCCCGGCGGGCGACCCAGGATCAGCTCTTCTGGGGGCTCCTCCTCATCTCGCTCGGTCTGTTCGAGAAGGTGGTGGTCGCCGATGGAGGGCTCGCGCTGACCGCCGACGCCGTGTACGGCGCGACGCGGCCGCTCGGCGTCGCCGACGCGTGGCTGGGGACGCTCGCGTTCAGTGGGCAGATCTTCTGCGATTTTGCCGGCTACTCCACCGCCGCGACCGGCGCCGCCATGTGCATGGGGTTCTCGATCCCGAACAATTTCCAGTTCCCCTACGGCGCGCTCGGGTTCTCGGATTTCTGGCGGCGCTGGCACATCTCGCTCTCCACGTGGCTGCGCGACTACCTGTACATCCCGCTCGGCGGCAACCGCCGCGGCGACGTGCGCACGTACGTGAACCTGATGATCACGATGCTCCTCGGCGGCCTCTGGCACGGCGCGAGCTGGACGTTCGTGGTCTGGGGATTTCTCCACGGCCTTTACCTCGCCGTCGAGCGCTTCGTTCAGCGGCGGGTCACGTTGCGGCGCTGGCCCGACGCGACGGGGCTCCGCTTCCTCGTCGCGATGCTCACCTTCGCGCTCGTGAACGTCGCGTGGGTGTTCTTCCGCGCCAAGACGTTCGGCGCGGCGTCCGGCATGCTCGCGGGGATGTTCGGCCTCCACTCCGGGGCGGCGCCGCTCCTGCCGACGGTCAGGATGATCGAGACCGTCGTCTTCGTGAGCGGCATCGTCGCCGTTCACCTGTACATGCGCAATCGCACCGTCGAAACGGTCACCGCGCGCGCGCCGACCTGGGCGGTCGGCACTGCCTGGGCGCTCATGATGCTCACAGTCATCTTCACGCAGGGGTCCGCCGATGGCTTCATCTACTTCCAGTTCTGAGCCGAAGGACGGCGAGCTCGTGGACCGCGCATTCACGCGTGAGGTGCCCAAGCAAGCGTGGTCGCGCGTGGCCGTCCTCGCGTTCGCGCTGACGCTGGTGGGCACGCTCGGCTGGGAGCTCCGGATGCGGTCGCTCGGCCTCCGCGCCGGCGACCTCGGGGACGGCCCGGCCCACTGGGCAGTCGAACGCCGCAAGGTCGACGAGGGGCCGCGTGAGCAAGTCGTCCTCGTCGGCGACTCGCGCATCCTCTTCGACACCGATCTCGATATCTGGAAGGAGCTGACCGGCCGTCGCCCCATCCAGCTCGCGCTGCCGGGCACCCCGGCGCCGGCGTTCTTGACCGACATCGCCGACGACGCGCACTTCGCCGGCCTGGTCGTGGTCGGCATGCTGGAGCCGCTTTATTTCAGCGGCCGCGGCGGGCTCTTCGGCAAGGCCATCGAGTACGCGCGCACGGAGTCGCCGTCGCAGCGCGCCGGGCACCAGCTGCGCGTCCGCGCGTCTCGCGCGCTCGCGTTCCTCGACGACGCGTACACGCTCTTTTCGCTCGTCGAGCAGATCGACATGCCGAACCGCGGCGACGTCCACGGTCCGTACGGAGACCCGTGGAAGCTGTCGGAGTTTTCCGACGATCGCCAGACCCGCATGTGGCCCCGCATCCAGACCGACGAGCGCCTGCGCGCCCACGCGATCATGGCGTGGGGCGACGCAAAGGGGCCGCCCCTCACCGGCGAGCAGATCGCCAAGGCCATCGACGCCGCCAAGCGCGACTGCACGAAGATCCGCGCGCGCGGAGGCGACGTCGTCTTCTTGCGCCCGCCCTCGATCAATCCCAATCGCGCCAACGAGGAGCTTCGCGCACCGCGCGCCAAAGCATGGGACGCGCTACTCCGCGAGACCGCATCGTTCGGCGTCCACTTCGAGGACTACCCCGCGATGCAAGGCCTCGAAGTACCCGAGCGCTCCCACCTCTCAGCGGAGTCGGCAAAGCTCTTCACCCGCGCCTACGTCACCGAGCTCGTCAAACAAGTCCCCTGGCTAGCCGCCCACCCACCCGCCCGCTGACCACCGACTTCCCCGCCGCGCCCAAATGGAGATAGGTGGCACCAGCCACCTAAGCGACGCGCTGGCGGGAGGGCGGGGAGTAATCCTCGTCCAGCTCTTCGCGGTCGAGACGATCGAGGCCAACGAACTCGTGCGCGTCCAGCCGCGGCGACGACGGACGGACACCCGGCGCGCGCAAACCGAGCTTGAGCGACGTCGTGGCGGCGCCTCCCGTGAAAGGGACGAGCGTGGGCGACGAGGGGACAACTGCAGGGACAGACATGACGCGGCCCCTTAAAGCAAACACCGGGCCAATATGCAACGCAGTGCGTAAAGAATCGGCTCGTTGAAATGACTCGTATTTTTGCGGCATGTAGGAAAACCACCGCGTAAAACCCCTAACGCGCTGTGACAGCCGTGTCCCAACCTACGCACGGTGCCGCGACCCGGGTGCCCTCAGCGGCGCCGGCGTCGGAGGCGGGCGAGGGCCACGGCGATCCCCATCGTCAGTGCCGCGAAGGCCGTCCCGAGATCGGCCGACGCGCCCGGCACGTGGCATCCGCATCCGCCGCTGCCACCGCCGCCGCCATCGCCATTCGGGCTGCCGCCGTTAGGGCCGCCGCCGTCGCCGGTCCCGCCGTCGCCGCCCCCGCCCCCGCCGGGAGCGCCGGGCGGAGGGGCCGGCTTCTCTTCGGTGACCTTGCACCCGTCCTTCGCGGCGCCGACCTGGAAGACGAGCGGTCTGCCCGCGAGCGCGCCGGCGCCAGTGCCGGCGGTGATCGAGACGGCGCACGCGTCGCCGGCAGAGTGGGCGGTGACGTTCGACGCGCCGCTCGCGTCCTCCGGCGCGTCGAAGACGACGTGGCGAGCGCTCAGATCGCCGGCCGCGGAGTAGGCGAGCGTCGCGCCGGCCGCGCCGTCCTTGGCGCTCGACGCGAGGACGAACGTGCGCACGCCGCCGCGCGTGACGCGCGCGCCGACGACCGCTGGATCCGCGCTCGCCACGGCATCGGCCGGGGCGTCGCCGCTGCCGAGGGCGTCGAGGACATGGACGGCGAGCGCCTGCGGACCGGGGACCTCGACGGTGTATTCGCCCACGTCGAAGCGCGCGGCGGTGCAAACCCCGAAGGCGCCGTTGCTGCACGGCGAGCCGTTGTCGCCCTTGTACGTCTTGGCCGCCGGCGCGCCTCCCGAGAGCGTCACCGGGTGCACGACGAGCTTCGACGCGCCGACGGTGGCCGTGGCGACGTTGCCCGCGCCGAGGGTGAACGGCTTCGGTGAGCGGTAGCGGAGGTAGGTCTTGCGGGCGGCGTCGTCTGTGCGCACGCGATCGATCGTGACGATCTCGCCCTCCGGCAAGAACGCCCAGTCGCGTCGCGCGAACGGCACGTCGCTTTTGCCGGTGTCGTCGTCGAACGCGTGCACGAGCTCGGCGCGGGCCGCGGCGAGGCCGCTCGATGTCGCGCGCGCCCACGGCAACTCCGCGGCGGAGTGGGGGGACTGGCTGGGGCGGTAGCCCGACTGCACGGTCTTCGAGTCCACGGTGACCGCGTTGCCGGTGAGCGACGAGAGCGAGCCGTACGGCGACGGATCGACGACGAGCGAGTCGGCGCCGCGCGAGTACACGAACGTCGACGCGTCGAGGTGCTGGTGGTCGACGAGGAAGTGCGGCGCGGACACGAACACGCCCCACGTCGCCGTCGGGTCCCAGCTCGACCGCGCGTACAGCTTCCGCGTCCCTGGCGTCACGTAATAGAGAGGACGCGGCTTGGCGTTGTAGCTCGTCGCCGTCGCGCCGCGGGCTTCGGCCAGCGCCTCGTAGATGAGCCCGTCGGCCTGCGTCTTGACGACGTTCGCGTGGAGGTGCGCGGCCCAGCCGGCGGCCTCGTCGCCGCCGCCGAGGAGGACGGCGAGGAGCGGCTCGGTGCCCGGTGGCTTGTTTGGAGCGGCGACGGCCGCGTTGCCGTAGTCGCCGCCGATGAAGAACCCCTTCTGATCGGGCGTGAGCGCGTAGAGGTAGTTGAGCCCCAGCGCGGAGAAGTACGCGTGCCCTTCCGGGAGGCTCGCCCCGTGCTGCTCGACGGCGCGGAGCGACGCCGCATACTCGAGCACGCCGAGCTCGCCGTACTCCCACCCCTCCGGCCAGTCTCCGCCCGCGAGGGGACCGCCCGCGCCCGCGCCCTTGGGGCCGAGGTTCTCCTTGTTCCACATCGTGTCGACGACATCCGCCCAGTATTTTGCGGCGGAGCCGTCGTCCTCGCCGGCGGCGGCGATGGCGATCATCGTCTTGCCAAGGACGTACCCGGCCTGGTAGTTCGACCCGGCGGTGTCGTGGAGGTAACCGTTCGCTTCCTCCCAGTCGACCCACGTCTTGAAGCGATCGCGTGACGTCTGGAGCAGGGAGGCGTCGACCCCCGGCGCGTCATGGAGCCAGTCGTACACGAGCCCGGTGAACGTGCCGAAGTAGCGCATCGCGTACCCGTTGTCGTGGTCTCCGCTTACGGCCGTCGCTCCGCCGGCGCCGTCACCCAGCGTCTGGAAGTCGTCGAGCAGCGCGCGCCACTGGCGGATCGCCGCGTCCGCGTAGCTCGGATCCTTCGTGAGCTGCCACGCCATCGCGCAGGCGCCCGCCGCGTAGCCGAAGCCGTACCCCATGAAGATGCCGTCGCTGTACTTACTGGGGTTGGCGGCGATGTCCTTGCACTTGGCAACGACCGCGGCGGCGGCGGTGCCGCTCTTGCCGGCGTTGGCCTTCAGCGCCGTCACGGTCGGCGCGTCGAGCCAGATGCGCGGGTGCGCGCCGCTCGGCGCGGGAGGGGCAGCGGCGGCCGGCATGGACGCGACGGTGACGGCGAGGACGCTCGAAGCGAAGAAGGCGGCGCGCACGGAGACCTACAGCGTACGGTCTCCTCGTGGCCGCGCAAGAGCTGGCCCGAAGCGCTGAGCAAAAAAGAGAAGGGCCGCCCCAGGAAGTTCCCTGGCGCGGCCCCGTCGTCGGACTCGAAAAGACTCGGCTTACTGCTTGGTCCAGGTGAAGTCGTAGCCGCAGTCGGAGAGGACGCCGCCGTCGGCGTCGCTCACGGTCTTGTTGGCCGTCGAGCCGGTGACGCCGGTGCCCGAGGTCTTGGTCGTCGAGTGCGTGGTCGTCTTGTAGCCGGCCGTGTCGGTCGTGCAGTCGACGGTCGACGTGCACGTCGCCGTGTCGTTGCTGATCGTGCAGCCCGCGGGCGTGCCCGCGTCGGAGGAGCCGCCGTCGCTCGGGCTGACGGTGATGGTCGAGTCGGGGAGCGCAGGGCAGAGCGCTCCGTTGGTCGACTTGCCCGTGTAGTGAACCTTGTAGGTGCCCGGCGCGATGGTGCACTGCGTGCCGCCGCTGGAACCGCTGGACGATCCGCTCGACGATCCGCTGGACGATCCGCTCGAGCCGCTGGACGAACCGCTCGAACCGCTCGAACCGCTCGAAGACCCGCTCGAGGAGGAAGACGAACACGCCACAACCAGCGCGAGCATCGCAAACGCAGAGCCCGCTGCCACGGACAAACGACCCATGTTCATGAAGTGCCTCCCGGCAAGAAAACCTTGAAAAATCGCGTGTCCCCGCTCAATGAGGTACGCGTCGATAGCGCGTACCTTCCTCGATGCGCCCGCGCATAGCAAGTTTCGCCTCTGCCGTTGGGGCGGGGGTGGACGCGGAGTGGTCCAGGTCGCCAATATTTCACGCGAAAACGGGAGAGCTCGATTTCACGTTCGGTGGGCCGCGGTGTCCAACGGACTGAACGAACGCCGAAAGGGCCCTTCCGATGATCCGACTTACCGCGAAAACGATCTCCACCCTCCTCGCCGCCGCGCTGCTCTACGCATGCTCCGGTGGTAGCCCGGCAGCACCGGGCGGCGCCGGCGGCGTCGAACCCGACGGCGGCGCGATCGGGGCCGACGGCGGCGCCATCGGGGCCGTCGGCGGCGTCACCTACACGAAGGACGTCGCGCCGATCCTCCAGGATCACTGCCAGACGTGCCACACCACCGGCGGGATCGGCCCGTTCACGCTCCTCTCCTTCGGCGACGCCAAGGCGATGGTCGGCCCGATGGTGAGCGCGACGCAGAGCCGCGCCATGCCGCCCTGGGGTGCGCAGAACAGCGCCGAGTGCGCGCCGCCTCGGCCGTGGCTGCACGACATGCGCTTGACCGACGCGCAGATCGCGACCTTGAAGGCGTGGAAGGACAACGGCGCGCCCGAAGGCGATCCGAAGGACGCCCCGCCGCCGCGCGTTCCGGAGGCCCTGGACTTGCCAGGCGCGAACTTCACCACCACGCCGCAACCCTTCGCGCTGACGACGACGACGAAGGACACGTTTCGCTGCTTCGTCATCGACCCGAAGCTCGCGCAGACGCGCTACTTCAACGGCGCGAGCTTCACTCCGGGCAACAAGGAGATCGTCCATCACGTCCTCCTCTTCTCCGACGCGAAGGGGGAGAGCGCGAAGCTGGCCGACGCTTCGGGCGGGTACGACTGCTTCGGCGGCGCCGGCGTCAGCCAGCCGAACCTCGTCGCCGCGTGGGCGCCGGGTGCCGCACCGATGGAGCTGCCGCCCAACGCCGGAGTGCCGCTCACCGCGGGGACGCTCCTCGTGATGCAGATCCACTACCACCCGCACGGGCAGGATCTCTCGCCCGACGCGACCAAGGTGCAGCTCCGCCTCTCCGACACGCCGCCCGAGTACACGGCGATCACGAGCCTCATCGGCAATTTCAAGGGACCGAACGGCGCCGACGGCCTCTTGCCCGGACCCAACGACAACGGCAAACCGCAGTTCAAGATCCCGGCGAACGTGAGCGGCCACACCGAGACGATGCGGATGACCATCCCGCAATCCGCTGGCCCGAAGCTGTACGTCTACGGCGTCGCCGCGCACATGCACCTGATCGGGAACGCCGAGAAGGTCTGGGTCGATCACGCCGCGGGCGGATCCGAGTGCATGCTCCAGGTGCCGGCGTGGAACTTCAACTGGCAGCGCATGTATTCCTACGACGCGCCGATCGAGCAGCTCCCCACGGTCGTCCCGGGCGACAAGCTGACGGTGCAGTGCACGTACGACAACACGACGGGCAACCCGTTCATGGCGCAGGCGCTCGCCGACCAGGGCCTCTCCGCGCCGCACGACGTGTCGCTCGGCGAGACGACGCTGGACGAGATGTGCCTCGCCGCGACGATCTTTCTGCAGAAGACGAAGTAGAACGGCTCACGGCCACGCGCAGCTGCCGCCGCCATCGAATGCCGCGCGGCAGCTGCTGAGACCGGTGAGCGCGTTGCCGAAGCTGGCGTCCCGCACCTCGCCGCACTTGCCCACGCACCCTCCGCCGCGCGGCGGAGGGCACGCGTTCACGCACGCCACCCACTTCAGGCACGCCTCGTCCCGCGTGCACTCGGTCTCGAAGATGCAGCAGCTGCGATCGACCTCCTCCTGGCACCCGGCGTCGTTCACGAAGGCGAAGCGGACGCCGGCGTCGCAGAGGGCGCCACCCGCGGCGTCGTCCACGGGGCCCGGCGCGTCGCCGGTCGCGGCGTCGCTCACCGCGGGGGTCTCGACCCCGTCGAACGTGGCGCAGGGGCCAGGGAGGGCAAGCGCGAAGAGCGACGCGAGCGACGCGAGCGAAGACAGCGAAGAGAGGAGAGGGACGCGAGGCATCAGTACGGGTTGTCGGGGTGGAGATCGGAGGGGGGCGGGCGCGACGCGGCGGGAGCCGGGATTGCCGCAGGGGTCGAGATGGCGGGGACGGGAGCGCGAGGGGGCCTCGGCGTCGGCGTCGGCGTCGGCGTCGGAGTCGGCGTCGGAGTCGGCGTCGTGGTCGGCGTCGCGGTTGCGGTCGCGGTCGTGGTCGTGGTCGCGGTCGTGGTCGTGGTCGCGGTCGTGGTTGCGGTCGCGGTTGCGGTCGTGGTCGCGGTCGCCGTGTGGCGGGTGGCGACGACGCCGGTCGCCGTCGCCGCCGCGAGTGCCAGCGCGGCGGCGACGAACGGCGCGATCCGGCGTCGATGTTGCGGAGGCGCCGACAGGCGTGGGAGCGAGGTCGCTGTCGTATCGAGCGTCACCTCCGCCGGGGCGAGCCCCTCGAGGATGCGAAGGAGCTCCGCGCGGCGCGTCGCGATGCGGGGACCGGCGAGGCGCTCGACCACGGCGGCGACGTCGGCGTGGGGCGCCGGCGGAATCGCGGCGACGAGGGCGCCCCGGAGCTCGGCGGCGGTCGCGTAGCGCTCGTCGCGGACGCGCTCCAGCGCCTTCTCCACGAGCGCGTCGACCTCGGCAGGGAGCTCCGGCACCCGGGAAGACGGCGCGGGGATAGGCTCGAGCAGGATCTTGAGGAGCATGTGCGACCCAGGGGTGCCCTCGTCGTCCCACGGACGCTTGCCGGTGAGCGCCTCGAAGACCACGATCCCGGCGCTGAAGACGTCGCTGCGTCGATCGACGTCGCCGCCCTTCGCCTGCTCGGGAGACAGGTACGCGAGCTTGCCCTTGATCGTGTCCCCTGTGGTCTCCGTCAGGCGCGCCGCGGCCTTCGCGATCCCGAAGTCGATGAGGTGGCTGACGCCGTCGGCGCCGACGATGACGTTTTGCGGGCTCACGTCGCGGTGGACGAGCTCGAGCGGCTTGCCGCGCGCGTCGGTCGCGTCGTGCGCGCCGTGCAAGCCGGCGAGCGCATCGGCCAGGATGCGCGACGCGACCGCCGGCGCGAGACGCTCGCCGGCCGCCGACGCGGCGCGCAGGAGGAGGGCGAGGGACACCGACTCCACGTACTCGAGGACGAGGAGCAGCTCGCCTCCTTCGTCGATCACGTCGAGCACGCGGACGACGTTGGGGTGGCGTACGAGGGACGCGAGGCGCGCCTCGTCGTGGAACATCTCGCGGAACTTCGGGAGGCGGAGCAGGTGCGGGTGCACGCGCTTGACGACGACCAGCCGCTCGATGCCGGCGACGCTGGCGTTACGGGCGACGAAGACCGTGGCCATCCCGCCGCTCGCGAGCTCGGCGAGGAGCTCGTAGTTGCCGAGGCGGACGCCGCTCACCAGAACGTCCCTTCGAGGGTGGCCGCGGTCGGGCCGAGGCGCGCGCGCACGCGGGCGGGAGAGGCACCCGCGCTCCAGTCGACCAGCCAGATCGCAGCGACGCCGGTGAGCGCGCCGGCCGCGAGCGAGGACCAGAAGAGGGCGTTGGTGCGCGTCTCCTTCGCGCGCCCGTCGTCGAGAAGGCCACCCGAGGGCGCCGCGTCGTAGCGGCGCTTCGCGGCGAGCGTGTCGACGCCGCTCGCGACGGTGACTCCCGCGAGCACCGCAGTGACTCCCGCGCCGATCCAAACGACGCCGCGCGGCAGGACGCGCGCGCCGCGCGGCGGGGGCACGGTCGCGGCGACTTGCGGAGGAGCCGCGGCAGGAGGCTCGAGCACCACGCCCGCTGCTTCGCCGGCCGCCACCGTCGGGCGCGCGCGCACCTCCGCTTCGCCGGCACGCCCGACGACGACGTGCTCGCCGGGGGCGACGTACACGCTCGTCCCCTCCAGCGGCGCGCCGTCGAGGCGCACGTCGGTCACGCCCCGCGCCTGCACTTCCAGGCGCCCGAGCCGCGCCGCCAGCTCTTTGCGTGCGGCGGTCGCGCGGTCACGATCTTTGGCCTCCGGCGGCGCCTCGTCGAGGTACCGGGAGTACAGGTTCGCCGCCCGCGCAGGCTCGCCGCCGAGATCGAGCGCACGGGCGGCGTTCCAGAGCGGGTCGTGGCGTGGCGCGAGGCGGTACGCATCCAGGAACAGCTTGGCCGCGCGGAGGTAGTCGCGCGCCTCGAACGCCGCCTTGCCCTGCTCGTACGCCTCGTGTGCGCGCGCGCGATCGGAGTCGCTGAGGAGCGGCGCCGGCGCGGGCTCGCCGTCGGCGCTCGCGAGGCGCGCCAGCGTGCACACCGCGACCACCGCGCATGCTGAACGAACCCCGCGCGCTCGGATCACGCTCGCACCTACATGAAGTATCGAACGCGTCATCCACGCGCGCAAGGACGCTCACGCGCCCCCTTCGGTTATCATGAGAGGCGTGGCCGCGCCGGACGACGACGAGGACGCGCTCGTCGCGCGCATTCGGGCCGGCGAGCGCGCGGCGTTCACGGACGTCGTCAAGCGCCATCGCGACGCCGTGCAGCGCCTCGTTCGCGGCTACGTGACGAGCGACGCCGCGGCCGAGGATCTGACCCAGCAGACGTTCCTGAGCGCCCTCCGCGCGATCGACACGTTCCGCGGCGAGGCGCGCCTAGGCACCTGGCTCCACCGCATCGCGGTGAACACCGCGCTGAACTTCGCGCGCGACGAGAAGCGCGCCCGCTCGGTCTCGATCGAGGAGGTCGAGCTCATCACCAACGCCCTCGGCACCGGTCGGATGGCCGCCCGCGAGGCGAAGCGCAAGCTCGGCGCGGCCGTCGCCGAGCTGCCGTCGAAGCAGCGCATCGTCGTCGAGCTCCGCCTCGTGCACGAGCTGAGCTTCAAGGCGATCGCCGAGATCGCCGAATGCAGCGAGGAGTCGGCCCGCGCCAACTTCCAGCACGGCGTGAAGCGGCTGCGGGAGCGGATCCTGGGCTGACCGCCCGCCCGCCGGGAGAGCTATTCGCAGGCCTTGTCGAAGTCCGGGCCGACGAGGCACGAGAGCTCCGAGAGCGGCTCGACGTCGAAGGTGCGGCCGGCGCCGACCGCCCGCAAGAACCCGCCGGGGCGAGCGCGGCCGGCGAGATCGTCGACGCGCCCCTCGATGGTCACGAGCCTCCCCTTCGCGGCGAGCGCCTCCACCACGACGTCGCCGCCCTTGAGTCGCGCGCGCAGCACCTGATCGAAGCTCGGCGCCGCGCCGATCACGTGCACGAGGTAGGCGTCCTCGCGATCTCCCACGAGCCAGTACGTCGGAATGGCCGGGGAGGGCGGGGGCTGGCTACCGAGCGGCATCCGCGTCGCGATCGTGCGCAGCACCGTCACGTGAACCGCCTTCGCGATCGGCTGGCCGCCGTTCTCGAAACTTCCCTGATAGAGCGTGCCCACCATCTCGCGGGTCGTGCCGGCGACGAGCGCGTCGAGCGAGAACTTCTCCGGCTCGAACGTGTACAGGCGGTCCGAGAGGGACGTCGGGCGGCCCGGAATCTCGACCTCCAGGAGGATCTGCGCGTCGTGCGGCGCGCGGAACATGGGGATGTGCGACATGAAGCTCCGCTTGTCCCCGAAGACCACCATTCCATGAACGCCGACGCGGCCCGCCGGTTCGGCCAGGCGCGGAGGGGCGGCGGGAGGAGCGGCGGGCGACGCGGGCCCGCACGCGGAAAACGGTAGCGCGAGCAAGACGAGGGAGGCCGCGCGGAGGACAATCTCTCGGGAACGCATGCGCGGCGAGGATAGAGGAGGGACCACCTCGTCGGGGCTTCATTGATCCAGCTTGCACCGGTGATCCCCCAGGCGCGCGGCCCGGCGATACGCCAAGTGCTGGAAACTTCCATGCGAACGGGCACGCGCGAGTGGCACGTTCCCTGCTGATACGTGGACCATGCGAGCTCCTGCCGCGTTCGCGCCGCTTGCCGTCTTCGCGCTGTCCGTCGCCTCGGCCGCCTGCGGCGGAAGCGAGGGCGGCGACGGCGCGACGTCCGCGTCGGAGGACGAGATCAACGCAGGGACGCCGTTCGTGCGCTCCGACCAGGTGCACCTCGGCCGCGCGCCGCGCAACACGCTGGACCTGCAGCACGACGTCACTGACGACTTCTCCCGCCCCAACGCCGCCGCCGACAAGGCGATCGCCGAGCTGCGGGCGACGCCGACGAGCTACCCCGTCTACCTGGGCAACATCCACACGTGGGTCTACGACGCCGACGCCGCGTACCGCGCGAACGTCCACACGCTGGCCGCGCGGGTGCACGAGGCCACCGGCGCGCGCGTCTTCTTCTACTTCGAGGAGCGGAACGCGTCCAATGGGCCGACGCCGGTGTCGCACGCGCACGGGCCGCAGCTCCGCGCGCTCTCCAAGATCGCGACGCTCCTCATGGCCACGTACGTCACCGGCGCGATGACCCGCGATGCGGTGCAGCGCGACGTGAAGCACTTCCACGATTGGTACTCCGGCGAGCTCGGCGTCGCGCTCCCCGACATGCTCATCGACGTCGACACGTCCCAGACGGCCGGCGGCGCCTACTACGGCACGCGCGGCGACCTGGCGAATTTCAACCAGGCCATCGGCTGGACCCTCGACGCCGCCTACGCGATGCACTTCGGCGGATTCCACACGATGGGCAACGCTGGCAACGGTTACGGGACGAAGGTCGCCGCCGATTCGACGTACCAGGCGCTCGACCGCGCGTGGAAAGCCCTCGAAGCTGCGCACCCGAGGCGTGCCTTCTCGGGTACCCGCCCGCTCTGAGGTCTTCTCGGGCGGCCCGCTCTACGCCGGCAGCCGCTGCGAGGGGCGCTGCGAGCCCGGAACGATGACGTTGAACCCTTCGCGCCTCGCGGCTTCCGCCAGACGGGGCTCGGCGACGACCAAGGGCCGGCGTTTCGGCCGATGGCCGACGACGACGAGCGCGGCAGCGAGCTGCATGGCGTCGGCGGCGCCCAACGCATGGACGCCGAGGGCACGCTCTGCGCGGTCGCGCGCGGTAGAGCGTGCGACACGCACGACGGGTGCTCTCCTCCAGAACGAGCGGCGCTACCGCCGACGAGTCCCAGAACCTCAACGTTCGCCTCCCCGGTCGTCGCGCTCCTCGGAGAGAAGCTGCTTCAAGCGTCGCGCGTCGACCTTCGGTCCCGCTTCGAGCAGCTCGCGCGCGAGACCGGCCTTGCCGCGGCGGATCGTCCCGCTCCGCTCGAGACTTGCGAGATCGGGCGTCCAGTCCGGTGATGCTTCGTCGACCGGAACGAGGTCCGCAGCCGGAACGCCGCTGACGAGGATGCGCACGCGTCCGCCTTTGCGCACGTGCTCCACGTAGCGGGACAGCTCGTTCTTGACGTCGGATAGCTTAGCTATCTTCATCTATCCAATCTAGCTAGATGCCGATTCGATGCAAGTCCGCTCGGCCTCCCTGCTGACGGTCAGCAGTGCCCCCGCGTCGCAAGAGGTTGAAATGCGTCGACCGAGAGGCTAGGGAAGGCCCGTGATTCGTCTCGACGGCATCGGTAAGCGGCACGGGCGGCAGATCCTCCTCATGGAAGCGCAGGCCGCGATCTTCAAGGGCGACAAGGTCGGCCTCGTGGGCCCCAATGGCTCCGGTAAGACGACCATCTTCCGCATGATCATGAAGGAGGAGGCGCCGGACGAGGGGCAGATCGCCGTCGATAAGGGCATCACCATCGGCTACTTCTCGCAGGACACCGGCGAGATGAAGGGCATGAGCGTCGTCGCCGCGACGCTCGACGGCGCCGGCCCCGTCTCGGAGGCGGCGGCGGAGCTCGCCCACCTCGAGGTCGCGATGGCCGATCCGTCCCGCGGGGACGAGATGGAGGCGCTCGTCGACCGCTACGGCCACGCGCAGGCGCGCTTCGACGAGCTCGGAGGCTACGCGCTCGACGCGAAGGCGCGCGAGATCCTCACGGGGCTCGGGTTTTCGAACGAGGTGATGGACGGCGACGTCGGCGCCCTCTCTGGCGGCTGGAAGATGCGCGTGGCGCTCGCCCGCATCCTCTTGATGCGCCCCGACTGCCTCCTGCTCGACGAGCCGACCAACCACCTCGACATCGAGTCGATCATCTGGCTCGAGCACTTCTTGAAGGAGTACGAAGGTGCGCTCGTCATGACCTCGCACGATCGCGAGATGATGAACCGCGTCGTGAACAAGATCGTCGAGATCGACGCCGGCGAGCTCACCGAATACACGGGAAATTACGCCTTTTACGAGGAGCAGCGCGCCATCGCCGATCGCAACCAGCAGGCGCAATTCGAGCGTCAGCAGGCGATGCTCCAGAAGGAGCAGCGCTTCATCGACCGCTTCAAGGCGCGCGCGTCCCACGCCGCGCAGGTGCAGTCGCGCGTGAAGAAGCTCGACAAGATCGAAAAGGTCGAGCCTCCGAAACAACGCAAGGCGCTCCACTTCGACTTCAAGCCGCCGCCGCGTTCGGGCGAGGACGTCGTCAACATCGTCGGCGTGAAGAAGGCGTACGGCTCGCGGGTGATCTACGACCACTTCGACTTGCTGATTCGTCGCCGCGAGCGGTGGTGCGTGATGGGCGTGAACGGAGCGGGCAAGTCGACGCTG
>JANYHK010000086.1 GCA_025359105.1 Myxococcales bacterium | reverse complement strand
TGCACGCGCTCGCTGTAGGAGTCCTTGAGCTGGAAGTAGTTGCCGTCGCCCACCGCCTTGCCGTCGCCGTCGACGACCGGCTCGAGGCGAACCTTGATGGGCGACTTGCGGAGCGCGAGGGCCGTCGTGCTCGACGACTCCGGCAGCGGGCCGCCGGGGAACGACGCCACCTTGCCGAGCGCCTGGTTGAGCGCCTTCATGGCGTCCTTCTCGCGCTTGTCGAGCGCCTCGTCCTCGGCCTGCTCGCTCGCCTCGTACGCCGTCTTCTCCTGCTTGCGGACAGCGTCTTTGCTCTCCTGCGGGACCTTGTAGGCCGCCGCGGAGGACTGTGTGCTGGCGGGTTGCGAGGCGCCGCCGCCTTGCGGCATGAGCATGCCGCAGCCCAGGGCGGACGACGACGCGAGGGCAATCATGGCGGAGAAAGTGAGGTGTCTCATGGCGGCCTTTCATACGTGGCGGGAACTATCTCCTTCCCGGCCTTTGAATAAATTCGAGCCCCGTGTTCCGGCACGCACGGGCGTGGCTCCGCGCCCACGCTGCAGTTGCGAAAAGCCTACAATTGCCCGCGTTTTTGCCGGGCACGGGACGTGGAATGGACAGCGCCCATGCGCTCGACCTTCTCGCTGGCCCCGTTCGCGACCCCCTTTCTCCTGGCCGCCCTGCACGCGTGCGGCGCCGATCCCGGCGCCCCGCCCGACTCCGAACCCGTCGCCGAGTCCCCGACTCCGACCCCGACTCCGACTCCGACTCCGACCCCGACCTTCGCCGAGCTCCGCCCCATCGACGCCGACGCCGACGCCGGCGCGCCTGCTCCCGCCCGCTTCCCCTGGCGGGGCGGCTTCCTCGTCGCGGTCCGCGACCACGAAGAGGCGCAGCCCCCGGTGTTCAGCGTCGAGGGCACGGCCGATCCGGCGCCCGACTTCTCGGGGCTCGGTTGGAAGCAGCTCCCCGACTACGGGTACGGCTATGGCGCCCCGCAGTACGCGGCGCTCGACGGCGGCGAGGTCTTCGTGTTCGACGACGCGCGGTCCGCTTCCGGCGCGTACGCGCACGGCGTCTTCCGATGGACACCCGAGGCGGGGGCGCGCTTCGACGCGCTGCCCGTGCCGGCGTCGTATGGCGCGTTCTTCCCGACGGCGCTCGTCGCCAGCGCCACGGACGACGTCTGGGTCGCCGCGGCGATCAAGCGCGAGCCGTTCGAGCCGGACTTCCCCGGCTGCCCGAGCACGGTCTGGGCGTCGCTCGACGACGTGTACCTCGCGCACTGGGACGGGCGCGCGTGGACGCAGGCGTGGAGCCCCCGCGCGATGGGCCGGCTGCGCTCGCTCACTGCGCGCGACGGCAGGCTGATCCTCGAGACCGGCTGGGGCCCCGATCGCCCGCCCTACCTCGACGACGCCGCCGCCGACGCGACATGGGAGCGCTCACCAAGCGGGACGTGGACAAAGAAGGGGTGACCAGGAAAGTCACCTAATCCAGCCACACGATGCGCTGGTCGCACGGCTTCGCGTTCTCGTCGGTGTGCAGGCCCGCGATGCGCATCGGATCGCCGTCGATCGACTTCAGCTCGTGCTTGACCTTCGCGGTGATGAGCTCGTGCAGGTTGCCGCTGGCGTAGTTCTGGTGCGTTCCGCCGCAGCTCGAGGCGGGGTCGCCGCCGCCGGTCGACTGCGGACCGGCGCCGCCACGGAGGACGAACATGTTGGTGCCGCCGGTGTACTGCGCCATCTGGCGCATGACGACCTGGCCCTGCTGGTCCATGCCGCTCGCCGAGACGGTGAAGAGCTGGATGCCGCGGTGCGACGCGGTCTTCATGTCCTTCGCGTAGTCGGCGCCGTCCTGGTAGTCGAGGTGCGGCGGCGCGTCGGCGATGACGAAGGCCATCCGCGCGACCGACTCGTCGCTCCACTGCAGCTGCGTGACCGCGGTGTGGACGCCGGCGTTCATGTCCTCCGGCGTGTCGCCGCCGCCGCTCGCCTGGATCTTCGAGACCTTCGCGGCGAAGCCCTGCAAGTCGGTCGAGAACGGGTAGACCTTCGTGACGAACGGGTCCGAGCGATCCTTGTACTCGACGAGGCCGATGCGCACGCGCGTCTCGCTCGTCTGGAGCTGCTGGGCGACCTTCTGGATCGTCTGCGTGACGGCGGCGATCTCCTCGCTCATCGAGCCGGTGGTGTCGAGGACGAACGCGAGATCGACCGTGCGCGTCTGGATCGCGGCGCGCTCCTTGGTCAGGTGCAGATCGACGACGCCGTCGCTGTCGTCGACCAGCGCGAACTGCTGATTCGCCGTGCCGTCTGCGCAGTCGGCGGCCGCGGTGAACTTCGCGCCGGTGAGACCCTCGCCCTTGGGGAAGAGGATCGCCTGGCCGCCCGCCGTCGTGAAGAAGCTCGTCTGGTGCTGCGCGTCGTCGCTCACGCGGACGCGGCAGCGCGGGACGGGCTTGCCCTGCGCGTCGCGCACGACGAGGTAGCGGCGGAAGCGGAGGTCGACGGGGTGGTAAGTGACCTGCTGCGCGCCGAGGAATTTCTGGAAATCGCGGTAGTTCGCGTTGTCGTTCCACTCGCCGGCCTTCACGCCGGAGAAGTTGGCGAGGCTCGGTGCGGGCGGCGCGGCCATGCCGAGCGAGCCTTCCTTGTCGCCGCCCCACCTGTCATCGGAATCGCGTCGACCGCGCGCCGCGGGGGGAGGCGGAGGCGCCATCCTCGGCGGGGTCGCGCCTGCGTGAGCGAGACCACCGCCCGCGCTGCCCTTGCCGGGTCCAGCGAGGCCGTCGATCGGCTCGGGCGCGCCGGCGCTCGGCTTCTTCGCCACCGGGCTCGGGGCGGGGTCCATCGCGACGGTGGCGGCCGGCAGGGCCGGTGTCGTCGCGGCGACGGCGGACGCCGCGGCGGTCGCGGTCGCGGCAGCGGTGGGGGTCGCGCCGGACCTGGCCTCGTCCTTCGCGAGATCGCCCCTGTCCGCCTGCGCCGGCGTGTCGGTGACCGTCGCCGGCGCCGTGATCGGCGCGCCCTCCGGGGCCTTCGTCTTGGCTTGCTCACGCGCGGCAGCCGGCGCGGTGGCCGCCTTGCTGCAGCCCATCAGGGCGAAGAGACAGGGAAGGGCGGCAAGCGCGAGACGGCTCCTCGTGCGCATCGGAACTCTCCAGGCTGGGGACCGGGTGGTCGTTGTCGCGGCCGCGAAAGCGCCCATCCAGGCGTTCCTGCCAACCGCGAGCATGTAGACGCGCCCACCTGCGAAAAGATCTCGACCGTTCCGCGAAAGTCCCGGGCCCAGGAGATCGCAGCCCTTTTTGGCGGTAAAAGGCCCGTGGTACCCTTCCGGCATGGGCGAAATTTCCCGACCGATCATGACCCCCCTCGGGGTCGTCTACCGGAGCATCTGTTACGCGCAAGCCGAGGCCCTCAACCACGGGGAGTGGGCGGTGAAGCTCCTCGGTGGGTCGACGGCGGCGTTCCACCAGATCGGCCCGAGCAACAAGGGCTTCTACGAGCCCGGCGTCCTCGCCACCGTTCCCGCGGGGGCGAGGTGCGTGAAGAAGTCGAAGGAGCCCGCCGACACCGGCTGGTACTCGGTGCCCGAACAGGCGTGCGTGCTCGTCGACGACACGTCGACACCGATCGCCTTTTACTTCGAGAAGCGCGGGCTTCTGCTCAAGCCGAAGGAGTCGCCTCCGCTCATGGCTTACTGCGTCGTGGGGCCCGCCTAGACCGCGCGGGCACGAAGGGCTGGGTAGCGCAGAGGGGCGTCGGGAGGAAGGAGGAGGAAAGGAGCGCGCCATGGGGCAGTACCGGGCCAGGGATCTGCTCCTCGTTCCGGGGCTGCTCAGCCTCGCGCGTCTTCCTCTCGCGGCGCTCTTCCCGCTCGTCCTCGGGCAACCGGCGGTGGCGTTCGCGGTGCTGGTGCTCGCCGCCGTCACCGACGTGCTCGACGGCTGGTACGCGCGCACGCACGGCCAGACGACTGCGACCGGCGCGGTCGTCGACGCGATCACCGACAAGGCGTTCGTCCTGGCGGTGGTCGTCGCCCTGGTCGTGTCGCGCCACATGACGCTGCTGGAGTCGCTGCTCCTCGGCACCCGCGAGGTGGGCGAGCTCCCGCTCGTCGTGCGCCTCGCGCTGAGCCACGACGCGCGCAAGGCGAGCACCGAGCGCAAGGCCAACGTGCCGGGCAAGCTCGCCACCGTATTGCAGTTCGTGGCGGTGACCGCGGTGCTGTTCCGCGCGCCGCAATACGAGTCGCTGCTGTGGCTCGCGGCTGGCGGCGGCGCAGTGGCTGCGGTCAGTTACTGGCTGCGCGAAGGGCGAACCGCGGGCGCGTGACGAAGCCCGGTGCCTTCAGCGTGCGGAGGCGACCTTCCCGTCCTCAGCGGACGGCACCGTCGGCAAGCTGAGGACGACCGCCGTCCAGGTCGGGAAGAGCGTCGCCCCCGGCACGAGCTCCATCGCCAGCGCCATCACGAGGCGCCAGCGGAAGCCCAGCACGAGGACGAGGACGGTCACCACGGCGAGATCGAGCACGTCGTCGGGCGGCGAGAGCACGCCTTCGCCGAAGATCGGGAAGTAGCCGGCCTGGATGAGGTCGGCGATGGCGGCGAGCCCCAGCGCGACCTTCTTGCGTCCGGCAGGGACGGCGGCTGGGCTGAGCTGGGCTTGGGCGGCCTTGGCGAGCGTGGCGTTCACTCTACCAAGTTAGGAGCCCATCCCGCCCCGTCAAGGCGCGAAACGCGCTTCGCTCCGCGCGCAGTCGTTGGGGATTTCGTCTCTCTCTCGGAAAGGTGGGGTGGTAGTTTGCCCTGCATGGGGCTCGGGTCGTTCGTGATGGCCACGTTCTACGACGCGTTCATGGGGACCATGGAGCGCGCGGGGCTCGCTGCGTGGCGCGAGGCGCTGCTCGCCGATCTCGGCGGACGGGTGCTCGAGGTGGGCGCCGGCACCGGGGTGAACCTGCCGCTCTATCCCCGCACGCTCGAACGGCTCGTCGTCGCAGAGCCCGACGCGAACATGCGCAAGAAGCTCGTGAAGCGAATCGCCGACCTCGGCTCGCCGGCCGAAGCGAGCGACGCGTCGCTCGAGAAGCTTCCGTGGCCGGACGCGTCGTTCGACGCCGTCGTCGCCACGCTGGTCCTCTGCACTGTCCGCGATCCCGCGCGCGCGCTCGCCGAGATCCGGCGCGTGCTCGTCCCCGGCGGCGCGTTCGTCTACCTCGAGCACGTCGCGGCCGACCACGATCCCCGTCGCCTCGCGTGGCAGCGCCGCATCGAACCGTTCTGGGGCGTGATCGCGGGAGGCTGCCGGCTCACGCGGCGCACGTCCGAGACGATCGGTGCCGCCGGCTTCGACGTCGCCGGCGAGACGCGCGAGAGCGCGCGCAAGGCCATGCCGCTCGTCCGCACGATGGTGCGCGGCGTCGCGCGCGTGCGCCCCGCCGCCCCCGCCCCCGGCGCTGCGGGGTCCGACGCGGCTACTTCGCGATGACGCGGTCCGTGGTGAAGTTGAAGTCGCTCGAGTAAGCCGCCGCCGTGAGGCACGTGGCGAGCGTCACCGTCGCGTTGTTCTTGTCGCGGCAGCCCGTCACAGTGGTCCCCGTGGCGGTGAGCGTGTACGGCGCGCCAGCACCGGCGGCGGGGACGGCGGGATCGACCTGATCGGGCTGCGTGGGGTTCACCTCGGCGATGCCGAGGAAGCCGTTGCATCCGCCGACGAGGACATCGAGCAGGTGGTTCGCTGCGGTGTAGCCCTGGCTGCACGCACCGATGCCCGACAGGAGCGCCGCGGGCACCGGCACCGTCGCGAGGGACTTGGCGCTGATGTTTCCGCAGAGCTCTCCGTTCGCCATCGTGGCGAAGCTCATGAGCGCCGGGTCGAGGTTCTCGCTGACGAGGTGCCCGGGCGTCGACGCGTTCGTCGAGACGGCCGGCTTCGTCGTCGCGCCCACGTTCGACCGAAGGTGCGCGCCGGACATGTGGAGCACCGTCGGGCCGCCGGCGAGGGATATGCCCAGATCGAGCGTTCCGGTGGCGTCGAGGAGCTTCGCGGTGATGCTTCCGTTCAGGAACGTCTTCGGGTTGCGCGCGGGGTCGATGCTGTTCGCGTCGGTCGCGTACCACCACTCGAGGTCGTTGGTCCCGTCGTAGGCCGCGCCGGCGGCGGGCTTGCCGCCGAGGCCGCCGATCTGGAGCGCGGACTGGCTGGTTCCCGTGAGATCCGTCAAGTTCATGAACTTGAGCATGATCGTCGTCGAGCCGTCCTTCACGCCGTTGGTGAGCGACGTCTGCAGCGTGCCCTGCGCCGCCGACGCGATCGCGCCGCCGAGCGCGTTGTTCGTGCCGCACAACGCTGCCGGGAGGTAGAGGAGGGTCACGCCGTTGGCTCGATGGTCCTGCTCGAACTTGCAGGTGGCGTTGCACCCGTCCAGGTTCAAGGGCGGCAGCTGCCCATCGTCGCACTGCTCGGCGCCTTCGCGCTTGCCGTCGCCGCACACGATCGTCGTGCACGTCGTGCTGCAGGTCGTGCCGTTGGGTGGATCGCACGTCTCGCTGCCGACGACGCACTTGTCGCCGCACGCGTTCGCCTTGCACACGTTGCCGACGCAGATGTTCCCGCCGCCGCACGCGCCGCACGTGGCGATGGGCGTCTTCGCCTGGCACTTCTGCCCGCCCTTGCCGCCCACCGTGACGGGGGTGCATTTCTGCGGCGCGACGCTGCACGGGTCGGCGCTGGGGCACGAGTCGGTGGGGGTCGTCTGGCAGGAGAACTGGCAGTCGAGCTCGCAGCCGGTGCCGGGCCCGTTGGCGCCGGTGCCGAGGTCGCACTGCTCGCCGCTGTCGACGGTACCGTTGCCGCACGAGGTCAGCTTGCAGAGGCCGCCCGCGCACACGCCGGGGTTGCTGCCGCTGCCGCACACTGTGCCGTCGGGCGGCGGCGTGCCGGTGACGCATTTCTGGCCAGACGCGCCGCTGACGGTCACCGTCGTGCACGCGTTCGTTCCGGCGCAGAGGTCCACGGTGACGCACGACTCCGGGCTCTTCTTGCACGAGAACTTGCAGTTCGCTTCGCAACCGGTGCCGACGCCGTTTCCGGCGCCGAAGTCGCAGTCCTCGCCGGTCTCGACGATGCCGTCGCCGCAGCTCGGCGCCGTGCAGACGCCGGCGTTGCAGACCTCGCCCTGGCCGGCGGGCCCGCACGGGGTGCCGTTCGGCAGCGGGGTGCCGGGGGCGCACGTATGTGTGGCGCCGCACGTGCCCTGGCCGGCGCACGTGTCTTTGGGCGCGCAATTGCGCGTCGCGTCGCCGCTCACGCACGTGAACTTGCAGGTGGGCTCGCACCCGTCGCCGAGCGTCGCGTTGGCGTCGTCGCACTCCTCGGGTGCCGTCACGACGCCGTCGCCGCACACCGACGGGGTGCACACGCCGCCGCTGCAGATCTTGCCGGCGCCGCAGGCGGTGCCGTTCGAGGAGCCGCCCGCGTAGGTGCACACGTGCGCCGTGCTACACGAGAGCGCGCCCTTGCACGGGTTCGTGTCGCACTTGGAGAGGCCGCGGGGATCGGCAGCGTCGCAGCTGAAGCTGCAGTCGTCGTCGCAGCCGTCGCCGTTCACCTTGTTGGCGTCGTCGCACTGTTCGGGTCGTGCCGTCACGCCGTCGCCGCACACCGGCTTCTTCGTCGTGGCGTCGTCGTCCGCAGGGCCGCCGGCGTCGCTGCTGGTGACGAGGTTCCCCTGCGTGTCGGTGCTGCAGCCCGGGGCCGCGACGAAGCCGATGGAGAGGGCCATGATGGCGATAAAAAGGCGCGCGGCGCGGCGTCCGGTGTCACTCATGGCGGTATTCCTCGAAGGGGCATCTACGCGGGGAACCGCCGGATCTTCCTCCGACGCGCACCCGCGGGCGACGGCAGGCTACCCCTCAGCAGGCGCGCGCGCACGTTTCGCGTGCTGGAGCCAGTGGAGAAGAGCTGGGCGGGAAGGCCTCGACGAGCTAACGCCAAGGGGTCAGACAGAGCTGCGCCCGCGCAGAGGCTCAGGCCCCGGCAACGCGCAGGTCTTGGGCAAGCGCAGCAAGTGAAGCGTCGAGTATCGGGTGCGCTCGCTCGCACACCACGGCGAGCTCCTCGACCCGGCGGGGTTTCACGGTGACGTCATAGCCGTGGCGCGCATAGTGCCGGAAGCTCAGCAGATCTTTGAGGTCGGCGACCGCGTGCTGCGGGACGACCGCGGGGCGGAGTCCGTCGACAGCGACCGATGCGGCGCGAAGCAGCTCGTGGTGCGAGTCCCCTCCTGAGGGCACGTCGCCATCGATCGTGCGGAGCACTCGAGAGAGGGTGGCTTCAATCGCGGTGTAGAAGCGCTCCAGCTGGAACGCCAGCGCAAGCGCACGCATCGCGTCCGTGCGAGGATCGCCAGGTGCGGAGCGCAGCTCGCGGATGGATGTCGCGAGGAGCGCGAGCGACGCCCGGTCAGCATCGACCTCCGCCGCGAGGCGCAGCCTAACAGCGCGGGCGACCTCGGAAGGGCTCACGGGTCTCCTATCTGTTGACCGTACTGCTCGATGAGCGCTCGCATCGCCGGCGGTGCCGTTTCCCATCGGACGATATCTACTGGTCCGACCCCCAAACCAAGGCCGAGCGCCGCGCGTTCCGCGTCGGCTTGGGTCAGGCCTTCCACGCAGAGGTCGATGTCGGTGCCGTCATGAGGCTCGGCACCGGTCGCGAGCGACCCGAAGAGGATCACCCTCGTTGCTCCCATGCGTCGAAGCTCGCAGGCGAGCTGCGGCACGGAGCGCCGAAGTCGGTCGGCGCGACTCCTCGCGGCAGCCATGCGGCTGGCGATGCGCTCGCTCAGGAGATCCACGAAAGTAGGGTACCACGTGTGACCCCCCGTGGCCTCGATCGGGTCACCCTGGGTCACGCTCATGTGCTGCGCTGTCCGACGAGGCCAGCACCTCGAGGACGCGCGTAGTGCGGAACGGCGAGCCCTCCAGCTCCACAGGCGTCGGGACGTCGTAGCGGGCGACCTCGCGGACGCCTTCGGTCGGGACGTAGGCCCGCCCCGGGTCGGCCGTCAGCACGCGGACGCCGCTCGTCGCGATGCGGCGCAGCCAGGTGGCGAAGCGATCGGCGGGGCCGGCCTCGTACCAGATGTCGCCCGCGGTCACGACGTCGACGCGTGGCAGGCGCCCGCCCACGAGGTCCTCGCACACGATGTCGAGGATCACGCCGTTGGCCTCCGCGTTCAGGGCGCACGCCGTGGCCGCGAATGGATCGACGTCGACCGCCGAGACCGACAGCGCCCCCGCGTGCGCGGCCGCGATGGCGACGAGCCCGCTGCCGCTCGCGAAATCGAGCACGCGCTTGCCACGCACCTCGGCCTTCGTGTCGAGGAGGTAGCGCGCGAGGGCTTGCCCACCCGCCCAGGCGAACGCCCAGAACGGCATCGGCACGTTGCGCGCGTGGAGCCACGTCTCCGTCGCGAGCCACAGCGACGTGACCTCGCTCGTCGCGAGCTGCAGGCGCACGCCGGGCACGAACGGCACGTCGAGCGCCGCCGTGTGGGTCATGATGAACGCTTCGCGTTCGCTCGCGGGATCGCGCACGGTGGGACTGTACACGACCCACCAGAAGCATCGAGGAGCCGTCCCATGAAAGGGACGGTTCCTCTATGCTCCTCGGTGATGACGGCGCTGCGGCTCGGCGTGGATCTCGGTGGAACGAAGACGGAGGCGGTCGTGCTCCGCGTCACGGGCGATCCGCAGACCCTGCCCGAGGTCCTCGCACGCGTCCGCATCCCCACATCGAGCGACCGCGGCTACGACCACATCGTCGCGAGCACGCGGGCGCTCATCCTCGACGTGACCAAGGCCGCGGGGCTCGCCGCGCCCCCGCCCGTCGGCGTGGGCATGCCCGGATCGTCCACGGTCACCGCCGGCGTGACCGTCGTGAAGAATTCGAACACGGTGTGCCTCAACGGTCGCCCCTTTCAGGCCGATCTGGCGACCGCCCTTGGCGCGGACGTCGCGTTCGCGAACGACGCCAACTGCTTCGCGCTGGCCGAGGCGACGTTCGGCGCCGCGAAGGGCGCGCGCGTCGCGTTCGGCGTCATCATGGGCACCGGCGTGGGGGGCGGCGTCGTCTTGCGCGACGCGTCGGGCGCGCTCCGCGTGTGGGACGGCGCGCAGGGGATCGCCGGGGAGTGGGGGCACATCGCGCTCGAGCCCGTGAGCGGCCCTTGGTGCTACTGCGGTCGCCGCGGGTGCGTGGAGACGTTCCTCTCCGGCCCCGCCATCGAGCGCGACTACGAGGCGCGCGCCGGGAGCCACCTGCCGCTCGTCCAGATCGCTGCGCGCGAGGCCACCGATGCCGACGCCGCCGCGCTCCTCGGCGAGCGGCTCGAGATCTTCGGACGCGCGCTTGCCACCGTGCTCGCCGTGCTCGATCCCGACGTCGTCGTCCTGGGCGGCGGCGTCTCGAACCTCGCCCGCCTCTACACGGACGGCGTCGCCGCGGTCGCCCGATGGGCCTTCACGGACGCGCTGCGGACGCGGATCGTCGCGAACGCCCTCGGTGACAGCGCCGGCGTCTTCGGCGCGGCGCTTCTCCCGATTGCATACCCGGTGGGGGCCGAAGTAAGGTCCGAGCCTTGAGCCTCCCCATCTACCCCCACGGCGATCGCGCGCTCCCCGAGCCGTCGATCGGAACCATCAAGAAGCACAAGCTCGCGCACCTCGGCGAGATCCAGGTCGGCAAATCGATGCTGGAAGCGAGGATGGCCTCCGCGTGCGACTCCAACAAGTGCACCTCCACGTGCTGCGGCACCGGCGTCCTCGCCGATCGCGCCGAGAAGGAGCGCATCCTCGCGCACGCCGCCGAGGTCATCGCGACGATGGACCCCGACCAGCCGAAGGATCCGGCCGCGTGGTTCGATGCGGAGGAGGTCCAGGACAACGACTTTCCGTCCAAGATCGCCATCGGCACGCAGACGATGGTGCCGCGTGGCTGCATCTTCCTGAACATGCAGGGGCGCTGCGTCCTCCAGAAGGCGAACATGGAGGGGCGCGTGCCGGTCCTCAAGCCCTTCTACTGCACCGCGTTCCCGGTGACGGTCGATCACGGCATGCTCATGCTCGACATCGACAACGTCGAAGGGACCAAGCTGTGCTGTGTGCCGACGGAGGGCGGCACGCGCACGGCGCTCGACGTGTTCGCCTACGAGATCGAGCACACGATCGGTCCCGAGGGCGTCGCCGAGCTGCGCGCCATCCTGGAGAGCGCGAAGGCCGTCTGAGCGCGGCCTATGGACCGTCGCTCTACTGGTCCTGGAGCTCTCCGTTCAGGAGCGTCAGGTCCTCGAGGAGCTGGAGCAGTACGGTCTCGAAGCCGCGGTTGCCCATCATGACAAGCACGCTGGTCACGTCCGGCTCCCCGTAGGCGTCCTCCGTGAACCACTGAGGAGGGCGGTACGCGAGGCGCACCCGCGCCTCGAGGACAGGGAGCTTCTCGACAAGGCGAGCGAGCGGCGCAGCGCTTTGCTTCGGCTCGTTCAGGAGGCGCAGGATCTTGTGGAGCACCTCGAGGTGCCTCAAGTCCTCCGGTTGCACGTCGACGCGACGATGCACCTTCTCTCTCACGCGGCGTTGCGAAGGCGGTTTGGTGCTGAGCACGGGTCCCCACGGGGGTACGTCTGCCCGACGCCAGGACTTAAGCGTGTGGCGGCCGGTCGGGCATCCCCATCGCGCGGCGGACGGCAGCGAATTCGGGGGTCCAGACCCCCTTGGCGTCGCGTACGACCCGCTCGGTCGCGCGCGCAGGCCACGCGCCCGCGCCGGGGCGCAGCGTGAAGACGGTGACGAGCGGCGGCTTGCCTTCGCGTGGCACGATCTCGCAGACGCCCGTGACGTCGAGCCGCGCCGCTGTCGCACCTTCGCGCACGCGCGGAGCCTCGCCCGACGCGGCGCACATCACGAACACGCCGCCCGGCGCCAGTGCGCGCGCCGCGGCGGCGCAGTAGTCCTCGACCCCACCGCGGTGCTCGAACCGACACGGCGCGCACTGCGGTTTGCCCGACTGGACGCCTTCGCCGATCGGGAAGTACGGCGGCGTGCCGGTGACGAGCTCGAACGCGTTGGCCTCGGGCAGCATCGACGGATCGCGCAGATCGCCCAGGCGCACCTCGCAGCGCTCGTCGGCGCCGTTGTACGCGAGCGAGCGGCGCGCCATCGCCGCCGAGAGCTCCTGCGCCTCGATCCCGAGCACGCGTGCATCGGGGAAGCGCCACGCGATCATCATGAGCACCGAGCCGATGCCGCACCCCATGTCGAGCGCGCGCGCCGGTGGGCGCGGGACCTCTTCGGCGGCGATCGCCGCGGTCATGAGATCGTCGAGCGACCACCGGTGCCCGCGCTTCTGCTGGAAGACGCGCCAGTCGCCGGAGAGGAGCGAGAGATCCTCGTCGGCGCCGGGGGCGAGATCGGGGCGGCCTCGCGCGCCTGCCGGAGGCGGTCCGGGCGCGACCCAGCCTTCGGGGCGGCGGGGGGCGCGCGGGGCGGGGCTCGTCACGATCCGGATTCTGCCACAACCGTTCCGCCCAAAGGACGGTTGCTATAGGCTGCCGGGCATGGGCCAGGGCGGCGGGTACGGGGGCGGAGACTTTCCGGGTGGCGGTGGAGGCTATGGACCTCCTCAGGGGCCACCCGGCGGCTACGGCGCGCCCCCGCAGGGTTACGGGCAGCCGCCGCAGGGCTACGGGCAGCCGCCTCCCGGCTTCGGGCAGCCGCAGATCCCCGGGAGCTACGGCCCGTCTCCGGGCGGGTTCGGCCGCTTCTTCAAGTACATCGCCATCGGGAGCGTCATCGGCGGAGTCCTCTCCTCGATCCCGCTCCTCAACATGCTCAACTGCTGCTTCTGCTCGCTGAACCTGGCGGGCGTCTCCATCGGCATGGCGCTCTACATGAAGTCCGATCCGAACGACATGGTCTCGGGCGGCGAGGCGGCGCTCTTCGGCATGGTGTCGGGTATCGGGTGCGGCCTCATCGCGGGCCTCGGGTCGATGCTGTTCAACGTGGCGCTCGGCGGCGTCATGGCCGGCGTGTCGGGCTCGCTTCCGCCGGAGCTCGCGGAGAGGATGGCGGCGCAGGGCGCGATGGGTCTCGTCGCGCTCCCGGTCAACGCGGTCTTCTACGGCGGCTTCGGCGCCCTGGGCGGGTTCCTTGCGATGCAGCTCTTCTTCAAATCGCGCCTTCGCGCCTGACGTGCTCCCCGCGAGGCTCGCGTGGCTCGTTCGTGGCTTCGTCGCGGCAGCGGGCCTCATGCCGTGGGCGCTCGCGCTCCTCGGCGTCGGTAGCAATCCGGCCACGGCGCTCTTCCGTGCGCTCTGCCACCAGGAGCCCGCGCGAACGCTCGTCCTCGCGGGCACGCCGATGCTCGTGTGCAGCCGATGCGCGGGGCTCTACCTCGGCGCGGCGCTCGGCGCGTTGCTCTTTTTGCCGGCGCGATGGCTCCGGCACGGACGCGCGCTGCTCCTCGGTGCGGCCCTCGTGATGGTCGTCGCCGTCGCGGTGCAGGACGTCGGGCACACGTCTCCGTGGCACCCGCTGCGCCTCGCCAGCGGCCTTCTGCTGGGCTGGGCGGCGAGCGGGTTCATGTTCGCGACGATCGCCCCGCGACGCGCCGCGCGGTCCGCGATTTCTGGGCCGCTGCTGCTCGTGCTGCTCCTGCTCCTGCTCCTTGCGTTGCTCTCTGCGTGCTCGCGGGCGTCGTCGGCGGGGCCTGTGGGGCCCGGCCCCTCCGCGATCGCTGCGAGCGCGGCGCCGAGCACGGCGGCGAGCGCGGCGGGGGCGTGTGACGCCGAGATGCCGTGCGCGGTGCTCGCGTCGCCGGAGACGGCGTTCGCGCGCGTCCTCGCGGAGAACCCGAGGGTCCTCGCCGTCGGCGAGACGCACGCGCAGAAGGACGTGGAGGACGTGCCGTCGGCCACGAAGCGCTTCACCGACGCGCTGTTGCCGGCGACGCGCGGCAAAGCGAGCGACATCGTCATCGAGCTCTGGGTGGGAAACCCGGCGTGCGTGAAGAAGGTAGAGAAGGTCCAGAAGCAGCAGAAGGACGTCACCGCGACGCAGGCGCCCACCAACCAGAACGAGTTCATGGTGCTCGGCGACGTCGCCAAGAAGCTCGGCGTCATGCCGCACGCGCTCGTCCCCGGCTGCGACGAGTACGAGCGCATCCTCGACGCCGGCGGCGGCGATGTGGACGCGATGCTCTCGATGATCGCGCGCCTGACCGCGCGCGACGTCGGCGTGCTGCTCGACAAGAGCGCGGCTGACGCCGGCGCCGAGCGTATGATCGTGGCCTACGGCGGCGCGATGCACAACGACGCCGCGCCGCGTCCGGGGCACGAGGCGTGGAGCTTCGGGCCCGCCCTCGTCGGCAGGACCGGCGGTCGCTACGTGGAGCTCGACCTCATCGTGCCGGAGCTCGTCAAGGACACGGACGCCTGGCGTGCGCAGCCGTGGTACCCGCACTACCGCGCGGACAAGCACGCCGGCGAGACGCTCCTCTTCACGACCGGGCCGAGGTCGTTCGCGCTGATTTTCCCCAGGACCCCGCGGCCCTAGCCTGCTTCCGGTGCGGCCGCCACGGCGACATTTCCGCTGGAGCGCGGTTGTCATCGTGGCCCCTTCGTGGCATCGCATGACGCGCATGCAGGCGATGATCCGCGGGCTCCCCCTTCTCGTGGCGGCCCTCGTGGGCGCGGCCTGCGGCGAGATCCGCGCTGGCGGGGCTGACGCCGATGGCGGAAGCGGCGGCAGAAACGGCGAAGCGCCGGGCACGGCCGACGGCGCGGCGGGCGGCGACGGCGCGAGTCCTCCTCTCGACGGCGGCGGCGGTGGCGGATCCGACGCGCCCGCCGGGCCCGAGACGATCGAGGCTGCTGCGGCGCGTCTCGCGGCACTCCGCTTCCCCGGCCCGCGCACCGAGCAGGGCTCGACCGTCGCGTGCACGCCCTCCGGCCTCGTGTGGCGCGATCCCAACGGCGCGATGCATGGCTGGCGCTACGACACGCAGAGGCAGCTCGACTACACCTTCAAGGCCCCCCGCCGCACGCCGTTCGCCTCCGACGCGTTCGTCGCTGCCGACGATCCGACGTACACGAACCTGAACGCCTACGACGCGACGCAGCCGGGCACAGTCGTCGCGAGTCTGCCGTACGCCTTCAACTACGCCGCGGACGACACCGGCGTCGTGCGCTTCGATCAGAAGGTGAACAACGTCGCCCTGAACGGCACGAAGGTCCGCAAGTGGACGGCGAGCACCGGTCTGACCGAGGACATCTCGACGGTCCTCCCGACGCCGCAGCCGCCGATCCGTTTCGCGAACGGCAAGGTCGTCATCCCGGCCGACGTGAACACGCCCTACCCGCTCTACGTCGTCGACGTCGCCACCAAGGTCACGATGTCGGTGACGTTCGACGGCGGCATCGCGGTCTACGACGCGCTTCCCGTCGCGCAGGGTCTCCTCGTCTCTTATGCGCGCACCGGCCCGGTGCCGTCGATTCGCCTCTACAAGGGCTACGACAACGGCGCGCGCGTGGAGCTCGGCGACGAGGTGAAGGCCATCCCACCGCTCTTCCTTGGAGCGCCGCCGAACGAGCACACCTTCCTCGCGCAGATCGCCGCGGACGGCGACGCGCTCCTCTACGGAAGCGCCGCCGGTATCTGGGCTTACGACATGGTGAAGGGCGCTCTCACCGCGGTGCAGCTCGGTGGCGGCAAGGTGCTCGTGCCCGACGCGATGTGCACGATGGGCGCGGTCCGCGCGCTCGCGTACCGCGTGAACGGCGACGCCGTCGGGCAGATCTGGGTCGTCCCGCTCGCCAAGGTCCTCTGACCGCCAGCTACATCAGCTTCTTCGCGAGGTCAGAAACTATCGGGTACTCGTACGTCTCTCCGTTCGCCGCGCGGATGGCGCCGAGCACGTGGAACACCATGAAGACGGGGATCGCCAGGCCGCACGTGGCGATGCTCAGCACCGTGCCCGCGAGCGACCAGATCAAGGCCTGCAGCGCCTGGTATTCGACGTAGCGCGACTCACCGCGCTTGATGAGGTAGACGCAGAGCGGCGCGATGGTCCACGCGACGAACGTGCCGGCGTGGGCGAGGAACGCGGCGAGGCGCTCGTTCGAGGACGGGGAGTCGATCGCGGTGAGGTGGGTGTCCGAGGCTTCCATGCAGGACGAGTCGCGCCCCCGCATCTCGAAATTTCCGAAACCGTAAAACGTATGTGATTACGACGTGCTGGCGGTCGTCTGCAGCTCGAGCAGGCCGGCCTTCTCGGCCCACCACATCAGCCCGATGACGAGCGCGCGCTTGTCCTCGACGAACGACGGCTTCTTGCCCTCGAACGCGTGTCCGACGAACTGGAACGTCCACCCGACGGTGAAGAGACCGGCCGCGAGCGGCAGCCCCACCACGGTGACCGCCAGCGGGATCGACGCGGCGATCATCGGGATCCCGACCTTGTGGCACGCCTGGTTCTTCGGGTTCTGGTGATCGCTCTTGTAGCTCTCGAGGAGGCGCGACCAGGACGGGTTCAGCTTCATGGCACGATGGGATAGCGCACTTCGTGGCCGGCGCAAGACGACGTAGCCTGCCGCGGAGGGCAACAGGCTACTTGTTGCAGGCCGCCTTCGGGAGCGCCGTGATCCACTCGCGGATGAGCGCCACCGCTTCCTTGTCGACGACGTCGCGGCTGATCTGCGGCATCGCCAGGCCGGGCTGCGTCGACGCCATGCGAAACCAGAGGATCGACGCGTCGGGATCGCCGGGCACGACGTCCCACGTCCGCGCGCCCACGCCGCCGCCCGCCGACAGCGGCTCCTTGCACACGCCGTAGTGGAGCGGATCCTTCTCGCTCGCCCACATGAAGAGTCCGCTCGTGCTCGCCGAGCCGTCGGCGTCGTGGCAGTGCGCGCAGTTGACCTCGAGGTACGCGCGCGCGCGCTGCTCGACCGAGAAGTGCGCGGCGTCGTCCCACACCGCGAGCGCCGGAACCGTGGTGGGATCGGCGGGCGCGCCGTCCAGGATCTTCGCCTTCGCCCAGTGCGCGAGCTGGTTCTCCTTCGCGCCGTCGTAGGCGTAGTCGCGGTTGAGGTTGCGCGCCTTGGGGCCGATGGGCGTGACCTTTCCGGTGTCCTCGTGGCACTGCTGGCACTGCGTCTGCGAGGGCTGCAGGTAGCCGTGCTCGTTCTTGGTGCCCGCCCCGTCGATCCACGAGACCTGCAGCGCGCCGCCGCCGGGGTTGTAGGTCGCGACCGTCTGCGCGTCGTCCCACAGGTATGCGTACGCCTTCCAGCCGTCCGCCACGCGCACGAGCAGGCGCGTCTCGATCCAGCGCATCACCGGCGCCGGTTTGCGCGCGTCGTCGGGGAAGCCGAACGACTTGATGAGCACGCTGCCCACCGGGAAGTCGAAGACCTCAGTGGCGCTGTACTTCGCCGTCTTGCCCGGTGGCACGTAGACGGCGCGCCGCTTTGCCGCGTAGTCGCTGAAGAGCGGCGTGTTCAGATCGTAGGGGACGATGCCAGCCCCGTACGTGGGCTGGCCCTTCACGAGCGAGACCATGCAGTAAGCGTCGAGGGTCGGGTAGGCCTGCGCGACGTAGCTCCCGTCGCCGCCCGGCGCGCACGAATTCGCCGGGTAGACGTGCTCGGGCCACGCCGCCGCGGGCCGCCCGTCGGCGGACGCGTCGGCTTGCCCGTCGGGGACGCTGATCGAGAGCGATCCACCACACGCGCCGCTGGCGGCAAGGGTGGCGGCGAGCGCGACCGCGATGGCGAGCGAAGCTTCGAGGCGCATGCGCGCGCCCGTCAGAGCGCCACGGCCGGGAGCGCCGGCAGCATGCAGTTGTACGCCGTCGCGTCGAACGTCAGGATCTGCGCGAAATTCGAGCCGTCGGACTTGAGCTGGTCGAAGTGCATGTTCGCAAAATCGATGGTGCCGTTGTTCCCGAAGCAGAGGTACGTCGGGTTGCCCTGCGGCGCGCCCGTGACCGGGGTCGCGTCGGGGATGCCGTCGACCAGGATCTCCGGCACGTGGCCGTGCGGGTACACGCCCTGCGATTTGCCGGAGACGAGGAGCTGACCGAGCTGCGTCAGGAGATCGGGCTGCTCGCCGTTCTTCGAGAGCGTGTTGTCGTGGAAGGACACGCGCTTCGAGACCGGGTCGTACGCCGGGTCCTGCGCGGTGGTCCAGCTCGGGATCGCGATGTAGTAGCTGACGACCGAGAACGCCGAGGTGAAGTTGTTCGTGTACGTGTTGTGGTCGACCTCGACGTCGCGCGTGCCGAGGACGAACGTGCCGGTGCCGGCGGGGACCTGCGCGACGACGCTGCCCGTCGCGTTGAAGTTCGTCGTGTTGTTCGCGTCGATGGTGTTGTCGTGCACGTGCACGTTGTGACCGTCGTGCTGGTTGCCGCTGCCCGGCAGATCGAACACGAGGAGGCCGCCGGTGTTGTTCCGGGCGATGTTCTTGTAGACCTCGGCGTCGTACGAGTTCTCGATCTCGATGCCCGCGACGTTGTCGTGCGCGATGTTGTTGCGCACGATGATCGTCTGCGACTGGCCCACGTAGATGCCGGCGTCGGAGGAGCCGGAGATGTCGCAGCCCTCGACGAGCACCTTCTTGCAGAAGACGGGGTAGAGCGCGTAGTCGCCGTGCGTCTTCGCGTCGGGGTTCGTCCACGAGACCTTGACGCCCTGGAACGTCACGCCGGTAGAGCCCTTCACCTTGATGCCGTTCTTGAACGTGTCGCGGACGGCGAGGTTCTTGATGGTGAAGCCATCCGAGCCGTCGAGCACGTCGATGCCGGTGCCGCTGCTCCCGGAGACGAGGCCCTTGAAGTCGAAGATCGTCTGCTCCATCCCGGCGCCGACCACCGTGAGCTGCTTGGCCGTGAAGGTCAGCGTGTTGGTGAACGCGAACGTCCCCGCGCCGAAGACGAGGGTGGTGCCGGTCTGCGCCGTGGCGACGGCGTTGGCGATGTCGCTCTCCTTCGAGCCGGCCGGAAACACCTTGCAGGGGCCGACGGAGCCGGTGCACGGATCGCCGGTGGCGGCGTCGGTGCCGGCGTCGGGCGGAGGGGTGGTGCCCGCGTCGCCCGTGGTGGCGGGGTTCGACTTGGACGAGCTGCAGGCCGTGAAGGCAAGGGCGAGCGTAAAAAGGGCCATCTTCGAGGTCATGGGGTTGCCTCAGGATTGGCACACTCCGCGCGCACCGGGTAGCAGCATTTTTCCGCTCGGCGCCGCGGCCCGACGCCGTGTAGTGCCACGTGCGATACTGCGCGGGTGACAGCCTGCACCGTGTTCACGTTCAAACAGGGCCTCTTGTCGGCGATCGCCCACGATCTCAAGCTCGAGGTCGTCACGCACGAGGTCCGCGTCCTTGGCGATTCCAAGGTCGAGGCGACGTTCGACGCGCGCTCGATCCGCGTCGTGTGCGCGCGCAAGGACGAGGCCGACGATCCCGCTGCGCTCTCCGTCAGCGACAAGAAGAAGATCGAAGCGACGATCGCGGCAGACGTCCTCGCCGTGAAACGCTTCCCCGAGATCCGCTTCGCGTCCACGTCCGTCGAGCCGGCCGGGGAGGGCTTCTTCGTGCGCGGAGACCTCACGCTGCACGGCGTGACACGCTCGATCTCGTTCACGACGCGCACCGAAGGGGCCCGGCGCGTCGCCGAGGTGACGCTTCACCAGCCCGACTTCGGCATCGTCCCGTACAGGGCGATGCTCGGCGCGCTGAGGCTGCGCCCGGACGTGCGCGTGCGGATCGAGGTCGAGTGACCGCGGCGGCGCGGGTGGTGGGGACGCGCGCGGCGACGTCTGCGCTCGCGCTCGCCTCCGTCGCCGCGGTCGCCATGGCCTGCGCCTCGCGCCCCAGCGAGACGCCGCGCGCGCGCGGAGAGATCGCGACGATCCTCGGGCTGCCGGAGCGCGGGGCGGCGGCGGTCGTCGCGGACGCGTCGTTCGTCTTCGTGGCGACGTGGCACGGCGTGGTCCGAGCGAGCCACGCCGGCGCGCAGATCACCGCGCTCTACCACGCGCCGCTCGGAGGGGTCTCGCCGACGCTGCTCGCCTCCGACGCCGCGCGCGTGTACGTCGTGGAGTCACGTCCCTGTGAGGACGACGCCGCGCTCGGCGCAGGTGGCCGCCGCCTCGACTGCCCGCGTGTCCTCGCCGTGCCCAAGGACGGCGGCTCGCCCACGCTCGTTGCGCTCCTGCCGGCGGGGCCGCCTCCCCGCGGCCTCGCCGCCGATGGCGGGTATCTGTATTTTACAGACAAACGCCGTGTCCTCCGCGCGCCCGCCGGCGGCGGCACGAGCGCGGTCGTCGCCGAGGCGGAGGAGGACATCCAGGACGCCGGCGTGCAGAAGGGTCGCGTCTTCTGGGTCGAAGCCGATCCGGCCGCCACGCCGCCGGAGGGGCGACTCGTCACGCGCGACGACGCGGGGGCGCGTCGCGTGGTCGGCGTGGCCGATCCGGGGCGGGGGCCGCTCGCCTTTGACGCAGGGCGCGTCTACTGGATCGGCGCCGACAAGGTGTGGCGCGCGGACGTGCGCGGCGGCGCAGCGGAATCGCTTGGCGAGGCGCGCGCGAAGGCTGGCGAGGCGCGCCTCGCCGTGGACGCGGCCGGGATCGCGTGGACGGAGGAGGACGCGCGCGTCGCGCTGCGGCCAGCCAGCGGCGCGGTCGCGCGGGTCACGCTCGAAGGGGAGCGGCCGACGAGCGTGGCGCTGGCGGGCCCGTTCGCCTTCGTCGCGACGATGCACGCCGACGGCGAAGGGACGCGCGTCCTGCGAATCACGCGCTGACGCCTGGCAGCCCGTTGCCTCAGATCCAGCCGCGTCGCAGGAGGAGCATCTTCGCGGCCTGCGTCAGCACCACGTACCCCGCGAGCATCGCGGCGAGGATCGGCCAGTACATCGGCGGCAGCGCCGAGAACCCCAGGTACTGCCGCAGCGGCGAGAACGGCAACGCGATCCCCACCACCATGATCGCGCCGCTCGTCGCGAGGAGAAAGCCCGAGGCCCGGCTCTCCAGCAGCGGGATCTTGTTCGTGCGGATGACGTGGATGATCAAGGTCTGCGTGAGCAAGCTCTCCACGAACCACCCGGTCTGGAACAGGCTCTGGCTGTGCGCGGCGATCGCAGCCGTCGAGAGATCCCGGCAGCCGAAGACGTAGAGCATGACCACGAAGGTCACGCCGTCGAAGATGGACGAGCAAGGCCCGATGAAGAGGATGAACTTCGTCAGCTCTTTGATGTCCCACTGCCGGGGCTTCAGGATCCGCTCGGGGTCGACGCGATCGGTGGGGATGGCCGTCTGCCCGAGATCGTAGAGCAGGTTGTTCGCGAGGATCTGCAGCGGAAGCATCGGCAAGAACGACACGAAGAGGCTCGCCCCGAGGACGCTGAACATGTTGCCGAAGTTGCTCGACGCCCCCATCCGCATGTACTTGACGACGTTCGAGAAGACCTTGCGTCCCTCGAGCACGCCTTCGTCGAGGACCAGGAGCGAGCGCTCGAGGAGGATCATGTCGGCGGACGCCTTGGCGACGTCGACCGCGGTGTCGACGCTGATGCCGACGTCGGCGACGTGGAGCGCCGGCGCGTCGTTGATGCCGTCGCCGAGGAAGCCGACGGTGTGCCCGGCCTTCTGGAGCGCCTTGATGATCCGCTCCTTGTGGGCGGGGGAGACGCGGGCGAAGAGCGTCGTCGTCTCGGCGGCGCGCGTGAGGTCCTCGTCGCTCATCTTCTCCACGTCGGCGCCGAGGAGCACGGCCTCCGTCGCGATGCCTACGTCGCGGCAGACCTTGCGCGCCACGAGGTCGTTGTCGCCGGTGACGACCTTCACCGAAATTCCGTGGGCGGCGAGCGCCTCGAGCGCCGCCGTCGCCGACTCCTTCGGCGGGTCGAGGAACGCCGCGTAGCCGTCGAGCACGAGATCGACCTCGTCGGTCTTCCCGTACGCCGTCTCTCCGCGCGCGGTCGCGCTGCGTGGCGGTCCCTCCTTGCTCGCGATCGCCAGCACACGGAAGCCGTCGGCGCTCAGGCGCTCGTACTCCTTCTTGAGATCCTCCAGGTGCTGCGGGTCCAGCGGGAGGTCGTTGCCGTCGAGGTGGTAGCGCGTGCACAAGGCGAAGATCGCCTCGGGCGCCCCTTTCGAGATGATGCGCTCGTTGCCCTCCGGCGTCCGGACGACCACCGACATGATGCGCCGCACGAAGTCGAACGGGATCTCGTCGATCTTCTCGTGCTCGACGATCCGCGCGTGACCGTGGGTCTCCTCGTGGGCCAGGATCGCGCGATCGAGGACGCTCTTCAAGCCGGTCTGAAAGTGGCTGTTCGTGTACGCGAGCCTGAGCACGCGCGCGTCCTCGCGGAGGAGCACGTCGCAGTGCTTCTCCAGCGTCACCTGGTCCATGGTCAGCGTGCCGGTCTTGTCCGTGCAGAGTACATCCATCGCGCCCAGGTTCTGGATGGCGTCGATGCGCTTGACGATGACCTTCTTGCGCCCCATCGCGACGGCGCCTTTGGACAGGCAGACCGTCACGATCATCGGCAGCATCTCCGGCGTGAGCCCGACGGCGACGGCGAGCGCGAAGAAGAACGCCTGCGTCCAGTTGCCCTTCGTGAGGCCGTTGATGACGAAGACGAGCGGCGCCATCACGGCGACGAAGCGGAGCATGAGCCACGTGAAGCGCGAGATGCCGCGGTCGAACGCGGTCGGAGGAGGGGGCGCGCTGATCGCCTCGGCCATGCCGCCGAGGTACGTGGCCTTGCCGGTCACGAGGACCACGGCGGTCGCCGAGCCGCTGCCGACGCTCGTTCCCTGGAACGCGACGCAGGTGAGCTCGAGCGGCGCCGTCGTCTTGCCCTGCGCGACGTCGAATTTCTCCACGGGCAGGCTCTCGCCGGTGAGCGAGCCCTGGTTCACGAACAGATCCTTCGCGTGGACGACGCGCACGTCGGCGGGGAGCATGTCGCCGGCCGAGAGCTGGACGACGTCGCCGGGCACCAGGTGCGAGACGGGGACCTCTTGCGGCGCGCCGTCCCGGAGCACGGTGGCGTTGACCGAGATCATCGCCGTGAGCTTGGCGGCTGCGGTGTCGGCCTTGGTCTCCTGGTACAGCTTCAGCCCGACGCTGAGCGCGATCATCGCGGCCATCATCGCCGCGGAGCGCAGATCCCCGGTCGCCGCCGACAGCGTCGCGAGCGCGGCGAGCAGGATGACGAGCGGATTGATCAGCGCGCGCCGCAGGAGCCGAGGGAGCCCCGCGCGCCGACCTTGCTCGAGCACGTTGTGGCCATGCTCGAGCAAGAGGGCCGCCGCCTCTACCGCCGTGAGCCCCTCCGCGCGTGTCTTCAGTCGCGCGTACACCGCTGCCACGTCCATCGCGGCGCACTCGACGACGAGCGGCGCGACGCGGATCGGCCCCTGTTGATGCTTGCCCGCGGCGAGCAGCTTCTTGGGGAGGTGAGCGGAGGGCGCTGTCGGAGCGAAGCGAGCCAATGGGTCCGGATGCTACGCCTTCGCGGCTACCTCCGGGGCCGCCCTCACGGGACGGTTGCTGCAGCGATGGCGTTGGCGGCGTAGACGTCCAGGATCGCCGCGTGCGCGTCCCACACGTCGCGCACGGCGGGCAGCGCGTCGCACGCGCCAGGAACCGCGCCGCCGTCGAGCGCGGCGACGGCGTCGCGCAAGAATGGGACGAGCAGCGGCGGCGCTGTGGCCCCGCTCGCGCCAGCCTCGAGGGCGCGCAGACGTGCGACGCGCGCCTCGTCGTCGCACGACCACTCCACCGCGCTCGCCGTCGGGTCGAGCTCGCCGCCGCGGATGGTCGCCGTCACGCCGCCGCCGGCGAAGGCGAGGCACGTCGCGTCGGGCCCCGCCTCGAACGTCGCGCGCACCGACGCGAGCCCGCCGCCCTCGAAGGCGAGGAGCATCGCCGCCCGCGTCTCGATCTCGACGCCGGCCGGCCTCTCGAGCACGCCATGCGCCGCGTGAAAGGGGCGCCCCATCGCCCAGCCGATCGCGTCGATCGCGTGAACACCGATCGACAGGAGGACGCCGCACCCCCACGCGGCGAGCGTCCCGCGCCCCGCCGCGAAGTACGCCGCATCGCGGCTCCACGCCAGGTCGGCGCTCACCGACGGAGCCGGCCCGAGCTCACCCTGCGCGATGGCGGCGCGCACCGCCCGCAGCGCGCGGCCGGCGCGCCACTGAACGATCGGTACGCACCCGGGCACGCGCGCGAGGCGGGCGAGCTCGTCCCGCGAGACGGCGAGTGGCTTCTCGACGAAGAGGATCCGCCCGGCCCGCGCCGCGGCCGCGCGCTCGGCCTGCCCCACGTGGAGCGGCGGCGGGCTCGTCACGCAGACGATGTTCGCGTCGCTGCGAAAGAGCGCGTCTTCGCTCGCGTAGGGCTCGGCGCCGTGCATCTCCGCGAGCGCCCGGGCGCGCCCTGGATCGGGATCGAAGACGCCGGCGATCCGCACGCCCGCCGTTCGCAGCACGAGCGCGTGCATCGCCCCGGCTGCGCCCCCGCCGCATACGACCGCCGTCCACCGCTCTCGCATGACTGTCCATGGAGCAACGACCGGGCCACCTCTGCGTCCCATGAAATCGTGGGTGTTTCCCTCCCGCGCGTGTATCTGCGGCGCGCCACTGTGGAAGCGGGCGCCCGATGTGGCGCGCGCCTGCAGCCCCGACTATCGTCTGGCCCCGCGATGCTCTGGTACTTCCTCCTGTCCAAGGAGCTCACCACGTGGGAGCACCGCATCGGCTGCTTTTACCTGCCGTGCAAGCTCTGCCAACGTGAAGCCTGGCAGCTGACGTTCCGCCTCTACCAGACCGAAGGCAGCGCGCTCTCCCCCGCGCGGCCCGACGGCTTCACGATGCAGGAGCGCTACCAGATCCGCTGCTCGTCGTGCGGATGCGCGACGACCGTGCACCACCCGCAGACGTGGGTACCGCACCTGGGCGTGCCCTTCCAGCACGAGCAGGGCCCGGTGATGCGCGGCGTACCTCAGTACGTCGCGCTCGCGTTCATGCCGCTGCGCTGAGGGAGACGCGCCCTCGGTTACTTCTTGGGAGGCGCGGCGGCCGGCGCGGGCGCCGTCGGCTGGAGCTTCACGTCGTTGCCGGGGCCGAGCTGGTTCATGAGCTCCAGGCCGTTGGAGTACGTCTGCACCTTCGTGACCTTGCCGTCCTTGGTCTTGAAGACGTCGACGGCGTGGACGACGACCTTCCGGTTCGTGGCCGCGAGGCCCATGATCGGCCCCTTGTGCGTCGCGCGGAGCGTGTATTCGACGATCGCGTAGTCGCCGAAGCCCCAGCTCGACGCCACCTCGAATTTCGCGTCGGGGAACGCCTTGGTGAACGAGCCGAAGAACTTCTTCGCGTCGGCCTTCCCCTTCACCGCGGCGAGGTGGCCTTCGTACTCGATGTCGTCCGCGAGCTTGCCGAGGAAGTCCGCCTCCGACTTCTTCTCGAGGGACGCGTACACGCTCTTGGCCGCTTCGGCCCTCGCGTCCTCGTCGGACGCGCCGGCGGACGGAATCATCTCCGGGGCGGCGGGGACCGCCGGGATCGGCTTCGCTCCCTTCCCCGTGACCTGCCCCATGACCGTGCCGAGATCCCCGTAGCGGTGCTCGCCCTTGACGTGCCCGTCTTGATCGAACGTCAGGATGCTAAGTCCGAGGTGGCCGATCGGCTGGTCGGTCCCCTTCACGCCGAAGAGCTCGCCGGTGTGCGTGCCGTTCAGGACCCACTCGAGGACCATCACGTCGTTCTTCGTCCAGACGCGGCTCCAGCCGACCTTCACCTTGGAGAAGGTGTCGAACCACTCCTGCATGTTGGACTGGATCTGCGCCTTGCCCGACAGATCGTTCAGGCCGGCGACGCTGATCACGGCATCGTCGGTGTACGCGTCGGCGAGCTTCTTCGCGTCGTGGCCGTTCAGCGCCATCGCCGCCGAGACCAGCGCGGTCTTCTGCAGCTCGCCGAACGAAGGCTTCGGGGCCTCGGGCACCTTGGCGGTCGCCGTCGGGGCGGCCGTAGGCGCGGGCGGCGGCGGCGTGTCGACGGGCGCAGGCGTGACCGGCGGAGGCGCCTCGTTGCCGCCACACGCGGCGAACAGGACAGGGAGCGAGAGCGAGAGCGTGAAAAGAAGGGCGCGGCGCATGGGCCGAGGGAAGACGCCCTTGGCCCCTGCGTCAAGCGAAACCGGCCCTGGAAGACGCCGGAAGACAGCGCTCAGTCGACCCGCTTCTCCGCCTCGTAGGTTCGCTGCCGACTCACCAGGGCGCCGATGCTGGCGAAGTCGTCGGCGAGGACGCCCAGCAGGTCGTCCAGCGTGAAGATGCCGACGAGGTGCCCCTTTGCGTCGACGACCGGGACGCGGCGGACGACGTTGCGGCGCATGCGGTCGAGGACCGCGCTGACGTCCTCGTCCTCTTGCGCGACGATGGGCTTCGCCGTGACCACGTCGCCGACCGTGAGCATCTTGATGTGGTCCACGTCCTTCGCGAGGACGCCGACGACGAGATCGCGATCGGTAAGCACGCCTACCGGGACCTTACCGTGCCCGTCGTCCTTGACCACGACGAGCCCCCCGACGTGGTGCTCCCGCATCAGGCGCGCGGCCTCGAGCACGGAGTCGCCCGGACCGATGACGACGACGGTGGGGTTCGAGACGGTTCCGATCTGCATGGGGGGGCCTCCGGAGCCCCCAAGGGCATCTCCGTGCCCGGCGGAGAACGCGCCGTTTTCGCGCATGTTGGGCGGCGCGGGCGCTTGCTTTGCGTGCACGTGCAAACCGAGCGCGCGCTATCTTCGAGCGCGATGGACGTCTCGCCGCTGTCGGTGACCAAGCAGGTCAGCGACGTCTCGACGCTCGCTCAGAACCGGCTCCTCGGGCGCCTGTCGGTGCAAGAGCTCGGCGTCCTCATCGATACGCTCGATCAAGTCGCGCTGCCGGCGGGCGCCGTCGTGATGAACGAGGGCGAGGACGGAGAGTACGCGTACATCGTCCTCGACGGCAGCGCGGTCGAGCGGCGCGGCGCACTGGAGCTCCGCACGCTCGGTCCCGGCGATCACTTCGGCGAGCTTTCCCTGGTCGGCGTCGCGCTGCGCGCGTCGACGGTGGAGGCGAAGACGACGATGCGCCTCGCGCGCCTCTCGCGTGCGCGTTTCGTCTCGATGTCGCAGCGGCACGCGGAGCTGGGCGTCCACCTCCTGGGCTCGCTGGTCGTGGCGCAGGCGGCCGATCTCTCGAGCATGACGGATAGGGTCGGGGTCCTCCTCCGGGAGCGCTCCGTCCCCCGCCGGGCTGTGGTGAGCGTGCGCATCGCGTCCGCCGCCGGCGGGGAACCGACGGCCCGCGACATCCCGACGACGACGCGCGCCGGCGAGCTCCTGCCCCGCGAGGTGGAGGGCGCCCGGGTCACTGGCGCGCTGCTCAACGGCCGTCCGGTCTCGCTCGACGCGCCGATCGTGAGCGACGCGCTCCTCGCGCCGCTCACCATGGCGAGCTGGGAGGGCCGCGACATCCTGCGGCGCAGCATCGGCCTCCTCATGCTCGAGGCGGCGCACCGCGTGGCGCCGGGCGTCACGGTCCGGCTCGGCGCGTCCCTCACGTCGGGCCGGGTGGCGCGCGTGGAGAACCCCGATGGCGATCTCGCCGAGCTCGCCGCGCGCATCCTGCGTGCGATGCACCGCATCGTGGCGGAGGGGCCAAAATTTCGCGAGGAGCTGTGGAGCGTCGAGGAGGCCCGCGCGCACTTCACCTCCAACGGATGGCTCGACGCCGCCGCGCTGCTCGAGACCTGGCGCGAGGCCACCGTGTGGCTGTTCAGCTGCGGCGACGTGTACGCCCTCGCCGACGGACCGCTCCTTCCGACGGCGCGAGGCCTCGAAGGTTTCGACGTGACGACGCACCCCGAGGGGCTGCTCCTCGACTTCGGGGACCCGGTGAGGCGCCACGTCGTCGCGCAGACGCTGTCCATGGAGCGTATCAAGCCGCGCTTCGGGGGCGAGATGACCGCGGACGAACGGCGCTGGCTCGCGCAGCTCGGCGTCACCAGCGTCGGCACCTTCAACGCGCAGTGCGTGACGGGGAACGTGAAGGAGATCATCCGCGTGAGCGAGGGCTTCCACGAAAAGCGCGTGGGGCGCATCGCCGATGCGATCGATACGCGCCGGCAGCTGGTGAAGGTGATCACGATCGCAGGACCCTCGTCGTCGGGCAAGACGACGTTCATCAAGCGCCTCACGATCCAGCTCGAAATCGTGGGTCTGCGCCCAGTCAGCATCTCGCTCGACGACTACTACGTCGATCGCGAGCGCACGCTGAAGGATGAGCACGGCGAGTACGACTTCGAGGCGCTGGAGGCGCTGGATCTTCCGATGCTCGGGGATCACGTGCGACGGCTGCTCGCGGGCGAGCGGGTGAAGACCGCGCGCTTCGATTTCCTGACGGGCAAGAGCACCCCGACCGGAGGGCCCGAGGTCGCGCTGGGCGAGGGAGACGTGCTGCTGCTCGAGGGCATTCACGGCCTGAACCCCGCGCTCCTCGGCGCGGCCGTCCCGCAGGAGGCCGTCTTCCGCGTCTTCGTGCACCCGGCGACGGGGCTACAGTTCGATCGGCTCTCCGCCGTCTCCACCGCCGACGTCCGCCTCCTCCGGCGGGTCGTGCGCGACCGCCATCACCGAAACTACAAGGCCGATCAGACCATCGCGCGCTGGTCCAGCGTGCGGCGCGGCGAAGCGCTCCACATCTTCCCGTTCCAATCGAACGCCGACGCCGTCTTCGACACGTCGCTCGTCTACGAGCTCGGCGTGCTCAAGGTCTTCGCCGACCGATACCTCCTCGAGGTGCCGGCCGGCGATCCCGCCTTCTCGACGGCGTACCGACTGCGTCGCATGCTCGACCGCTTCGTCACCATCTACCCGGACCACGTGCCACCGACCTCCATCCTGCGGGAGTTCATCGGCGGCAGCGGGTTCGAGTATTGACGCCGCTCAATACAGCTCGCACGCGGTGGGCGCTTCGCCCTTCTCGATGATGCAGATGTCGCCCTGGCCGGCGCCGCCGTTGAAGGTGTCGACCATGTGCGCGCCGTCGAGGTAGTCGTCGCCGTTGCCGCCGCGGAGGACGTCGGCGCCGTCGTCGCCGTAGAGGTAGTCGTCGCCGTCGTTGCCGTCCATCGTGTCGTCGCCGCTGCCGCCGTAGAAGCTGTTGCCCGACGCGTTGCCGACGAACGTGTCGTTGCCGCTGCCGCCCGACGCGTTCTCCACGTTGACGAGCGTGTCGCCCTCGTTCGCCTCTCCGCAGTTCGCCGGGCAGGCGGCCGCGCTCGATTGGGTGCAGAGCAGAATGCTGAGGTTAAAGGTGCGCTTTGCGTAGAGCACGGTGTCGGCGCCGTTGCCGCCGTCGATCACGTCGCCGCCGCTCGGGCCGGCCTCCTCGTCGAAGGTGTCGTCGCCGTCGCCGCCGCTGAGGACGTCGTTGCCCGCGCCGCCCGTGATCGTGTCGTTGCCGCCGTTGCCGACGAGGACGTTCGCTGCCTGCGTGCCGACGAGGACGTCGTCGCCCGCGCCGCCGCTGGCGTTCTCGACGCTCTTGCGCACGTCGGCGTTCTCGCCTTTTTCGCCGTCGTTGGCGACGTCGTCCATCGTCACGGCGACGGCCTTCGTGCGTGCGCCGAAGTCTGCCGTGTCGATGCCATCGCCTCCCTCGAGCTGGTCGCCGCTCGCCAGGGGGCCGGCGAAGAGCACGTCGTCTCCGGCGCCGGCGCACAGCGCGTCGCTCTTGGTGCCGCCTTCGAGCGTGTCGTTGCCGGCGCCGCCGTAGACGGTGAACGCGACGGCCGCCGGATCGCCGAGGGTCTTCGCGCCGTGGGCGTGGAACGCGTCGTTGCCGGCGCCCATGCTGACGACGAAGTTCTCCCCGCCTGCGACGATCGCGTCAGCGGCGAGATCGCCGCTCCAGTCGAACGCCGCGCCGGCCTTGGCGTTCCCGGCGGAGATCGCGTCCGCGTTCGGCGAGCCTTTCACGACGAACGTGTCGGTCCCGCCCTGCAGATCGACGAGGAGGGCAGTGATCGGGCCGCCGGCGAGATCTACGAAGACCGTTTCGTTCCCGTTGGTGCCGAGGACGACGATGGACTTGGCGTCGGCGATCTTGGCCGTCGCGCCCTGCGCCGTCGTGCACGCGACGCCGTTGATGGTGAGCTCGCCGTTGCTGCCGGCGATCGACGCGCTCGCCCCGGAGGCCAGCGTGATCGTGATCGTGCGGGAGCTCGGATCGTAGCCCTTCACGCAACCGGCCGGCGCGGTGCCGGCGGGGACCTTCGACGTGTCGACCCCCTCGTAGTCGGCCGCCGCCGCGGTGCAGCGCGCGGGCGCCGGCGTGCCAGGGTTGCCGCCGCTGCTGGAGCCGCCGCTGCTGGAGCCGCCGCTGGAGCCGCCGGGGCCGCCGTCGCCGGTCGGCGCGTCGCCGGGGCCGCCGGCGCTGGACGCGGCGCCGCTCGAGCCGCCGCCGCCGCACGCCGTGATCGAGAGCACGAAGAGCGTCGCGAAGGCGCTCGGGAGAGAAAGCATCGGCAATCGCATGTCACACCTCGTCATCCCGAGGTCCTTTTCACGAGGGATGCCAACGACGAGCGGCCGAAAATCATGGCGATCCGCGGCCGGACACCGTCAGCCCCCTGACGCGCGTCACGACGGTGGCCCACAAAACGGTGGCGCGCGCCGGCGGTTTCCCGCGGCGCGCGCTCCGGACCTTCCGAGGGGAGGGTCGTCGTGTGTCGTCTGGCTAGAGAAGCTCGCAGTTGACCGGCGCGACCGAGATCGTCACCGACGGGTCGTTGATGCAGATGTCACTGCCGCCCGCGCCGTCGAGGACGTTGTCGCCCAGGCCGCCGTAGATCGAGTCGTCCGTGGTCGTGCCGGTGAGGGTGTCCGCGCCGGTGCCGCCGTAGACCGCGCTGCAGTTGACGACCTTGTCGTGCTCGGTGAGGAGCGGGTCGCCGTCGTTGTCGGTGCACTCGGTGCCGGTGCCCGCCGGCAGCCCGGTGATGTTGGCGTCGGCGCAGAGCGTGACGGTGAGAGCCGCCGTGCGCTCGCTGTAGTCCACCGTGTTGGTCCCTGCGCCACCGTTGATGATGTCGTCGCCGAGGCCCTTCTCGATCGCTGCCAGGGCCGGGCTTACCGCCGCGCTCGCCGCGGGGTAGGCGTCGGCGAGGCCTTCGTCGAACGTGTCGTCGCCCGGGCCACCGTTGAGCGTGTCGTTGCCGTCGTCGCCGACGAGCATGTCGTTGCCCGCGCCGCCGGCGAGCGTGTCGTTGCCCGCGCCGCCGTGGAGCTCGTCGTCGCCGGAGCCGCCGGTGATGATGTCGTTGCCCGCGCCGCCGAAGACGACCTCGGCGTCCTTGATGTTGTCGTTCTCGGTCGAGGCCCCCTCGCCGTCGTTCGCGTTCACGTCGAGCGTGATCGTGAGCACGTTGGTGCGCTGGGCGTAGTCGACGACGTCGGTGCCGTTGCCGCCCAAGACCACGTCGCCGCAGTCCGCGGCCGCGGTCATGTCGAAGGTGTCGTTGCCGTCGTCGCCCTGGAGCGTGTCCTTGTCGGCCGCGCACGAGGCGTTGCCGGCGCCGCCCTGGATGATGTCGTTGCCGGCGCCGCCCTTGATCGTGTTCGACGCCGTGCTGCCGGTGAGCGTGTCCCCGGCGCTACCGCCGGTGATGTTCTCGACCGAATACTCGACGTCGTCCGCCTCGCCGGCGCCGGCGTTGGCCGCGCCGTCGCCGTCGTTGGCGTCGGCCACGCCGTACGTCGCGGGGCTGACCGGCGCCGGTCCGAGCTTGACGGTGAGCGCCACGCTGCGGGCGCTGTAGTCCATGGTGTCGCCGACCGCCGCCGTCGCCGCGTTCGCGTCGCCGAAGTACTTGTCCGCGCCGTCCGCCGCGGCGGCCGTCTTGAACGTGTCGTCGCCGACGCCGCCGTAGAGCGAGTCGTCGCCGTTGCCGCCCTGCAGCGTGTCGTTGCCGTCGCCGCCGTACACGGTGAGCGGGAACGCCGCCGCGACCGGGAGGATCGTGGTGACCGCCGAGACGAAGCGCGCGCCGCTGATCACGGAGGCCGCCGCGGTCGGCGGGTTGCCCGTGAACGTGTCGTTGCTGGCGCCGAGGCTGACCGTCGCCGAGGCGAAGCCCGTCGCGTAGACGTCGGCCGTCCTGTCGCCCGTGATCTCGGCGTAGACGTCGGTGCCCGAGGCCGGGCTGCCCATCGTGTAGGCGTCGGCCGAGGCCGTGCCGCGCAGCATGAGCGCGTCCGTGCCGCCGCCACCGGTCACCGAGACGCCGCCGCCCGTCGTCGCCACGATGGCGCCGAAGGTGCCTGCGAGGGTGTCGAGGATGACCTTGTCGTTGCCCGCCGTGCCCGCGATCGTGATCTTCGTCACGTTCGTCGTCGTCAGCACGACACCCGCGCTGCTCACGCACGTGTAGCCGTTGACCTTGAGGATGCCACCTGGCGCGTTGACGACGATGACGTTGGACGTGCTGTTCACCAGCGCGACCGCCAGCGTCTTGTTCGTCGCCGTCCACCCGCCGGTTCCACCGGAGCACGTGGGCACGGCGACGCCGAGCTGCGACTCCGACACGCCGAACTCGTCATAGCCCTGCGGCTTGGGGGAGTCCGCGTCGCCGCACGCCGCACCGGCGAGCAGAGCGCCCAGTGCGAACGTTACCGTGAATCCTTGTTGCTTCGTGAAACGCATTTGGAAGACCTCCGTGTCTTTTTTGTTGGGCCTGGCGCCTCGAGCGGCTCCGAGGCCGGCCAAGGAACTTCGTGTTCAGTCGCAAAGAACGGTCCGGGGCCCGATGCCTTAAGGAAAAAGGGCTGCGCGAGGCTGCCCTCGAGGCTCTCCGAAACGGTAAAGTCGTCCGCATGCGCGAGGGCCCGGAGCCGCCGGCAGACGAAGCAGAGCTGGTGCGGCGCGTGGATGCGCTGCGCGGCGCGACGCTGGGCGACGTGGCGAAGAGCGTGGGGCTGTCGTTCGACGCGGACGGCGTGCACACGAAGGGAAAGGGAGGAGAGGTCCTGGAGCGTGCGCTCGGTGCCACGGGGGGCTCGGCGAAGGTGCATGACTTTCCCGCCCTCGCGATCGAGCTAAAGACGATCCCGGTGAATGCACGCGGCCACCCTCACGAGTCGACGTACGTGTGCACGCTGCCGATGGAGGACGCCGATCGCGCCGAGTGGGAGACGTCGTGGGTGCGGTCCAAGCTCGCGCGCGTGCTGTGGGTGCCGCTCGTTTCGCCGCACGACGCGCTGCATGCCGCGCGCCGCATCGGGCGCGCGCAGTTGTGGTCACCGACGCCGGAGCAGGACGCCGTCTTGCGTACCGATTTCGAGGACGCGCTCGGGGCGATCGCGCTCGGGCACGTCGAGGCGCTCACGGCGCACACCGGGCGCTGGCTCCAGGTGCGCCCGAAGGCGCGCGACGGCGCGGCGCGCACGGTCTCGTGGACCCCGGACGGCGAGCGCATCCCCACGGTCCCGCGCGGCTTCTACCTGCGCGCGTCGTTCACCGCCGCGATCCTCGCGGATCCTCGAGCGCTTCCCTAACTTGGCGCACCTTACCGCTGCGCGTGAGAGCCGATCGCGGCGTCGATGTCGCGGAGATCTTCCTCCGTCAGGGCGACGCCGCTCGCTTTTGCGTTGTCCGTGACCTGGTCGGGGCGGGTGGCGCCGATGATCGCGCTTGCGACGTTGGGGAGCCGCAAGACCCAGGCGATGGCGAGCTGGGCGAGGGTGAGGCCGTGGCGGTCGGCGACGGGCTTCAGTTGCTGGACGGCGGTGAGCACGCGATCGTTCAGCCACTCCTCGCCGAGGAAGCTGCCCATCGTCTCGCTCGCCGCGCGTGAGCCCTTGGGGACCGCGGCGCCTGGGAGGTATTTGCCCGTGAGGATGCCCTGCGCGAGCGGCGACCAGACGATCTGGGAGATCCCTCGCGCCTCACAGGTGGGGATGACGCGCTTTTCCGGGGTTCGCCAGAGCATCGAGTACTGCGGCTGGCTCGACACGAAGCGCACCGCATCGGGGATCTTGGCGCTGGCTTCGATCTGTTCGGCCGACCACTCGCTCATGCCCACGAAGCGCGCTTTGCCGTCCTTCACGACGTCAGTGAGGGCGCGCATGGTCTCGTCCAGCGGCGCCGCCGCGTCGTAGCGGTGGCACTGGTAGAGATCGACGTAGTCCGTCTTGAGGCGCTTCAAGGACGCCTCCAGCTGCTTCTTGATCTGCGCCGCGCTGAGCCCGAAATCGGTCGGCGTCATCGGGAAATAGAGCTTGGTCGCGAGGACGTACGACCTCCGGGGGACCTTCTGGAGGACCTCGCCGAGGAAGGTCTCGGCGGCGCCGCGGCCGTAGATGTTCGCGGTGTCGATGAAGTTGATACCGACGTCGAACGCGCGCGTGACGCACGCTTCGGCCTGAGCCCGGGGAACAGCCGCGCCGAAGGTCAGCCACGAGCCCAGGCTGACCTCGCTCACGTGCAGATCGCTGCTCCCGAGCCGTCGCATCTTCATGCGCACGGCTCTACCACGACGAGAGAAGCTGGACTACGCGAGGGGCAGCGAGACGACGAAGCGGCTGCCGGTCGTGCCCTCGTCGCCGTGGGTATTCTCCGCGCGTACATCCCCGCCGTGCAGGCGGGCGACGGTGCGGCAGAACGCCAGGCCGAGGCCGGAGTGGACCGATTCGCCGGGGAAGGCCCCCGAGCTGGTCGTGAAATAGGGCTCGAAGAGGCGATCGGTGTTTCCGCGGTCGACGCCGGGGCCCTGATCGGTGACCGTCAGCTCGATCTCGTCGCCGACGATGCCGCAGCCGATGCGCACGACGCGCCCGCGCGGCGTGAACCGGATGGCGTTGTCTACGAGGTTACCGAGGACGCGCTCCATCAGTGCGCCGTCGATCATGGCCGTCGCATCGCACTGCACGCGCACCTCGAGGCGGACGTCGGATGCCGCCGCCTGATGGCGCATCTGCTGGTACACGGCCTGCACCACCGTCACGACGTTGACGCGGCCCTTGCGGGGCTTGAAGGCCTCCACCGCGGCCTTGGGCTCGAGCGCCTGCTGCATGATGCCGCCGAGACGCTGCGCACACGCCTGGAGGTCGTCGAGGGCCGCCATCACCTCGGTGTGCTCGGCGTTCGTGCGGATCGCTTCACGCAGGAACTCGACGTTGGCCGTGAGCACGCCCAGCATGTTTTTGGCGTCGTGCGTCGCGTAAGCCGTCACGGTGTCCTCGCGCGGCCTCACGACGGCGTAGACCCCGCTGTCGGGGCTCTCGGGGCGGGGCATCTGCCGCACGGGGCGGGCTTCGAGTCTCGCAGGGCTGGCCATGGGCGACTCCTTCGGTTGGGGTGAACGGCCGGGCCTCTGCGTTCTTGAGGAGCGCCGCGCGATTTTCTTTGGGCGTCAATTCGGTGGCGTCAACGAACGGGCATTGACGCCTGCCGCCCTCACCCGCGGCCTCGAAACAGTCAATTCGCTGGCTCTCGACGTTGGCCTCCAAGCTGCAAGAGGGAGGGTATGTACGCCGTCGCCCAGTCTCAGACCCACACCGTCGAGACGCAGACCATCTTCACGCTCCCCCGGTCCGTTCGCACGCTGGCGGTCACGCGGGCCTGCCGCGTCGCGCTCCTCGCCTTCGCGAACGGGGCGCCGCGCTGGGGAAAGCACGAGCTCGCCGCCTGGCTCGCCGGGCCCTACGCCGAGATCACGCGCGCCTCGTCGCCTCTCGTCGCCGGTCTGGCGCGACGCACGCTCGACCCCGATGCCACCGTCGACGCCGTGCAGCTCGGGCTGGTCGTGAACGACGCGATCACCTACACGCGCGACCTCCTGCGGGCGGCGATGCACCCGGAAGGCGGCGCCCTGGGGGCATGGGATGCGTGGCGCCGCGGGCTCGTCGTGCGTTGCGAGGACGAGACGCTGAACGAGGGGTGGATCCCGGTCGATGTGCCAGGGGCGCGCCTTCGTGACCGTATCCTCTCGCTCTGGGCGGCCGACTACCTGTGCGCCACCGAGGAGTACGAGGGCTACCTCGGCCTCTGCGAGGTCTGCGAGGCGGCGTCGTTCGAACCGCTCCTCCGGGCCCGCGGGCGTTGCAAGGATCACAACCCGAGCCAGAGCGCGCACCACATCGAGGTCAACTGGCTCGGCGAGGCGCCGACGGTCTACTCGTCGTATTCCCTCGCCCCCGCCGACGATTCGAACGGGCCGCGCAGCGGCATTCACCGTCGCGTCCGCAGCGCGCGGTAGGCTCAGCGTGAAAGCGTCGCGATTCGCTCGCGGCGCTCGGTGCAATCGAAGTCGAGGGCGATGCCCGACGCGATGCCCTCGACCTCGCGAACGAGCTCGCGCGTGCTGCCGGTGTGGGGCACGGCGATCCATCCGACAGTGTGGAGCGTCTGGATCGGGACCACGAGCGCTGCGTCGACCGGCATCCATCTGCGCACGTACGCGGGGACCGTGAGCGCGCCTGCGCTGTCGCCGGCCTGCGGAAGCCACGCGCTGAGGCGCATGACGAGCGAAAATCCGCTGTCGTCGCGCTGCGCCGGCGCCGGGAAGACGCTCGCGGTCGCGCCAAGTCGGAAACTGGGCGTCAGGAGCACGGCGGCCCAGGTGCGCGTGACGGAGTGCACGGCGCGCGCGATGTCCTCCGCGTGCGGCGCGCACGGCGCGGCCTGCGCGACGCGGCGACTGCGGAAGAAGACGCCGCTCGTGCGCTCGAGCTCGAGGTTCTCGTCGTTGCGTGCCGGCGCGCCTCGCATACCGGGATGAACGGACCAACCGCCGGGTTCTGAAGCGACGGAGGCCAAGGAGGACCTGGTGGGATGCGCGCGCGGCCCGCGGGTTGCAACCTCGACGAGAGATGCCCGCCGTCCAGCCCCTGCCGGGAGCGCTCGTCCGCGAGGCCGCGGCGCCCTCGCCGGTCCGCGCGCCTGCGGCGGCCTCGGCAGACGGGTTTCGCGCGGCCCTCGCGCGCGCGGCCCGAACGGTGGCGCCCGAGCACACACCGCTCGGCGGCGACGAGGCGGCGAGCGCCATTTCTACCGCGTACGAGAGCGTCACCGGACGCGCGCCCACCGCCAAGCAGTTGTCGCTCCTCGTGGCCCAGTGGTCGCTCGAGACCGGCGGCGGCCGGGCGATGATGAACTTCAACTTCGGAGGCATCAAAGGGCAAGGTCCCTCCGGGCTCTCGACGTCGTACACGACGAAGGAGGGGTACGGCGCGAGCGAGCGCACCCTCGTCGACCGCTTCCGCGCGTACGGCTCGGCCACCGAGGGGGCTACCGACTACCTGCGCACGCTGAGCGTGCGGTTCCCGAAGGCGTTCGAAGCGGTGCGGTCGGGTGACGCTGCCGGCTTCGCGCACGCGCTGAAGCGTGAGGGGTACTACACCGGCTCCGAGGCCGACTACACGCGCGCGGTCGCGTCGATGTCGACGCGCGCGCTGGGCGAGGGCTTCGCGACGCTGGGGCAGCCCGGCCGCCCGCACGCGCCGCCCGTCGTCGCCCCCGCGGCGGACGACACGGACCCGCTCGGCAGGTTCGCCGCGCTCGACGCCCTCGCCATGGCCGACCACATGACCCAATCGGCCCTGCAGATCCTCGGCACCACCGATCGCAGCACCGAAGACGCCTCGTTCACCCAAGCGTTTCACGCCAAAGGACGCACATGATCGCCCTCATCCCGGCGCGCGGAGGCAGCAAACGCCTCCCCCGCAAGAACGTCCGCGTGTTCTGCGGCCGGCCGCTCATCCACTGGTCGATCGCGATGGCGCAGGCGGTGCCCGAGATCGAGCGTGTCATCGTCTCGACCGACGATCCGGAGATCGCCGAGATCGCGCGCGCAGCGAGCGCGGAGGTGCGGATCCGCCCCGACGATCTGTCGACCGACTTCGCCACGACGGCGAGCGTCGTCACGCACGTGCTGCGGGACCTCGCCGCGACCGAGGGTTACCGGCCCGTCGGCGTGGTGCTCCTGCAGCCGAACTGCCCGCTGCGCCCGTGGGCGATCGTCCGCTCGGCCATCGACGCGTTCATGGGCAACACGGTCGACTCCGTCGTGTCGGTCACGCAGAGCCGGGAAAAGCAGGGTCAAGTCGAGGGCTCCTGCTTTCGCCCCGCCTACGCGCCGGGCACGCGCTCGCAGGACATGCCCTCCACGTACTTCGAGAACGGGGTCGTCTACGTGTCGCGCGGCGACATGGTGCGCGAGAGGGGCGAGATCTTCGGCGAGCGCATCTACCCGCTCGTCACCGATCTGCTCTACGCGCTCGGCGACATCGACACCGAGCTCGACTTCCAGATCGCCGAGCACCTCTTCCGGACCCACCGGGAGCACTTCTTGCTCCCCGCCCGACACGAGCCCCCGACGAGGATCCCATGCGCACATTCGAGCTGAGCGGCCGCAAGATCGGCCCGGACGATCCGCCCTTCGTCATCGCCGAGATCGGCATCAACCACGAAGGCGACATGGCCAAGGCCAAGCGCATGGTGGACGACGCCAAGGACGCCGGCTGCGAGTGCGCGAAGTTCCAGTCGCACGTCGTCGACGACGAGATGATCCCGAACGACGTCGTCCCCGGAAACGCGAAGGAGAGCATCTGGCGCATCATGGAGCGCTGCTCGTTCGACGAGGCCCAGGAGCGCGAGCTCAAGGCTTACGTCGAGTCCAAGGGGCTCATCTACCTGTGCACGCCGTTCTCGCGCGCGGCCGCCGTCCGCCTCGAGAACATGGGCGTCACCGGCTACAAGATCGGCTCGGGGGAGTGCAACAACACCCCCCTCATCTCGCACATCGCGAGCTACGGCAAGCCGGTGATCCTCTCGACCGGAATGAACGACGTCAACTCGGTCACGCCCGCCGTGGCCGTCCTTCGCGCCGCGAAGGTGCCGTTCGCGCTCCTCCACTGCACGTCGATGTACCCGACGCCGTACGAGAAGGTTCGCCTCGGGGGCATCACGGTGCTCAAGGAGGCGTTCCCCGACGCGCTCGTCGGCCTCAGCGACCACTCGCTAGGCAACTACACGTGCTTCGGCGCCGTCGCGCTCGGCGCGAGCATCCTCGAGAAGCACTTCACGAGTGACAAGACGTGGCCTGGCCCGGACGTCCCCATCTCGATCGACCCGACCGAGCTCCGCGAGCTCGTCCAGGGTAGCAAGGCGATCTGGCAGGCGACAGGCGCCTCGAAGGAGATCCTCGCCGAGGAGGCGCCCACGATCGCGTTCGCCTACGCGTCGGTCGTCACCATCAAGGACGTCGCCGCGGGGGAGCCGCTCTCGATGGAGAACGTGTGGGTCAAGCGCCCTGGGACCGGAGAAATTCGCGCGGCGGATTTCGAGAAGGTGCTGGGCAAGCGCGCGGGACGGGCGCTCCCGAAGAACGCGCAGCTGTCGTGGAAGGACGTTGCATGAGCCCCAAGAAGAAGATCCTGTTTCTCACCGGCACGCGCGCCGACTTCGGCAAGCTGAAGCCGCTGATCCAGAAGGTGAAGGCGTCGGGGGATCTCGACTACGCCATCTTCGCGACCGGCATGCACATGCTCGCGCGCTACGGCTCGACGGTGAAGGAGATCTACAAGGCCGGCTTCAACAAGGTCTTCACGTACATCAACCAGGACGCGAGCTACGTCGCGGGGATGGACCAGATCGTCGCCTCCACCATCCAAGGCCTCGGCCACTACGTGCGCGAGTACCAGCCGGACCTCATCGTCGTGCACGGGGATCGCGTCGAGGCGCTGGCCGGCGCCATCGTGGGCGCGCTCAACAACGTGCTCGTCGCGCACTTCGAGGGCGGCGAGCGCTCGGGGACGGTGGACGAGCTCTTGCGGCACGCGGTGACGAAGCTCGCGCAAGTGCACTTCGTCGCGAACGAAGAGGCCCGCCGGCGGCTGATCCAGATGGGCGAGGATCCCGACGCGGTCTTCGCCATCGGCTCGCCCGACGTGGACGTGATGCTGTCGGACGACTTGCCGTCGCTCGCCGAGGTGCGGAAGAAGTATGCGATCGAGTTTCCCGAGTACGGCATCTTCACCTACCACCCGGTGACGACCGAGCTCCCGCTCCTGGAACAGAACATCGACGCCACCATCGCCGGCATCCTGAAGAGCGAGCTGTCGTGGGTGGCCATCTACCCGAACAACGACGCGGGGAGCGACGTCGTCCTGCGCGCGCTCGAGCGGCTTCGAAACCACCCGCGGGTCCGCCTCATCCCGTCGATGCGCTTCGAATACTTCCTGACGCTGATGCGCCACGCCAAGGTCGTCTGCGGAAACTCGAGCGCCGGCATCCGCGAGGCGCCGGTGTACGGGGTGCCTACCGTGAACGTCGGGACGCGCCAGAACGAGCGCTACGAGTACGCGTCGATCGTGAACGTGCGAGAAAACGCGCCGTCGGTTGCGCGCGCGCTCCACGCCCTGCCGCGGCGCTTCACGCCGAGTATGCATTTTGGCGAAGGAAACAGCGCAGCGCTCTTCCTCGACAAGCTGCGCGACCCTCTCTTGTGGACGACGCCTCGCCAGAAGCTGTTCCGCGACATGGTCGACACGACGCCGAGCAAGCGCCGCATCAAGCGCGCGGCCTGAGCGGTCACTTCGTCCGGGCGCCTTCCCTCTTTCGGTCTACGTTCGAGGCGTGGAGACGTCGGCGATCGCAGACGCGCTGCGGCGAGGAGAGCCCGTCCTTGACGAGGACTTCGACGCCGTGTACCCGCCCGCGGTGCGCGGCGCGGGGTCGGTCTACTGGACGCCGCTCTCGGTGGCCGCGCGCGCCGCGACGCTCCTTGCGACCGACGCGGTGACGCGCGTGCTGGACGTCGGCGCGGGCGTCGGGAAGTTCTGCATCGTCGGCGCTGCGGTGACGCAGGCCTCGTTCGTCGGCGTGGAGCAGCGAGGGCACCTCGTTGCGATCGCGCGGGCGGCGGCGCTCCGGCTGGGGGTACCCACAGTACGCTTCGAGCACGGGGGCCTGGACGCCGTGGACCCCGCCGCATTCGACGCCTTTTACTTCTTCAACCCGTTCGAGGAAAACACGTGGGACGCCGAGGATCAGCTCGATCAGAGCGTTGTCCTCTCGCGCCAGAAGTTCGTCGAGGACGTGGCCCGCGCCGAGCGCCTCTTGGCCGCGGCGCGCGTGGGCGCCCGGGTCGTGACGTACCACGGCTTCGGCGGCGCGATGCCGGATGGCTACGAGCACGCGCACCGCGAGCCGCACCCGCGGAGCTACCTCGACCTGTGGATCAAGAAGCGGGAGGGGGACGGCTGAACGCGCTGCCGCCGCGCAGCCGAAGCCACAGCGCACAGACCTCCGCGTCGCCCGGGGCGACGGCCTCGGCGAGGCGCGCTTCGAGGACGGCGTCGTCGCGTCGGCCTTCCGACAGGAGGAGGTCCGCGAGCAGCACGTGGAACATGGCCGGCAGCTGCTCGCCGTAGCGTCGCGTTCGCTCCATCGCGAAGATGGCGGCCTTGCGGGCCCCCGTGTCGGCGGCGGTCTGCGCGAACGCCATCGCGAGGACCTCGTCGTCGGGCGAGAGCCCCGCCGCCGTCCGGAGCGCAGCCGACTCGCTGGAGGCGCCGTAGCCAGAGAGCGTGATGGCGAGCGCGCACGCCGTCGCGCTGCACGCGGGGTCGAGTGCGCTCGCGATGCGTGCGAGCTCCAGCGCCTCTGCGCGATCGCCCATGGCGAGGGTCAGCCGGGCGAGGCCTGCGGCAGGTCGTGGGTCATCAGGATCGGCGCTTCGTGCCGCGAGGAGCGCGCGCGCCGCCCCGTCGCCGTCGCCGAGCGCGAGGCGAACGTCGCCGAGGGTTACCAGGGCGTCGACGCGAACGGCCGGCCGCGCGCTCTCTGCAGCGAGATCGAGCTCACGCAGCGCGCACTCCACGTCCCCCTGCTCGAACGCGCGCGACGCGGCCGCCAGATGCGCCGAGCCAACACTTGGCGCGGAGTGGGCGACGAACGCGACGAACGGCCCCGCGTCGCCCAGTGCCTCGTCCACGTCGAAGCCCATGGCCGCCAGGAGCGAGGTGAGACCGCGCGGCGAGAAGGCGCGTCGCGCTGGCGCGCGCAGGGACTGCGACGGATACGCGCGCGGCTCGGCGACGACCAGTAGGCCGCCGCTCTTCAGCTTCGCGTGGACCGCCAGAAGGACCGCGCGCGGATCTTTGGCGTGGCCGAGCACGTCGACGAGCACCGCGGCGTCCGCCAGCGCCCCCGCCCGCGTCGTCGCGACGTCGCCTTGCACCACGTCGACGTCGGGCGCGTGCGCACGCGCGAACTCGACGGCCTCGCGCACCGGGTCGATCGCGACCACCTCGGCGAAGGCCGCCCGCAGGATGCGCGCGCCATTGCCGCTGCCTGTGCCGACGTCCAGCACGCGCGTCGCGCCCCTCTTCGCTAGCGCATCGACGGCCAGCGCATAGTACCCGCGCGTGTCCGGCGCCTCGCTCGGCAGCCCGGGGTACGCGCGCGCGCGGCCCACGGCGACCTCGACCCTGCGTCCGCCGACGCGCGCGACCTGCCGGTCTGCGGCCGTCGCCTCGCTGTACGCCGGCCCGTCCTTCACTTGCCCGCTCCCTGGCGCACCACGGTGGTGAACGCCTCGCGGATCGGCGCGAGCACGCGGATGACCTCGTCGATCTTGGTCGGATCGTTCTTGAGGTTCGCCTGCGTGAGGCTCCCCATGCTGAACTCGTAGAGCGCGGTCAGGTTCGCGCAGAGGTCGGGCGCGTGCTGGTGATCGAGCGAGACGGTGAGCTCCGTCAGAATCGCGTGCGCCTTGCCGATGGCCTCGCCGGCCTGCGCGCGCTTGCCGTTCGCCAGGCTCATCCTCGCCACGTTCAAGAAGCGAAGCAGTCCGTCGAACATGGTGACGAGGAGCTCGCCCGGGCTCGCGGTCGTGATCTGGACGGCCTGGTAGCGCTGCGAGGTCTTGAGCATCGTTCAGATTCTCTGCAGCTGGGTCAAGAGGCTGTGGTTCGCGGCGACGGCCGTGTCCATCGCGCTGAACTGCGAACGGAGCTTCGACGTGTAGTCGTCGAGCCGCGTCTGCTCTTCGACCGCCTGCAGGTCGAGCTTCTTGGCCTGCTCGGTGAGGGCCTTGGAGCGGAGCGAGAGCACGCCGCTCACCGAGTCGGTGATGCCCTTCACGAGATCGCCGAGGTTGGCCATCGCGCCGCCGGTCGTCGCGCCGGTCGGGCGGCCGAGCAGCCTCTCCACGCTGGTCGGGTCCTGCGTGAGCGCCGCCGCCAGCTTGGAGCTGTCGAACTTGAGGGTGCCGTCGCGCGTCTGCTCCAGCCCGAGCTGGCCGAGCGTCGCGATCGCGCCCTGGCCGAGCTGCGCCGCGGCCATCGTCTGCGACAAGCTATTCGTGATCGTGCGGAGCGCCGAGTCGCCGGCGAGCTGCTTGACCTGGGGTCTGGTGCTCCCGTAGCCCGCGATGCCGTGAATCGAGTTGATGGCCGCGTTGTACGCGCCGAGAACCGCATTGATCTTGGTCGAGAGGGCGTTGGGATCGGACGCGATGGTCACGTTCACCGGCGTCGTGGTCTTCTGGGTGACGGCGATGGTGACGCCGGGGATGAGCCCCGCGATCTGGTTGGTGGGGCGCGACACGGTGAAGCCGTCGACGGTCACCGACGCGTCGGTCGCGCTCTGAACGGTCTTGCCGCCGTCGGGCACCGAGCCGTCCCCGCCGAGGTCGAGCGCCGTCCCGTTCTCGTTGAACGTCACCGCGTTGACGGCCCCTGTGTCAAGGCCGCGAACCTGGAGCCGGTACTTGGCGCCGTCGTAGAAGACCGACGCGGCGACGCGGAGGCCGGCCTCGTTGATCTTGGTGGCGATGCTGGCGAGCGAGTCGGAGCCGTTGACCGAGAGCTGCGCAGTCGTTGCGCCGACGTTCAGGGTCAGGAGCCCCGATTGGGCGAGCGAAGCGCTGCTGGACGCGAAGGCGGCGCTGTAGGTGCGCTGCTCCAGCGCCAGGCTGTTGACCTGAATCGAGTAGTTACCGGGCTGCGCGTTGCCCGCCGCCGTGGCAACGAGCGCCGTCGTGTTGCTCGAGGTGGCGGTGAAGCTGGCGACGTCCTGCAGGGACTTCAGGGCGTCCGTGGCGGCCTTGAGGTTCGACAGGGTGGTCCCGACGCTCGACAGGCTCGCCGCGGCGCTCTTGAGCCCCTGGGACCTCGAATTGAGCGACGAGAGGGTCCCCTTGTTGGCGTTCACCAGCCCGGTGATGATGCCCTCGACATCGATCCCGGAGCCGATTCCGCCGAAGGTGATGGTCGGTGCTGACGGCATGGTTTGCCCTTCGAGAAACAGCAAGCTGCGTGCCGCGCGGTCGCAACCGTCCTTTGGCGAGGAGCGGGTGCACGCCGGTCGGCACGCATCTGCCTAACTCTGTAACGACGGTTATCGGAGAAGCGTAAGGGCGAATTGTGGCGACTGGTTCGCCTGCGCCAGGACCGCCGCGCCCGCCTGTGCGAGCACCTGCTCCCTGGACATCTGCGCCGTCTCCTCCGCCACGTCGACGTCGCGGATACGCGAGTTCGCGGACGCGATGTTCGTGCTGACGGTCTGGAGGTTGCTTGTGGTTACCTGTAGGCGGTTCATCGCCGCGCCGTAGGTCGCGCGGGAGGTGGAGACCGTCTTGAGGGCGTTGTCGATGGCCGTGAGCGCCGACGTCGAGTTGCCCGCCGTACCGCTCACCTTGTTGGTCGTGGTGAGGAGGGACGCCAGGTTGAGGTTGCCGAACGTGACCGAGATCTGGTTGTTTGCGCCGGTGTTGATGCCGACCTGGAACGCGATCGTCGACGCCGCGGTCTGCAGGATCTTGACGTTGTTGAACGAGGTCGAGCCCTGGATGCGCTGGATTTCCGACTTCATCGACTGGAACTCGGTGTCGAGGTAGCTGCGGTCGCCCGTCTGGAGGCTGCCGTTGCTCCCCTGCATCGCGAGCTCGCGCATACGACCGAGGATGCCGCTGACCTCCCCCAAGCTGCCTTCTGCCGTTTGCGCCATCGAGATGGCATCGTTGGCGTTGCGCTCGGCCACGGCGAACGAGCGAATTTGCATCTTCATCGACTCGCTGATGGCAAGTCCAGCGGCGTCGTCGGCGGCGCTGTTGATGCGGTAGCCGCTCGAGAGCTTGTTGAAGCTGGCCGCGAGAGCCTTCTGGTTCGTAGTGAGGTTCTTCTGGGCCTGGAGCGACGCGACGTTGGTTTGGACGACGATGGACATGTTGTTACCTCCTCCATGAGTTCAGTAGTCACGGGAGCAGCCATGCTCCGGTGAGGAGCCCCTTGCAGGCTCCTGTGCCGGGATTGAACGGAGGCGGCAGACAATTCTTGAACGATAGGCTTAATCTCCTGCGAAGAAGCGCGTCCCGTTCGCGTGACCGGCCGAAAGAGCGAACGAGAAGCGAAGAGCCGAGAGCGAGCGACAAAAAGCGAAACGCGCGCCGATCCCATGGATCGGCGCGCGCCTGGCTGAGTCGAATCGAACGGGAACTATCGGAGAAGGGTCAGCGCGAACTGCGGAGACTGGTTCGCCTGCGCCAGGACCGACGCGCCCGCCTGCGCGAGGACCTGCTCGCGGGACATCTTCGCGGTCTCCTCGGCGACGTCGACGTCGCGGATGCGCGAGTTGGCGGCCGAGATGTTGGTGCTGACGGTCTGAAGGTTGCTGGTCGTGACCGACAGGCGGTTCATCGCCGCGCCGAAGGTCGCGCGCGACGTGGAGACCGTCTTGAGGGCGTTGTCGATGGCCGTCAGCGCCGACGTCGAGTTGCCCGCCGTCCCGCCGACCTTGTTGGTGGTGGTGAGCAGCGCGGCGAGGTTGAGGTTGCCGAACGTGATCGTGATCTGGTTGTTGGCGCCGGTGTTGATGCCGACCTGGAACGCGATCGACGACGCGGCGGTCTTCAAGAGGTCGATGTTGTTGAAGGACGTCGACGCCTGGATGCGCTTGACTTCCGACTTCATCGACTGGAACTCGGTGTCGAGGTAGGTCCGGTCGCCCGTCTGAAGGCTCCCGTTGCTGCCCTGCATGGCGAGCTCGCGCATGCGACCGAGGATGCCGCTCACCTCGCCGAGGCTGCCTTCCGCCGTCTGCGCCATGCTGATGGCGTCGTTGGCGTTGCGCTCGGCGACGGAGAACGAACGGATCTGCATCTTCATCGACTCGCTGATCGCGAGCCCAGCGGCGTCGTCGGACGCGCTGTTGATGCGGTAGCCGCTCGACAGCTTGTTGAAGCTCGCGGCGAGGGCCTTCTGGTTCATCGACAGGTTCTTCTGGGCCTGGAGCGATGCGACGTTGGTCTGGACGACAATGGACATAGTGGACCTCCTCCATGAGGTGAATCGAATGCGGGAGCAGCCTTGCTCCCGCGCGAGGCCCATCGGTCTCGCAACCAAACCGAACGGCGCAGGCCAGACTTCCTTGAATTTATGTCGTTAAAATGCCGAAACGCGCGGCCGCTTGGAGCGGTCGCGCGTTTCGGAGAGTGCGTCGGAGAGGCGAGGCGTCCGGGCTACCGGAGGAGCGACATCGCGAGCTGCGGTGCCTGGTTCGCCTGCGCGAGCACCGAGGCGCCGGCCTGCGCGAGCACCTGCTCGCGGCTCATCCGCGAGGTCTCCTCGGCGACGTCGACGTCGCGGATGCGCGAGTTCGCGGCGGACGTGTTGGTGCTGATCGTCTGCAGGTTGCTCGTCGTGATCGCCAGGCGGTTCATCGCGGCGCCGAACACGGCGCGGGTCGTCGAGACCGTCTTCAGCGCAGCGTCGATCTGGTTGATGGCGCTCGAGGAGTTGCCCGCCGTGCCGCCGACCTTGTTGGTCGCGGTCAAGAGCGCGGCGAGGTTCAGGTTCCCGAACGTGATCGTGATCTGGTTGTTCGCGCCGGTGTTGATGCCGACCTGGAACGCGACCGCCGACGCGGCCGTCTGGAGCAGCTGCTGGTTGTTGAACGTCGTCGAACCCTGGATCCGCTTGACCTCGCTCTTGAGCGACTGGAACTCGGTGTCGAGGTAGCCGCGGTCGCCCGTCTGGAGCGCGCCGTTGGCACCTTGCATCGCAAGCTCACGCATACGCCCGAGGATGCCGCTGACCTCACCCAAGCTGCCTTCCGCCGTCTGCGCCATGCTGATGGCGTCGTTGGCGTTGCGCTCCGCGACGCCGAACGAGCGGATCTGCATCTTCATGCTCTCGCTGATGGCGAGGCCTGCCGCGTCGTCCGCGGCACTGTTGATGCGGTAGCCGCTCGAGAGCTTGTTGAAGCTGCTCGCGAGCGCCTTCTGCGTCATGGAGAGATTTTTCTGGGCCTGGAGCGATGCTACGTTGGTCTGAACGACGAGAGCCATGGTGAGCCTCCTTCATGGAGTTGTTGCGGGTGCGTCTTGCGCCCGGCGGCGGCCTCTCGGCCATCGCATCTCTCCTGAACGGAGGCTCGTCAGACTACTTGAGCAGACCGAGCGCGATTTGCGGCAGCTGGTTGGCCTGGGCGAGAACGGCGGAGCCGGCCTGCGCGAGCACCTGGTTGCGCGCCATCATCGAGGTCTCCTCGGCGACGTCCACGTCACGGATGCGCGAGTTCGCGGCAGACGTGTTGGTACGGATCGTCGCCAGGTTGCTCGTCGTGATCTCGAGGCGGTTCATCGCGGCGCCGAAGCGCGCGCGGCCCGTGGAGATCGAGCGGAGCGAGTTGTCGATCGTGGTCAGGAGGCCGCGCGAGTTGCCGGCGGTACCGGAGAGGACGTTGGTCGCGGTGAGCAGCGCGGAGAGGTTGACGCCGCCGAAGGTGATCGTGATGCGATTGTTCGCCGCCGTGTTGATGCCGACCTGGAAGTCGACCGACGCCGCCGTCTGCTGGAGGAGGTTCACGCCGTTGAAGGTCGTCGACCCCTGGATGCGCGAGATTTCCGCCTTGAGCGACTGGAACTCGGTGTCGAGGTAGCCGCGGTCGCCCGTCTGGAGGCTACCGTTCGCACCTTGCATGGCGAGCTCGCGCATGCGCGTCACGATCCCCGACACTTCGCCGAGCGCGCCTTCCGCCGTCTGCGCCATGGAGATCGCGTCGTTCGCGTTGCGCTCGGCCACCGAGTACGAGCGAATCTGCGCCTTCATGCTCTCGCTGATCGCGAGGCCTGCCGCATCGTCCGCCGCCGTGTTGATCCGGAACCCGCTGGAGAGCTTGTTGAAGCTCGAGGCGAGGGCGTGCTGGTTACGGCTCAGGTTCTGCTGCGCTTGGAGCGACGCGGTGTTCGTCTGCATGACAATGGACATGACGTGAGTTCCTTTCGGCGTTTCGGGGCGAGTTCGTGCTGGTGACCGCGCGCATGACGCGTTCGAGGTGAGTGGCGTTCTTCACGAGGGCCGCGGCGAGCGCGAGCTCTTCGCGGAGCGAGGCGAGGGCAGCGGCGCGGGAGTCCGAGAGATCGCGTCCGAGCGCGGGATCCATCCGGGACTGGACCTCCGCGTAGGCGAGCCCTTCCAGCATCGGCTGGGCCTTGCTCGTTCGCCGGAGATAGGCCTCGGCGCGGGCCAGGACGTCGAACGCGCGGTTCACCGCGTCGGGCGCGCCGTCCGATTCCAGGAGCGTGATCGCGTGCTCCGCACAGATGCCGACGCGTCGCGCGGCGCGGCCGGCCTGCTTGGCGAGGCTCGCCTGGCGGTCGGTCCACGCCTGCAGCTGGCGCCGCGTGACCGGCGACTTGGCGGCGGCCGCGCGCGCGAGCTCCGCGCCAGGCACGCGATCACGCACGGGGAGACGCGCCACGAGCGCGGCGAGGCGCTCCTCCTTGAAGCCATGGACGCGTGAGCCGCCCTCGGTCGCGTTGACGAGCTCGAGCTCCGGCGTCGTGACGGCGAAGACCGCGGCCGCGACCTCGAACCACGCGCGAAACGACGCGAACATCACGCCGGACGGGACCACGCCCTCGCCGCCCCACGCGTCGACCATCACCAGCTCGGCGCGTGCCGCGAGCGGGCCGGCCGCGGTGCCGTGCGCCTTCGTAATCGCGTCGTTCCAGGTAAATTCGAGCGTCTTTCCGTCGGGCCCGAGCTGGGCGCGGCTCTCTTCGTAGCTCGTTCCGCGCGCGTAGGTGCCGTAGCCGGTGAACGCGAGGTCCTGACCGACCAGCACGAGCGGGGAGCACCCGAGCGACTTGGCGACCCAGAACGCGACCGTCGATACGCTGCCGCCGACCTCGACGCCGGGGCCGCCGAGCAGCTCGCTCACCGTCTCGAACGCCGGGAGCTTCTCGATCACCGGCAAGAGGGGGCCCGTGCCGACCGCGAGGTTCTTCGGGTGCGACGACAGGCTGTAGACGCGGGTGACGTCGTCGATGAACGGAAGCTTCGAAAGCTTCGCAGACAGATCGAGCGACTCGATGCACACGACCAGGTCCGGCTCGATGCCAGCGGCCGCGAGCGCCGACGCGCTGCTGTTCACCGCGATGAGGAGGCCGCGCTTCTTCGCCTCGCGGAGCACCTCGATGTTCGTGTCGAGCGACGGACCGGCACCGACGATGAACGCCGGCATCCCGGCAAAGGCGCCCCACATCGCGTTGCAGGGCACGGTGCCGACGACCGCCGGCAGGTTGGCGACGAGGTTGTCAATCCACTGGCGGAAGCGCACACGTCGTGTGTTCTCCACGCACTGCTCGTCGCTCAGCATCTCCTTCACGGTGGCGACGACGCGCGCGAGGTCCGCCGGGAAGGCCTCCGCGTAGCCGGGCGTCTGCACCGTGGTCGCGGCGGGGTGGGCGCGCGTGTAGCGCTGCCATACCGCCTTCAGGTCGTTCATGTCGCATACGACGGGCACGCCACCGAGGTCGCAGGGACCGGCTTCGAGCAGCGTCCGCAGGAGCCCGGGATCCGGCTCGTAGACGATGACGCTGGCCCGCGAGCGATCGCGGAGCGCGCGGGCGAGGTGCCCGACGCCGACGCCGAACAGGAGCACGACGTCCTGCGACGCCTTGTCCATCGACGCCAGCAGCTCCTCGATCGCGCGCGCATCGCACGGACGATCGAGGACCGCGCCGTCCACCTCGAGCGCCGGGCTTCCGTCGGCGAGGACCACGTAGCGCCCCCGGGGAGCGGCGTCGCGCAGCGCGAGGAGGCTCAAACCGCCGAGGCCGAGCGCCTCGACGTTTCCCTCCAGGTGCGCATACGCGAGCGCGCTGCCGGGGGCGCTCTTCACGGCGCCTCGGAGGGCGAGCCGGCGACGGGGAGCTCGAAGTCGAGCGGCGTCGTCGCTGCAGCGCGATTGGCCGCCTCGATCGACGCACGTAGCTCCCCACGAAGAATCAGCTGCCGTGGGCCCGCCTTGACGGCGAGCTTCACGTTTCTGCGGTGGATCTCCTTGATGACGATTTCGACATCGTCACCAATGCAGATGCTCTCACCGATGCGACGCGAAATCATGAGCATCGTTCCGTCTCCTCGAGAGGGGACGATGCACCGGGAGTGCCAACTTCAGCCGAAGCGGTTAAGGGACAAAGTTGCGAGCGTGCTGCGCGCGACCGCGATCGACTGCTCGACGGCCGTCTGTGTCGCCTGAAGTTGCGTGTACGCGGCGGCGGGGTCGACCTGCAGGAGGCCGGTCCTCTCGGTGGACAGCGTCGCCTGTCCGGCCTCGTGGGCCGAATCGGCGGTATCCAGGCGCGCGAGCTTCGTTCCCGCGTCGAGGCGCGCGGCAAGAACCTGACGTCGCGCGGTGTCCAGCGTGTTGACGCTCGTGGGCAGCGCCGCGACGTTGTTCGTCGAGAGCGCCGTCTCCAGGTTGGTGAGCTCCGCGAAGACGTCGGTGCCGCCCGCCGCGGTGAACGCCGTGGCGCCGTCGACACTCACCGTCATGCTCACGTTGGCGCCTACCTCGGCCACCCTGTCGTTCGCGTTCCCCAGAAAAGTACCGGTCGCGTCGAAGGGGGCGGTGGTGCTCGCCGTCCCGCCGAAGAGGTAGCCGGTGCTCCCCTTGGTGTTGGCGACGGTGACGAGCTGCTCCTTGAGCTGACCGATCTCCTTCGCGAGCGCCGCGCGATCGCTCGCGTTCAGTGAGCCGTTCGCGCCCTGCATTGCGAGCTCGCCGGCGCGGGTGAGAATGTCCCCTGCGCTGGCGAGCGTGGTCTCGGCGAGGTCCACGTCGCCGCGCACGTCCCGGATGGTGCCCCGGTAGGAGCCGGTCGCATCGAGCGACGCCTGGACGCGGGCCGCCTGCGCCGCGGCCACCGGATCGTCGCTCGGCGCGCCGACCCGCATCCCCGTGGACGCCTGCCGCGCCGCCGCGAGCTCCCGCTGCGACAGCTGCGACATCCGCTGCGTCATGCCGTCGAGCCGCATTCCATCGGAGACTCTCATCGACCCACCTCGCTCATGAGCTGCTGGAGCAGCTGGTCGGCCGTGCTGATCAGCTTCGACGCCGCTTCGTACGCGCGCTGGTACTTGGTGAGGTTGATCATCTCCTCGTCGACGGAGACGCCTTCGCTGCTCGAGCGCATCGCCTCGGCCTGCGACTTCATCGCGTCGCGCATCTCGCTGTCCTGCGCCGCCTGGGCCTTGCGCTGGCCGATGTCGCCCACGAGGCCGCCGTAGGCGTCGGCGGCGGTGAGGGTTCCACCCACGATGGGCTTCGTCGAGAGCGCCGCGAGGGCGACCGCGTTGCCGGAGCCGCCGGGCACGTCCGCGGCGCTACTAGAGGCGGCGAGGCGCTCGGGGTGGCCAACCATCTGCGAATCGAGGGCGATCGTGGCCGCGCTCGCGGTGCCGCTGAACAGGGGGCGGCCGGTCGAGCCGTCTGTCCCGAAGCCGGCGGCGTGCTGCGCGTTGACGGCGTTGCCGACGTCGCCGGCGAGCTGGTCGAGGCGGGCCAGCACTGCGGTCGCGTCGCTGTCGCGGACCTGCTTCAGCCCGGCGAGCTGCCCGCCGGTCAGGTGATCGGTGACGTCTACGGGGGTCCCCTGCGGGCGATTCAGCAGGAGGCGCATCGTCCCGGCGGCGTCCGTCGTGACGCTGAGGCTGCCGGCCACGTTGCCTTCGACCAACGTGGCGCCGGCGGCGCGGACGACGAGCTGACCCTGCCCGTCGGTGAACGTATGCACGTCGACGAGCTTGCTCAGCTGGCCGACGAGTGAGCCCTGCTTGTCCTTCAGATCCGACGCGTCGCCGCCGGTGTTCTCGGCGGCCTTGATCTGCCCGTTCAGCTTGGCGATCTGGCTCGCGAGATCGTTCGCGCTGCCGGCGACGCCGCCGGCCTGGGTCAGCTGGTCCTGGCGCTGCGTCTGGATGGTGGAGACGGTGTCACGCAGGCGCGTGGCGAAGTCGTCGGCGCGCGCCAGCACGTTGGCGCGTGCAGCGTCATCGGTCGGACTCGCCGAGAGGGCGGAGAACGAGCCGAAGAGCGCGGAGATGGAGCTGCCGAGCCCGGTGCCGTTCGTGTCGTTGAACAGCCCCTCGACGCCGGCGAGCTGCCCGTCGCGCGTCTGCGCGCCCATGGCGTTGCCGGTCGCGTCGTAGACGCGCGCGTCGACGAACTGATCCACCGAGCGCTGCACCCCGAGCGCGTCGACGCCGCCGTACGTCACGTTTCCGGCGATGCGCGTCTCGAGGATGGCGCTCCGCCGGACGTAGCCCGGCGTGTTCACGTTGGCGACGTTCTGACCGGTGACGTCCAGGGCGAACGAGTTCGCCGCCAGCGCGTCCCGGGCGAGCCCGAGTAGGCCGTTCAAGCCCATGGCTCAACCCGTCATGTTGACGCGGACGGCCGGCGCGGCCGCGGCGGCCGGTGCCGCGACGGCCGGGTAGGCGTCCGGCAACTTTCCGCTGACGAGGGCGACGACGCCGCGAACGCAGGCCCTCGCGTGGACGAGGAGCAGCTGGTTGGCGCGGGCCGCGGCGCGCACGCGCTCGAGGATCGCGTGGTCGTCCATCGTCGCGCTCTCGCCCGCGGCGATCGCGGTGGAGAGCTTGGCTTCGAGGTCCGTCTTCTTCGTGGCCGCGAGCTCGATGTTGTCCGTGTCGAGCTTGCGAATGGCTGAGCGCTCTTCTACGAGGACGCGCTCCAGCTCTTTGAGAATGTCATGCATTGGCGAGCCTCCGGTGGAGGGTTACGCCAGCTTATCCAGCAAACGTTGGGCCACCGCGTGGCTGTCCACTTTGTACTCGCCGGCGTCCACCTTCTGCTTCAGCGCGTCGACCTTCGCCGGGTTGAAATCCGGGGACGCCTTCGCGAGCGCGCGCGCTTCGGCGCTGATGGTGACCTTGGCCGCCTCGCCGGCGCCCGGTGACTCGTGCGACGCGACAGGCGCTGGCGCTTTCGCGGGAGCCTTTCCGGTCACCCCGGTCACGCCCGTTCGCTGGTACGCATTCAGCACCCTATTGTCGATCTTCATCGCTCAACTCCTCCGTGTACCCGATACGCAAAAGCCGGGCCTCTCTTGTGAGCAACGAACGGCACCGAGACGCCCGACTTTAGCCGCGACGGCGTCATTTCTTTGGCGCCTTGCCCACCTGGGCCGGCGATCCCTGGAGCGCACGTAGGATGACATCGGCCAGCCCGACGCCCCCCGACTGGGAGATGGAGTCGGCGAGCGAGTTGACCATCATCGACCCGTAGATTCCCCCGGCGCCGCCGCTCCCGCCGCCGCGCGACGAGCCGCCGGACTGCCCGGTCTTGTTCATTTTTTCGAGGCCCGAGAGCATCTGCCGGAGGAAGATCGCCTCGAATTTCTGGGCGGCATCTTTCGCCTGGTGGAGCCTCTTGGCCTCGACGGGATCGGCCGGGGTGGCGGCCTCCAGAGGCGCCATGGGGGCGACGTTCGCGGGGCCGATAGGGGTCGTCATTGCATCACGATCTCCGCGCTGAGGGCTCCGGCGCTCTTCAGCGCCTGCAGGATGCTGGCGAGCTCGCGTGGGGTGACCCCGAGCGTCGAGAGGGCATGGGCGACGTCCGCGAGCGACGCCGCGGCGTCCAAGTAGGTGAGCGTCGGGGCCTTGTCGTTGCCCTCGAAGTGCTGGATGTCCGTCTGCGGTGTCACGACGGTAGTGCCCTTGCTGAACGGAGCGGGCTGCGAGACGACTGGCGTCTCCTTGATCACTATGGTGATTCCGCCCTGCGCGATGGCGACCGGCATGAGGCGCACGTCGCCGCCTGCGACGATCGTCCCGGTGCGCTCGTTGATGACGACGCGCGCCGCGTTGACGGGCACCACGTCGATCTGCTCGAGCTTCGCCAGGGCCTGTACGGGCAGCCCCTTCAGGCCGGGGGGCAGCTTCACCCTCACCGCCCCCGAGTCGGCCGCGGTGGCGCTGCCGGGGCCTAGCTCCTTGTCGACCGCCTCGACGATGCGCGCGGCCGTCGCGAAATTGGCTCTCCGGAGCGCCAGGAGGATGACGTCGTCCTTGGCGAACGTCGTCGGGATCTCCTTCTCGACCAGCGCACCGTTCGGCACACGCGCCGTCGTGGTGATGTTCGACTTCACGCTGCTGCCCCCGCCCTTGGCCTCGAAGCCGCCGAGGACGAGCGGACCTTGTGCGACAGCGTAGACGTGGAGGTCGGACCCCATCATCAGCGTCTGCACGAGCACGCCGCCCTGGAGCGAGCGCGCGTTGCCCACCGACGACACAGTCACATCCAGGTGGGTGCCCTGCCGCGAGAACGGCGGAATGTTGGTGGTCACCAGCACCGCGGCGACGTTCTTCAGGCGCAGCTGCACCGGATCGATCTGCACGCCGAGGCGGCGCATCAAGGCGAGAAGCGACTGCGTGGCGAACGGGGCGGACGCGTCGTCGCCCGTGCCGTTGAGGCCGGTGACGATGCCGTAGCCGAGGAGCTGGTTGTCGCGCACACCGACGACCTCGCACAGGTCGCCGATGCGATCGGCGCGCGCCGGGCGAACGACGCCGAGGAGCGCGAGGAGGGTGAGGAGCAGCAGCGCTGCGCGCATCAAGGGCGGGGCGGGGTGGGCCAGGCGGGCGGGTCGGTGGGGGGAGCGACGCTTCATCAAAATGGGCTCACCTTGTCGAGGATCTTCGCGAGCCAGCCCTTCTCGGTCGTGTCGGCCAGATCGCCGCGTCCGGTGAACTCCACTTGCGCGTCGGCGATGCGACTCGAGAGAACGGAGTTGTCGCGCGCGATGTCCGCCGAGCGGACGATTCCGGAGATGTACAGGTGGTACTCCTCGGTGTTGATCATGACGACCTTGGTTCCTTCGATGTAGAGGTCGCCGTTGGGCATCTGCTCGCGGACCCGCACCGCGAGGCTGCCGTGGAGGTGGCCGTTGCGGCTCGTCTTGCCGTCGCCCGCGAAGTCCGCGCTCGCGGCGAGGGCGATGAGCTGCGCGGGGTCGATGTCCGGGTGCGCCTTCTTGATCGCCGGCACGAGCCCGAGCAGAGCGGTCACGCTCGTGTCGCGCTTGTCGTTCTTGGTCGTCGTGGTGTTCGCGCCACCTTCGGCGTTCGTCGTCTCGTCGATGTTGATCATCACGATGTCGCCGGCGCGGATGGCGCGGGTGTCCTGCAGCATGCCCGTGCCGGCCTCGCTGAAGAGCGAGCCCGTTTGGGGCTTCGCGTCGGCCTGCGAGATGGCGTACTTGCCCGGCGTGTACACGCGGTTCTTCGCGGTGAAGGGTTTGATGTGGGCCGGCCCGCAGGCGATCGAGGCGAGGCCGAGGACGATGACGAGGGAGAGGGCGCGCTTCATCGCGGCTCCTGGATCTCCGCGCGTTCGCGCGTGAGCACCTTCGCGCGGACGATCCGGCCGGTGGCGACGAGGCTCATCTGCGTCGTCTCGCCGACGTCCGCGTCCGCCAGCGCTACGCCGGTCGTCGCGATCTTGATCGAGCCGCGCTCGTAGATGACCTCGAGCCGGCCGCCGCGCGGCACGTCGGCGTGCGCCGCCGCCTCGCTGATCTCGACCGAGATCGCGACCGGCACCTTCGTCACGAGGCCGTCGTCGGTCACGAGCTCGAGCATGGCCGAGGACAGGCTCGGCCCCTTCTGACGCGGAAGCTTGGGCACGCTGGCGGAGCGAACGGTGGTGCCGGGGTGCGTGACGAGCTCGTTCGACGGGTCGACGCGCGTGAGCGTGACGCCGGCGGGGAGGGCCTTCTCGATCGCCGGCGTCGCTGCCTTGGCGAGCTTCTCCGGCGAGAAGCGCATCGACGCACCCGTGACGCGGATGCTCGGCGGGAGCTTGACGCGCTTGGGATCGAGCCCCGCGGCGCGGACGTGCTCCTCGATCTCGGCGCGCGCGACGAGGCGGCTGGCGCCGGGAGGTGGCGCGGGGCCGAGGTCGACGGCGCCGAGGTCGCCTTCGGCGTGGACCAGATCGGCCAGCTTGAGGCGCGAGCGCGATACGATACGGGCATCGTCGGCGACGCCGAGCGAAGCGGCGAGGACGAGCGCGAGCGCGAAGGCGGAGGCGACGGACGAGAGGCGAGCTTTCGTCATGGCGTTACCGCATCTGCGTCGCGCTGCGGAGCATCTCGTCCGCGGCGGCCACGACCTTCGAGTTGACGTCGTACGTGCGTTGCGCGCTGATGAGGCCGATCATCTCCTGGACGACCTCGACGTTCGACTGCTCCACCGTGTTCTGGAGGAGCGTGCCGCGTCCGTCGGTGCCGGGGTTGCCGACCTGCGGATCCCCGCTCGCCGACGTGGCCTGCAGCAAGCTGTGGCCGAGCGCCGAGAGGCCCGCCGGGTTCACGAAGTTCGCGATCGTGATCTGCCCGACCTGCGTGGGCGCCGCGCGCCCCTTGATCGAGACCGACACCTGGCCCTCCGAGCCAATCGACACACCGACCGCGTCGGGCGGGATCGTGATCGCAGGCTCGATCGGCATGCCCTCGGCCGTCACCAGGCGCCCCTGCGCGTCGGTCTTCAGCGTGCCGGCGCGCGTGTAGGCGGGGGTACCGTCGGGCTGCTGTACGACGAAGAAGCCGTTGCCCTCGATCGCGACGTCGAGCGGGTTGCCCGTCGTCGTCAACGCACCTTGGGTGTAGTGGCGCGTCGTCGCCACCATCCTGACGCCGCTGCCAACTTGCAGACCCGTCGGCGACTGCGTCGTACTGCTCGTCTGCGCGCCCGAGGCCTGCACCGTCTGGTAGATGTGGTCCTGAAAATCGGCGCGCATCTTCTTGTAGCCGACGGTGTTCGCGTTCGCGAGGTTGTTGGAGATCGCGTCGAGCTGCGATTCCTGCGCGGCCATTCCCGTTGCGGCGATGTCGAGCGAGCGGAACATCTTCGGTCTCCTGGTTACTTCGTACCGAAGTGCACGCTGCGTGCCGCGCTCACTCCGGCGCGGCGTCGGAGGCGTCGTCGGTGCTCGCGTCGAAGGCCGTTGCGTCGTCGGCAGTCGCGCCGGAGTCGCCGGAGTCGCCCGTGCCCGTCGCGGCGTCCGCGTCGCCGCCGGCGTCCGAGAGCGTCGCGTCGACGCCGGAGTCGCGGCCAGCGGGCGTGCCCGCGTCGGGCAAGGGGCCCGCTTCGGCGCCGGCCTCGTCGGTCCCGCCCTCGCCGTTGTCGATGGGCGCGAGGATGCAGGCGCCGATGGAGCAGATGTCGGCGGCCGGGCAATCCGAGTTGCGCAGGCAGGTCGAGCCGTCGATGCAGCCGGTCGCGCAGACGGCGGGGACCAGGAGCGCAACGGCGAGCGCGACGAGATCAGAGGTTCGCATGGATCCCCAGCGTGAGAAGTCCCCAGACGAGGAGGTGGTCTTGCGGCAAATCGGTCCCCAGCGGAAGCGCGGCGAACGACGGTTCGACGAACAGCCCGACCGTGTCCCCCATCGAGACGTGAAACTGCGCGCCGAGCTCGCCGCCGAACAGCGTGCGCGGGGCACCGACGCCCGTGACCCCGGCGAAGAGGTAGGTCCCGGTGCTCAGCCACCGCAGGTACCGCACACTGCCGCCGATCGACGCGGCTGGCTCGACCTCGGCGAAGACCACGAGGCCCATCCCGTTCTTCTTGTCGTCGTCGATGCGCAATTCGAGCTGTCCCACGACGCGCGACCTCGCACGACGAAAGCGCATCTCTCCGCCGCCGGGGTCGCCGCCTTCGACGCCCGACGCGCCGCCCACGTTCGCGCCGAGCACGAGCTCCTGGGCGGCGGCCGCTGCCGTCCACGACGCGAGGGCGAGCGCGGCCGCCGTCGCGATGACGCTCTTCCCCGTCATTCTGCTGGCTCCTTCTTCTTCGGAAGGTCGACCGCGGGCCCGTCCTTGGTGGGCGACGCGGGCGCCGGCGGCGGCTCGTCGCTCTCGGAGTCGTCCTCGGCGGCGACGACGACGATATCGACTCGGCGGTTCATCTTGCGCCCCTCGACGCTGTCGTTCTCGGCGACCGGGTGGTACTCGCTGTAGCCGGCCGCCGAGAGGCGCGCCGGGTCGATCTTCTTGGTGTCGACGAGGAAGGCCACCACGCTCGTGGCGCGCGTCGTCGAGAGCTCCCAGTTCGAGGGAAAGCGCGCGGTGCGGATGGGCGCGTTGTCCGTGTGCCCCTCGACGCGCAGGCGGACGTGCCGGGCAGCGACCTCGTCGGCGATCAGGCCGAGCGCGAGGCGCCCGTCGTCGGATATCTGCGCGTCGCCGACGGCGAACATCAGGCGCTCGGGCAAGCGCAGGACGAGCTCGCCGTGGATCTCGAGGATCGCCAGACCGCTGAGCACGTGCGCAGACTCCGCGCGCTTGCCCAGGTTGGCGCGAATTTGCTGCTTTTCTCCGGGGAGAACGCCGCTCTTGATGGGCACCGGCAGCTTCATGTCCTTGGTCGTCGGCGCCTTCTTCTGCTGCCCCTCGGCCGGCAGGAGCCCCTTACCCTTCGAGTTGAAGGCGTTGGACTCGAGCGCGCGCTCGAACGACTCGGAGAACCGGCCGACCTTCTTCGAGTCCACCTGCGAGACGGCGAACATGACGACGAAGAACGCGAACAGGAGCGTGATGAAGTCGGCGTAGCTGACCAGCCACCGCTCGTGATTGACGTGCTCCGGGTGCTTTTTCTTCCTTGCCACGCAGGAGCAAGGAGCAAGGAGCGGGCCGCGGTCTTACGCGGCTTCCTTCACGTCGGCCGCTGGGTGGGCGTGGTCGTGCGAGAAGCTGGAGAGGCGCTCCTTGACGAGCTTCGGGTTCATGCCCTGCTGGATGGCGAGCGCGCCTTCGAGCATGAGCACGCGGAGCGCGACGGCCTCGCGGGTGCGGAGCTTGAGCTTGCCGCCGATGGGGAGGCACACGAGGTTCGCGAACGCGACGCCGTAGATCGTCGCGACGAACGCGGTGGCGATACCCTCGCCGACCTTCGCGATGTCGGAGAGGTTCTGCATGACCTGGATGAGGCCGAGAACGGCGCCGATGATCCCGATCGTCGGCGAGTAGCCGCCTGCGGTCTCGAAGACCTTCGCGGCGTCCTCGCCCTCTTCCTCCTCTTTGTGGATCGCCTGCTCGAGCGCGTCGCGGATGGCCGTGCTGTCGGCGCCGTCGATCGCCATCATGAGCGCGCGGACGAGGAACGGATCGCTCGCCTTGGGGGCGAGGGGCTCGAGCGCGAGGATCCCGTCGCGCCGGGCGGTGGCCGCGTAGCCGACGATCTCTTCCACGAGCTTGGCGTCGCGGCTGGGCTTCGTGAGAAAGACGGTCTTTATCGCCTTCATGCCGTTGATGAAGGTGGAGAGCGGAAACTGCACCATCGTGGCGCCGATGGTGCCCCCGATGACGATCATCGCCGCGGTCGGCTGTGCGATCTGCGCGACCTTACCGCCCTCGATGGCGTTACCGGCGAGAATGAATCCCAGCGCGACGACGAGCCCGATGATCGTTCCGAGATCCATGTTCAGTCACCTCATTTGCGCGGCGGCGGCGGCTCGTTCTGGAGCGCCGGGAAGATCGAGCGCGGAGGCGGGGGGCGCGTCGAAGAGCGAGACGGGTTCCTCGCTGCGAGCGCCGCGACCGGCGAGCCCGGGCGGATCGCTTCGATCTTGCCGAGGGAGGTCCGGTACGCGATCACGCGCCCGATCACCTCGTCGAGCGACTCCCTGACCAAGATCTTTTCGCCGCCGACCATCGAGATGGTCGTATCGGGGAGGACCTCGATCCACGTGACCAGATCGGGATTGATCGCCACGAGCTGGCCGTTGAGACGCGAGAGTACGATCACGAGTGCCTCCTCCCGGCTCCTTGGTCAGCAAGGGGCGGGCCAATTGTTCAGCCGGTGCCGGCGAGGCGCTTCCTCTTGATCATCTCGACGAGCGTGGTCCGGTTGAGGCCCAGGAGGCGCGCCGCCTGGTTCTTGTTCCAGCCGGTGCGCTCGAGCGCCTGCCGGATGAGATCGTTCTCGAAGGTCTCGACGGCGCGGCGGAGATCGAGGCCGGCGTCGGGCAGCCCATTCGTGCTGCGCTTCTCGGCGCCGAGGCCGCGCACGCGAGGGGGGAGATCCGCGCACTCGATCGTGGTTCCGGTGCAGAGGATGACGGCGCGCTCGACGATGTTTTCGAGCTCGCGCACGTTCCCCGGCCACGACCAGCTGGCGAACAGGCGCATCGCCGTCGGCGACACGGTGATCACAGCCTTGCCGACGCGCTTGGCGGCCTGGATGACGAAGTGGTTCACGAGGCCGGGGATATCGTCGGGGCGATCGCGCAGCGGCGGCAGCGCGACGTGGATGACGTTCAGGCGGTAGTAGAGGTCCTCGCGGAACGCGCCGGCTTCGACCGCGGCCTCGAGGTCGATGTTCGTCGCCGCCACCACGCGCACGTCGGCGTGCAGCGTGCGCGTGTCGCCGACCGGCGAGTACTCGTGCGACTGCAGGACGCGGAGGAGCTTCACTTGCAGGGCCAGCGGGAGCTCGCCGATCTCGTCGAGGAAGAGCGTGCCGCCCTGCGCCGTCGTGATGCGCCCGGCCTTGGTCGCGTGGGCGCCGGTGAAGGCGCCGCGCGCGTGGCCGAAGAGCTCGCTCTCCAGGAGGTTCTCGGGGATGGCGCCGCAGTTGACGGCGACGAACGGTTTGTCGGTGCGGGGGCTGGCATGATGCACGGCGCGCGCGACCAGCTCTTTGCCGGTGCCGCTCTCGCCCGTAATCAAGACCGTGCACATGCTCGGCGCGACGCGATCCACCATGCGGTACACGTCGAGGATCTGCTCGGACTCGCCCATCGCCTGCCCCATGCTGCTCGGGCGCGCCTTGGCGATCGGCATGGCCGGCGGCAGGCTCGACCTGCGGATCGCGGTCGCCGCCGCCTGCACGGTGGAGGGAGGCGCGATCGACGCGGGGCGCACGAGGGCCTCGTACCCCGGCATCGGCATCACGCCGGAGGGGCGGTCGTAATCGTCGACGTAGTCATCGGCATAAATCTTCGCGGGTGCGTTGCTCTGCATGCCCATGGTTAAGTCTCCTTAGGTGGTCAATCCGCTGCGCTGTCCCCTACCGGCCCCGCCTACGAGGCAACCAAATCAGCGCGAACCCCTCGGCGCGTTTTTGAAGCAGCGTTTCAAGGACGGACATAAAGCAACCGGCGCGCCAACCGTCGGCGCATTGGCTATCGCGTCGTTAGACCGTTGACGCATGCCGGGAGCGACGGATTTCCGTCGCTCCGCCATCGGTGACCTGACACGGTCGGCCCGCTGTCCAGCGCCTCCTTCGGCACGGCACGTGCTGTAGGTCGACCTGTGGACCTCTTCACCGACATCCGGCCGCTCCACCAGGCGCTCGACTACCACCTGGAGCGCCACAACGTCCTCGTGTCGAACGTGTCGAACGTGGACACACCGAACTACGTTCCCCGCGATCTGGCGCGGGTCGAGGGGTTCAACGGGGTCCTTCAGGTGACCCTGAACCGCACCAGCGCGGCGCACATCCCGCTCCCCGAGTCGGGAATGCCCGTGAACGGCCGCGTCTTCAACGATCCGACGGCCGGCGCCGGCAACGACCGCAACTTCGTCTCGCTCGATCGCGAGGCCGCGAAGGTCGCGGCGAACCAGCTCCGCTACGACGTCATCTCCACGCTCGTCGCCGCGGAGCTGGGCGATCTCGCCTTCGCGGCGAACGACGGACACGGCTGAAACCAAGGCAATCGAGGGATCCGCGCATCATGACGATCGGCATCTTCACCGGAATGGAAGTCGCGGCCTCGGGCCTCTCCGCCGAGCGCACACGCATGAACGCGATCGCCTCGAACCTCGCGAACGCGCGGAGCACCCGCACCGAGGCCGGCGGGCCGTACAAGCGCATCGACCCTGTATTCCAGGCGACGCCACTGTCGGGTGGTCCGGGTGCGAGCGCCGTGACGCTCGTGCGCGTCACGCAGATGGCGCAAGACCAGCGCCCCGCTCAGCTCGTCTACGAGCCCGGGCACCCTGACGCGAACGGGCAGGGGTATGTCTCCTACCCCAACGTCAACGTCGTCGAGGAGATGGTCAACATGATCACGGCCTCGCGCGCGTACGAAGCCGGCGTCACGTCGATCGAGTCGATCAAGGGCATGGCCCGAAGCGCGCTCGGTATCGGCAAATGACGCTTCCCCTGGCGCCGGTCGGCTCGGGAACGCTCCCGATCGACACGTCGAACGTCGGAGGCGAGAATCTCGTCTCCCGGCTCCAGGGTGGCGCGCGGGCGGAGAAGGGTGTCCCCTTCGCCGACCTGCTGAAGGACGCGGTCGCCTCGGCGAACCAGGCGGCGTCCGTCGCCGAGCAGAAGACCCAGGATTTCGCCACCGGCGCGGTCGACGACATTCACGGCACGATGATCGCTGTGAAGCAGGCGGACATCGAGCTCAAGCTGGTCGCCAACGTCCGCAACAAGCTCGTCGAAGCGTTCAACGATCTCTGGCGCATGAACATCTAGCGCACGGTGGTTCCCCAAGTGAACGAGAGACTCTCCGCGTTCTTGAAGCTGGCGATGGCGTACTGGGCAAAGATGTCCAACGCCAAACGCATCGCGCTCGCGATCGTGATCGCCACGACGATCGTGGCGTCGATCGTCATCAGCACGTTGTCGGGGCGAGAAAACTGGGCGTTTCTCTTCACCGACATGTCCCCCGAGGACGCCTCGGCGGTGAGCACGAAGCTGAAAGAGCTGAAGATCCCGTTCAAGGTGGAAGCGGGCGGGACGGCTATCCAGGTCCCCGAGGAGAAGGTGCACGAGCTGCGGCTCGAGCTCGCCGGGGCCGGCCTCCCGCGCGGCGGCGGCATCGGCTTCGAGCTCTTCGACAAGTCGCGTCTCGGCGCGACGGAGTTCGAGCAGCGCATCAACCTCCGTCGCGCGCTCGAAGGCGAGCTCTCGCGCACGATCGGCACGATCGGCGCCGTGCAAGCTGCGCGTGTGCACCTCGTGCTGCCCGAGCAGAGCGTCTTCGCCATCTCCAAGCAGACGGCCAGCGCGTCGGTCGTGCTCCGTCTCCGTCCTGGTCGCACGTTCAGCAAGGGGGAGGTGGCCAGTGTGGTGCACCTGGTCTCCGCGGCGGTGCCGGGTCTCGCCGAGGATCGCGTCTCGATCGTGAGCGCGGACGGCATGACGCTCCACCGTCCACGCGCTGACGCTTCCCACGGCGCGGCCGACAGCGAGCAGCAGGAGGAGCGCGAGCGGGAGGTCGCCGCGTCGCTGGAGGAGAAGGCGCGGGCGCTCGTCGAGCGCGTCGTGGGTCCCGGCAAATCGGACGTGCGCATCGCGGCCTTGCTCGACACGACGTCGCGCGAGAAGACCGAAGAGCACTACGAGCCGACGAAGACCGCGCTCCGCAGCGAGCAAAAGACCGAAGAAAAGAGCGGAACCGAGGGGGCGACCGTCGCCGGTGTTCCCGGCGCGCAGTCGAACCGCGCCGACTCCCCCGCGCCCGCGCCCGAGGCCCCTGCCGCAGGGAGCGCGTGGCGTACGAGCTGGACGCGCAACTGGGAGGTCGACCGGGTCACGCAGAAGACGCTCCTGCCTCCGGGCACGCTCGCGCACCTGTCGATCGCGATGCTGGTCGACGGCACGTACGACAACGGCAAGTACGCGCCGCGCCCCAAAGAAGAGATGGATCGGCTCGCGTCGCTCGTGAAGGGCGCCGTGGGATTCGACGCCGCGCGCGGTGACGTCCTCCAGATCGAGAGCGCGCAGTTCGCCACCGTCGACAGCGGCGCAAACGTCCCCGCCCTGGACTCGAAGCCGAAAAAGCCCGTCACCCTGTGGGCCGCGGCGGGCGCGGCCGGCGTGCTCGCCCTCGCGATCATGGTCTTGCTCGTGCGCCGCAGCAGCAAGAAGAAGAAGATCATCGAGCTCGAAGCCAAGGCCCTCGCTGCCGGCGTCACCCCCGCCCAGCTCGAGGCCGATCCCCTCGCCAAGGCCCTCGCCCCCGGCAAGCCCGACAACGAGATGACCCGCGAAAAAGCGCTCGAAGTCGCCCTCGCGGACCCCGCCACCGCCGCCATCATCCTCAAGGAATGGCTCAACGCTCCGTCGACGGTCACCACCCCCGCCGCCGCACCGCAGTTCTGATCGCGTTCGTCGGTGCGCGAATTGCTTAGATGAGTCGGAATGCTGACCGGTCCCGAGAAAGCCGTGTTGATGCTCCTGTCGCTCGACGAGAACATCGCGGCGCCAATCGTCGCCGAGCTCGAGGACAGTGACCTTCGCAAGCTGCGCGAGGTCGCCGCGATGATGCGAGCGGTCCCCGCGACCGCGATCGACGACGTCCACAGGGAGTTCGTCGCGAAGGCGAACGAGGCGATCGCCGTACCGCGTGGGGGCGTCACCTACCTGCGTCGGCTCGCCGCGCGCTCGCTCGGTGAGGCCCGTTCGCAGGGGATCTTCGTGGACGCGCCGAAATCGGCCATTTCCCAGCTCGCAACCGCGGACGTCGCGGCGCTCGCGGGGCTGCTCGAGACGGAGCACCCGCAGCTCATCGCGGCGATCCTCTCGCAGCTCGACGCGGCCCGCGCGGCGCGCGTGCTCGAGACCTTGCCCGTGCAGCTGCAGATGGACACGCTCGCCCGCCTCGGCGCGATCACCGAGGTCCCGGCCGGGCTCCTCGAGGAGGTCGCGCAGGCGATCGCCCTCGAGTTGCCGCCGATCGAGGCGGAGGCGTCGATGTCGGTGGACGGCATCTCGCGCGCCGCCGCGATGGTGCGCAAGCTGCCGAAGGCGCAGCAGGCGGAGCTCCTGAACGGGCTCACCGAGTCGCTCCCCGAGGTCGCCGGCGAGATCCGCCGCGCGATGTTCACGTTCGAGGACCTCAAGGTGCTCGACGCACGGCAGCTCCGGATGCTCCTGAAGGAGGTCCAGAGCGACAAGCTCGTCCTCGCGCTCAAGACCGCTGGCGAGGAGGTCAAATCGAAGATCTTCGGCAGCATGTCGTCGCGCGCCGCCGAGCTCCTGAAGGACGATCTCGCCGCGATGGGCGGCGTGCGCCTCGTCGACGTGGAGGCGGCGCAGCGCGAGATCATCGAGACGGCGATGCGCCTGGAATCCGAGGGGACCATCTCGCTCGGGGGCGACAGCGATGCGATGGTCTAAGACCCCCGTGCCGGAGAAGCCGAAGCGGCTCGTCCTGGCCGACCGGTCGCCGAAGGACGCGCCGGCCCCGCCGGCGTGGCTCGGAAAGGATGTGCCGGTCGTCGCGAAGCGCACGCAGCAGCGGGTCACGCTGCCGCCGCCGAACCCGCGTCCGAGCGAGAGGCCGCGCGCGCCGTCGCTGGCCCCCGCGGCCGCCGAAGCGGTGGCGGCGCCCTACCTTTCGACCCCACAAGATCCGCCGCCCGAGCCCGCCGCGCCCGCGATTTACGAGGTCCCGACGCCCACCGCGGCCGAGGTCGAGAGCCTCGCCGCCCTCCGGCAGGCTCTGAGCGACATAAGCTCGCTCCGCGAGGTCATCTTTTCCCAGACCGAGCGGCAGCTCGTGGAGCTCGCCGTCACCATCGCGCGGCAGGTGATCGCCCACGAAATTTCGATCGATCCGGGGGTCCTCGTCGGTTTGGCCCGCGAGGGGATCAAGGCGCTCGACGAGAAGGACAAGATCGTCGTCAAGTTCGGCGCCGCCCTCGACGACGATCTCGTCATGGAGTTCACCGAGACGCTTCGCAGGGAGGCGCCGAGGTGCGAGGTGCAGATCGACCCGACGCTCGGCCCCCGCGAGTGCATCGTCGAGACCGAGCTCGGGCGCGTCGACGAGTCCGTCGAGACGCGGCTCTACCACGTGCTCGAGGCGCTCGTTCCATGATCTCGCTCGAGCGCTACATCCACGCCGCCGCGAACGCGAGCCTTCACCAGCCGTCGGGCGTCGTCGTCGAGGTCGTCGGGCTGCTCGTCGAGGTCGGCGGGCTCAAGGCCGGCGTCGGCGACATCCTGCAGGTCGCCGGTGGCGGGCTCGACCTCGAGGTGATCGGGTTCCGCGCCGGGCGCCTCGTCACGACACCCCTCGGCAGCGTCGCCGGCGTCCGCCCAGGAACCCGCGTGATTCGGCTCGATCGCGGCACGCGCGTCGGGGTAGGAGACGCCCTCCTCGGGCGCATCGTCGACGCGTTCGGACGCCCCCTCGACGACAAACCGGCCCCGGATCTGGCGACGAAGGCTCCGGTGCGCGCCGCGCCGCCGCCGCCGGTGTCGCGCCGTCCCATCGACAAGGTGTTCTCGACCGGCGTGCGCGCCATCGACGCGCTCCTCACGCTCGGGTGCGGCCAGCGCGTCGGTATCTTCGCGGGGGCCGGCGTCGGTAAGTCCACGCTCCTCGGCATGATCTGCCGGTCGTCGACGGCGGACGTGAACGTCATCGGCCTCGTCGGCGAGCGCGGTCGCGAGGTCAACGACTTCGTCCGCGGCACGCTTGGCGACGACGGCCTCGCGCGCTCGGTCGTCGTCGCGGCGACCAGCGACCAGCCGCCGCTCGTGCGCGCGCGCGGGGCGGAGGCGGCGACGGCGATTGCCGAGTATTTCCGGGATCGCGGCAAGAGCGTCCTGCTCGTCATGGACTCGGTCACGCGCTACGCGATGGCCCAGCGCGAAGCGGCTCTCGCGACCGGCGAGCCGCCGGCGACCAAGGGCTACCCGCCGAGCGTCTTCGCCGCGTTGCCGCGCCTGCTCGAGCGGGCGGGCACGGCGGCGGGGGCGGGCACGATCACGGCGCTCTACACCGTTCTCGTCGAAGGCGACGAGCTCTCCGATCCGGTCGCCGACGCCGCACGCAGCATCCTCGACGGTCACATCGTGCTGTCCCGTTCGCTCGCCGAACGCGGGCATTTCCCGGCGATCGACGTGCTTCAGAGCGTCTCGCGTCTGGCGCCGAACTTGATGGCGCCGCCGCAAGCGCGCGCGGCGACGCTGCTCCGCGATCTGCTCGCGACGCGCCAGGAGGCGATGGACCTCGTGCGGGTCGGAGCCTACGTGGTGGGCAGCGACCCGCGCGTGGACGCCGCCTTGCGCATGGGACCCCACATCGACACGCTCCTCCGGCAAGCCGTCGACGAGCGCACGCCCATCGACCAGACGTTGGCCGTCATGACTCATCTCGCGTCGCAGGCAGGCGTCGTTTGAGCGCGAAGGCCCGAATGAAACGCCTCGAGCGCGTTCAACGCGTGTGGGAGGGCGACCTCGCCCGCGCCGCCGCCACGCTGAACGAGGCGCGCGCCCAAGCGGACGTCGCCCAGGCTCACCTGGAGGAGGCGCGCGCTCGAAAGCGCGCGGCGCTCGACCAGAAGGCCGATCTGGTGCGCGGCGGGAGCGCGGACGACTGGAGCGTTCGCGAGGCATGGCTCGCGACGTGCGGCGTTCGCGAGGAGAGAGCCACGATCTCCCGGGCGGTCGCCGAACGCTGCGTCTCCGACGCGAACGCCGCCGTCGTGACGGTGCAGCAGAAGATCGAACGCCTGAAGCTCGTTCTTGCCCGCTTGGCGCGCGGTGACGCGGAGGACGCGCGCCGCGCCGAGCGCATCGTCGAGGACGACGCCGCCGCGCGCATGTCGAGGGGCAGCTCGTGAAAGACGCGAGGGTCTTGGCCGTACTGGAGAAGGCGACCGACGACGGAGGCGAGCCCGCACCGCGGCACTCGCGCGTCGACGAGGAGTTCGCCCTCCTCATGACGATGTGCGCGCGGGTCGCCGTCGACCCTTCGCCGGCGGCGGCCATCTTTGCCCAGCCCTCCGCCCCCGCGCCCGCCCGTGCCCATGGAGCGGCGGAAACTTGGCGATCCGTCGACGGGCCCGTGACGACGGGCGCCGCCGTCACGCCGCCGTCGCCTGCCGAGAAGACGAGCCTCGTGACCGAGGTGACGCACGCCGAGCTTGGGCCGATGCGCATCACGGTCGAGCGGAAAGATGGCGCAGTTCGCGTGGTTTTCGAGGTCCGGGACCCCATCGCTCTGGTCGCGGTGGAGTCGCAGCGGGCCTCGCTCCTCTCGTCGCTCTACGGCGCCGGGGTGACGGTCGCGTCGGTCATCGTCTCGGTCCGCAGCGGCGGCACCGCATTTGCTCAAAGGTCCTTCGTGACCACGACGAAGACCAAGCGCGCGACGAGCGAACAGGCTGCCGATGTGGGCAACGACGCTCCCAGCCCGCTGAACCTCGTCGGCTAGCGAGGACCCCATGGCGATTCAATCCACCAGCCCCACCCACTCCGCGCAGGGCGCGGACCCGTCGAGCGCGCTCAGCGCGGCGACCAAGGCCAACCAGGGGCTCGGTCAAGACGCGTTCATGAAGCTCCTGGTGGCCCAGATCTCGCACCAGGATCCGCTCAAGCCGATGGACGACACCGCGTTCGTCTCTCAGCTCGCGCAGTTCTCGGCGCTCGAGCAGTCGATGGGCACCAACAAGCGGCTCGATTTTTTGGCGACGCAGAACCAGGGCATCGCGAACACCGACGTCGCGAGCCTGGTCGGCAAGTCCGTCACCGTGAAGGGCTCCTCCCTCACGCTCGACGGCGGCGGTTTCTCGCAGCCGGTTCACTTCACGCTCGGCGACAACGCTGACAAGTGCACCGTCTCGATCAAGGACGCCTCGGGCAAGACGGTACGGACGATGCAAGTCGGAGCTCACCAGGCTGGCCTGGTGAACGTGGCGTGGGACGGCCGTGACCAGAACGGCATGTCCCAACCCGCGGGCACGTACACGGTCTCGGTCGACGCAAGGAACGCCGCAGGCGCTCCCGTCGACGCATCGCAGGAGACGACCGGCATTCTCAAGTCGGTCAACTACGCAAACGGCTACGCGAAGCTCGTGCTCGACAATGGCGTCGAAGCGCCGGCAAGCGACCTCATCAGCGTGAACGCGGCGAAATAGTCGAGCGAATCTCGACGGGTTGACCAAGGGCTCGGTACGGAGGCGAAGATGTCGATTCTCAAGACGATGTACACCGGTGTCAGTGGGCTCCAGGCCGAGGGTGAGGCGCTCGGGGTCGTTGGAGACAACATCTCCAACTCCAACACAGTCGGCTTCAAGTCGCAGCGCGCGATCTTTGCCGACATGCTCGGGCACAGCGTCACGGCCGGAACGCCGTCGGCGCTGCCAGGCTCCGGCGTCGTGATGTCGCAGGTGGAGCAGATGTTCACGCAGGGCAGCCTGTCGAACACCGGCGTCGCCACCGACCTGGCCCTCTCCGGAGACGGCTTCTTCGTCGTCGGCGGGACGGTCGACGGCGTGCAAGGCCAGTTCTACACCCGCGCCGGTCAGATGAAGATCAACGCCAAGGGCGACATCACCAACCTCGAGGGCATGCAGCTCCAGGGGTACAAGGCCCTCGGCGGCGGCAAGTTCGCCGCGAGCGTGGGCGGTCTCCAGGTGAACACCTCCGCGCTCTCGCCGGCCGTGACGACGAAGATGGCGATCACCGCCAACCTCGACGCGAACGCCAAGGTCCCGGCGCTCCCCTTCGACCCGTTGAATCCCGCGTCGACCTCGAGCTTCTCGACGTCGATGCAGGTGTTCGACTCGCTCGGCAACTCACATGCGGTCGACGTCTACATGGTCAAGACCGCGGCGAACGCCTGGGACTACCACGCCGTCGTCGACGGCGGGCAGCTCGCCGGCGGCACCGCCGGCACCAACGTGGAGATCGGCAGCGGCTCGCTCACCTTCACCAGCGCCGGCGCGCTCAACACCTCGGCGACGACCACCGCGATCTCTGCGAGCTTCAACGGCGCCACCGCGAACCAGGCGATCGCGCTGGATTTCGGCACCCCCATCGCGACCGGCGGCACCGGCCTCACCGGCAGCACGCAGTTCGCGTCGCCATCGAGCGTGTCCAACCAGACGCAGGACGGCTATGCGTCCGGCGACCTGGCGGGGATCAGCGTCGACGGCAGCGGGGTCGTGAAGGGCACCTACACGAACGGCCAGAAGCTCGACATCGGGCAGCTCGCCATCGCGAAGTTCCGCTCGAACGAGGGCCTCGGCCGCGCAGGGCACAACCTCTGGCTCGCCACGCGCGAGAGCGGCGACGCCGCGGTCGGCACGGCCGGCTCTGGCGGGCGCGGTGCAGTCTCTGGTGGCGCGCTAGAGCAATCGAACGTCGATCTCGCCACCCAGTTCGTCGACCTGATTACGCACCAACGCGCTTTCGCAGCCAACTCGAAGACGATCACGACCGCCGACGAGATGCTCCAGGAGATCGTGAACCTGAAGCGGTGAACCCGTGAGTGACGCCAAAAAAGTAGACACGAAGGCAGAGACGCCGCCGCCGCCCGCGGGCAAGGGCAAGGGGAAGATCCTCGCCGTGGTCGGCCTGCTCCTGGTCGTCGGCGTCAGCTCCGTCGCAGGAGCTGCGCTGTCGCCCATCATCGGACCGCGCGTCGCTGGCGCCCAGGTGCCTCCGAAGCCTCCCAAGGCGCACGCTCCTCCAAAAGAGGACGGCGAGCCGGCCGAGGAGGAGGAAGAAGAGGGCGAAGGCGAGAAGGGGAAGAAGGAGTCCCACGGGCTCACGAGTCTCGACGCCGTCGTCGTCGACCTCCGCGACACCAGCGGCGAGACCCACCACCTGAAGATCGCCGTCGCGATCGAGGTGAAGGCCGAAATCCCCGAAGAAGAGGCGAAGGTGTTCGTGATGCGGGCGAAGGACGCCGAGATCACTTACCTGCGCACCCTCAGCTACGAGGAAGTCACCGATCACGCCAAATTCGAGTCGATCCGCAAGGAGCTGAGCGCCCGCGTGCTCAAGGCCTTCGGGAAGAAACACAGCAAGAAAATGCTGATCACCGAGTACGTCGTGCAATGAGCGAGGAAGAGCTCGCCGCCCAGGATGGCGAGGTCAGGAAGCTCGATCTCGCTACGCGGGAGCATTTCTCGCCGAACGCCAACACCGCGATGGACGCGGTGGCCGCCGCGTTCGCGCGTTCCGCGAGGCGGAGCTTGCCGTTCCTGACGCGCTTCAAGGGGAAGATCGTCCCGCGCTATGTCGAGATGGCCGCGCGCGACGTCGCTGCCGAGGGGCTCAGCGACCTCCCGAGCTTTACCGTGAACCTCGCGGGAGCGGGCGGCGCATGGGCGACATTGACGCTGAGCTCTGAGGCCATCGCGATGGTCCTCGAAGGCTCGCTCGGCGGCCGCGGCGCGCCGACGCCGGGTGTCCTCGGGGTCGAGCTCACTTCTCCGCAGCGCGCGCTCATCGCGCGTATCGCGCGCTCACTCGCTGCCGATCTCGGCGCGGCGATCGGGCAGGTCGCGCACCTCGAGCTCGCAGTGACGACCGAGGAGCCGCGCAAGGAGGGCGCCGGAAAGGCGCTGACTGGCTTTCGCGTCGTGTGCGACGTGGACGGCACCGGTGTGCCGACCGCCCTCATCGTCACGATCGGTGCCAAGGCGTTCGACGACGCGGTGCGCGAGTCGACCGCGCGCGAGGCCGCCGAGGTCGACCCGCGCATCGGCGACGCGTTGCCCGAAGTGCCCCTCGAGATCGTGGCGGAGCTGGGGCGCGTGTCCCTCGGCCTTCGCCGTGTCCTGTCGCTCAAGCTGGGCGACGTCATCCGGTTGACTACGGCCGTCGACGACGCCGTGGCGCTCCGCATCGAGGGCGCGCCCAAGTTTCTGGCGATGCCTATTACGTCGCGCGGCCAGCTCGCCGTAGAGATTCGGGCGCGGCACGGAAAGTGAAGTCTCGCTCCCCGAGTGGAGGCGATGACATGAGCGAATCAGTACAGCCCGCGCTGAGCGAGCCCCAGGTGGCCGCGGTGGCGCAGGGCGGCCAAGACGAAGCGAGCGCGTCCTCGGAGGGCCTGGCGTTCGTGATGGACGTGCCCGTCGAGGTGACGGTGGAGATCGGGCGCCGCAAGATGCGGATCGCCGACATCCTTCGCCTCGGCACCGGAGCGGTGCTGGAGCTCTCGAAGGCGAGCGACGAGCCGCTCGACATCTACGTGAACAACCGCCCGATCGCGCGCGGCGAGGCGGTCGTCGTCGGCGACCACTACGGCATCCGGGTCACCGAGGTGCTGACCGCGGAGCAAGTGCGTGAGCGGTACCGAGGCGGGACATGAGCCCGCGCATCGTCAGCGCGCTGGCGCTCGTGGCGGGGATCTTGACGGCCGCCCTGGCGGCGGCCGACCCGGAGCCCACGACCGCTACCGCGACCCCGACGACGACCGCGACCGCGAAGCCGCCCTCGCCCCCGACCGCGCCCCCCACGGCAAAGCCGACCGCGCCCGCGCCCGCGACCGCGACCGCGCCCACGACCGCGCCCGCGACCGCGACCGCGCCCACGACCGCCCCCGCGACCCCGACCACGAACGCGATCGCGACGCCGACGTCGGCTGCGCCGCCGGCCTGGCTTGCGCCGCCCGTCGCCGCGCCGACGGCTCCGGTCGGCCGCCCCGAAGCGCCGCCCTCCCCCTGGCGATCGATCCTCCTGCTCCTCGCGGTCGGTGGCATCGGCGGCTACGCCTTCTACCTCCGCCGTCGCAAGCAGACGCGCCTGGTGGCGCCGGTGGCGTCGCGCCTCCAGGTGCTGGAGACCGTCCGCGTGTCGCCGCGCGCGCAGGTCGTGCTCACGCAGGTGAACGGCCGGCTCCTGCTCCTTGGCGTCACCGATCAGTCCGTTCGCCGGATCGCATGGGCGGGCCGCGCAGAGGAGGCGGCGAAGGCGCCTGTCTCGCGGCGAGACTTCCCTCACGAGCCGGACGAGGCGCCCGCCGCGCGCGCCAAGCCCACGACGCCGCCGCGCCCGTTCCAGGCGATGATCGACGCGCTGAAGGGCGTGCGCACGTCGCCGCCGCCCCCCAGCGACGCCGCGCTGCAAATCGCGGAGGAGACGCGCGACACGTACGAGCGCCGCGCGCCCGCCAACACCAACCGCCTCTCGAGCGCCCCCTCGCGTCGCCCATCCAGCGCGCCGCCCGCCGCCAGCACCGCGCTGCGCTCGCTCGACGCGCTCGTCGCGGCCTCGCCGACGATCTCCCAGCTCGAGGGCCAGGTGTCGGGCCTTCGCCGCCGCGCGATCAAGAGGCAGTCGTGAAGGACTGGACCCAGCTCATCGGCGCGCAGGGCGGCCTGGCGCCGTCGCTCAAGATCCTCGCGGTCCTGACGATCCTGTCGCTCCTTCCGGCGATCATCCTGACGACGACCTCGTTCGTGCGCACCGTCGTCGTCCTGTCGTTCGTTCGCCAGGGCATCGGCACGCAGCAGTCGCCGCCGACGCAGGTGATCGTCGGGCTGTCCTTGTTTCTGACGGTGTTCACGATGTCGCCGGTCGCCCGCGAGATGCAGGCGCAGGCGCTCGAGCCGTTCATGCGCGGGCAGATCGGCGAGGTGCAGGCCGCCGAGCTCGCCGCGGTGCCGCTCAAGACGTTCATGCTGAAGCAGACCCGCCAGAGCGATCTCGCGGTCTTCTACGAGGCGACACAGACCCCGCTGCCCAACCGGCCCGAGGACGTCCCGATCCACATCGCCATCCCCGCCTTCGTCGTGAGCGAGCTGACGACGGCGTTCCAGATGGGCGTCATGGTGCTCCTCCCCTTCCTCGTCGTAGACCTCGCGATCGCGTCGCTCCTGATGAGCATGGGAATGGTGTTCGTCTCACCCACGACCATCAGCTTGCCCGTGAAGATGCTGCTCTTCGTGCTCGCGGACGGATGGAGCCTCGTCGTCGAGTCGCTCCTCAGGAGCTTCCGATGACGACCGACGGCGCGATCGATCTCCTCCGCAACGCGATGCTCATCGCCGCGCAGGCGGCGGGACCGGTGCTCCTGGCCGCCCTCATCGTCGGCCTGCTGGTCGGCGTCTTCCAGACGGCCACGCAGGTCAACGAGGCAAGCGTGAGCTACCTCGCCAAGCTCGTCGCCGTCGCTGCCACGCTCGTGGTCATGGGCCCGCTCATCCTGACCGGCCTCGTCGACTACACGCGTCAGAGCATCCGCGCGATCTCCGGAATCATCAAATGATGCTCGAGGCTCTCCCGCGGGAGAGCGCCGTCTTCGCGCTCGAATCGGCGCGCAGCGCCGGGCTCGTGGCCATCGCGCCGATGCTGGCGCAGGACGCCCCGATGAAGGTCCGGGCAGCGCTCGTGATGCTCCTCGCCATGGTCGCGCACGGCGCCGCTGCGCCGGCACCAGAGGGCGTCGAAGAGCTCGGGAACATGGTGCTCGCCGTCCCCAGCGAGCTGCTCATCGGGCTGGCGATGGGCTTCGTCGCGCGGTGCGCGCTCGCCGTCGTCGAGATCGCCGGCGATATCGCGTCGCCGATGCTCGGCTTCGGCGCGGCGGCGCTCTTCGATCCGCACACGCAGGCGAGTGAAACGGGCCTCACGCGCATGCTCCGCCTCATGGCGCTGCTCCTCGGGTTTCTGCTGGGGCTGCACCGGGTCATGGTCGCTTCGCTCCTCGCCAGCTACCGCGTCCTGCCGCCAGGAAAGCTCGTGGACGCGCCGGCCGCCGCGCTGCCGATGCTCCAGCTCACGGCGCAGATGGTGGAGGCGGGCCTGCGTCTGGGCGTGCCCCTCATCGCCGTGCTCCTCCTCGTCCAGGTCGCGCTCGCGTTCATCTCGCGCGCGGCGCCGGCGATGCAGATCTTCAGCGTGGGCTTCGCCTTTTCGCTGGTCGCGGGCACTATCGCGCTCGTCGTGGCGCTCCCCGACATGGCCCGCGAAATGGTGGTGCAGCTGTCGCTCGTTGGCCGGCGCATCGAGGCGATCATCTTCGCGCTCGGAGGATAGGCGGTGGCCTCCGACGACCAGAGCAAGACCGAGAAGCCGACACCGGAGAAGCGCCGGCGCGCGCGCGAGCAGGGCCAGTTCGCTCGGGCGCGCGACGCCGGCGGCCTGGCCGCGACGCTCGCAGTCCTCCTGCTCCTCGTGACGGTCGGGCCCACGGCCGTCATGCGCGTGAAGGACTACGCGATGCGCTGCTTCAGCGAGCCGTTCGATCTCGTCCACGGCGACGTCCAGGCCATGGCGATGCGCCTGGGTGAGGTCTTCGCGATCATGCTCATCCCCGTCACGATCGCCGCCACCGTCGGGGGCGTCGCGATCGGCTTCGCGGAGGCTGGATTTCACCCGAAGCTCGATCTCGTGATGCCCAAGATGGAGCGCCTCGATCCGATGGGGCGCCTCAAGATGCTCGTGAGCCCGAAGCACGCCGGCGTGGAGACGCTCCTGGCGTTGGGGCGAATCGGCATCGTCACCTACGTCACGTACGGCGTCGTGCGCGACGCCTTCCCGCTGCTCGTGCGCATGTCCAGCGTGAGCCTCGTCTCGGCGGCCGGCGCCGTGGGCGAGACGGCGCAGACGGTGGCCATCCGCGCGACCATGGCCCTCGCCGTCCTCGCCGGCGCCGACTACGCCTGGAATCGGCTGAAGCTCGAGAAGGATCTCATGATGAGCCGTCAAGAGATCAAAGACGAGATGAAGCAGCAGGAAGGCGATCCGCGCCACAAGCAGAAGATGCGCGCCCGCGCCCGCGAGCGGCTCCGCCGCGGTCTCGCCAAGATGGTGAAGTCCGCGGACGTCATCGTCGCGAACCCCACCCACATCTCGGTGGCGCTCCGCTACCGCGCGCAGGACGGCGCGCCGGTCGTCGTCGCGAAGGGGTACGACGAGGTCGCCCTCTTCATGCGGCAGCTCGCGAAGGACGCGGGCGTCCCGGTCGTCGAGAACAAGCCGCTGGCCCGAGCGATCGCCAAGCGCGTCAAGGTCGGGCGTCAAATCCCTGGCGATCTGTTCGCGGCCGTCGCCGAGGTCCTGGCCTTCGTGTACCGCCTGAAGAATCGCGTGGTCTGGGGCTAGAGCCTTGTCCTACTCACGAACCTCTCTCTCCACGTTTACGGGCGAGACAGAGGGACAGGCCACGAGTTGAGACTTAAGCGCAGCTGCGGTGGCACGTCGGTCGCATTCCTTCGACCCGAACGTGTCCACCGCCGCCGCCACCGCTGCTGCCAACGTCCCCAGCAAGGTGGGCGTCGCATCTTTGGCGGTCCCGGTCGCGTTCTTGAGCATCGTCCTCGTGATGGTCATCCCGCTGCCGCCGTTCCTCCTGGACGGGCTGCTCGCGATCAGCCTCGCGGTGGCGGTGAGCGTGTTCCTGATCGCGCTCTTCATCGAGCAGCCGCTCGAGTACAGCGTCTTCCCGACGGTCATCCTCGTCGCGACGCTGCTCCGCCTCAGCCTGAACGTCGCGACCACGCGCCTCATCTTGCTCCACGGGGCGGAAGGTCAGGGATCGGCGGGCCGGGTCGTCGAGACGTTCGGGCGCTTCGTCGTCGGCGGCAACGTGGTCGTCGGCCTCGTCGTGTTCTTGATCCTGGTCATCATCAATTTCGTCGTCATCACGAAGGGCGCCGGGCGCGTGGCCGAGGTCGCGGCGCGCTTCACCCTCGACGCGATGCCCGGCAAGCAGATGGCGATCGACCAGGACCTGAACGCGGGCCTGATCAACGCGGAAATCGCCAAGAAACGCAGGAAGGACGTCGAGCGCGAGGCCGATTTCTTCGGCGCGATGGACGGCGCGAGCAAGTTCGTCCACGGCGACGCGGTCGCCGGCCTCCTCATCACGTTCGTGAACCTCGTCGGCGGCCTCCTCATCGGCGTCGCGGCGGGGCTCGACATCGCGCACGCGGCGGAGACGTTCTCGATCCTGTCGGTCGGCGACGCGCTGGTGTCGCAGATCCCGTCCCTCCTCATCTCCACCGCGTCCGGCGTCGTCGTCACCCGTTCGGCTGCCGGTGAGCAGATCGGCCGCGCGCTCTCCACCCAGATGCTCGGGAGTCGCCGCGCCGTCGGTCTGACCGCCGGCGTCTTGGCGCTCTTCGCGTGCATCCCGGGGATGCCGGCGTTTCCCTTCCTCGCGCTGGCCACCGCGCTCGGTGTGCGCGCGTGGAAGATGAAGACCGTGGACGGGGACAAGCCGGCCGAACCGGTGGAGACGAAGGCGGCGCCGACCCCCGCCGAGGAGATCGAGTCGTCTCTCCCCCTCGACGCGCTCGCGCTGGAGGTGGGCTACGAGCTCATCACCGCCGTCGACGGGAGCAACGGTGGGAGCCTGCTCGACCGCATCGGCTCGCTGAGGCGTCAATACGCCCTCGATCTGGGCGTCATTCTTCCGCCCGTTCGCATCCGCGACAACTTGGAGCTCGGGCCGTCGGAGTACCGCTTCCTCATGCTCGGCACCGAGGTCGCGCGCACGCAGCTTCGCTCGGGGCGCCTGCTGGCCATGAACGACTCCGGCACCGCGCCGGAGATGGCGGGCGAGGCCGGAACCGATCCGGTCTTCGGAACGCCCGCACGCTGGGTAATCTCGCGCGATCGCGAGCTCGCCGAGGCGCTGGGCTACGCCGTCGTGGACCACGCGACGATCATCGCGACCCACCTGGGCGAGATCGTGCGCACGCACGCCTCGGAGCTCGTCGGCCGGACCGACCTGCAGCACCTGCTCGACGTCTTCTCGCGCACGACGCCGAAGCTCGTCGATGACTTGGTACCCAACTTGCTCTCCATGGGAGACGTGCTCAAGGTCGTACGCAATCTGCTGCGCGAAGGCGTCAGCGTCCGGGACTTGCGCACCCTCCTCGAGGGACTGATCGAGACGGCGCCCGCGACCAAGGACGCCGAGCAGCTCACCGAGATCGTGAGGCAGCGCCTCGCGCGCCAGATCAGCGCACACTTCCGCGGGCCGGACGGCATCATCTCCGCGCTCGTGCTCGATCCGGCGGTCGAGGAGATGTTCCGTCGCTCGCTGCGCGATCTCGCCGCGGGCACCGGCGGCGCGCTCGATCCCGAGGACATGCGCCGGCTCGGGCTGGCCGTCGAAGCGGCCGTCGCCCGCATGCGCGCCGCGAGCCGCACGCCCGTCCTCGTCACGAGCCCCGACTTGCGACGCTACGTCCGCGCGTTCGCGGAGCGACGTTGCCCCAGCCTTTCCGTCCTTTCGTTCCGCGAGATCGAGAGCCAAACGACCATCCGGCCCTTCGAGTCCGTCTCGATCCGCGCCGCAGCTGCGTGAGTGAGGTAAGCCCGCCATGAACTTCGAGACATTCAGAGGACGAGACGTTGCCGAAGCGGTTGCCGCCGTGAAGGCCGCTTTCGGGACGAACGCCGTCATTTCGTCGACGCGCCACGTGAGCAACGGCAAGGCGGGTGGCTTCGGCACCTCGTTCGTCGAGGTGCGCGCGGCTCCGGGCAGCGAGCGCAGCGCGCCGTCGTCGTCGCGCACGCCCGCGCCGTTCGTCCGCGAGGTCATGCGGCGCGCGCAGCCACATGCGCCCGTCGTCATTCCGCCGGCGGCCGCGGTCCCCACCACGCCGACGCCGCCCCGCTCGGATCCGGCCATGGAGGCCGAGCTGCGCGCCGTCCGCGCGATGCTCGAGGAGCTCGCCAGCGCGACGCGTCCGCGCGGTCGCGCCGTGGCGATGCTCAACGCCGCCGGCATCGAGGGCGCGCTCGCCACCGAGCTCGCGCAGGGAGCGAGCAAGCTGGGCAAGGGTGGAATGGAGCTCCGAAAGTGGCTGCGGACGCGCATCGGTTCGCGCCTCACCGTGAAGGCGAGCCCGGTGGACGGTCCGGGTCGGCGGCTCATCGCGTGCGTCGGTCCCACCGGCGTCGGCAAGACGACGACGGTGGCGAAGCTCGCCGCGCGCGCCCACATCGACAAGGAGCGCAGCGTCGCGGTCATCACGCTCGACACGTTCCGCGTCGGCGCGGTCGAGCAGATGCGCCGCTTCGTAGAGCTGATGGACATTCCGCTCCACGTCGCGAACGACCGCGCGCAGTTCGCCGCTGCGCTCGCCAAGTGCGAGGGAGCCGACGTCGTCCTCGTCGACACCGCCAGCCGCCCGCCGAGCGACCGCGTCGCGATGGGCATGCTCGCGGAGTGCCTCAAGACGTCGACCGGCCGCGTGATCGACGTCCTCCTCACCGTGCCCGCGATGATCCGCGCGCGCGACGTCGAGCGCCTGCACTCCGTCTACGAGACATGCCCGCCCACGGGGCTCGTCGTCACGAAGCTCGACGAGACCGACCAGATCGGCGGGACGGTCCACGCCGCCGTCCGCGGGAAGATCCCGCTCGTGCATCTCTGCAAGGGCGCCCGCGTGCCCGAAGACATCGAGGACGCGACGGTCGAATCCTTGCTCCAGGCCCTGTTTCCGGTGATGGCATGAGCGCACAGACTGCAAACCCGATCAACAAGCGCTCCTACGAGCGCTACATGCCCATGGTGCGTCGCATCGCGATGCGCATGGTGCGAAAGCTCCCCCGCGAGGTCGCGCTCGACGATCTCCTCGGCGCCGGATGGGTCGGCCTCGCCGAAGCGCTGCGACGCTGCGGTCCCGACATGCCGGAGCACGAGATCGAGGCGTACGCATCGCACCGCATCCGCGGCGCGATCCTCGACTACCTCCGCAGCCTCGACCCGATGTCCCGCAAGATGCGTAACGCATCGCGCCAGATCACCGCGGCGGTGCGCGACCTGTCGCTCCGCCTCGGCCGCGCGCCGGAAGAACCCGAAATCGCTGGCGAGCTCGGGCTGCCTCTCGAGGACTACCAGGATCTGCTCGGCCAGGTCTCCGCTGCCGAGGTCACCCAGCTCGAGCTCGTCGACATCGCCTCGCCGCGCGAGGGCGCCTTCCAGGCGCCGGACGTCATCGCGTCGCAGCACGAGCTCGTCGATCGGATCGCCGACGCCGTCGACTATCTGCCCGAGCGCCTGCGCCTCGTCGTGGGCCTCTACTACCAGGACGAGTGCAGCCTGAAGGAGATCGGCGCCATCCTCGGCGTGACCGAGTCGCGTGCTTGCCAGCTTCACAGCGAGGCCATCCTCAGGATGCGCGCGCACATCGAGGCGAAGAAGCCGATCAAGGCGCCGCGCGAGGGTAGGCCGTGAGTGACGGCATCTGGAGCGCGCTCTCCGGCGCGGTGGGGCAGATGGCGGTGCTCGACACCGCGGCCAACAACATCGCGAACGCGTCGACGCCCGGGTTTCGCGGCGACCGGCCGATGTTCAAGGAGATCCTGTCGCGCGCGGCCGCCGGACGCGGCGCGGCGGCGCAGGGCCAGTGGCGCAACGTCCGCTACGCCGCCGTCGACGCGGTGGCGCCGGACATGACGCCGGGCGCCATCACCCAGACGGGTCGTCCGCTCGACGTCGCGCTCCGCGGCGACGGCATGTTCACCGTGCAGACTCCGCAGGGTGAGCGTTACACGCGCGTCGGCAGCGTGAAGATCGCGACCGACGGAACGCTCACGACGAACCAGGGTTACCCCTACCTCGGCACCGACAAGCGCCCCCTTCGTGTGTCGCCCACGTCCACCGACGCGTCGATCGCGCCCGACGGCTCGGTGAAGGCCGGCGGCTCCGTCGTCGGCACACTGCAAGTGGTGAGCTTCCAGAAGCCAGGCGAGCTGCAGAAGTCCGAGGCCATGCTCTTCCAGGCGACGCCGAAATCGGGCGCGGCCAAGCCCATCGCCCCGATGCTCGAGCCAAAGTCGCTGGAGGGCTCGAACGTCTCCGCGGTCAAGGGGATGGTCGAGCTCATCGGCGCGACGCGCGGGTTCGAGGCGTGCCAGAGCGTCATCGAGGCGTTCAAGGACGCCGATCGCCGCGCCGCCATGGCCCTCATGGGCTCGAGTTGATGGTCCGAATTTCGCAACGACAACGGGAACACAAGCCAGGAGCACGAACATGAATTTCAAGAGCGACAATTTCGGGAACATCGACATCGACGAGAAGGATCTCATCGACTTTCCGGCAGGGATGATCGGGTTCTCGAACGAGAACAAGTTCCTCCTCATCCGCCAGCGCGAGAGCTCACCCATCGCGTGGCTGCAGTCGGCGACGAACCCGGGGCTCGCGTTTCCGGTCATCTCGCTCGAGGCCCTCGCGGTCGAGTACGGCGAGGAGACGATGCGCGACGCGGCCCTCGCGGCGGGCATCGAGAGTGAGCCGGAGACGTGGTCGATCATGCTCGTCTTCGCGGCGCCGGGCAGGGACGTTCCCCCGACGGTGAACCTTGTCGCCCCGATCATCGTCGACTCCGAGACGCGCACCGGCGCACAGGTGCTGCTCGACGGCACCAAGTACACCGCGTGCGAGCCCCTCTCGGCGTGGCTCGCTTCGGCGCCGCCCAACCAGACGACCACGCGCGCTCGGCGCGCGACCGAGGCGCAGCCCTCGATGGAAGATCGCTGACCGCCGCTCCACCTTGATCGCGCGAGGCGCGCTCGTCGCCCCTTTCCGTCGTCGCCCTGGCCGACGACGCGGACGGAGGGAGACGGCGCGCCTCGGCTTATTTTTAGGCCTGCGGGGTCGGTTGGCGCCGCCGGGACGCGCTGCGATCGCGCACCATCGTGCGGATCTTCTGCACGTCGACCGGCTTGTCCATCCGCGCGTTGGACACGCGGTTCAAGAACTCCTGGATGCGCGGCGTGAACCCGGCGCCCGTGAGGAAGACGAGACGCTCGGCGATCTCGGGGCGGTCCTTCTTGAGCTCGGCGTAGACGTCCATCCCTGTCACGTCCGGCATCATCAGGTCGCAAAAGATGACGTCGAAGCCGTCGTCGAGCTTGAGGTGCGCGAGCGCCTCGGCGCCGCCGTTCGCGATGACGACCTCGCAGTCGCGCATGAGGAGACGGCGGAGCGATGCGGAGATGAGCGGCTCGTCGTCCACGAGCAGCACGCGCGCCTGCTCGGGAGGCATCGACGCGGCGGCGGCCATCGGGGTCGGTGACGGCACGCGCGCCTCGGCGGGGAACACGACCCGCACGGTGGTCCCGCGCTGCGGCGCGCTCTGGATGGTGAGCGAGCCGCCGAGCGACTGCACGATGCCGTGCGCCACCGACAAGCCGAGGCCGGTGTTTCCGCCCGATCTCGCCGAGTAGAGCGGATCGAAGACCTTCTCGAGCTGATCCTCGGGGATGCCGCGCCCGTTGTCCGAGATCTCCACGGTCACGCTCGTCTCGTCCTGGTTGAGCGAGACGCGGATCTCGTTCGCGTCGGCGTTCTTGCGCTCCATCGCCTGCGCGGCGTTGGTGAAGAGCGCCAGGAAGAGCTGGATGAGCCGCCCCTCGTTGGCGAGCACGCGCGGTGAGGCGACGAGGTCCTTCGTCACGTTCGCGACGCTGCGCATCTCGCTCCAGGCCATGCTGAGCGCGCTCTCGAGCGCGCCGCGCACCTCGACGCGGCCGCGATCCTGGTCGTCGGTGTGCGAAAGGCTCCGCAGATCGCGGACGATCGTCCGGATGCGTTCGATGCCGGCCTTCGCCTCGCCGATGACCTGCGTCATCTCGTGCGCGCGCTCCTTGCCCAGCTCGCCTTCGAGCTTCGTCGCTTCTTCGGCCAGGAACGTGAGGTTCGAGGCAATGTACGAAAGGGGGTTGTTGAGCTCGAGGGCGGCGCCGGCCGCGAGCATTCCCGTGGCAACGAGGCGATCGGCCATGATGACCTGGGCCATCGCGCGGCGCTTCTCGGTGGCGTCGCGCACGAACAGGACGAGCGCCGGGAGCCCGTCGAAGTTTTCGACGTAAGACGCGCTGATGTCGAGCGCAACGACTGCGCCGTCGACGCGGACGCCTAGGTACTCGCGCGCGGGCGCCTGGCGCGCGCTCGCCGGGGGCTGCGGCGCGGCCTTCGCCTCCAGGATTTCGCGCATCCACGACTCGGCCTCCGCGCGATCGTCCCGCGCGAGGAGGCTCCACGGGCTGGCGCCGAGGAGATCGTCGGGGCTCTCGTGGCCGAAGCACGTGGCCAGCGCGTGGTTTGCGTAGACGAGCTTGTCGTCGCGCACGACCGCGATGCCGTCGGGGGCGGAATCGAGAACCTGCCTGAACGACCGGTAGGAACGCTGGAGCGTCTCCTCGACCTCGCGGCGCTTCTTGCGGACCTTCGCCTCGCGCACCTCGCGCTCGACGGCGGCCGGGAGACGCGCGAGATCCCCCTTCAGCACGTAGTCCTGGGCGCCCGCCTTCATCGCCGTGACGGCGAGGCTCTCGCCTATCGTGCCGGAGACGAGGATGAAGGGGATGTCGAGCCCGGTTTCGCGCGCGATTCCCAGCGCCGTCAGGCCGTTGAACCGCGGGAGCTCGTAGTCCGCGATGATCACGTCCCACGTCTTCCACTCGAGCGCGGCCTTGAAGGCCGCTTGCGTGTCGCAGCGCTCGTGCGTGGGCTCGTACCCGCTTCGCCGCAGCTCGCGGATCGCGAGCGAAGCGTCCTCCTCGGACTCGTCGACGATCAGCACGCGAAGAGGCTTCGACATACCGCGGACAACGGTACCACAACATGCGCTCAGATTCGCGCGCCCGGCCGCGGCAGCGTTGGCGCCGGGGCCCAGATGGTTTACTTGTGATGACCAGTCTCTGGAGAACCTGGGGGGACCTTGTGCAGGACTCACCTCAAACATCCTTCTTGCGTCCGATGACGCGCACGACCTCCCGCGGGGAGATCGTCTGCGAGCACGAGAGCATTCTCAACGTGCTCGCGGTCGTCGATCGGATCGCCGCGTCTTCCTGCACGGTGCTCGTGACGGGGGAGAGCGGCACAGGAAAGGAGCTCGTGGTCGCGGCGCTCCACGACGCGAGCCCGCGCGCGACGGCCCCGCTCGTGACGATCAACTGCGGCGCAATTCCCGAGAATTTGCTGGAGACGGAGCTCTTCGGCCACGCGAAGGGATCGTTCACCGGCGCGCACGCGGCGCGGCAGGGGCGGGTCGGCGCGGCCGAGGGCGGGACCCTTTTCCTCGACGAGGTCGGCGAGCTGCCCCTGCAGCTGCAGGTGAAGATCCTCCGTCTGCTGCAGCAGCGCGAGTACTCGCCGGTCGGCGACACGCGCGTCCTCAAATGCGACGTGCGTATCGTCGCGGCGACCAACCGCGACCTCGACGAGGAGGTCGCCCGCGGGCGCTTCCGCGAGGACCTCTTCTACCGACTGAACGTCATCCACTTACACCTGCCACCCCTGCGCGAGCGGAGCGGCGACGTCATGCACCTCGCCGAGCACTTCCGGAAGATCCACGCGGAGCGCAGCGGGCGGACGGACATCCTCGGCTTCACCCCCGAAGCGATGGAGATGCTGAAGAGCAGCGACTGGCCCGGCAACATCCGCGCGCTCGAGAACGCGATCGAGCGTGCCGTGCTCCTCGCCCGAGGCCCCCACATCCTGCCGACGGATCTGCCCGATCGCGTCCGCCGGGCCGGCGCTTCGACGGAGGTCGTGACCGACCTTCCGCTGGACGGGATCGATCTGCGCTCGGTCGTCGACACCTACGAGACGAACCTCATCAAGCAGGCGCTCGCCCGGACAAACGGCAACAAGAACCGGGCGGCACAGCTCCTCGGCTTGAACCGGACCACGCTCGTCGACATGGTGCGTCGCAAGGGCCTCTGAGACGCGCGACGTGAGCGCAAGGTCGCGGGCTCGGCGTGAACGGCTGGCGCCACACAGGCGCGCCGCTGCCTCTTTCTTGCCGCTTGCCTGTGGCACGGGAGCTGCTGAGATCGATCCACACCCGGAGGTCTCGCAGATGGAGTGGCTCGCCCGTGTCGCCCCTTTCGCCGTTTCCCCGCTGTGCGCCGCCGCGCTCCTCGCCGCGTGCTCGGGGGCCTCGAACCCGTCCCTGGCAGGCGGCGGGGGTGGCGGTGACTCCGACGCATCGGCATCCGACGCCCGTGCGGCGCTGACAGGGCCGACGTTTCACAAGGACGTCGAGCCGATCCTCCAGAAGCACTGCCAGACGTGCCATCGCCAGGGGGGGATCGCGCCGTTCGCGCTCGTCACGTACGCGCAGTCGCGCCCGATGGGTGGCTCGATGAAGGACCAGACCCAGCGCGGCCTCATGCCGCCGTGGGGCGCGGTCTCGACGAGCGAGTGCACGCCGCCGTTCGCGTGGAAGAACGACGCGCGCCTCTCCGCCGCGGAGCTCGCCACGCTCGCGTCGTGGGCCGACAACGGCGCGCCCGAGGGAGATTCGAAGGACGCCCCGCCGCCCGTCACCTTCGGCGCGGGCACGCTGCCCGGCGTGAACGCAGAGCTCGCGCCCGCCACGCCGTACGTCACCGGCGGCGATCGCGATCAGTTCCGCTGCTTCGTCCTCGACCCGAAGCTCACGACGACGCGCTACGTGAATGGCACCTTCGTCTTGCCGGGAAACGCGAAGGTCGTCCACCACGCCGTCGTCTTCACCGACCCGAAAGGCGATAGCAAGAAGCTCGTCGGCCCCGACGGCACCTACGAGTGCGCGGGCGGCGCGCGCGTCACCGACGCTGGCGTCGTCGCGGTGTGGGCGCCCGGCGCGCTGCCCGTCGAGTTGCCTGCCAACGTCGGCTACCCGGTCGCGCCCGGCACGCTCCTGGTGATGCAGATCCACTACCACCCCGGCGGAGCCCCGACGGCCGATCCGGACACCACGAAGGTGCAGCTCCGCTTCGCCGACCAGAAGCCGGAGTACTACCTGTTCACCGCCGGGATCGGGAACTTCGCCGCGCCGATGAGCGGCGGCGATGGCCTCCTGCCCGGCCCCGACGATCCGGCGAGCGGTCCCGAGTTCCGCGTCCCGGCCAACAAGAAGGGCCACACCGAGTCGATGCAGTGGACGGTGCCGACGACCTTGCCGAAGGGCGGCGTTCGTCTCTACGGCATCATGGCGCACATGCACCTGGTCGGCGTCGACATGAAGATCGAGCTCGAGCCCGCCGGCGGCGGCGCGCCTTCCTGTCTGATGCAGGAGCCGCACTGGGACTTCGGCTGGCAGCGCTTCTACGCGTACGACGCGCCCATCGAGCAGCTCCCGCCCATCGCGCCTGGCGACAAGCTGCACCTGCGCTGCACCTACGACAACACGATGGGCAACGCGCACCTCGCCGCCGAGCTCGCCGCGCAGCACAAGGAGGTTACGGACGTCCGCCTCGGTGAGCAGACGACCGACGAGATGTGCGTGACCTTGCCGCAGTTGATCGTCAAAGCGTTTTGAGCGCCCCGGCACGGGCGTGAGGCCGGGGTTCGTGCTTCACTCCGCCGATGTTCCACCCGGGTCGTTTTGCCTCAGCCCCTCTCCTTCTGTTGCTCGTGGGCTGCAGCGGCTCGAAAGGGTCCGGCATTCCAGATGATTTCGTCGACGGTGGGTCTGCCGACGGCACCGCCGGGGGCGGCGACGGTGCTTCGGACGACGGGGCGACGGGCCGCGACGGCGGAGTCAGCGACGGCGGCACCCCCGACGCCATCGCGCCCGGCAACGGCAACCTGCTTCTGACCGGGAAGATCCTCACCCCCGAAGCGGTGGTCGATGGTCAGGTGCTCGTCGCCGGTGGCAAGATCGTCTGCGTCCAGGCCGGTGTCGCGTGCGCCGGGAGGCCCGAGGCGGCCGGCGCCGCGCTGATCAACGGGAGCGTCATCGCGCCCGGGATGATCGACACGCACAACCACATCCTCTTCGACGTCTTCGACGACACCGACTGGCTCCCCGCGCAGGCTTACCAGGATCACACGCAGTGGACGGCCGAGGCGCGCTACGGCGCGATGCTCGACGTCAAGCAGTGCCTCGCGAACGACTCGCAGGGCAAGCCGGCCTGGTGCGCGAGCACGACGTACGGCACCCCCGCCGGCAGCCTTCGCTGCGAGATGGACAAGTGGGGCGAGCTCAAGGGCCTCATCGCCGGCACGACGAGCATCGTCGGGCTACCGGGCACCAGCGCGGCGTGCTTCGGCTCGCTCGCTCGCTCGATCGACGTCTCGCAGAACGGCCTCGGCGTCGACAAGGTGCAGACGAGCGCTATCTTCCCGCCGTCCAACCCGAACGGCGTCTGCACGAACTTCACGAGCATGGCGACCACCGCGTTCCTGGTGCACTGCGGCGAGGGTACGAACGCGAAGGCGCTCGGCGAGTTCGCGACGCTCGGCAGCAGCTCGAGCCCCGCCGACTGCCTCTTCGCGCCCGAGACGGCGATCACCCACGGCACGGCGTTCACGCAGGCCGAGTTCACGACGATGGGCCAGAAGGGGATGAAGCTGACCTGGTCCCCCGCGTCGAACGTCGCCCTCTACGGGCAGACCACGCAGGTCCCGCTCGCCCTCGACGCCAACGTGGTCGTCGCGCTCGCCCCCGACTGGTCGATGGGCGGCAGCCAGAACATGCTCGACGAGCTTCGCTTCGCCGACGGGTGGGACAACGCGCACTTCGGCGATCGCCTGAAGGCGAAGGACCTGGTGACGATGGCCACGCTCAACGGCGCGAAGGTCGTGGGGCTCGACGATCGTCTCGGTCAGATCAAGGAGGGCTACATCGCGGATCTCGTCGTCTATTCGGGGGACGCCAGCGCGCCCTACGACGCGATGGTCGCGGCGACGCCGAAGCAGGTGCGCCTCGTCGTGATCGGCGGCGTGGCGCTGTACGGCGACAAGGACCTCGAGCCCGCCGCCCCGGCGAAACCCGGCTGCGAGACGATCGACGTCTGCGGCACGCCGAAGTTCCTCTGCGTGGCGACCACCGACGCGACCAGCAAGCTCGATCAGACCTACGCGAGCATCAAGTCGGCGCTCGAGAAGGCGATGACGGACGCCGACGCGCTGACGACCGCAGATGGCTTCAACTTCGCGCCGCTCGCACCGATCGTGAAGTGCAAGTAGAGGCGCGCGTCTTCGTCTTGGCGGCCGGCCTCTTCGCGGTCGTCGCCTCACCCGCACAGCTTGCGTGCGCTCGTCCTCTGCCGCCGCCGGTCCCGCTGCCGAGCGAGGAGTTGCACATGCTCGTCGACTGCCCCTGGGTCGCGGAGGGGTGCGTGGAAGACAAGGACGGCTGCTCGGAGAAGGAAGGGCACGGGAGCGCGCCCGCGGGGTGGACGGCGAGACCAGAGCTCGGTGCCGCGTGTGGCGAGAGCGCCGCGCTCTCGTTGCTCGTCGACGTCGCCGCGCAGCTCCGCCGCAAGGCGGCCCTCTCCAAGGTTCGCGTCCTTGCGCCGAGCGCGTCGTGCGGCGCCGCCGTTCAGTCGGAGCTGGAACGCCTGGGCGCTCCTGAAGGCCGCGCCGAGCTCGCGGTCCGCTCCGGCGCGCGTTTCGTACGCTACGAGGTCGCCGTGTGGCACGACACGACCTGCGCGCCAGCGGGCCTGCGCTAGCTAAGGCAAGAACTTCGCGACGCCGAGGGGGTGAAGCCATCGCTCGGCGACGTGCTTCTTCGACCAGACGCGGACTCTTCGCATCTGCGCGTCGTCGAAGAACACGTCGGCACCGCTGCGATCGTAGCTCATGATGTTGTCGGGCACCGGCGAGTGCGCGTTGCCGAAAAAATGCCCGAGCTCGTGCGCGAGCACCGTGGGCCGCGCGACCGCGGAGACGACGAGGTACGGCTTCCCTTCGTTCCCGCGACGCCAGCAGACGCCCATGCGGGTGAGGGCCGGATCGTCCACGTCGCGCAGGGACGCGACGATGAACACGTTGACGACGCCCGGCTCGAGCTGACCTTCGAGGACGTCCCGATCGCGCCGCGTCTCGAGGCGCGTGTGCTCGGTCGCGAGCGCTTTCCGGTGCGTCCACCGAAAATGCACGCCGATGGGCCCGAAGAGCCTCTCCGCCGCCGTGAGCTGCGCCTCGACCCACGCGTCAGGCTGGACCGGCTTCTTCTCCTCTTCGGCGATGGCGAACGAGACCCCGAACGTCTCGTCCGCGCGCGCGGACGCTGGCGCAGTGGCGAGCGCGATCGCGCCGGCGAGCGCGGCGACGCGTGCGGGCAGGGGAGCGGGTCTACGCGGCATTGAAGGAAAGTGTGAGCGTTCTCGGAGCTTTTTGCTAATGCTCCGCCCACAATGCCCGTCAAAACCGCCCTGGTCACCGGTGCTTCGAGCGGGATCGGTCGCGCGCTCGCGATCGAGCTCGCCACCCGGGGCGCCCACGTTGCTCTGTGCGCACGGCGCGAAGACGAGCTCCGCGAGGTCGAGCGGACGATCCTCGACCGTGGCGGTCGCGCGCTGGTGCTTCCTGTCGACGTCACCGACACCGGCGCCGTTCGCGAGGTCGTCGCCAAAGCCGATCGCGATCTCGGCGCGCTCGAGATGGTCGTCGCCAACGCCGGCGTCGGCCACTTCGGGCACGCCGGCACGCTGCAGTGGGACGAGGTCGCGCGCGTCCTCGACGTCAACGTACGCGGCGCCATGGCGACGCTGACGGCTGCGATCCCCATCTTCCTCGCTCACCAGCACGGTCACCTCGTCGGCGTGACGAGCCTGGCCGGTCGCCGGGGCCTCCCGAGCTCGGGACCCTACAGCGCGAGCAAGGCGGCCGTGTCGACGTTCCTCGAGACGTTGCGCGTCGATCTCCACGCCGCCGGGATCCGCGTCACGGACGTGCAGCCAGGCTTCGTCGAGACCGAGATGACGAGGAACAGCGCGCACAAGCGCCGCCCGCTCGAGTGGCAAGCCGACAAGGCCGCGCGCATCATCGCAAGCCGCCTCGAATCGGCTCCGGCGGTCATCGCGTTTCCCTGGCCCCTGGCCATGCTCACCGGCTTCTCCCGGTTCCTGCCGGCGTGGATTTTCGACCGCCTCGCCCGCGCGATGTCCTAGGTCTCTGGGAGCGGACAGCCCGCGGGCGCCTATAAATTCAATGGGTTATCAAATTTACATCATGACCAATTGACCGAAACACCAAATCGGTCATATTGGCTTCATGAGTATCCAGGAGAGCCTCACGCTTGCGTACTTCGAACGCCTCGTCTCTTCGCCCGAGGGACGCGCCCATGTCCTCGCGACCTGCGCCGACGCCGAGGCGAGCGACGAAGGTGCCCTCTTCGATCGCCTCCTCACGTGGGTCGACGATCCCGAGCTCGCGAAGCTCGTGAAGGTGCACCAGCAGGACGAGCTCCGTCACGCCGAGATGTTCCTCGCGTGCCTCGCGCGCACGGGCGTGCCGGCGCCGACGGTGCCCGAGCACCTGAAGCTGCTGAAGCGGATCGACGATCTCCTCGGCGGCATGATGGAAAAGCCGATGACGTCGCGCGAGGACGTCATGCGCGCCTACCTGCTCCTGCAGGTGATCGAGGAGCGCGCGTCGACGCAGTTCGGGCTGCACGTCCGTGCGTACCGCAAGGTCGATCCGAAGACCGCCGAGGTCGTCGAGCGGATCGCCAAGGACGAGGCGCGCCACCTCAAGTACTGCCGCGCGATCTCACGCCGCTACGCGCCCGACGAGGACACGCTCCGCCGCGAGCTCGGGCGCCTGCGCGAGGTCGAAGGGCGCGCCTTCGCCGCCAACAGCCGCGCGAACATGGACTACGTGCGCGAGCGCGGCTTCGTGAAATTCGGGCCGCTCGAGGGCCTGTTCTGGCGTGGCGTCCGTGAGATCACCGGCCGCGTTCAATCGAGCGTCCCAACCCCGTACTGGAACGAGCCGGCCGCGGCGTAGCGAACTGTGCCAGGGGCGAAGGAGAGGCGAGCCCGCCAAGCCGCGCGCCCGTCACGCGCGGCCCAGCGCCGCCAGGGTCTCGGCCACGGGGCCTGCGTCGAGCCCCTCCGCCTCGAAGCGGCCGCGCGAGAGTCGAGTGAGCTCCGCCTCGACGTGGGCGAGGTCGGCCTCGCCGAGACCCGTAGCGGCGCCGTTTCTCCGGAGCCACGCGAGCGCGGTGCCGTCGCACTGCAGCTCCGTCCACGCGCGCGCCTCGAAGGGGCCGTGGTTGTGAAAATGCGCCCAGTCGTGGAGCCCCCAGACGAGCGCGTTGAGGTTGTCGGCGGCGAGCCACATCGCGTCGGTCGGGTGGAGGCGGCGGTCGTAGAGGCCGTCGGTGGCGTCGTCGATGCCGTAGGGGGCGAGCGCCATCTCGTCGTTCAAGCCGAGCCCGAACGCGTGCAAGCTCGCGAGCTCCATCGGAAGAAAGGGGAGCGGCGCCCGCAGGACGAAGATCATACGCGCCGGGTTCGAGCCGTCCAGCGGTGCCCCCGCGCCTTCCAGCGGAAGGGTCGGGCCGGGGCGCCGCCACTCGAGGACGTCGCTCGCGCACCACCCGTAGGCGTCGAAGACCGTCGCCGGGACCATGCACGGGACCGGCGGCGTCTCGAGGAAGGTGCGAACCGTCACGCGGGCGGTGTACCATGGCTTTCTACGTCACGCGCCGCGCGCGCAGGCTATCCTCAACCTAGAGATGTCCCACCCGCTCCCTCCCAAGAAGGATGTCGCGCTCGCGCTGCTCGAGCGCAGCAGCGTTCACGTTCATCTGGATCCACGCGGGGCAGGGGTGGTGGTGCCGCCGTGGTTCAAGCGGCAACCGCAGCTGGTCCTTCAGATCGGCCTCAACATGCCGGTGCCGATCCCCGACCTACGTCTCGACGAGGAAGGCCTCGCCTGCACGCTGAGCTTCAACCGGTCGCCGTTTTACTGCGTCGTGCCGTGGCTCAGCGTCTTCGCGATGGTGGGTGACGACGGGCGCGGCATGGTGTGGCCCGACGAGGTCCCCCCCGAGATCGCCAAGCAGCCGCGCGGCCCCGAGGCCGTCCCCGCGCAGAAGTCCGAGGCGCCGGCCCTGGCCATTGCGCCGTCGCCCAACGGCAAGAAGGCCGGCACCCGCCGCGGCACCGACGGCAAGAGCGAGAAGCCCGCCAAGGGCGCCAAAGGCACCCGTAAAAAGCGCGGCGCGCCCGAGCCCGAGAGACCGCAGCTCGTCGCCGTGCCCTCCGCCGAAGCGAGCTCGCCGCGTTCGCCAGCGCCGCGCCCGGTGCCTGCGGCGGTTCCTGCTCCGGCCCCCAGCCGCGCCCCGGCGCGCGCACCCACGTCGCCGTCGAAGAAGAGCCCGTCGAAGAAGCGCGAGCTCCCGCCGTACCTGCGCGTCGTGAAGTAGGTCGGAAGGCAGGCCGCCGCCCGGCCGCTCGGCTCGGCGGGTGACGGCTACAGCTTGTTCCTGCAGCCGTGCTGGACCTGGTCGAGCGCGCGCTCGCGGACGATCCCCGTGTCGCCGCCGTTCGCGATCCCTTGCAGCAGCTTGCACGTCTCCTTGAGTTGACCGGTCTCGGCGCCGTACGGGTCGATCGCTTGCACGATCGTCGCGCGGACGCCGGGGATGTGTTGGATCGCGTCGCTGAGGACGCCGTCCATGATGTCGGTGCAGCGCTTGATCGAGAGGCTGATGGGGACGGTGAGGCCCGCGTAGACCTGCGCCGTGCGCCCCGCGAGCGCCTTCGTCCACAGCGTGTAGATGCGCGCGCACGGGACGTTCGATGCCTTCGCGACCGACGAGAGAAGGCCGGGCTCGGCGGTGGACGCGAGCCAGGAGATCGCCCCGTCGTCGGTCACCGCCATCACGACGACCGCGTTCACGCAGAGCATGTGATCCCGCGACTCGGTCGGGACTGCGAGCAAGACGGCACGCGCGTCGGCGCTGGTGTCCGGCGCAGCGATGCCCGAGCACATCGCGCCGCGCGACGCGCCGTCCTTGAGGCGTCGCTCGATCGCCGCGTGCGCGGGAGGGCCGGTGCTCGCGAGGAGCGCGCCGAGCGAGCCCCCCGACGCCCCGGCCGAGAGCCGAGACATCGCCCCCTCGATGTCCGGAACGAACGTCGCGAGGAGCGGGTCCTTGCGCGTCATCGCCGACGCCGCGGCCTCGGCACGGTTCGGGTTGGCGAGGCCGTCGCGGAGGAGGGCGGAGCCCCACGCCTGGCTGCGCTTGGCGGCGACCCAGCCTGCGATGTACGCGTTGGTGTCGAAGCTCGCGCGCTTCTTCACGACTTCGAGCGCCCTGGGGCTGTTGTCGGCGAGCCGCCCGAGCGCCGAGAGCGCGTCGGGCGAGCCGTTCGTGTCCAGCCACGAGACGTCCCCCTTGGCCTCCGCCTCCACGACCGAGCCAGGCTGGCAGGCGGCGCCGGGCACGATCGCCGCGAGGGCGAACGCCAGAGGCGCGAGGGTCCGGACGCGAAACGTCATGGAAAGCATGGTAGCCGCATTTTCCTACGGACCGCCAAATCGGAACTATCGTGGCGTCATGCGCGTCGTCGTCACCGGAGGAACGGGGTTCGTGGGCAGCGCGCTGTGCGCCGCGCTCGCCGCGCGCGGCGACGACGTGACGATCCTCACTCGCGGCGTCGCTCGCGAGCTCGAGCCGGCCATTCACGCGATCCCGTGGACGCCAGGCGCGGCCGGCGACTGGCAGCGGTACGTGGAGGAGGCGGACGCCACGATCGGCCTCGCCGGCGCGGGGGTGATGGACGAGAAGTGGACGCCTGCTCGCCTGGCGGAGCTCCACGCGAGCCGCATCGCACCCACCCGCCTCATCGCCGAGGCCATCGCGCGCGCGCAGACCGCCGGGCGAAAGCCGGTCTTCGTGAGCGCGTCGGCGATCGGCATCTACGGCATGCGCATGGACGATCAGAAGCTGACGGAGACGGGCGTGCACGGTAGCGACGTCCTCGCGAAGCTGTGCGAGGCCTGGGAGGCGGCGACGGCGCCTGCGAGGGACGCGGGCGCGCGCGTCCCGATCGCCCGCGTCGGCATCGTCCTCGGGCCTGGCGGTGCGCTCCAGCGCATGGTCGCGCCGTTCCGCGCGTTCGTCGGAGGCCCGGTCGGGACCGGCACGCAGATCATGAGCTGGGTGCACCTCTCCGACGCCGTGCGCGCGCTGCTGTTCGCCGTCGACACCGCCGGCTTCGACGGGCCGTTCAACGTGACCGCCCCCAACGCGGTCACGATGAACGAGCTGGCCGCAACCATCGGCAAGGTGCTCCATCGCCCGTCCTTCGTGCGCGCCCCAGCTTTCGCGCTGCGCGCCGCGCTGGGCGAGCGCGCCGAGCTCGCCCTGACGGGGCAGCGCGCGACTCCCGCGGCCCTCCTCGCCGCCGGCTTCCGCTTCTCCTTCGAGCACGTGCGTGACGCCCTCGCGGATATCCTCGCGACGCGATGAACGCTCTCCTTCGCCGCATGCTCGCCGCGTGGGGCGTGCTCGTCGCCCTCGTGTTCCTGGGCTCCGTCGGCTTCTTCCTGCTCGGCCACGGGCGCTGGAAGTTCTTCGAGTGCGTCTACATGACGGTCATCACGCTCTCGACCGTCGGCTTCGGCGAGCTCTCGCACATGGGCGAGGTACCCGGCGCGCGCGCGCTCACCGTCGGTCTCATCGTGAGCGGCGTCGGCGCCCTCGCGTACTTCCAAGGCAACCTGACGGCTCTCCTCGTCGAGGGCGTCATCGGCCAGGCTCTCCGGAGAAATCGCATGCGCAAGCAGATCGCCGCGCTCAGCGGCCACATCGTCGTCGCCGGAGCCGGCTCGACCGGCAAGCACGTCATCGAGGAGCTCCTCGCCACGCGCACACCGTTCGTCGTCATCGACCGCAACGAGGAGCAGATGCAGCGCATGAGCGACGAGCTCTGCGAAGGCAAGATGCTCTGGGTTCACGGTGACGCGACCGACGATCACACGCTGATCGCGGCCGGCGTGAAGGCTGCGCGCGGCGTCGTCGCAGCGCTCACGCACGACAAGGACAACCTGTTCGTCACGCTCAGCGCGCGCAGCCTGAACGCGTCGGCGCGCATCGTGTCGAAGGTCGTGGAGGACGACGCGGCACCGAAGATGGTCAAGGCCGGCGCGACGAGCGCGGTCAGCCCGACGCAGATCGGCGGCCGGCGCATGGCGAGCGAGCTCATTCGCCCGGAGGTGAACGAGTTCCTCGACCAGATGCTCCGCGACAAGGACAAGAACCTCCGCCTCGAGGAGATCACCGTCCCCGACAAGTCCTCGTTCGCCGGCATGATGCTGAAGGACACGCCGATCCGCCGCGAGACGCGCGTCCTCGTCGTCGCCGTACGCGAGGCCGATCGCTCGTTTTTGTACAACCCGGAGCCCGACTACACGATGAAGGTCGGCACGACGCTCATCGTCATGGGCGAGGCCCAGAGCATCGTGAAGTTGCGGAAGATCGTGGCGCCGAGCGAGTAGGCGTCGGCCGCTACTTCGTGAGGACGACGTGCGGGCAGTTCCCGCTCTTCGGGATGCGGGCGCCGCCCTCGACCATCTCGAAGTCGCCGAACTTGAGCGCGCCAAGATCGTCCTGCGTGAGGTTGTTGCCCCACTTCGCCGTGGTGAACTTGTCGGCCGCGCCGGTCAGCGCCTGGTTGCCGCCGTCCGACAGGAACATCCCGTACTTCTGCATCGCCTTCGCGACGACCTTCGCCCATGGCTTGAGCTTGGAGAGATCGGTAGCCGCCTTGAGACGGAGGCGTGCGCCGTACGGGAGCACGTCCTGGGCGCCACTGCCGGCCGCGTGCACGGCGGGGTGGACGTAGACGTCCTTTCGGATGCGGTCGTTCGGCATGATGAAGCGGATGGCGTGCTTGATCTCGCCGGCCGCGACCTCGTCTGCGGTGAAGAGCATCGCGGCGATCGGGAAGCCGCCAGCGTCGGCGCTGCCGCAATGATCGCCGCGGCTGAAGACGCCGCCGGCGGCGACGGGCTGCCAGTAGTCCTTCGTCAGGTCCCAGATGGCGACGCATCCGCTCACGAACGGCGTGCCGGTGGCGGTGCCGCCGTTGATCGTCGCCTTCCAGCCCTCGTACAGGCGATTGCCCTGGATGACCGTGATGTGGCAGTCGTTGTTCCCGATGTCGCAGGTGTAGTCGTTCTGCGCCTCCATCGCGCCGCCGGGCGGGACCGGGATGGGGGCGGTGTCGCACTCGCCCACGAAGAAGTTGTTCGGATCCTGCGTGAACGTGCGCGGCACCACGGCGGCGTCTGCGCGCAGAACGTGGAACTCGAAGTTCATCTGGATGGCGCCGGTACCCCAGCCGCCGAGCGCGTCGACGGCCGAGCGGATCGTGGGCCACGCGGCGTCGACCGGCGCGGCGGTGATGTCTTGGTAGAACGTCGACGTGCTCGGGAAGAGCCCGGTGCCTGGGGGCGTCGTCCCGCCGTCGCCGCCAGTTCCGCCGTCGCCGCCAGTTCCGCTGGAACCGCTGGTTCCACTGGAACCGCTGGCTCCGCTGGAACCGCTGGAACCGCTGGCTCCGCTGGCTCCGCTGGAACCGCTGGACCCGCTGGTTCCGCTAGTTCCGCTGGTCCCTCCGCTGCTGGTCCCTCCGCTGCTGGCCCCGCCGCTCGGGTCGTCGCCCGAGCACGCGGCGACGGTGATGACTACCGGCAGCACGAGCGCGAACAGGGACGACCTGGGCATCCTCGAATGTTTGCACACCACCGGCGTGTCGTCACGCCGCGATGCCACGCGCGCGGAACACTTCGCGGATCGCGTTTTGCACTTCCGGCGCCGAGCCGCGGAAGCTTTGCTTGGCGAGCTCGACGAAGCGGGCGCCGCGCGAGCGTTTCAGCCCTTCGAGCGCAGCGGTGCGATCGACCGGGGCACCGTGCTCGAGCACGCCGAGCAAGAACTCCGCGGCCTCCACCGTGTCGACGCGCGCGAGGGCGCGAAGGGCCGCGGCGCGTACGGCAGGCTGTGGCGCCTCGCGAACGATGCGCGAGAGCGGGTCGAATGCGTGCTGGAAGTACAGCGCCTCGACGGCGCGCGCCGCTTGTTCGACGACGGCCGGGTCCGCGTCGCGGAGACCGGTGCGGACCGTGATGAAGCTCCGCTTGAAGAAGAGCGTCTGCATCGCCGACAGGACGGCGACCTTGACCTGGCGTTCGGGGCGAGCGAACAGCTTCTCCAGCGGCGAGAGCACGACGTAGAGCTGCAGCTGCGCGAGCTGCTCGGCCAGGCGCACGCGCGCGCCCACGAGCAGCGCGCTCGACTGCGGGTCCTCGGGGCGCCCTTCGACCGCGAACGCGGTGAGCCGTGCGAGCAGCGCCTTTCGCCGGATGAGATCGGGCCAGCGCTTGTCGAGCAGCACGTCCGCGCAGGCCTCGGCGGCGCTGCCCTGCTGCTCCCACTCGAGCAAGTCGACGTGCCACACGTCGGGGAAATGATTGTCCTGGCGAAGGTGCGACGGCAGCGGCGTCGCGTCGATGGGCTCGTCCTTCACGCCGTCGTAGCGCTTCGACGCGCGTACGTAGTGCTTCTTGCGCTGCTCCTCGAGGTCCATCGCCCCGAGCTCGGCATAGAGCTGCCCGACGCGCGCGAACTGGCCAACCTCGCCGAAGGCCAGGACCGCCGCCAGTAGCGCATTTTCCGCGATCTCCGGCGGCGCGCCGCGTTCGAGCTGCAGGCGCGCGACGTCGCGCCATAGCTCCGCCTGCACCAGCGTGTAGTGCGCGCTCGCCGACGGCATCGCCAGCGCGCGCGAGTACTCGCTCGCCTCACGCGCGAGGGTCGCCGCGGCCGAGAACTCCTTGTTCTCTTTCGCGGCGGCGAGCGCGTCCTCGAAGTGCTGGAGCGCGAAGTACTTCAGGTGATCCTCGCGCAGGATGCGGATGCAGTTGACGAAGCCCTCGAGGACGTCCTCGAACATCTTCGCCTCGCGGCCGATCTGCACGAGCACCTGGAAGCAGTCGAACGCGCGCTCGCGCTGGCCGACGCTCTCGAAGTGATCGGCCGCCTCCTCGAGCAGGCGCACGCTCGCGACGATCGCCTCGCGCGCCTGGCGCGGATCGCCGCACGCCTTCGCGCACCGCGCGAGGTTGAACTGCACGAGCGCCGCGTTGTACGCGTCGGCCCCCGCGCCGGCGACGAGCGCGAGCCGCGACCACAGCGCGCGGGCGCCCCGGAAGTCCTGCGCCTTCTCGCGGTAAATCGCCGCCGCCGCCACCAAGCCCGCGTCCTCCATCTCGCGCGCCGCGTTGGCCAGCAGCTCGGCGATCTGCTTCGGATCGGCCGTCGCCGCCGCCGCAGCGGCCAGCGTGCGCGCGCGATCGACCGGGAGCGCGTGCTGCATGAGGCTCAGCGCACCCTTCCAGCCCTCCGCATCCCCGAACGCCAGGTACCACTGCACGGACAGCGCGCTGCGCACGTCGCCGCGCTTGAGGAGCACTTCCACGAGCGGCTTCAAGACCGAGACGTAGTCGTGCTCCGCTACGTGCGTCTGCGCCGCCGCGGCCACCAGCAGGTTGGCAGCCTCGTCGAGGTCGCCCTTGCCAAGCGCGACCCGCGCGCGCTCCCGCAGGTGGTAGAGGTCGTCGAGCACGAGCGAAGGTTCCTACGGCGGCAGGCTGGTGCGCTCGGGATCGGGCTCGACGACGCCGCGGCGGGGCAGGCTCACGATCGTCTCGACGAGGCCCAGCACCACGTAGAAGCCGAGCAGCCAGATGAGGACGAACTCCGGCTTGTACTTCACCCACACGACCGCGCTCGAGCCGATCGCGAAGAAGACGAGCGCGACGCTGCGTGCGTTGAGCTTCAGGTCCTTGAAGCTGCGAAACTTGATCGTCGACACCATCAAGAACGACAGGAAGATGGTGAGCGCCGTCATCGGCCACAAGTACCGCGGGCCGCCGAGGTTGCCGGCGATCGCGTGGTTGGCGACCACGAGTGCGATGAGGATGCCCGCGGCGCCGGGCACCGGGAGCCCGAGGATGTACTTGCCGGGCTTCGTCGGCTTGCCGCCCTCACCCATCGACAGCACGTTGAACCGGGCGAGGCGAACCGCCCCGGCACCCGCGAACAGGAAGCTGATGAACAGGCCGGCCATGCCCAGCTGGTGGAGGGAGTACTTATAGACGAGGATCCCGGGGGCGACGCCGAACGACACGACGTCGGCGAGCGAGTCGATTTGCAGGCCAAACGCGCTTTGGGTCTTCGTCAGACGGGCCACGCGGCCGTCCAGCATGTCGAAAAACAGGGCGAAGATGAGGAGGAGGGACGCCTTGTAGAAGTCGTCGTCGCTCGTCGCGTCGGCGCTGACGCTAATCGAGTAGAAGCCGCAAAAAATGCTCGAAAGCGTGATCATGTTCGGCAAAAGGAACATGGTCTTCTTGAGATCGATTTTGCGACGACGCGGCTGCAACGGCTCTTTCCTCGGGTCCCCAGGGTCGCCCAGATCGGCGGGCGCGTAAAGGTGGCCTAGCTCAGGCGTTCGGCAACACCTTTCTCGCTCTGCCACCCCGGCGGCAGCATGTCCCACGGCATCGGCCCGCTGGCAAGCCCAGCTGTCCCCCAGAAATTGGCCCGTCCGCGACGACGGGCCTACGCTCGAGGGGATGCGAACGCGAGTGCTCTTCGCCTTGAGCGTGTGCCTTATGGTGTCGTCCGGGGTCGGCTGTGCCCGCGGCGAAAGCGCCGAGGAGCGCCAGCTCGCGCAGCTGAGCGAGAGCCTCTCGAACGTCCAGGCCGACAACGATCGGTACGCCAAGCGCCTGACGTCGGCCGAAATGGAGGCCGCCTCCCAGCCGCCTCCGGCTCCACCCTCGAAGCCCGGGCAGGTGAAGGCACCGAGCCAGCGCGTCGTGAGCCTCACGCCCGACGGCGCCGAGCAGATGCAAGCGTCGGGGGAGACCTCGAGCACCCTCAACGGCGACGATCCGGAGGACACCTCCCCGCGGCCGAGCATCAAGGTCCAGGGCCTCCCCGGCGCCCGCGGCAAGCGCGGCATCCAGTCGGGCGGCGTCCAGCAAATCGAGCAGACGCTTCCCGACGAGATCCCGAACGGAGGTCCATCGGGACCGCCGATCCAGAGCGGCGCGCCGAAGCCTTCCGCGCTCGATCCGGCTGCGAAGCAGGCCTACGACGGCGCCCTCGCTCTCGTGAACGGCAAGCAGTACCCGCAGGCGCTGGAGGCCTTCGCCGCGTTCCTCGTGAAGTGGCCCGATCACCCCAACGCCGACAACGCCACGTACTGGCGTGGCGAGTGCTACTTCGCGCAAGGCGAGTTCGCCCGCGCGGTCGAGCAGTACGAGGGGCTCATCGCGCGCTTCCCGCTCGGCAACAAAGTCCCCGATGCGCTCCTCAAGCTCGGAATGGCGCAAGAGAAGCTCGGCAACCCGCAGAAGGCGAAAGAGGCCTACCAGCGGCTCCAGCGGGATTTCCCCCGCGCCGAAGCCACGCGAAGGATCAGGACTCCGTCTGGCGATGCGCCCGCCCCCCGGCGCGAGGTGACCCGATGATTCGCTCGATCTTTCCTTGCGCGCCCCGCACGCGCACCTTTGCGCTCGCCTTCGGGCTCGCGCTCGCGCTCCCCGGCGTCGCGCTCGGCCAGCAGCCGGCCGCTGGCGGAGGCCCCGCACCCGCGGGCGGCGGCGGCGCGCCTGCTCCCGCCCCGCAGGTCCCGTTCTACCCCGGCGGCGTCCTGCCTCCGCCTGCCGGCGGCGTGCTCGGCGGCGGCAACACCACCGGCTCGTCGTCGCGTCCCATCACCGGCAACCAGACCGACACGTTCGATCTGTTGCCCAAGAACGGCGGTGGCGGCACCGTTCACGGCGACGACGGCGGCCCCGTATTCGGCACCACGCGCCCGCTGAGCGTCGGCGGTGTCGGCGAGACGAACACCGACGTGCATCAGGTCCGCCGGGGCGACACGCTCTGGCGCATCTGCGACACGTACTTCCGGAACCCGTACCAGTGGCCGCGGATCTGGTCGTATAACCCGCAGATCCAGAACCCCCACTGGATCTACCCCGGCGATCAGGTGCGCTTGAAGGGCGACGCCGTCCTGCCCGATCCCGGCGTCGCCGTACCGAAGCCGAGCGGCAACCTCGTCGAGCGCCGCCGGAAGTACCCGAACGACACCGTCTTCCTCCGCGACACCGGCTTCATCGACGACGACGACCCGATCAACTGGGGGGAGATCACCGGCGCGCGCGAAGACAAGATGTTCCTGTCCAACTTCGACGAGGTCTACCTGCGCGTCGGACCCGACCACAACGTCAAGATCGGCGACGAGCTCACGATCTTCCGTCCCATCCGCGCCCTCGACAACGGCAAGCTGGTCCAGATCCAGGGGACCGTGAAGGTCGATCAGTGGAACGCGAAGGAGCGCGTCGCGCGGGCGCAGATCACCGAGTCGCTCGACGCGATCGAGCGCGGCGCCCGCGTCGGCCCCATCCTCCGCCGCTTCGAGGTCGTGCCGCCGGTCCGCAACGAGAGCGAGATGCGCGCGGAGATCATCGCGAGCGTCGTGCCGCACCCGTTCTACGGGCAGCAGCAGGTCGTCTTCATCAACAAGGGCGAAGCGTCGGGCCTCAAGCCTGGCAATCGGCTCTTCATCGTTCGTCGCGGCGACTCGTGGCACAAGAGCATGGCGACGCCGCGCGCCGCCACGCGCATCGCGCTCGAGAGCGAGAGCCCGGCGGAGACCGAGCGCATCGCGCCGCGCGACGACGCGCAGTACCCCGAGGAGGTCGTCGGCGAGCTCCGCGTCCTCGTCGTGCGCAAGGGCTCGTCGACGTGCTTCCTCACGCGCGCCAACAAGGAGATCGAGGTGGGGGACTCCGTCGTGGCGCGCAAGGGCTACTGACGAGCAGCCGCTGTAAGGCAGGAGGCAGCGAGGCCTGAGCGTGACCTGACGGACACGCTCGGCCGAGGACGCGCGTTCACGCAGGAGAGCCAACTCCGCGGAAGTGCTCGTACCTACAATTCGGAACGCATCTTGATGAAAGCCCAGGCGAAGCACGTCCAAAGGACTGGACGCTTCACTTGGGAGGAATTCGAATATGCGAACTTCGGCGCTCGTGCTCGTGGGCCTCGCGTGCGTGGTCGGTTGCTCCAGCTCCTCGAACGATCCGTTCGGGCCGACCCCAGATTTCCAGCAGGTCGAGGCGCGCTTCAACGCGCCGACCGGCACCTTCGGGGCGGGGAGCGAGTCGGGCGTGCTGGCAGGCCTCTCGCAGCAGCGCGCGTCGCAGACCGGCGGCTTCGGTGTCGGCAGCACGGGGAGCTCGTCCTCCACCGGCAGCGGCGGCACCACCGCGAAGAGCCTCCGCTTCCTCGACGCGAACGGCGGTACGTCGTTCTGCCCGGCTCTCCAGAGCGGCGCGGAGTCGGGCTCGTGCGCGTGCCCGAACGGCGGCTCGCTCGCCTACGATCTCAGCGGCATGCAGCAAATGCGCAACTACCACGGCGGCCCGATCGACGTGACGCTCAAGGTCCGCGCCGAGGCGTGCACCATGAAGGAGGCGTCGATCGACGGCACCGAGTTCGTGAAGCTGCGCTCGAGCGGCACGCCGAGCCAGTCGGATCTCCTCATGCTGTTCGATCTTCACCTGACCGCGACGTCGAAGGGTTTGACCGAGCGCATCGACGCGGACTTCGAGTACGTGAACGGCAAGTTCTGGTTCTCGATCGGCGTGAACGACGGCAGCGTGGTCGTCAGCTCCGACTCGGCGTGGGACACCGCGACGAAGACCGGTACGATCCTCGTGAAGGATCGCAACGAGACCTGGACGTGCGCCTTCACCGCGGGCAAGGGCACCTGCACGAGCGACAAGGGCGCGTCGCGGCCCGTCGCTTCGCTCTGATCAGGCGCGACGCCTTCAGTCGTAGCGCTCGCTGTGAACGAGCTCCCGCGGGAGGGCCATGTCCTTCCGCAGGAGCTCACGCACCGAGCTGACCATCCGCTCGAGGCCGCAGATGTACGCGTGCGGCGCGCCTTCGCCGCGCGCGGCGAGCTCTTCGTAGAGCGCGCGCACGTGCGTCTGGACGTAGCCGCGCCGCCCGGTCCACTCGGCCGGCGGTTGCGACAGCGTGTACTCCACACGCACGCTGGGGTGGGCCGCTGCGAGCGCGCGCAGCTCGGTCTCGTAGAGCATGTCGGCCTCACGGCGGACGCCAAAGACGAGCCAGAGCGCCCGCCCGTCGCCGCGGCGTACGGCGTCCAGAAGCATGCTGCGCAGCGGCGTCACACCCGTGCCGGTGCCGATGAAGAGCGCGGGAGCGTCCGCTCCCTTGGCGCGCGTGAAGAAGCCCTGGGGACCGATGATCCGCAGGTGCGCGCCGACGGGGAGCTCGTGCAGGTACGACGAGCCCGGGCCGCCTTGAACGTGCGTGATCGCCAGCTCGAAGCGCGGCGAACCGTCGGGGCCGGACGCGATCGAGTAAGAGCGCCGCACCTCACCGCTCGGCAGGGGGAGCACGAGGCTCACCCACTGGCCTGCCTCGAAGACGAACGGCGCGCCGTCCTCGCGCGCGAGGGTGAGCTCGCGGACGGACGGCGTGAGCATGCGGGCGGAGGCGAGGCGGGTGTCGAATGTCGGAGGGGGCGGCATGGGAGGTTCTCGGCTCAGGCGCGCAGCGCCTCGGGTCGGTACGCGTAGCTGGCCTTTACACGCGAGAGGGACCGGAGCGAAAGCTCCATGCGAAGGAGGGCGTCGAGCGTCTGGTCGCGCGACAGGCCCTTCGTCGCCGCGACCGCCAGCACCTTGGCGATGGGATCGGCGGCGTCTGCGGGGTGGAAGACGGCGCCGGGAAGCAGCGCGACGCGAAGAGGAGAGGAGGCGAGCGAGCTGCCGGCCACGACGCGCCCGTCGAACGGCGCGGTCGCGGCCTCGAGGGCGTCCCTGGTGCCGGGCTCGACGTCGTCGACGAAGAAGGCGACGCCGGTGAGCAGGCACTGGAGCACCGTCGCGTCGTCGTCTTCGCGCTCGCGCGTCGTCACGACGAAGAGGCCGCGGTGCGCGCGCGTGAAGGCCGGTACCCACGCGCGCGCCTCCTCGCTCGCCCCGTTGGCGACGCCCGCGAGACCTCCGCTCGTCGTCGCGAAATCCCAGAACGCCAGGCTGCGCGCCTCGAACCACGGGTCCTCGGGGCCGAACGCGCCGGTCCGCGCCTGGAATGCGGCGCGCAACTCCGAGACCTGCGCGGCGGAGGCCACGCCGCCGAGCTCGGTGACGATCGCGCTGTACGCCTCGAGCGGACCCATGGGCCCGTTTGGTGTAACCTGTCAGGTCAGGATGCCCAACCGGATCTTTTTCCCTCAAGAGGCCCTGGACCAGTGGATGCTGGACTCCACCATCGACGTGAAGGGGTCGGAGCTCACGATCGTCGCCGAGGGGCGCCGGTACAAGATCGCCGACGCCGTCCGCGTCCTCCGTGAGGTCAGCGGGGCCGTCGACGCCAACGAGCTCGTCGGCAAGGTGAAGTCCAAGCCGTACCTGCTCGAGCTCGGCGCCGAGCTGCTCGAAGGCTCGATGATCATGGGCGACAACGCCTACGACGTCGTCCAGGGCTGGACGGGCGTGCCGGTGGGGACGTTCCTCGAGCACGTCGCGTCGCCCGATCGCGCCAAGGCGCGCGCGCAGGTCGATCCCGGCAAGTTTGCCCCGGAAGAGCCGCGGACAGAGGAGCAGCTGCTCGCCCGTTTCTTGATGAAGAACCTGTAATTCCGGGACCAGGCGCCCGGCGCGCTATACTGCCGTCGTGAACGTCTACGTCGCCGACGCCCTCTTCCTCGCGGCCTCGCTCGCCTACCTGGCGGCGACGTTCCTGTTCTCGCGCATCCTCCTCGGAACCAGCCGCGCCCCGGCGTGGCTCGGGTCCCGCCTCATCGCGCTCGGCGCGTCGCTGCAGGGCGTTCACGTCATCGTGTGGTCGCTCGTTCTGCACGCGTGCCCGGTGAAGGGCATCCATTTCCCGATGAGCGTCTTCGCGGTGATCCTGTGCGTGGCGTACCTGTCGATGCGCACGCGCTACCGCATCGACGTCGTCGGCGCGTTCGTGGCGCCGCTGGCGCTGACGAGCCTGCTCGCGTCGCGCTTCGTGGGCGGCGGCACGCAGATGGTCGACCAGGCGCCGCGCCTCAAGAGCGCGCTCTTGCCGGTGCACGTCGCCGCGAACCTCGTCGGCATCGCGCTCTTCAGCCTCGCGTTCGGCGCTGCGACGCTCTACCTCGTGCAGGAGCACCTCCTGAAGGCGAAGCGCATCGAGGGGCTCTTCCAGCGTCTCCCGCCGCTCGACGCCCTCGACCGCGCCGAGCACCGCTTCCTGCTCGCGGGCTTCCCCCTGCTGACGATCGGCATCCTCATCGGGACGTTGTGGGCGCGGCAAGTCGAGATGGGCGGCGCGGCCGACATCCTCCGCGCGGCGTTCGGTTACCTGACGTGGCTGCTCATCGCAGGCGTCCTGCTCCTGCGTGCCGCGGCGGGGTGGCGCGGGCGACGGGCCGCGTACGGGACGATCGCCGGCTTCGGCTTCGCGATGCTCGTCCTCATCCTGTACCTCTTGCGCGAGGCGAACCCGGGGGCGCACGGGCACGTGGCGGGTATGCCGTGATCGTCGTCGTCGGCGTGTCGCACAAGACGGCGCCCATCGAAGTGCGCGAGAAGCTCTCGGTGGGCGCCGACGTGCTGCCCGAGGTGCTCGCGCGCCTGTCGAAGCGAAGCGAGCTCAAAGAGGTGATGTTCCTTTCGACGTGCAATCGCGTCGAGGTGCTCGCCGACACGTCCTCGGACTCCGGCCAGGCGGCCCTTCGGGCGATCCGCGAAGGGCTGGCCGAGCTCGTCGGCGACAGCCCCGAGCACCTCGAGGGGTACCTCTACGACAAGTCCGGCCACGACGCCGTGCGCCACATCTTCCGCGTCGCCGCGAGCCTGGACTCGATGGTCCTCGGCGAGCCGCAGATCCTCGGGCAGGTGAAGGACGCGTACGACGCGGCGGTGGCGGCGGGCACGCTCCGCAACTTCCTCGGGCGCTGCGTGCACCGCGCGTTCACCGTCGCCAAGCGCGTGCGCACCGAGACGGCGCTCGGCGCAGGCACCGTGAGCATCTCGAGCGTCGCCGTCGATCTCGCGCGCAAGATCTTCGGCGATCTGTCGGACCACACCGTGCTGCTCGTGGGCGCCGGTGAGATGGCGGAGGCCGCCGCCCGGAGCCTCGGCAAGGGCGCTCGGTCCATTCGCGTGTGCAACCGGAGCGTCGAGCGCGCCGCGCACCTGGCCGCCCAGTTCGGCGGCGGCGCCGCCCCGCTCGACAAGCTCGAGGAGGAGCTCCTCCTCTCCGACGTCGTCGTCACCAGCACCGGCAGCCGCACGTTCGTCGTCACGCGCGAGATGGTCAAGCGCGTGATGAAGGCGCGCAGGGGGCGCACGCTCTTTTTCATCGACATCGCCGTCCCGCGAAACGTCGACCCCGAGATCCACACCAAGATCGACAACTGCTACGTCTACAACGTCGACGATCTCGAGACCGAGGTCGCGTTCGGCCTGAAGGCGCGCCAGAACGAGGTCGCCGCCGCAGAGAAGATCGTGGGCGAGGAGCTCGCCGAGTTCGAGAGCTGGGCGCGCGGGCTCAACGTATCGCCGACGATCGTGGCGCTGCGCGCGAAGACGAAGGCGGTCCTGCAGGCCGAGCTCGAGCGCACCCTCGCCGGGCGCCTCAAGCACCTCACGGAAGGGGACAGGGCCGCGCTCCAGCAGATGATGGACAGCTCGGTGAACAAGCTCCTGCACGCGCCGACGACGCGCCTCAAGATCGCGGCCTCGCAGGAGGACGGCGCCGATCTCGTCCGCGCGGCAGTGCACCTCTTCGACCTGCCGGAGGGGCCGCCGCCGGAGATCGAGAAGGCCCCGCGAGACTCCCCGCAGGGCGCCGACGACGCGCACGCCGACGACGACGATCGCCTGCATTGAGCCCGCCGCCGGTCGACGCGAAAAACCGGTTCGCGTAGGCTGGTCGTCATGTCACGCCTCGTGTACGCCACGCGAAGGAGCGCCCTCGCGCTCGCCCAGTGCCGCGCGTTCGTCGCCCGCATCAAGGCGCTCCACCCCGAGCTCGACCTCGTCGAGGAGCAGGTCGTCACGACCGGGGACAAGATCCAGGACCGGCCCCTTTCCGAGGTGGGCGGCAAGGGGCTCTTCGTCAAGGAGATCGAGGAGGCGCTCCTCGAAGGGCGCGCGCAGCTGGCCGTGCACTCGATCAAGGACGTGCCCGGCGTCTTGCCGCACGGGCTCGCGATCGTGTGCATCCCGCTGCGCGAGGACCCGCGTGACGTGCTGGTCGCGCCGAAGTACGGCACCCTCGCCGCGCTTCCGCACGGTGCGACGCTCGGAACGAGCAGCCTGCGGCGGCAGGTGGCCATCCACGCGGCGCGGCCGGACTTGAAGATCGTACCGATGCGCGGCAACGTCGACACGCGACTTCGCAAGGTGGACGCCGGGGAGTGCGACGCCATCCTGCTGGCGCGCGCCGGGCTCGTGCGCCTGGGGCTCGAGGGGCGCGCGACGGAGGTGCTCGCGCCCGAGGTCTCGCTGCCGGCGATTGGCCAGGGAGCGCTCGGCGTCGAGTGCCGGACGGGCGACGCCGCGACGCGCGCGATCCTGGCGCCGCTGCACGATCCGACGACCGCCACGTGCGTCGCCGCCGAGCGCGGCGTGATGATCGCGCTCGAAGGCGACTGCCGCACGCCGATCGCCGCGTTCGGGGAGCGGGTCGAAGGCGGATCGAAGCTCCGACTCCGTGCGTTCTTCGCGCAGCCGGACGGAACCGCGCTGAAGCGCGCCGAGCGAACGGTGCCCTGGCCGACCGAGGCCGAGGCGGCGGAGGTCGGACTTCAGCTCGGCCGCGAGATCGCCGCGAAGTAGCGAGAGAGCCGCAATTCCGGTCGGCAATGTTGCAGGGTGACCCATCAGCGACGCCGGGATGACCTTCGCGTGCGGGCCGTGCAGGCTCGGGCACGACGCGGAGGTGACGAGTGGCGAGCGGACGGAAACCTCGCGGGGCGCGGCGCACCGCGGACCACCTCGCGGAGGCGGAGCAGGCCGCGATTCCTCGAAGGCGGAGGGTCTGCGAGGCTGCCGGCGGCGCTCTTCGTCCGGTGATAGAGTCGGGATGTGGCGGCGCGAACGACGAAGTCTCCGGCGACCTACGCCGATCTCGAGGCGCTGCCGTCGAACCGCGTAGGCGAGCTCATCGCCGGCGTGCTGCACTCGCATCCGCGCCCGGCGCTCGCCCACGCGCAGGCGTCCACCGCGCTCGGCGAAGAGCTCGGACCGCCGTTCCGGCGTGGTCGAGGCGGTCCCGGCGGGTGGGTTTTGCTCGACGAGCCGGAGCTCCATTTCAGCAGCGACGTCGTCGTCCCTGATCTCGCCGGATGGCGACGCGAGCGCATGCCCGAACGGCCCGATGCCGCCTTCCTGACGCTCGCACCTGATTGGCTCTGCGAGGTCATATCGCCCTCGACCGGTGCGATAGATCGAGGCGAAAAGATCCCGCTCTACGCGCGGGAAGGTGTCACTCACGTTTGGCTGGTGGATCCGCTTGCCCAAACACTCGAAGTCTTGCGACTCGACGGAGCAACCTACCGGCTCATCGCGACCTTTTGCGACGATGCCCGCGTCCGCGCCGAGCCGTTCGACGCCATCGAGCTCGAGCTCGCCGCGCTTTGGGCGCATTGAACCCCAAGTGCGTCTCCGGCATTGCCTCGCAGGATTCCCCGACTATGCTGCGCGCGTCCCAGACCATGTCGAACGCGCGCCGCCTCCTCTTTGCCCTGCTCGCGTTCGCCCCGGCGATCGCGCTGCTCACGTCGTCTTCGGACGCCTGGGCCAAGACCGCGCGTCCGATCGCCGAGCCCTCGCGCCTCGAGGTTCCCGGCTACCCTGACGCGTACTATTACCGCCCGCGGGTCCGCGGTCAGCGGCCCGTCCTCATGTACCTGCACGGCCGCGGCGCCAACCCCAGCGAGGATTGCCGCAAGTGGGCCAAGGTCGGCTCCCAGTTCGGCTGGGTCGTCTGCCCGCAAGGGCCCGAAGATCGCGGCGGCGGCGCGCGCAGCTGGCTGAACAGCGCGCAGTCCGGCAAAGAGACCATGGATGCGACGCTGCAGGCCCTGCGCGAGCAGTTCGGTCGCCGCGTGCAAACGCGCCAGAACATCCTCATCGGCTTCAGCGAAGGGGCGTTCGTCGCGATGCAGGTGGGCCTGCACGATCCCAACACCTGGAGCCGCTGGCTCATCCTCGCCGCCAACGATCAGTACTGGTTCGGCGACACCGAGGCGATCCTGAAGGAGGACCGCCGCAAGTTCCGTCGCGTGTACCTCCTGACGGGCGAGAACGACGAAGTCGCCGAGAACACCGAGAAGGTCGGCGACATGCTCAAGAAGGCGAAGATCCCGACACGCGTGAAGATCGTCCCCGGCCTCGGCCACGAGATCCCCGCCGATCGCATGGTGACGACCTACCGCCGCCCGCTGCTCTGGCTGTCGAAGTAGGAAGTAGATAGCAAGACCGAGCCCGGCGCGCTCGGCGCGTCCGGACCTTCGGGGCGGCACGCCTCGGAAGATGTCGAAAAAATGGCTCGGTTTGGCGGGGGCGGCCGCGGCACGCGTCTTGACGTGTTGCTGGTCATGCGAAGACTCGCCTGCGTCGGGTTGCCCCTGTTCCTCCTCGTTGTCACCGCGCCGGGGTGCGTGAGCGGACACAAAGCGTCGCGCTCGACGCCGCTTCGCGACGCCGCGGCCGAGGCGGTGGAGATGGCGTCGCCGTCGCTCGGTGCGCCGCCGGACGTGGAGCGTGAGGCCGCACGCGAGCTCGACGCCGGCCGCGCGGGCGAGGTGGGAGACGGGCCCCGCGTCGCCGTCACGCCTGCCGCTGTCCTCGCGCTCGCGCACGCGGTGCGCGCGCCGGTCGCGCCCGAGCTGCCGCCGTTGCCGCCCCTCGACGTCGCCCTTCCGTTGCCCGGCGCCGAAGCGACCCCCACCGCGTCGCCGTCACCGAGCTCGAGCGCGCCGTCGCCGGCCGACGCTCTGCCCGCGCGCGCCGTCACGCTCCGCGACGCCCGCATCGCGCTCGGCCGCGCCTCCGTCGCCGGCTGCCGCGCGCGCGGCCTGCCCGACGGCTACGGCCACGCGCGCGTCACCTTCGACGCGTCGGGCCGCGCGATCCGCGTGCTCGTCGACGGCGCCGAAGGCCTCCCGCGCGACGCGATCACGTGCGTCGGCGAGCGGCTCGGCGCGGCGACGGTGGAGGCGTTCGACGGCAGCCCCATCACCGTGGGCACCACCTGGTACGCGCGCTAGGAGGGCGACCCAAGTGTTGCAGGGCGAGAAATTTTAGCCGGGCCCGGCCGACTCGCCGGGCATGAACGGCAGTCGCTCGCTGGCGCTAGGTATTCTCGTCGTTACGACTTCGGGCCTTGGCTGCGCGGTGCATGATGCGAGTGAGCCGGGGCTCCTCGTCGCTCCGACGGTCGACGACGATCCGTCGCTCCCCGCCCTGGAGGTGAACGGCACCCGCCTTCACGTCGAGATGCGCGGGAGCGCCGACGCGCCAGTCCTCCTCTTTCTCCACGGCGGCCCGGGCGGTGATTACCGCTACATGCTCGGCCTCGCAGACGAGACGGCCGATGGCGCGCTCGCCGCCGATCATCGACTTGTCTTCTGGGATCAGCGCAGCACCGGCCTCTCGCGGCGGCATCGTTCTGACTGGACGGCGCCCTCGCCGCCACCGTGGGCGCTGCGAGGGGGATCGCGTCCGCCGGCGATCGTCTGTCGCTCGCCGGCTGGGCCGACGTCACGTGGGCCACCGGCGCCGTCGATCTCGGGGACATGCGCTACCGAGTCGGGGCGCGCATCGACGCCCTGCGCCTCGGCTGGTTTCGCCTGCGCGTGACGCTCGCGCCAGTGGTCCGCACCAGCGACACCACCGGATTCTCGGCCGTCGCGCTCGGCACCGAGCTGCGCCTCGCGCCGGGCCTCCACACCGAGCGGTGGAGCGCCGAGCTCGACGTCGGTGTCGACCAGACCTGGCTCACGCACGGGTCGCCGTCGGACAGCTACCGCAGAAGTGTCTACGCGGGTGCTCGCACCGGTTGGTACGGTACGACGGGGCGCGTCGTGCGCCTGGGCATCGGCGCCGCCGTGCGGCTGCGCCCGGTCGAAATTGCCTTGCGTGGGGGACTCGAGCGCACGGCGTCGCTCGACTTCTTGCCTGCCGCCTACGGTGCGCTGTCGCTCGGGTGGTTCTTCTGAGTCGCGTCCGACTATCCCGCGGCAGGTGGCGTTCCGTATTACCCTCACGCACGGAATGCGCATCGTCCTCGCCCCAACGCACGCGTCGCCCACGGCGACCTTTCCCGACGAAGCGCGCCTCGCGATCGCGCGCGAGCTCGCTGCGCGGTTTCCACAGGCACGTCTTCGCGAGACCGCCGTAGTGCGGGCGCCCGATCTGGACGCCCGCGCGGACGCACGAGGGGAGACGCGCGTGTGGCTCGCGCTCGAGGCGCTCCAGGTCACCGGAAGCTTCAAGGTGCGCGGCGCGCTCATGGCCATCGACCGCGTTCGCGGCAAGAACGCACGCGCGATCACCGCGAGCGCAGGCAACCACGGCGCGGGCGTCGCGTACGCTGCGCAGATGCTCGGCGTCTCCGCCGTCGTGGTCGTGCCGTCCGCGTCGCCCCAGGCCAAGCGCGAGAAGATCAAGGCGTGGGGCGCCGAGATCATCGTCTGCTCGTCGCCCCACTTCGACGACGCCGAGATGCTCGCGCGCGAGCTCGCCGAGCGCGAGAAGGGGATCTTCGTCTCCGCGTACGACGATCTCGACGTCGTCGCCGGCAACGGCGCGAGCCTCGGCTACGACATCGTACGCGGCATGGGCGGCGTTCCCGACGCGACGCTCGCCCCCATCGGTGGCGGAGGGCTCTGCACCGGCCTCGCGGTCGCGATGGCCGACGAGTCCCGCGAGCCCCTCACCCAGAAGCGCAGCGTGTGGGGCGTCCAGAGCGAGGCGTCCCCGGCCGCCGCCCGCTCCCTCGAGACCGGGCGCGCGCTCGTCCGCCTCACCGAAGATACACCCACCCTCGCCGAGGGTCTGGAAGGGGGGATCGCCCCCGACTCCTTCGAGCGCGTGCGCTCGGCGATCGCAGGGGTCGTCGTGGTGACCGAGCGCGACATCGCCGCGGCGATGGCTTACGCCCACCGGGACCTCGGGATCGTCCTCGAGGGGAGCGCCGCCGTGGGGCTCGTTCCGGTGCTCCGGGGCCTCCCCGACCCGATCCGAGGGGGGGACGTCGTCGTCGTCCTGACCGGGCGCAACGTCGACGCCGAGCGCATGGCGCGCGTGCTCGCGGGCGAGGTTTCGTGATACGCGTGGCCCGCGAATGCAAGGCCCGAACATCGCTCCTGTTGTCCCGCTCGTCCCGCTCGTCCCGCTCGTCATAGGCATCGCCGGCGGCTCGGGCTCGGGCAAGAGCACGATCGCCCAGGCCATCCTCGAAGCGCTCCCCGACAGGGCGGTGCTGCTCGAGCAGGACCACTACTATCGGTCGATGTCGCACCTTTCGTTCGAGGAGCGCGGCAAGGTCAACTACGACCATCCGGACTCCCTGGAGCTCGACCTCTTTTGCGCCCACGTCGACGAGCTTCGGGGCGGCCGACCGTTCGAACGCCCCACCTACGATTTCGCCAGCCATTCACGGGCCCCGCAGGGGGTCCTGATTGCCCCGGCGCCGGTCATCGTCGTGGAGGGCATCCTCGTGCTCGCCGACGAGCGCCTCCGGTCGCGTTTCGACGTGAAGGTCTTCGTGGACACCGACGCCGACATCCGCCTGATGCGCCGCATCCGCCGGGACCTGGAGCACCGGGGTCGTACCTTCGCGCAGGTGCGGAAGCAGTACTATGAGAGCGTTCGTCCGATGCACCTCGCGTTCGTCGAGCCGAGCAAGCGCTTTGCCGATATCATCATCCCCGAGGGGGGGCAGAATCGTGTGGCCCTCGATCTCATCCTGAGCCACCTTCGCACCCGCGTCTGAGCGAGGAACACCTTTGGTCGCAAACGCATCTGCCGCGAGCTTCCCGCTGAAAAAGGGTGCGGACGTGCTCCTTGCGGCCGGCGTGCTCACGAAGGAGCAGTACGACGCGGTCATAAAGCAGGTCCAGCGCACCAAGTCGCGCGCGGAGGAGGTCATCCTCGAGCAGGGCCTCATGACGGAGGGGGACATGCTCAAGGCCCTCGCCGCGCACTACAAGTCGCGCTTCATCACGTGCGAGAAGCTGGCGAAGGCGGAGATCCCTCGCTCGACGCTCGATCTCATCCCGCGCAAGGTCGCCGAGAGCTTCGCCCTCTTCCCGGTCCTGTTCGACGCCGAAGCCAACGCGCTCAGCGTCGCGACGGCGGATCCCGACAACCTCGAGACGATGCACGAGGTCGCGCTCGTCTCGGGCGCGCGCGACGTTCGCGCGATCCTCGTTCGTCCGGCCGGCGTGAAGGCGGGTCTCGCCAAGCACTACAACAACGAGCAGAACGCGTTCTCGCGGCTCGACCCGCAGGTTCAGACGAACATGCGCATGCTCGGCGAGGCGACGCAGTACACGACGCGCGAGCGGCTCATCACCGAGATGGAGATGAAGGCGCCGCCGCCGGCCCCCAAGCCCGCCCCGTCGCCCGCCGCGCCGCCGGTCCCCGCGGCCGCCGTCCTGAAGCCGCCGTCCGTGCCGCCGGCATCCCATCCTTCGAACCCTCCCCCCGGCACGTTCCCCGGCGAGGCCGTGCTCGAGATGCTCAACGTGTTCGTGAGCCTCATCGAGAACGGGCGCAACGATCTACGTGGCCACTCCGCGCTCGTCGCGCGCCTCGTCCGGCGCCTCGCGGAGCGCGTGAACCTCCCCCGCGAGGCGACGGTCGCGTGCGCCGCGGCGGCGTTCGTGCACGACCTCGGCAAGATGGGCCAGTACCACCTCACGAGCCTCAACGCCTCCGAGTACGACGGCCACAAGCTCGCCGCGCAGAAGGCGTGCGACACGCCGGTGCGTCTGCTCGAGGCGGTGCGCCTGCCCTCGGACACGCTGAACGGCGTCCTGCACATGTACGAGCGCTACGACGGCTCCGGCTTCCCCGACAGCCTCGCCGGCAAGGAGATCCCCATCTCCGCGCGCATCCTCGCGATCGTCGACACGTACGCCGACCTCACGCACAACTCGCGCAACCCGTACCGCAAGATCCTCTCGCCCGGCGAGGCGCTCGAGGTCATGGACGGCTTCCGCGACGAGATCTTCGATCCGCACCTGCTCGATCTCTTCCGCACGATGCTCCTCGGGGAGGACGTGCGCGCCAAGCTCCTCTCGAACCGGGCCATCGCCCTCATCGTCGACCCCGATCCCGAGGAGACGACGGTGCTCGAGCTCCGCATGATCGAGCAGGGCTTCGAGGTGAAGATCGCGCGCTCGAGCGTCGAGGCGCTCAAGATCCTCGCGGGGGGCGAGGTCGATCTCGTCGTCAGCGAGGTCGACATGCCGCAGGGCGATGGGCTGTCGCTGCTCGCCGAGGCGCGCAAGCAGCCGTGGGGCAAGGATCTCCCGTGGGTCATGCACACGCGCAAGCAGGGGCGCAACGAGGCGCAGCGCGCGTTCGACATGGGCGTCCTCGACTACGCGTCGAAGCTCTCGCCGACCGACGTGCTCGTCGCGAAGCTGAAGGCGCTCCTCTCGCAACGGCAGACGACCCGCGGCCAGCGCGGCGTGAGCGGAAGCTTGCGCGAGATGGGCCTCGCCGACATGGTCCAGGTCCTCCAGCACGCGCGCAAGACGGGCTCCCTCAAGATCCGGAACGGCGGCGACACGGGCGAGGTCCACTTCGAGGACGGCGCCGTCGTGAACGCGCACTGGGCCGAGCAGAAGGGGACCGACGCCTTCTACGCGATGCTCAAGATGAAGGAAGGCGACTTCAGCTTCGATCCGACGTTCATCCCGACCACGCGCGTCATCAACGACTCCAGCGAGGCGCTGCTGCTCGAGGGCATGCGCCGGCTCGATGAGGGGATTTCGTAGACGTACGCTCCACTCACGCCTGCGTGGGCGGCGACATCGAGGCCGGCTTGTCGAAGTGCGCGAGCGCGTCGTACGCCGCGTATTTGAAGCACTCCGAGAGGGTCGGGTAGTTGAAGACCATCTCGATGAACGTCTCCACCGTGCCGTCGAGCGCGATGACGCTCTGGCCGATGTGGACGAGCTCCGACGCGCGGTCGCCGATGCAGTGGCAGCCGATGAGCTTGCGGGTGGCGCGCTCGAAGAGGAGCTTGATGGCGCCGTCCTTGTCGCCGACGATCTTGCCGCGCGCGTTGTCCCGGTAAAACGCCCGGCCGACGACGTAGTCGACCTTCTTCTCGCGGGCCTCCTCCTCGGAGAGGCCGACGCAGCTCACCTCGGGGATGGTGTAGACGCCGTAGGGGATGAGGTGGCTGACCACGCGCTTGTAGGTGAACCCGAACGCGTGGCACACCGCGACGCGCGCTTGTTCCATCGACGTCGACGCGAGCGCCGGGAAGCCGATGACGTCGCCCGCGGCGTAGACGTTGGGCGCCGCGGTGCGGTAGTCGGCGTCGACCGCGACGTAGCCGCGCTTGTCGGTCACGACGCCTATCGCGCCGAGGTTCAGCTCTTCGGTGCGGCCGCTCCGGCCCGACGCGCAGAGGAGCTTCTCGCACGCGAGCTCGCCGCCGCTGGCGAGCGTGCACACGATCCCGCGCTCGGCCACGCGCGCGACGGACTTGATCTGCTCGCCGAGCCGGATGTCGACGCCGAGGGTGGAGAGCGCGCTGCGCAGGCGTTCGCCCATCTCCAGGTCGAGGAAGGAGAGGAGGCGCGTTCGCCCCTCGAGGAGCGTCACCTTCACGTGCATCGCAGCGAACATCGACGCGTACTCGCAGCCGATGACGCCGCCGCCGATGATGACCATCGTCTTGGGAAGCCGATCGAGCAGCAGGATCGTGTCGGAGTCGTCGATGTCCTCGTCGTCGAAGGGGATGTTGGCGGGCTGGAATGGCACCGAGCCGGTGGCGACCAGGAACACTTCGCCGGTGATCTTGCGCGGCGCGCCGCCGCTGCCCGAGAGCTCCACGGTGTGCGCGTCGACGAAGCGAGCGACGCCGCGGAGCTGCTCGACGTTGTGGCGCTCGAGGTTCCACTTCATGCGCGCGACCTCGAGGTCGCGGACGGCGTCCTTGCGCGAGAGGAGCTTGGGGACGGCGAGCTCGGTGTTCAGATCGAGCGTCAGCCCGTAGAGCTCGCGGTTGCGGTAGCCGGAGAGGAAGAGCGCGGTCTCGCGCAGGGTCTTGCTCGGCAGGGTACCGGTGTGCACGGCCGCCCCGCCGGGCTGCTCGGCGCGCTCGACGATCGCCACCTTCTTGCCGAAGTAGGCCGCTTGCACGGCCCCCTTCTCGCCGGCGGGCCCGGCGCCGACGACCACCAGATCGAAGTCGTACGCCATGCTACTTGCCCGGCTGCACGAGCTCGATTTCCCACTCGATCGTCGTGTCCGCGCCCGACCACGGCGGGAACGTGAGCGAGCTGAACGCCTGCACGGCGCAGCGCCCCGTCGGCTTGGTGTCGTACGGGGCCTGGATGGTGGCGCCCTTCGAGCGGCCGTTGTGCCCTAGGTTGACGCTCACGGTCGTCTTTCCCCACGGCCCCGACGCCTTGCCGTTCTCGTCTTTGGCCTCGCCGCAGTGCTCCTTCACCTGCCGGGACGCGCGCCGCAGCGTGATCTCGGTGTGCTCCTTGTCGTAGGAGTCGGTCCGGTTCTGGCCGACCGTCGCGGCGGGCGGCGGCGTGCCGGCGGGCGGTCCAGGCGCGCGCGCCTGCTTGTCGTCGTCCGACGCGCCCTCCCACTTCACGCCGCCCGTCCCGTCGTCCTTCGGCGCGTCCGTCTTGGTGCTCGCCGCGTCGTCGACGGGCTTCTTCGGTCCGCACGCCGCGACGTAGGCCAAAAGCAGAATCCCCCCGAACCTGAGCCGTGTCCCCATCAGGCCGATTTACCACGAAAAACCCCGGTCGTCAGACTCACAGGTCGACGATCTTGTAGTCCTTGATCTTGTAGAGCAGGGCCCGGTGGCTGATTTCCAGGATCTCGGCGGCCCGGGTGCGGTTGCCCTTGGTCTTGGTGAGCGCGCGGCGGATAAGGATCTCCTCGACCGCCGCCGACGTCTTCTTGATCGAGAGCTCCCCCGTCGCGAGCTGAACCTGCACCGGATCGAGCGCCTCGCGGATGCGCTCCGGCAGATCGCTCGACTCCAGGATGTCGCTGTCGGCGAGGACCATCGCGCGCTCGATGGTGTTCTCGAGCTCGCGCACGTTGCCGGGCCACGCGTACTCCATCAGCAGCTTCCTCGCTTCGCTCGACAGACCGCGGATCTGCGTTCCGAGCCGGACGTTGTTGCGCGTGAGGAAGTGATCGATGAGGAGGTGCACGTCCTCCTTGCGCGCCCGCAGCGGCGGGATCAGGATCGGCAGCACGTTGATGCGGTAGAAGAGGTCCTCGCGGAAGCGCCCGGCCTTCGCCTCGGCGGCGAGGTCGCGGTGGGTCGCTGCGATGATGCGGACGTCGACCTTTACGTCGCGCGAGTCGCCGATGCGCCGGATGTGCTCCTCCTGCAGGACGCGCAGGAGCTTCACCTGCAGGTTCAGCGGAAGCTCGCCGATCTCGTCCAGGAAGAGTGTGCCGCCGCTCGCCTCCTCGAAGAGGCCGCGGCGATCGGCGGTCGCGTCGGTGAAGGAGCCCTTCTTGTGGCCGAAGAGCTCGCTCTCGAGCAGGTTCTCGGGGATCGCGCCGCAGTTGATCGCGACGAAGGGCTGCCCCTTGCGCGCGCCGCGTGAGTGAATCGCCCGGGCGACGAGCTCCTTGCCTACGCCGCTCTCTCCACTGACGAGCACCGTGGTCTTGAAGTCGGAGATCTTCGTGATCGTCCTGAAAATTTCGACCATCTGCGGGCTTTTCGCCAGGATGGACTCGAACTGCGTCTCCTTCTGGATCTGCTCCTTGAGGGCGCGGTTCTCACGGCGGAGCGTCTCGCGCTCCTCTGCCTTCTTCAGCGCAAGGACGACCTCGTCCGGTTTGAACGGCTTGCCGACGTAGTCGTACGCGCCGGCCTTCATCGCCTCGAGCGCGAGATCCATGTTCCCGTACGCGCTCATGACGATGACCGTCGCCGGGTACTGCTTTGCCTTGAGCGTGGCGAGCAGATCCATCCCGCCCATCTTGGGCATGCGCACGTCGGTCAGGATGACGTCGGGCCCGAAGCTGTCGACGAGGGCCAGCGCGGACTCGCCGCTGTCGGCGACCTCGACGTCGTAGCCGTGCTTGCGCAGCAGCGTGCGGAGCACGAGCCGGATGTTCTCTTCGTCGTCGACCACGAGAACGCGCCGCATAGGCCGCAATTATTGCATACCTCATCGGCTTCCAGCAAAGCAGATGGTTCCCATCTGGACGAAGCGATGAAAAAAACGCGCGGGCCCGGAGCCCTTCAATTCGCGGTGTCGGCCTTCATCTCTGCCATGCGTAGGGCTGTTTCCTTGCGGGGAAGCATGAGAGAGAGAGCCCCCGCGGCGATGGCAAAGCCGGCCGAGGTCCAGAGGCAACCCCCGAGCCCGCTTGCCTGAAATACGAGCCCGGAGAGGAGCGTCCCGACGAGACGCCCTCCCGCGTTGGCCATGTAATAGAAGCCGACGTTCATCGCCACCTTGTCCCCGTCCGAGTATGCGAGGATGAGGTACGAGTGCACCGACGAGTTGATCGCGAAGACGATCCCGAAGACCCCGAGGCCGCCGAGGATCACGACGGCCGGCGAGTCGCCGAAGCGGAGCCCGACCGCAATCATCGCCGTGACCGCTGCCAGCACGAACGCGAGCACCTGTGCGGCCCGACCCTGCGGTGCGCGTCCGCCGGTCCACCGGCCGATGAGGGCCGGCGCGACGGACTGGATGACGCCGTACCCGACCACCCATAGCGCGAGGAACGAGCCGACCTCGGTGAAGCCCCAGCCGAGTGTGGACGACAAGAAGACGGGCACGCCGACGACGAACCAGATGTCACGCGCGCCAAACAGGAAGAAGCGTGCGGCCGAGAGCACGTTCACGTCGCGCGTCTTCGACAGCAGCCCCTTGAAC
>JANYHK010000075.1 GCA_025359105.1 Myxococcales bacterium | reverse complement strand
GCTCACCTTCCTGGTGCCGCTGGGCCTCATGACGACGGTGCCGGCGCAAGCGCTCCTCGGCGCGCTCACGCCCGAAACCGCCGCGATCGCGGTCGCCGAGGCCGCGCTCCTCGCCTTCCTCGCGCGCGCCATGTGGGTTCGTTCCCTCCGCCGCTACACGTCGGCGAGCAGTTAGAGAGCGACGGAGAGCCTTGTCGGCGGACGCGGCGTGGTGAAGACTCGAGGGGATGCCGCAGAACCCCGCCCTCTGGCTCGTCGTCTCGGCCACTGCCGCGGGGGCTTCGCTGGTCGCGTGCGCCGCGGTGCTGGGGCTCGACTCGGGCAGCGCGCTCGAAGGCGCGGACGGCTCCGTCCCGCAGCTCGATGCCACCGGGCGCCTCGACGGCGCCGTCGCGCCAAGCGACGCGGGCGGCGGCGCCCCCGATGCCTTCGGTGCCGGGTGCGCAGCGCCCGGTCGCCTGTGCGGGCAGACCTGCGTCGGCCAGGATCGCCCCGAGTTCGGGTGCGCGGATCCAGCGTGCAAGGCCTGCACCTTCCCGAACGCCCAGGCATCCTGCGCCGCCGGCAAGTGTGCGCTCGGGGCGTGCGCGCCCAGCTACGGAGACTGCAACGGCAACGCGGCCGACGGCTGCGAGACGCTGCTCAACACCGGGAGCCAGTGCGGTACGTGCAACAAGCCCTGCAACGTCGGCTTCGTTTGCGACAGCAAGACGCTCACCTGCGTGTCCGCGCTCACGTGCACGACGCCGAAGACACTCTGCGACGGGGGGACGTGCACCAACACCAACGATGACGCGACCAACTGTGGCGGGTGCGGGATCAGCTGCTTCGGCGGCCCCGGTATCGTCAGCGCGTCGTGCACGGGCGGTGTGTGCGGCTACGTCTGCGACTCGACCCACCTGAACTGCAACGCGGCGCCCGACGGCTGTGAGACGACGATCAACGAAAACAACTGCGGAACCTGCGGCAAGGTGTGCGGCCCGCCGCCCGTGAACACGATCTACGGATGCAACGTGAACGGCGCCAGCTCGCAATGCGTCGTGAGCTGCCAGGTGGGCTACCAGAACTGCGACGGCAACCCTCCGCTGACGGGCTGCCCCTGCAGCACCTCGTACGCTTGCAACGGCGCGTCGTGCGGCAGCGGGGGCAGCGACGCGTCCACCGACAGTGGCCAGGTCGGGAATTGCCTGGGTCCGGGAAGGCAGCCTCCGGGGACATCTTGCATGGCGGGCTCGGGCAGCAACATGTGCTGCGGAACCTGCCAGGGGGGAACCACGTTCCGCCCGGCGCCCGAGGCACCGACACCGGGGACCTGCTGCGCGACGACTGGCCAGGCCTGCCGAACGGGCACCAGCGACTGCTGCAACGCGCCGTGCGGGGCCGGCCCCGTCTGCCTTTGAGAGGATACCGGCGTGAACGACGAGCTTCGCGCGTGGATCCTGGCGGCCACGGGCGCCGCGCACGTGCAGCGGAGCGAGCGCATCCAGATGCTATGGAGCGGCTACGGTGAGCTGACGCGCGTACACCTCTCGGGCGCCGGCGCGGCCGCGAGAACGGTGATCCTGAAGTGGGTCAAGCCACCTTCTTCCGGTGATCGCCCAGGCCGGGTCGACGCCGTCTCGCACGCGCGCAAGTGCCGGTCGTACGACGTCGAGACCGCGTTCTACCGTACGTACGCGCCGCGCTGCGACGAAGGCTGCCGCGTGGCCGCGCTCCTGGGTGCGCGGAGCCAAGGCTCGGAGTGGGTCCTTCTCCTGGAGGACCTCGACGCCGCGGGCTTCCCCGCGCGTCACCGCTCCCCGCGCGGACCCCAGCTCGCGGCGTGCCTCGCCTGGCTCGCGGCGCTCCACGCGCGTTTTCTCGCGGTCGCGCCGGAGGGACTGTGGGAGGTCGGCACGTACTGGCACCTTGGCACCCGGCGAGAGGAGCTCTCCGCCATCCGCGAGGGCAAGCTGCGCGACGCGGCGCCGGAGCTCGATCGTCGCCTGCGCACCGCGCGCTTCCAGACGCTCGTCCACGGCGACGCCAAGCCAGACAACTTCTGCTTCACCGAAGACGGTCTCCGCGTCGCCGCGGTGGATTTTCAGTATGTGGGGGGCGGTGCCGGGATCCGAGACATCGCGTACCTACTCCACGGTGAGCGGCCGCGCGCCGGGGTCGAATCGAGCATCGCTCTCTACTTCGAGAGGTTGCGAGCGGCGCTCCCCGCCACGATCGACGCGGACGCGCTGGAGAGCGAGTGGCGCGCGCTCTACCCCGTCGCGTGCGAGGACTTCGAGCGGTTCCTCGCAGGTTGGCGCCGCTGACGGCGCGGCCCTGGACCCGCACGGCGGATCCAGGGCTCTCCTGCGACATAGGCTCCTGGTTCATCGCCGACCCAGCCCGATGGCGGGAGACAGCAGCAACTGGCTCCAGCCGTTCACGCCGTTTCGCGTCCAAGCCCGCGAAATGCGCAGGCGGCGCGTCACGTGCAAGCCGGACCTTCGGATGCCACTCATCTTCTTCAACAACCAGAGCGGCGACGACGTGGTGCAGGCGATGCGGGCTGCCCGGCGGCGAGAGGCGAAGGTGGTCCTCAGCCACACGTTGGTGCGCGAGCTCCGCGCGGCGCGGGCGGGCGCAGGACCGCGCGACGACACGGTCGTCCTGCTCAGGCCCGAGCACCGGAAGAGGCCGCACGCGAGCCGATGGACCCGATGGCTCCGTGCGCTCGGGGTCCTGATGTAAACCAGTCGAGACGGGCGGATCGGAATCGGTCAGGGAGCGATCTCGAAGATCGCCTCGATCTCGACGGCGATCCCCGCCGGTAGCGAGGCCGTCCCGACCGCGCTGCGCGCTGCCAGCGCGGCGTCGCCGAACACCCGCACCATCAAGTCGGAGAAGCCGTTGATGACCTGCGGGTGATCCGCGAAGTCCGGCGTCGAGTTGACCATCCCCAGCACCTTGACGATGCGAACGACACGATCGAGCGAGCCGAGCTGACTCCGCAAGGTCGCGAGGATCGCGAGACCGGTGAGGTGCGCGGCCTCCTTCCCCGCGGCGACGGCGAGATCTGCGCCGAGCTTGCCCATCACGTAGGAGCCGTCCGGCCGCAGCGGGCCGTGGCCGGAGGTATAGAGGAGCTCCTTGTGGCGGACGGCGGTGGCGTAGGTCGCCATGGGATTCGGCGCGGGAGGGAGGGTCAGCTTCAGATCGGCGAATCGCGCTTCGTGGCTCATGGTCTCGGCGTCTTATCACGGCGCGCCGTGAGCTTTGTCGCTGGCGCTCGATGAACGCTGTGCGAAGCTTCTCGCGCTTTGGAATCGCGCGGGATCCCCAAGGAGCCACCGCGCTGTCGGTCGACGGCGATACGGTCTTCTGGGGAACCCTGGACGCTACGTCACGGCTACTCTTGTCCTGGGCGACGGAGGCGCCTCGATGGGCCCTCTCTTGAAGATCCCGAAGAGGGGCGGCGCTCCGTCGCCCCTCGCGCGAGGGCCGAAGGAGCCCGCCGGGCTCGCGGTCGATGGCGCCCGCGTGTACTTCATCGAGCAAGTCGACGCCACTCTTCGCTCGATGGCGGCCTCCGCGCCGTTCCCAAGGCGGGGGGCGACGCCGTGACCGTCGCGCGCACCACGAGCGTCTTGCCCATCGAGGTGGCCGTCGACGCGAAGGGCGCGTACCTCACCGCGCTGTCGAACACGGCCGGCGGGGTGCTCCTTGGCGTGGCGTTGGACGGCTCCGGCGCGAAGCAGCTCGCGTCGACTCCGGGCGTCGTCTACGGCGCCGTCGCTTCGAGCGATACGGCGGTCTACTGGACGATCGGCTGGACGTCGTCCGCGAAGGTCCCCGCAGACTCGCCGAGCGTGCGCAAGCTCTGCCGGTGACGACTCGGGAGTCGGCATGAGCGTTCCGTCCCAAAGACGGTTGCCAAGAGTCGACGTAGGTAGGGCTTCAGCGGCAGGCGAGATCCAGGAGCGTGTCTGGCGGAGGCGGGAACACGGGCGAACGCGTCCCCCTCGCCTTCCGGATCTGGTTCAAGAAGTTGCCGTAGTGAGCCTTCGGCGATTTCGGCTCCTCGGTGTACAGCGCGTCGGCGAGCGCGTCGGCGAGCGACACGAACCGCGCGCCGTTCTTCTCGTAGGTGGTGAGCATCTCGTCCAGCATCAGCGCGCCGAACGCGCCGACGTGCAGGAGCAGGATCTGCTTTACCGGCCGCCCCACGAGCTCGCGCGCCGCCGCGTCTGCCCACCTCAGCGCCCAGGCGGCCTGATCGATGTAGCTCTCCTTGAGGGCCAGGATGGCCTTGTCGTCGCCCTTCGCCACGCACCGCGCGTACGGCGCGTTGTAGGCCCAATCGAAGAAATCGATCGTGACCTGCGCGATGCGGTAGCCGCGCTTGGTCAGCTCGGCGCGGATCACCGCGCGCTGGGCGACGTCGACGCCCTCGCGCAGGTACGGGTAGCGGAAAACCTTCCACGCGCGCGTGGCTTCCTTGCCGTCGCCCATGAGCTCCTTCAGCGCGGCCTCGTTCCTGTCCACGTCGGCCAGGTAGTCGGAGAGGGCCATGTGGCCGAGGTCGGGGTGCGAATAGGTGTGGTTGCCGAGCGGGGAGCCTGCCTTCGTCCACGCGACGAGCGCGGCGCGATCCTCGGGGTGCTCCTCGAGCTTCTGGGCGTTGATGAACCCGTAGACGGGCGGCATCTTGTGCTTGGCGAAGGTCGTGAGCATGCGCTCGTGGATCGACAGGCGCGTGACGCCAGGCATGTCGGGCCCGTGGCGCGGGAGATCGTCGACGGTGACGGCGACGTCGATCGGATCGCTCGGCAGCGCAGCCGCGACGGAGGCAGGCGCGACGGGGGAAGGCGCGCCCCGCGTGATCCGCGCGCTTGGGCCGGTGGCTGTGATGGGCGTGGCCGGGGGCGCGCACGCGCCGACGAAGAGACCGGCGGACGTGAGGCGCAGGACGACGGCGGCGAGGTTCATGCTCAGAAGCCGTTCAGCTCGGACCAGAAGGGCACGGGCCCCGCGAACGCCGCGTCGAGGAGGGCCGCGGCCTCGGGGTGCCCGTCAATCACGCCGGCGTCGTGGAGCGTGCGCGCCGGGACGGCGCCGAGGTAGATCTGCGAGAACGCGGCGATGGATGCGGAGACGCGCGCCTTGGCCTTGCGCCCGCGGGCTGCCGCGGCGCCGCGCGCGTCGACCGTGATGTCCCACGACGTCGCCTGGTCCTTGAAGACCGGATCCGTCAGCTCCACGCCGACCACCGCGCGCGCTCCGCTCCGCTCCGGGCCTGGATGGATGGCGAGCGCACTGCGCAGATCCACGATCCGGAGCATCGCCCCCGCCAGCACGGAGCCCACGACCTGATGACGCGCGGTCGCCCCCGCGTCGGTCGCGGGGCCGACGCCGGTGAGGGCAGCCGGGCCGTCTCCACGTGGAAACACGACATGGATCCGCCGGTACTGCTCCCCGAGCGCGCTCAGGAAGCCGAAGAGCGCGCGGCGTCCCTCCACCGTGGACGCGACGAGCTCCTTGATGATCAGATCCCCCGCGATCTGGCCCGGCGCACCGGACGCCTCGTAGAGGAGGTAGCCCTCGATCGCGCCCTTGGCCCCGCGCGCCCCGGCCCGGGTGGGGGGCGCGAAGACGACGCCGTCCTGAATCTTGCCGAGGACGCGCGCCTGCCACCAGTACTCACTTCGCAGGAGCGGCCCCGTGCGACCCGCGCGCCAGCGGTCGTAGCAAGCGGACAGGGCGGGGATGTCCTTCGCGGGATCGATTCGCCGCACGTGGCGTCGCGCGTCGCTCGCACGAAACTGCGAAGGCGGCACGACGAAGAGCTCCGGCCAGTCGACGCGCGCGTAGCCGAGCTTCTCGTAGAACGGCGCGTAGAACGGATACAGGGCGCTCACGGGCTCGCGCCGCTTTCGCATCCGCAGGAGCAGCGCGCGCATCAGCCGATCGACGGCGCCCTTGCGACGATGCTCGGGCGCCGTGCCCACGAGGGTGACCCCCGGGCACGAGACATCGGCGCCCGCGAGGGTCATCGTCATCTTCGCAGCGGTCGCCTGGGCAGCGAGGACGCCGCGCTCCTCGGCGACCAAGGTCTCGCCGGCGACGATGTGCTCGCCCCGCGCGTAGTAGGCCGCGATCACCTTGGGATCGCCGGACCGGAACGCCCGGAACTGCCCTTCGCCGAGGGCCTCGGATTCTTTCTTCGGATCGGCCTCGCGGATCGTCAGCGCCACGCGCGGGACTCTACCACCCGCTCACGCGGTCACGCGGTCACCGGCAGCCAAATCGGCCTTACGAATCAGGCCGTGCGCTGCTCGTCCTCGAGGATGTGCTCGAGCGCGTCGGTCAAGGAGAGGGCCAGCTCGGCCTGGCTGCCCTGCGGTCGGGCGGCCTTCATCCTGCGGCCCGAGGCCGGCGGGGAGACCGTGGTTCCAACCTGGTTGGAGCGTCGTGCTGCGGCTTCGTTTCGCATGGGGTGCAATCCGTACACTTAGCCTTAACAAGGCCTTGTTGGTGAACTTTTCGACGTCTTTCCGTACGTACGGACCGGAAGGAGCAACAGTTAAGAGGGAAGCATTAGCGCGTCCTCCCCCAGCCGCCAGTCTCTTCTTTCAGTTCTCTCTCTTCATGTCGTCTCGGCTCGCCTGGTCTCGCCTGGTCTCGCGGCCGCGCAGCGCCTGCACGCCGGAAACGGCGCGGGGCGGTCAGATGCCCGACCACTGGTCCGTTGAAATTGTTCGAACTGGGTCTTTTTGACGGACCAGTCCCGCGTAGGGTGAGGGCATGGATGCTCCCCACGCCGAACGCGCGCTCGTCCGTCGCGACGACCGCGCCGCCTACGATTGGGCCACGATCTTCGCGATCCTCGACGATGCGCTCCTCTGCCACGTCGGGTTCAGTGTGGAAGGACAGGTCTTCGTGCTGCCCATGGCGTTCGCCCGGATCGGGGAGACGTTGTACCTCCACGGGGGAGCCGCCAGTCGGATGCTCAAGGTGCTCCGCAAAGGTGCTCCGGTGTGCGTGACGGTGACCCACCTCGACGGGCTCGTCCTCGCGCGTAGCGCGTTCCATCATTCGATGAACTACCGCAGCGTCGCCGCCTTCGGCACCGCGCGCGAGGTGATCGACGCCGACGAGAAAGCGCGCGCGCTCGAGGTCCTCGTCGACCGGATGGATCCCGACCGCTCGAAGGTCGCCCGGGCCCCCAACGCCCGGGAGCTCGCGCTGACCCGCGTGCTCGCCGTGCCGATCGAGGAGGCGTCGGCCAAGTCGCGGCGCGGCCCTCCGATCGACGATGCGGAGGACATGGCGCTCGACGTGTGGGCGGGCGAAGTTCCTCTTCGCCTGGTTGCGTCGGAGCGCGTACGCGACGGCGCCGTGCCCCGGGCCAACCTCGCGTAGACTGCCGGCGCCATGCTCGCGCCGCTCGTCGTCACCCCCAACGTCACCGTCCCCCCGCGCGATCTCGCGTGGGTGGCCGTCCGCGCATCGGGGCCCGGCGGGCAGAACGTGAACAAGGTCTCCACGAAGGTGGCGCTCACGTTCGATCTCGCGGGGACCACGGCGCTCGACGACGCGACCAAGGCGCGCCTCGCCGCGGCGTACCCGTCGTACATCGACGGCCGCGGGCAGCTCACCGTCACGAGCCAGGCGACGCGCGAGCAACCGCGCAACCTCGAGGACGCGCGGAGCAAGCTGCGCGAGATGATCGCGCGCGCCCTCGTGGTGCCCAAGAGGCGCAAGAAGACGCGCCCGTCGAAGGGTGCCCAGCGGCGGCGCCTCGAGGCGAAGCACCACCAGGGCGACAAGAAGCGCGACCGACGCACGGTCGACTGATCGGATCGTGCACGCCGTGCACGCGAAGGTCCGATGCGCAGCCCGCACGCCCGAGGCCTGCGCACGCCCTGCACGATCTGCGACGACCCTCCGCGCACTTGCGCGCGTAGTCGTCACGGCAGACGCTTTGCAATCTCTCCTGGCAACATGAAGAACGCGGCTCTGTACGGTGTGCTCCTGGCGACGGGATTGGTTTCGACGGCATGGGTGAGCGGATGCACCGCGAGCTCGGAGACGAACGCGGGTCCCGACGCAGGGACTCCGGACGCGCGCAGCTTCGACGCGTCGGTCAGCCCCGATACGAGCACCCGAGGCGAGGTCGACGCCAACGTCGCGGACACGACGCCGCCTCCTCAGGATTCGAGCCTTCCTCCCACGGACGCCGCCGCCGACGCGGCCGATGCAGGCACGGACTCCGCGGGCGACTCCGGCGTGATCGTCGGCTGCATCCCGCAGGAGGTCTCCACGCGCTACGACGCGACGTGGCTCTTCGGGCACGGCTGCCGCGCCGACTGGAACGCGCAGAACCAGCTCACGGTCTCCGCGAGCAACGTCATCTTCACCGGCTTCGAGGGGACGATCGCCGCGGCCAACGCGCTGACCGGCGCGCTCTTCGCGGCATCCGACGGGATCAACCTGTACGACGGCACCGGCACCAAGACGAACACGGTCCCGCTCGGCGGCAACGCGTCGGCGGCGCAGCCGGTCGCCTTCATCGGAAAGCCCGGCAGCACGTCGGACTTCTACATTCTCGCCAACGCTGGGGCCGCCGGCGGCACCCCGCCCGCCGGCCTCTTCGTGACGACGCTGCCGTGTGGTCAGCTGACGCCCGCCGGCGCGCCGACGCTCATCGCGGGCACCGAGAGCTTCACCGAAGCGCTCGCCACGGTGCGCCACGCGAACAACGTCGATCGATGGGTCATGGGCATCGCGCCGACCGGCGTAGCCATCCTGCCGCTCACGGCCGCCGGGTTCGGCGCCCCGGCGATCACGCCGTGGGGCGGCGTCGTCCCCGGCGCCACCGCGCTGCAGCGGGCCTTCATCACGTTCGCGCGTGACCGGCACACCTTCGCCGTCACGCTCGAGGGCGTGGGGCTCGTGACAGGGACGTTCGACAACGCGGCCGGTGCCGTCTCGAACCTCAAGAAGATCGCGCTCCCGCCGAACACGACCCTGTACAGCGCGGCGTTCTCGCCCGACGGGACGAAGCTGTATGCGTCGGAGTGGTCGGGCAGCTACTGGCAGGTCGATCTGGCGGCCCTCGGCGGCGACGCGGGCGCCGCCGTCACGCCGCTCGGCGCGTCGGGTGGAGCGCTACGGCTCGCGATCGACGACAAGCTCTACCTCACGAGCTACGGGCAGACGGCGTTCACCGTCATCAGCAACCCGAACGCGGCGGCGGCGCAGCTCCAGACCGCGCCTTTGACCCTGCCGACCGGGTGCAGCGCGACGTATGGGTTCCCGGGGATCGGCGATCTCTGAGCGAGGCCCTCGCCGCCCTCGCAGGCGATGACGCCACCTTACGACGTACGCAGATAGTTTCCGCCATGCGTATGGCAAGGCGCACGCCATTGGGAGGCAATGTGCCGCGTCATCCGTATCCCCTTGCGGCGTTTGATTTACGTCGTAAACCACGCGGGAGATGCGGACGACGATGGTTCTCAAAGCGTTGCGGGTCGGCGTGGCCGCGCTGCTGCTCTCGGGGTGCGCGTCCATCCTCGGCGCCGACTTCGACCGCCCGGCGGCATCCGACACCGGGGCCTTTGGAGGTCCGGGGCAGCAGGCGGGCAGCGACGGCGACGGCGGCGCAGCGCTCCACGGAGACGGCGGTGCTGGAGGAGGTGGAGCCGGAGGCGGTGGAGCCGGAGGCGGCGGAGCCGGAGGCGGCAGCAACGGCAACGCCGATGGGGGTGGCGGCTGCAGTCCCTGCGCAGACGGCGCCGGGGGCCCCGCCGCCGGAGGGCTCTTCTTGTTCGGCGGCAACGGAGTGACGACGATCTTCGACGACACCTGGGCCTTCGACGGCGCGCGCTGGTCGCAGAGGAGCATCCCGGGCCCCGGCAAGCGCTACGGCGCCGCGATGGCGCGCCTGGGCGGGAAGCTCGTCCTGTTCGGCGGAAGCGACTACGCCAACGAGAAGCTCGGCGATACCTGGGAGCTCGACGGCGCCCGCTGGACCAAGGTCAGCGACGCTGGACCGAGCCCTCGCGCCTACGCCGCGATGGCGCAATCGGGAGCTACGCTCGTCCTCTTCGGCGGGGCCGACGCCTCCGGCGATCTCGGCGACACGTGGGTCTGGAACGGGGCCACCTGGACCACCGCGACCTCGGCTGGACCGAGCCCACGCGAGGACGCCGTCGCCACCACGTTCGGCGCGAGCGTCGTGCTGTTCGGCGGCAGCCACGCGTCGACGTTCTACCGCGACACGTGGACGTGGGACGGGACGCGGTGGACCGAAGCGGCCACGACCGGGCCGGGGCCTCGGCGCGATCCGGCCATTGCAGCCGCCGGCGGCGTCGTCGTCCTCTTCGGCGGCTTCGACGGGACCAGCTACTACGACGACACGTGGACGTGGAACGGGAGCCGCTGGACCGAGCTGACGGTCGCGGGCCCCCTCGCGCGCGCGGGCGCGGCGACGGCGCGCTGGAGCCAGGGCCTCCTCTTGTTCGGCGGGACCGGCGACGCCGGGTACTTCGGCGACACGTGGGTCTGGAACGGCGTGTCGTGGACGCGCGTGAGCACCGATGGCCCTGCGCCCCGGTCGCTCTCGGCGATCGGCGCGCTCTGAGCGAAGGCGTTCTCGTCCTAGCGAGGACCGCGGTGTCCGGGGACGGTCGATCGGGCCAGGGGGACACCCCGCGCCGACGCGAAACGCGCTATATCCCTGGGTGCGCTGCCGGGCACGTGGATTGCCATGCCACGGTCGCCATGAGCATGCCTGCGTTGAACCTCGAGCCCGCACCTCTGGACCTCGACGTCGTCCTTCGCGAGCGATTCGGGCTCCCGTCGTTCCGTCCGTGGCAGCGGGACGCGATCGACGCGCTGCTCGACGGCCCTGGCCGCGTCCTCGTCGTGGCCCCCACCGGCGGCGGAAAATCGCTCACCTACCAGCTCCCCGCCGCCGTCTTGCAGGGGACGACGCTCGTGGTCTCGCCCCTCATCGCGCTGATGGAGGACCAGGTCCGCAGCCTTGACGCCCGCGGCGTGCCGGCCACGTTCCTGGCGTCGACGCTCGATCTCGACACGCGCAAGAAGCGCGAGCAGAAGATGCGCCGCGGCGAGTACAAGCTCGTGTACATCGCGCCCGAGCGCCTGGCCTCCGACGCGTTCGTCGAGTTCATCGCCTCGTGCGAGATCCCGCTCGTCGCCATCGACGAGGCGCACTGTATCGCGCAGTGGGGGCACGATTTCCGGCCCGACTACCTGCGCATCGGCGCGCTCCTCGCGCGCCTGCGCCCTCCGCGCGTCCTCGCGTGCACCGCCACGGCGACGCCGGAGGTGCGGCGCGAGATCCTCACCCAGCTCGGCTTCGACCGGGTCGCCCACAAGGAGGTGCTCCGCGGCTTCGCCCGCCCCAACCTTCACCTGGCCGCGCGCTTCGTGGACGGCCCGCGCGAGGCACGCACCGCCGTGCTCTCCGCATTGCAGAGCGCGATCGGCAAGGGGGAGCGGGGTGGCGCGATCGTGTACGCAGCGACGCGCAAGAACGCGGAGGAGAACGCGTCGATCCTCCGCGATCGCGGCTACAAGGCCGCCCACTACCACGCCGGCGCGAGCCCCGAGGACCGCACGCGCGTCGCCAGCCGTTTCGCGAACGGCGAGCTCGACGTCGTCGTGGCGACGAACGCGTTCGGCATGGGCATCGACCGACCGGACATCCGCGCCGTCGTCCACGTTCAGCCCCCGGCGTCGATCGAGTCGTACTACCAGGAGGTGGGGCGCGCGGGACGCGACGGGCAAGAGGCGCACGGGCTCCTCCTCTGCTCGGGGGTCGACATCGCGCTGCGCCGCCGCCTGTCCGAGTCGTCGATGGATGGTCCGGCCGATCCGGTCGCGACGGCGCGGGCGTGGGGCCTCTTTCGCGAGCTCTTGCGGTACCTCGACGCGCGAAGCTGTCGTCACGACTTCGTGCTGCGCTACTTCGGCGACGAGCAGGAGACCCTCGGCGGCTGCGGCCACTGCGACGTATGCGTGTCGCTCGACGACGGAGCCGACGCCGCCGACGGAGCCGAGGAGCGCGCGAAAGCGACCGAGATCGTCCGCATGGCCCTCGCCGGCGTCGCGCGGGCGAGCCGCCGCGCCGGCCTCATCGCGATCGCCGAAATGCTCCGCGGCGCCGAGACGGAGCGGACGAAGAAGTTCGGCTTCACGCGATTGACGACCTTCGGGCTGATGCGCGAGCGCTCGCACGAGTGGATCATGGCCCTGCTCCGCGCGCTGCTCGCGGCGGGCTGGATCGATCTGACGCCGACCGAGCACCCCGTCCCCTACGTCACGCGCGCGGGGGGTGAGGTCATGATGGGCCGCGCCGCGGCGCGCGTCGTGCTTCCGCTCGAGCCGCAGCGCCGCAGCGCCGGCCCCTCGTCGGGCAGTCGCCCCAAGCGCGCGGCGCCGGACATCCGCGAGGAGCACCGCCCTCTCTTCGAGAAGCTGCGCGCGCATCGCGCCGAGATCGCGCGTGGGCGCGGCGTGCCGCCGTACGTGGTGGCCCACGATCGCACGCTCGTCGAGCTCGCGATGGCGCGACCCCGCTCGTCGGGCGAGCTGGGGGCGATCTTCGGCCTGGGGCCGAGCCGGATCGAGCAGTACGGCGAAGGGCTCCTCGCCGTCATCGCCGCCGAGGCGACCTCGGCCTGATTCTCCGGGCCGGAGTGGACGCGCACGCGATCTTTTGCGACAGTCCCGTCCCACGGGGCTCCGGATGGAGTATGGCCATGTTCGCCCCGTCCGATCGCATGAAAGGCCCCCTGAGCACCCTCGCCCCCCTCGCCGTCCCCGCGCGCGGCGCCCTCGCTCTCGTGTTCACCCTGGCGGTGCTCGCGCCGGTCGCGCTCGCCCCATCCGACGCCCACGCACAGGGGGACGAGGCGTCCGTCGTCGAAGCGCGCGCGCGCTTCCGCGAAGGGGTCACGCTCTACGACGAGGGGCGCTACGAGGCGGCCCGCGCGAAGTTCAAGCAGGCGTACGCGCTCAAGCAGCACCCCGATGTCCTCTTGAACCTGGGCTGGAGCAGCCTCAAGAGCGGCCACCCGCAAGAGGCCGAAGAGGCGTTCAGCAACTACCTTCGTGACGCGAAGGACGCGCCGCCGGCCAAGCGCGCGGAGGCCGAGAAGGGTCTCGCCCAGGCCCGTGCAGCCGGCGGCGGCAGCGGCACGAGCCCGACCCCGGCGCCGACGTCGAGCGGCGGGGGCGGGACAGGCGGCGGCACCGTAAGCGGCGGGGGCGGCGGGGCCAGCAATGGCGGCGCAGGCAACGCCAGCCCGAACGCGACGCCGACCTCGACCGGCGGAACGCCGCAGCCGGGCGCGGGCGCTGGCGCGAGCCAACACGCGACTCCGGGCACCGACGCCCCCGCCCCTGCGGCGGGAAGCGGCGCGGCGGTGAAGGAGCCGATCCGAATCGACGCGCTCCTCGGCTACACCGACAACTACCTCGGCGCCGCCATTGGCGTGCGTGGCGGCAAGGTCGTAACGCAGCACCTCTACGTGGGGGGAACCTTCGTCTACAACTTCGGCAGCTCGTACAACGTCGCCACGCCGATCGGGACCGAGAAGTTCTCGACGTCGGCATTCTACCTTGGGCCGGAGGTGGGCTGGGACTTCGTCCTGGCGCCGGGCTTCACGCTCCGCCCCTACGGCGGGATCGGCTTTGCGTCGTTCAATGCATCGACGACCTACGCGAACCAGAACCTCGGCACCAACTCGAGCGCCTCCAACACGGTCCTCCTCTTCTGGCCTGGCGCGACAGCGCTCTACGACATCCCGAACACCAACTTCATGGTGGGCGGCGACGTGCGACTCCTCTTCGGATCGAGCACGTCCCTAGGTTACCGCAGCGGCGCGTCGTTCGGCATCTTCCTCAGCGGCGGCATCCGCCTGTAAGTAGGTGGCCGGCCACCTGCGGACTATCCGAACGCTGAACTGCGTTTCAGATCGGGACTAAGCCGTGTTTTACGCCCTCTCGAAGGTCCTCGACATCCTCCTGAGCCCGCTCGCGTGGGCGCTGTTGTTGTGCCTCTATGCGGTGCCGCGAAAGAAGCCTCGGCGAGGGCAGAGGTGGGCGGCGCTCGCGGCCGCGGGAATCCTCTACGTGTTCTCGATCGAGCCGGTCGCGAACGCGCTCGCGCGCGCGCTGGAGACCCCGACGACGCGGACGGTGAAGGTGGACGTGACCTACGATGCAATCGTGCTCCTGGGTGGCCTCGTCGACGATCGCGCCACCGCGACGTTCGGCGCGACGCAGTACAACGAGGACGTCGAGCGATTGCTCGTGACCTTCGATTGGCTCCGCGCTGGCCGTGCCAAGACGGTGATCATCTCGAGCGGAGCCTACGACGCGTCGCGCGCCGAGGTCGTCGAGGCGCGCGTGCTCGCAAGGCAGCTCGTGGACTGGGGCATCGCCGAGGATCGGATCCTCGTGGAGGACCAGGCGCGCAACACGCACGAGAACGCGGTCTTCACGGCCAAGCTCGCCAAGGAGCGCGGCCTCTCCAGACTCCTCGTCGTGACGTCGGCGATGCACATGCCGCGCGCGCTCGACTGCTTCCGCGCGGTTCACGTGGACGTCGACGCGCTGCCCGTCGACTACCGGAGCTTCGACACGGGACGCTTCTCCGCGAGCTGGCTGCCGCGGGCAGGCTTCCTGGCCCAGAGCTCGAGCGTGCTGCGCGAGGTGTTCGGGCGGTACGTGTACCGCGTGCAGGGGTACGGCACAGGGCCGTGACGGTCAGGGGCGCGGGGCGGCGGCCGTGGTCGGCGCCGTGACCGCGTGGCACGAGGCGTGAGGGTCGTGGAGCTTGTCGGCTGCGAGCGTGAGGTGGACCGCGCCGAGCAGCGTGACGATCGCGCCGCCCGCGATACGAAGCCTGGCGCTCCCGAACAAGCGCTGGAGCGTGCCGAGCAGCAGAGATACCGCGAGGAGCGCCGGCACCGTGCCCGCGCCGAACGCCAGCATCGCGAGCGCGCCTGCCGCTGCCGAGCCGGAGACGACCGCAAGCGAGAGCGCCGAATAGACCAGGCCGCAGGGCAAGAATCCCCACAGCGCCCCGAACCCGAGCGCCTGCCACGGCGTACGCATCGGGAGCAGACGCTGCCCCAGCGGCCGCAACCCACGCCACAGCGGCGCACCGAGCGACTCGACACGCGCGAAGCTCGGGAGGAGGCCGCACAAGAAGAGGCCGAGCCCCACCATGAGGACGCCGGCAGCGAGCTCGAGACCGACCTGCCACGACGCCACCGCGACGAGTCGACCCGCACCGCCGGCGAGCGCGCCTGCGAGCGCGTACGAGCCGAGCCGGCCCGCGTGCGGCGCGACCGTCATCGTGAACGTTCGCCGCGGCGCGTCCGCGAGGGGGAGACGGGGCCCGCGCGCCGCCGCGCCGAGCCCCACCATGCCGCCGCACATGGCGACGCAGTGCGTGGAGCCGACGAGCCCCAGCGCGAGCGCCGCGAGCGGCACGACGATCATCGCGCGCCTCCGAGCGACGCATGCGGTCCGCCGCCGTGCCCTTCGGGCCCGAGGAACGGGGCGACCATCGTGCGCTCCTCGCCGAGATCGCTCTTCACGACGATACGCAGCTCCACCTGGCGCTGGAACTGGCTGCGCGGCATCGTCGCGAAGATCGGCACGTCGGCGCTCGCGAGCGACTCGAGGCGCACGTCCTTCAGCGGCACGATGAACCGGACGCCCGGCACCGGCTCCGGTAGCACGTGGAACGTCGTCGCGAGCCCCTCCTTGTTGATGAGGTGGAGGCGGTACGCGTTCCGCACGTCGTCCCCGTCGAGGACGTACGGCGCTCCTTGAACGCGCAGGACGTTCGCCTCGAACCGTTCGTGGTGCGACATCGAGAGCGTGGCTACCAGCAGGCCGAGCGCACCTAGCCCGGTGTAGATGAGCACGCGCGGGCGCACGAGCCGCCGCGGCTTGCTCGCGAGCCCGTTGGGCGAGTCGTAACGAATGAGGCCCCGCGGCTGGTGGACCTTGTCCATCACTTCGTCGCACGCGTCGATGCACTGGGTGCAGGCGATGCAGTCCATCTGCAGCCCCACGCGGATGTCGATCGCGGTAGGGCACACCACGACGCAGCGGTTGCAGTCGACGCACGCGCCGCGGCCCTCGTCCTTCACCTTGCCTCGCGGCTCGCCGCGCGCCGTGTCGTAGCCGACGACGAGCGAGTCGGGGTCTAGCAGGACGGACTGCAGGCGCCCGTACGGGCACATGACGACGCAGAACTGCTCGCGGAACCACGCGAAGTTGAAATAGAACAGCGCTGCGAGCGCCATCACGACGAGGAACGCCTCGGGGTGCTCCTCCGGTCGGCGCCGCATCATGTCGAAGAGCTGGTGCAGCGACACGAAGTAGCTGAGAAACACGTGGGCGAGCGCGAGCGACGCGACGAGCCAGAGCACGTGGACCACGGCCTTTCGCCAGATCTTGTCCACCGTCCACGGCCCGGCCGCGCGACGCATCCGCTTCTCGCGCGGCCCCTCGACGATGCGCTCGATGCGCCGGTAGACCCCTTCGAGGAACACCGTTTGCGGGCACGCCCAGCCGCACCAGGCGCGGCCGAGCAGCGCGGTCGCGAAGACGAGGCCGAACGCGGCGCCCGTCAGCAGGAACACCGTCATCCAGATGTCCTGCGCGTTGAACGTGGCGCCGAACAGGAAGAACTTGCGACCGGCGATGTCGAGGTAGACCGCCGGGTGGCCCTTGATCTGGATCCACGGCAGCGCCGCGTAGACGCCGATGAGGATCACGAAGACGACATTGCGCGCAGACGTGAACCTCCCCTTCACGTCCGCGGGGTAAACGAAGTTGCGTTTGCCGTCGATTTGCAGCGAGCTCTTCGGCGGCAAAACCGGGAGGTGCGTGGCCATGGTGAACGGTCAGTTCGCTTGCGCGAATTTGTCTCCTTGTGGCGGTTTGCCCCCCGGTACGTTCGTGTTGCGGAGCGTGAGCACGTAGGCGGTGACGGCTTGCACGCGCGTCGCGCCCAGCTGCGGCCCCCACGCCGGCATGCCCTTGACGGCGACGCCGTCCCTCACCGTGCCATAGATCTTGTCGGGCTCGCCGCCGTGGAGCCAGTATTCGTCGGTGAGGTTGGGGCCGACTGTGCCTCCACCGTTCATCCCGTGGCACGCCATGCAGGTCGACGTGAAGAGCTGCTTTCCCTCGGCGAGGACCGCAGGGTCCTTCGAGAGATCGAGCAGCTGCTGCGGCGTGACCGGGATGTTCTGTCCGGACCGCGCCGCGATCTCCGCGACCTCGCGACGCCACGCGGCCTGAGAGGTCTCGCCGACCTGGAACACCTGGAAGTAGAACCAGTACCCCACGCCGAACACGATGGCCCCGAAGAAGGTCAAGAGCCACCAGTTGGGCAGGTGGTTGTCGAACTCCTCGATGCCGTCGCCCGTCGTGTGGACGACCTTCTGCTCCAACCTGCTGTCACTCATGACGACCCTCCGAGTGGGCGTTGCTCACGCGCGCCGCGGCGGCGGATGGGTGCTCGTCGTCCTCCAGCGGGAGGAGGCTCGCCGCGCTGGCCGCCTCTCGCTCCTTCTTGCCGAACGTGCGCAGGACGATGAGCGCGAACACCGCGACGAAGATGACGAGCGCGAGGATGGGGAGCGCGAGGAGCGGGCTCTTGGCGAAAAACTCGTGGTACATCGCAAACTCCTTTCAGTGGCCTGCCGCCGCGACGGCCGGGGTCTTGGGCTCGAGCACCGTGGGCGGCTGGCCCAGGTGCTGCAAATACGCCGCGAGCGCGACGAGCTCGCTGTCGGGCGCGACCTCGGCGCCCTGATCGTGCAGATCCTTGGCGATCATCCCGCCTTGCTTTCTGGCGTCGGCCGCCGCGTTCTTGATCTGCGTGTCCGTGTAGGGCACACCGATCGTCTTGTGCGCCTGCAGCTTGTCCTGCGTCCGCCCGAAGTCGACCTTGGCGTCCACGAGGAAGGCGTAGGGCGGCATGTTCGAGCCTGGCGAAGTGGCGCGCGGGTCGCGCATGTGGCTGTAGTGCCAGAGGTTCGGATACTTCCCGCCGACGCGCGCCAGATCCGGTCCGGTGCGCTTGCTGCCCCACTGGAACGGGTGGTCGTACTGCGAATCGGCGATGCGCGAGATGTCGCCGTAGCGCGCCGACTCGAACGGCATCGCCCGGATCATCTGCGAGTGGCAGGTGTAACAGCCCTCGCGCAAGTACACGTCGCGCCCCTCGAGCTCGAGGGCCGAGTACGTCGCCGCACCGGCCATACCCGGATCGGTGCGCGTCGTGACGATCGTGGGGATGATCTCGGCCACGCCGCCTATCAGCACAGCGATGACGACGAACGCGGTGAAGATGAGCGCGCGCCCCTCGAGCAAGCGATGCCACGTGGTCTCGCCGTCCTTTCGCGAGAGCTGCAGCGCGAGCGTGCCGCCGATAGCGACCGCGGTGGTGAGCGCCACGATGCCGACGCTGGCGTTGATGCCGACCACCGCCAGCGCGCCGAGGAGCACGCAGACGACGGTGACGAGGAGCACCGGCGCGCCGAAGACGACGTTCTTCCAGGGGACCTGGCTCTCGAGCGACTCGACGGTGACCGTCGCCTCGCCGTCCACGGCCTTGCCCGACCGCGCCGTGCGGTAGAGGTTGTAGAACATCATCAGCATGCCGACGAGGAACATGGTTCCGCCCGCGAGGCGGACCCAGTACATCGGGCGGATCGCGATGAGCGTCTCGACGAACGTGGGGTAGAGGAGCACGCCCTTGTCGTCGAGCGCGCGCCACATCATGCCCTGGGTCACGCCGCTGACCCACATCGAGACCACGTAGAGGATGATCCCGACGGTGCCGATGTAGAAGTGCGTGTCGGCGAGCGATTTGGAGTGGAGCTTGGTGCCGTACAGGCGCGGCACCAGCCAGTAGAACATGCCGGCGGCCATGAAGCCGTTCCAGCCGAGCGCGCCGGCGTGGACGTGGCCGATGATCCAGTCGGTGTAGTGGGCGAGGCTGTTGACGCTCTTGATCGACAGGAGCGGCCCCTCGAACGTCGCCATCCCGTAGAACGTGATGGCGGCGGCGAAGAACTTGAGCGCCGGATCGGTCCGGACCTTGTCCCACGCGCCCCGCAGCGTGAGCAGCCCATTGAGCATGCCGCCCCACGAGGGCGCCCAGAGCATGACGCTGAAGACCATGCCGAGCGTCTGCGCCCAGTCGGGGAGCGCCGTATAGAGCAGGTGGTGCGGGCCCGCCCAGATGTAGAGGAAGACGAGCGCCCAGAAGTGCACGATCGACAGGCGGTAGCTGTAGACGGGGCGATCGGCCGCCTTCGGCACGAAGTAGTACATGATGCCGAGGATCGGCGTCGTCAGGAAGAACGCGACCGCGTTGTGGCCGTACCACCACTGCACGAGCGCGTCCTGCGCTCCGCCGAAAACCGAGTAGCTCTTGAGCGCGAAGACAGGGATCGCGAAGCTGTTGACGATGTGCAGCACCGCGACCGTGATGATCGTCGAGATGTAGAACCAGATCGCGACGTACAGGTGCTTCTCGCGGCGCTTGGCCAGCGTCCAGAAGAAGTTGATCGCGAAGACCACCCACACCAGCGCGATCGCGATGTCGATCGGCCACTCGAGCTCCGCGTACTCCTTGCCCTGCGTGTACCCGAGCGGGAGCGTGACAGCGGCGGCGACGATGATGAGCTGCCAGCCCCAGAAATGGATGCTCGAGAGCGCGTCGGATGCCAGGCGCGCCTTCACCAGGCGTTGGGTCGAGTAGTAGATGCCCGCGAACATCATGTTCCCGATGAACGCGAAGATGGCGGCGTTGGTGTGCAGCGGGCGGAGGCGCCCGAAGCTCAGGAACGACGCCGCGTTGGCGGGGTACCAGGCGAGCTGCAGCGCGACGATGACCCCCACGAGCATCGCCACGATCGCGAAGATGACGCTCGCGGCGACGAATCGACGCACGACGGCGTCGTTGTAGACGATGCGCTCCTGCCGCAAGGGCGCGCTGTCGTTGGTCTCGGTCTCAGCGCTCATTTCGACTGCTCCGGATGGGGTTTGGGGGCGTCCTCTTCGAGGGGGAAGAGGGCGAGACGATCGGCGTGCTCGTAGTCGCGACGGCGGACGCTGTAGGCGAAGCCCAGCACCGAGATGACGACCAGGACGAGGCTCACGAAGACTTGAAGGGTCAGGACTTCCACAAGGCGCTCCGGGGAGAGAGGGAGTAGGTGGTGGCGAGGACCACGGTGATCGAGCTGAGCGGCATCACGATCGCGCACACGAGCGGCGACAGGAGCCCGGCGTAGGCCAAGCCGACCGTTACGACGTTGTAAGCGACGGCGACACCGAGGTTTCGGCGCGTGACGCGGTCGAGTGCGTGCGCCGCGCGTAGGGCGAGGCCGACCGGGCGCAGGCCAGGCGTCGTGAAGTAGAAGTCGGTGCGCGCCGGCAAGAACGGTCGATCGACGGCCGGCGTGCCCGAGCAGAACGCCTTCTCGACCGCCAGGCTGTCGTTCAAGCCGTCGCCGATGACCAGCGTGTCCTCGCGATCCATCTCGCGGACGAAGGCGAGCTTGTCCTCTGGCTTGCGGCCGCCGAGGGCACGATCCAGCGGCAGATCGATGCGGTCGGCGAGGGCGTCGACGTTCGCCGGATCGTCGCCGCTCAGCATCCAGACGTCGTAGCCGCGGCGGACGAGCTCGTTCACCTCGCGCTTCGCGCCCGGCCGGAGACGCTCGCGCATCGGCACGAGCGCGCGCACTGCGGCGTCGACGAGGAAAGCCACCTCCCCGTGCCGCCCCGCGCCGACCGAGTAGACGCGGCCGCCCTGGACGAGCGAGAGGCCCTCGCCGGCGCGCTCCACGACGGCGGCGCCGCGCTCGAAGCGTGCGCCGCGCGGCTCCAGCGCCCGCGCGATCGCCTGGCTCTTGGGATGACCACTGCGCGCCACGAGGTTGTAGAGGATGGTGCGCTCGGTGCCGGAGAGCGCCGCGAGGGCGGCGGGGTCCGAGACCTCCAGCGCGCCCGTCGTGAGCGTCCCCGTCTTGTCGAACACGACGCGGCGGACGTTCTTCGCGCGGTCGAGGAAGCCCGCCGACCGGACGAACAAGCCGTTGCGACGCAGCCCCGCGTTCACCAGCTCGTACGCGAGCGGCGTCGCGATGCCGAAGGCGCACGGGCACGTCACGATGAGGACGCCGGCGGTGACGACGAGCGCGCGTTCGACGTCGCGCGTCGCGAGCCACCACCCGACGAAGCCGACCAGGGCGAGCGCGAGGACCGCGAGCACGTAGACGCGCGCGAACGACTGCCACCACGGCGTCGCGCGCGCGGTGTCGCTGGCCCGCGTACCGCGGAGGAGCGACGCGACGGGGGAGTCGCCCCACCCCGTCGTCGCGCGCAAGAGGACCGCCGACTCGCCGACGTTGAACGCGCCGGCAGGTATCACCGCTCCCCGCGCGAACGGACGCGGCGCGCTCTCACCGTCGATCCAGTCGAGCGAGCACGACGCCGCGTCGTCCTCGAGCGTGCCCGCGACGACGACCAGATCGCCGGGAGCCACGAGCAGCTCCTGACCAGCGAGGATCTCCGTCGCAGCCACGACATGGACGACGCCGTCGTCGATGCGTCGCGTGAGGAGGCCGACCGCACCGTCGCACTCGAGGAGCATCCGCCGGTTCTTCTCGACGACACGCTCCTGCAAGAGTCGACCGATGAGCATCAGCGCGATGAAGACGGTGAGGGTATCGAAGTACGCCGAGGCGCCGCCCGCCAGGTACGCGTAGGTCGACCCCGCGTACGCCAGAGCGATGCCGAGCGCGATCGGGACGTCGAGGTGCAGGATGCGGCGGCGCACCGCATGCCACGCCGAGCGGAAGAAGACCGCGCCGCCCACGAGCACGCTGAGCGTCGCGAGCGCAAAGTCGAGCGCCCGGAAGAGGCGGTAGATGGGGCCGTCGTGGAGCCCCGCGTAGATCGCGATGGAGAAGATCATCGCGTTCATCGCGATGGCGATGCACACGCCAATGCGCGTGAGCAGATCGCTCGAGGGCGCTCGGTCGTCCTTGAGCGAGGGGCCCACCGCGTAGCCGAAGCGCTCGACGTCGGTCACGAAGTCGCGCAGCGAGAACGCGGGGGTCACCGACAGGTCCATCTTCCCGAGCGCAGGGTTCACGAGGATCGAGCCCGCGCCAGCGTGGCGCCGGAACAGCTGCTCGAACAGCCAAACGCACGCCGCGCACTGGATGCCCTGGACGTCGAGCGTCATTCGCGGCCCTCGGGCAACGACGTCGAGCCACTTGTGATCGCGCCCTCGCGCCTCGGTGGCCGGCAGGCCGGTGTCGCCGCGCAGCTCGTAATAGCGGGAGAGGCCTTCGCCCTTCAGCAGATCGTAGACCGAGGCGCAGCCGTGGCAGCAGAACGAATCGCCGGCGTCGCACGTCGAGCCGCAGTGGAGGCACGCCGGGCTCACCTCGCCGATCGCGCGCACCCCTGAATCTTCGAGATCGCGCTCCGGTTCGCCTTGCGCGGAGCGGGCTTTCGCTGGGGAGTCCACGGGCTTCTGCGCCGCATTCAGCAAGCCGTGTGCCCCTGGTAAATCCCCCACGTTTCCCTGGTCGTCGTCGCGCCCCGCGCAGGGGTTGCGACGCGACGCAACTCTTGCGTCGGCCCCACCAGGGAGGTGGAGGTAGTGTGTGCGGCGTGCGCGTCCTCTACCTCGGCAGCGTCTTCTTGCACCTCCTCGCGGCGATCACGTGGATCGGCGGGATGGTCTTCCTCGTCGTCGTCTTCGTCCCGCTCACTCGCCGCCCGGAGACGCGCGAGAAGGCGCTCGTGTTGTTCCACGAGCTCGGTACGCGCTTCCGCACCGTGGGATGGATCGCGCTGGGCACGCTCGTCGTTACCGGTTTCACGAACGTGTCCGTTCGCGGCTTCGGGCTCCTGGACTGGCTCACGGGCCGTGTGTTCGCCGGCGACTGGGGGCAGAACCTCCTCCACAAGCTCGGCGTGGTCGTCGTCATCCTCGTCATGAGCGGCGTCCACGACTTCTTCATCGGACCGCGCGCATTGCGGCTCCCACCAGGCTCGGAGGCGCGCGAGAGGTACCGCAAGCTCGCGTCCTGGATGGGACGCGGCATGTTCGTCCTTGCGCTGACCGTCCTCGTCTTCGCGGTGCAACTCGCGCGCTGAGGCGCTTCCTTCCCGCGCCGGACGACGCACGCCGGCGCATCTTCTGCGCCACAGCGCACGCCGTGCGCGGCTGGGCTGACGGTGCAGCACATTCCGACCCCTGTGCACGGGCACACCGTTCGCACGCAAAGTGTCGCGATGCGTGTAGAGCGCGTGCCCATCCGAACGACCACGCGGCTCACGCCAGGGGGCGAGCGCCACCGGGAGCTGTCCGTCTACTGCCCCTTCCAGGCCAGGACGTTTGGCGCCGAAGAGTGCCAGCACTGCGCGCGCCTCGTGACGTGGACCGACGATCCTACCGCGGAGGGAGCCGCGATCGTCTGCGCCTCCGAACAGACCGAAACCCGCGCGGTAGCCCTGCATTTCGGCGATCGCATGTCGGGCAGCCTCGAAGAAGAGGCCGCACGAACGCCGATCGGCGTCGTCATGGCGTCGACGTGCGTAACGGCGGAGGGCGAGCTCGAGATCGCGGAGCTGCGCCTCATGCTCGGCGAGAAGACCGGACGAGCGTTCCCCGTCGTCGACCGCGATGGCGCGCTGCTCGGCGTGATCTCCGCCGATCGGCTCGGCCCGAGCGTGCCGCCGCCACCCCCTTCGCGGCCGGGCCTGCGCGAGCTCCTGAGCCGACTCGCCCCCACTAAGGTCCGCGAGGTGATGACCGCGCACGTGGTCGCGTTTCCGGAGAACGGCCGCGTGCGCGAGGCGCTGAACGCGATGCTCGTGGAGCGCGTCCGTTACCTGCCCGTGGTCTCGTCGGAAGGGACGGTCGTAGGGTTGGTCTGGGATTTGGATCTGCTGTCGTGGCTGGCGCGGGCGAACCGACCGGCACACGAGGATGACCATGGGCGGCCCTGAAGGCTTCGAGCAGGTGAGGCAAGAGCACCGCGACCTGCGCGCGCTCCTCGGAACGCTCGACGACGCGGCGTCGCGGGTGCTCGAGCACACCGCCGGCGCGCTCAGTGAGCTTCGCGAGGCGGTGCGCGAGCTCGACGTGACCCTCCGGGCGCACCTTGTGATGGAGGAGACCGCGCTCGTTCCCGTTCTCTCGGCGGGCGCGGTCGACCGCATGCGCCGTGAGCACATCGAGCAGCGCACCGCGCTCGTGGCCCTCTCGAGCGAGGTGGAGGGCGACACCAAGGAGCCCGCCCGCCTCGCCGACGACGCGCGCTGGCTCGTCCGCGGGCTCCTTCGCGACATGCAGGAAGAAGACGCCGCGCTCGACGGGCTCACGGCGCGCGAAGGAGAAGGATGATGCCTGCCCCCAAACGACCCCGCGCCCAGACCACACCTACCAAGCCCGCCAAACCCGACGCGCCGCCGCCGGAGGCGCAGAAGCTCCCGATCCTGCGCCGGCACCTCATCGGGCCGAGCGAGTCGGTCACGTCGCTCGAAGTGTTCTGCCCGTCCCAGGAGGCGACGGTCCCCGCCGATCGCTGCGCGGAGTGCGGGTTCGTGAAGATGTTCCCGCGCCACCCGGCGGAGGCCGGGGCGACGCTCGAGTGCACGCCGCCCGGTACGCAGGCGCGCCTCGAGGCGCGGCGCTCGCCGCGGATCGACATGGCGGAGGCGGCCGCGCGCGTCCCGCTCGGCGAGGTCGTCCACCGGGAGCTCGTGTGCGTCACGCCGGACACGAGCCTGGAGAAGCTCCTGTCGCTCATGACCGAGCACGGGCTCGACGGCGTCCCGGTCGTCGACGCCTCGTGGCACCCGGTGGGGATCGTGTCGAAGACCGACCTCGTCCTCTACGCCGGCTCCGCGGGCGTGGTGTCGGACGTGATGAGCCGGTTCGTCCACTCGCTGCCCGAGGACGCCCGCCTGGCGCACGCGATCTCGCTGATGGCGAGCGCGGCGATTCACCAGGTGCCGATCGTCACGCAGGAAGGTACCGTCATCGGGCTCGTCTCGTCGCTCGACTGCCTGCGCTGGATCTCGAAGCAGATGGGGTATTGAGCGAGCATGCCTATCTGCGTGCGCGCGGGCCGGGAACGCGCGTGTCCCCCTGACGGCGCGAGATCCCCTGGGTGTCGAGCCACTCGAGCAGAGGGATGGCGTGCTTGCGTGACAGGCCGCCGGCGAGCTCCTTGAATGCGCCGGGCGTGAGCGTCGGGGAGGCGGCGAAGTGCGCAGCGACGCGCCCTTCGAGCGACGTGAGCGCCGCCGCGTCGAAGTGCAGGCCGCCGCCCAGGGCGCGGAGCGTACCGGCGCGCTTCAGCTCCACGAGCGCGTCGCGAAACGCGCGGGCGTCGAGCTGCGAAGCCAGGCGCGCCTCCTCGTCGAGCGGCGGCGCGAGGCCCGCGCGCGCGTACACGTCGCCCACTCTGGCGAGGGCGGCGGGATCGAAGCCGCCGCGCGACGCGTCGCGAACGACGGCCCCCGTCTGCGCGAGGGTACGCGCCGCCACGAGCCGCGCCACCGCGACGGGTGCGAGCGCGCGGACGCGGGGAGGCACGCGCGTTTCGACCTCGGCGGTCATCACGCCGCCGGCGTGCGGGCGCTCGGCGTGGAGCGCGCGCACGCACTCGAGCACCGCGCGCTCGGCCTCTGCGAGGAGCGATGCCGGGTAGAGGCGCCCTTCGACCTCGACGGCCGCGCCGCTGCGGGTGAGCGCGCGCGCCGCGGTGACAACGTCGGTAAGAGGAGGCAGCCGGCGAACGAGCTCGCCCTGCGCGATGCCGGCGTAGCGCGCCTCGTCCACGAGCGCGCGCACGGTGCCGGTAGCGCCCGCGGCCTTGCCGCGCGTCGTGCGCGGGTGCGGATCCGCGACGACGCCGCCGCCGATGGTGCGATCCCGCCCGCGCTCGGCGCGCCGGAGCACGAACGGTTGCCCCGCGTACGTGGCGAGCGGCGCGCGCAACGAAATACGCGCTACGCCTGCTTCGCCGGGCCCGAGCGACTCCGCGCCGATGAGGGTGACGACCGCCGGAACGCTCGCGGTGCCGGCGTGAAACGTCACGGCCGTGCGCCGGGCGAGTCCCTTCGCCGACGCGAGCAGCCGCACGTCGACCTGCACGACACGCGTGGGGACCTGCCATCCTTCGCTCGCGAGCGCTGCGCCTCGCGCAACCTCCCCTTCCCCATCCCCCTTCAAATTCACGGCGATTCGCGTCGGCGCCGCGGCCCGTGAGACGGCGGCGCCGTGCACGTGGAGGCCGCGGACGCGCGCGGACGTCGCGTCGCCGCGCGCCGTCGGGAGCACGGTCACGGCGTCCTCCACCGCGAGCGCGCCGCGCGAGAGCGTTCCCGTCACGATCGTGCCGGCGCCGGGCTTGGAGAAGACGCGATCGATGGCCACGAACGCGGGCCCGTCCCCAGCGCGCGGCGCCGAGAGCTTCACGGCCCCTTCGACCGCGGCGGCGAGCGCGGCCAGCCCTTCGCGCGTGCGTGCCGATGTCCGCACGATCGTCTTCCCTTCGAGGAACGTCCCGCGGACGGCGTCGCGCACGTCGTCTTCGACGAGCGCGAGCGTCTCGGCGTCGGCGATGTCGCATTTCGTGAGCGCGACGACGCCCGCGCGCACGCCGAGGAGACTGCACACGTCGAGGTGCTCCCGCGTCTGCGGCATCACGCCGTCGTCGGCCGCGACGCAGAGGAGCACGACGTCGATCCCCGTCGCGCCGGCGACCATGGTGCGCACGAATTTTTCGTGGCCAGGAACGTCGACCACGCTGGCGCCGAGCTGCGGCGAGACCGGCCACACCGCGAAGCCGAGCTCGAGCGTGATGCCGCGCGCCTTCTCCTCGGGCAACCGATCGCAGTTCGTCCCGGTGAGCGCCTCGACGAGCGACGTCTTGCCGTGGTCGACGTGCCCCGCCGTTCCGACGACGACGTGCCTCATCGCCCGGCGTGCACCGCGGCGACGGCGAGCGCATCGCCGAGCCGCGCGTCGTCTTCGGCGGCGATGGTGCGAAGATCGAGGAGAACGGCGCCCTCCTCGATGCGGGCGACGACAGGCGGCGATCCGGCGCGAAGGGCAGCCGAGAGCGCGTCGGCGTCGTGCGTCTGGACGCGCACAGCCCGGCTCGCGAGCTCCCGCGTCGGCGCGGCACCACCTCCGACGCGCGCGATCGACGGGACGACTTCGGCCACCACCCCGCGCGCCCGGGCCGCCGCCACGAGCGCCGACGCGCGCACCTCTAGTGCCTCGACCTTCTCCGCGATCATGCGCACGACCGGAATCTGCTCGGGTGCGTCCCGCCAGAGGCGCAGCGTGGCGGTCAGGGCCGCGAGGCATGTCTTGTCCGGACGCAGCGCGCGATTGAGCGGATGACGTCGCATGCGCTCGACGAGCGCGCGCGTGCCGACGATCACGCCGGCCTGCGGGCCGCCGAGGAGCTTGTCGCCCGAGAACGTCACGACGTCGGCCCCTGCGTCGACGAACGATCGGACCGTGGGCTCCTGCGCCTCCGTCTCGCGCAGCGCGCCCGAGCCGGCGTCGTAGACCACGGGCACACCGCGCGCGCGACCGAGCGCCGCGAGATCGGCCAGGGCGACCTCGGACGTGAATCCCAGGATCGCGAAGTTCGAGCGGTGCACCTTCATGAGGAGGGCCGTCCCCTCGTCGATCGCACCCGCGTAGTCGGCCGGGTGCGTGCGGTTCGTCGTCCCCACCTCGACGAGACGCGCGCCCGACTGCCGCAGCACGTCGGGGATGCGAAAGCCCCCGCCGATCTCCACGAGCTCGCCTCGGCTCACGACGACGTCGCGCCCCACCGCCAGCGCCGCGAGGACGAGCATGACGGCCGCCGCGTTGTTGTTCACCACCAGCGCGTCCTCTGCGCCCGTGAGCTCGCGCAAGAGCGCCGTCGCGTGGATGCTCCGCTCGCCGCGCGCGCCGCGATCGAGGTCGTACTCGAGGGTCGCGTAGCCTCCTGCAACCTCTGCCATGGCGGCGATCGCCTGCGCCGCGAGCGGCGCGCGCCCCAGGTTCGTGTGGACGACCACGCCGGTCGCGTTGAGCACCGGCCGGAGCGTGCCCGCGTGCGCGCGACCGACGCGCGCGATCACGTCGTCGTCGGAAACCGCCGCCTCGCGCCCGGCAAGGATCGCGGCGCGCGCATCGGAGAGCGCCGCGCGCACCGCGCCGGTCACCGCGGCTTGCCCGTGCGCGGCCGCGAGCGCCGCGACCCGCGGGCGCCCGAGCACCGCGCTCACCGCCGGCAGTCCGCGCAGGCGCGGCTCGAGATCGCTGCTTTCCGCCATGCTTCGTGTCTCTCCCGCCTTCGTCGGCTACGACGGTAGCGCGCCCCTCCGGCTGCGCGCCAGGCCCTCTGTGCCCTCGGCGGCCAAGCCCAGCTGTACCTGGCGAGCGCGCGAAATCGCCCGGATCCTTGCTCATGCAGCCCAAGACCATCGGCATCGTCGGCGGGATGAGCCCGGAGTCGACGGTCCTCTACTACCAGACGATCGTGCGCCGCCACCTCGCCGAGCGCGGCGACCACCTGTACCCGCGCATCGTACTCGCCAGCGTCTCGTTCGGCCGGTACATCGAGCTGCAGCACGCCGGCGACTGGGCGGGCGTCGCTGCCGGACTCGCCGGCGAGTTTCGCGCGCTCGCCGCGGCGGGCGCCGACTTCGCCCTCCTCGCGGCCAACACGATGCACAAGGTGCTAGGCGAGACGAACCCGCCGCTCCCCGTGCTCAGCATCTACGACGCGGTCGCGCGCGAGGCGAAGCGCTCGGGCCGCACCCGCCTGGGCCTCACCGGAACGCGCTTCACGATGGAGGACGGCTTCTACGCGCGGGGCCTCGAGGCGCGCGGCCTCGACGTCGTGGTCCCGGCGCCTGCCGAGCGTGCCGAGATCCATCGCATCATCTACGAGGAGCTCATCGCCGGCCGCGTGCTCCCGGCGTCGCGCGCGCGCTTCACGGAGATCGCACACGCCCTCGCGGCACGTGGCGCGGACGCCGTGCTCCTCGGGTGCACGGAGCTCGAGATCCTCATGGCGAACGCCGCGCTCGCTGTCCCGCTCCTCCCGAGCGCGGCGCTCCACGCCAACCTCGCGTGGGAGATCGCGGTCGGCGCGGCCCCGATGCCGCCCGCTTCGCCCTGAGTTTCCAATGGATAGAGCGCGTTGGCGCATGATGAAGGCGCATGTAACACTTAGTGTGTGAGTGACCGCAACGCCTCGTTCTTTGGACCGGTCGTGCGCCAAGACGAGGAGACGTCCGCGTTCACCGGTAGCGAGCTCGCCGCCGTTGTCGCTCACCGCGCCGAGGCCGACGCCCAGCGAACGCGGCCGTCGGCCTGGCCCGCGCGCCGCCGGTTCGAGACGCTCCTCCCGCCGCCGCCCGTCACGCACTGAGCTACGCGGCGAGACCGCGCAGGGCCGCGCGTCTGCGCTCGGGGCCCAGGGGCGCTCAGAAACAGAACCGGGCGACGCCGTGGAGGTCGCGTTCCCCTCCCTGCCCCCCGAGCCTCCTGAATTCTGATCCGAATTCTGTTTCTGATTGGCGCGAGCCATATGAAGCGGCAGAAAA
>JANYHK010000064.1 GCA_025359105.1 Myxococcales bacterium | reverse complement strand
TGCCGAGGAGCGCGACCGTGCGGCGAACGAGCTCGACGCAGTCGCTTTCTTTGCCGGTGTGCGCTGCGATCGCGATCGCGCGCGGCCCGTCTGGAAACGGGTGCGCGTCGTTGATGGACGCGGCGACCGACGCGAGGACGTCCGGCTTTCGAGCTGCGAGCGCGACGCGCGCGCCGTGCGCCGCGAACGTGCGCGCGATGGATTCGCCGATGCCTCGGCTCGCGCCGGTGACGATGGCGACCTTGCCCTCGAGGGAGATGTTCGCACTCATGGTGCGTGAACTACCACGCCAACGGAGAAGCCGGAACTTTCAGCGGAGCGTGATGATTCGCCGCGCGACGAGCTCGCCGAGAATACCGAGCGCTTCGTCGTTGGGCATCGCGCTCACGTCGAGAATGGTCTCGACGTCGGACACGCCGTCGACGTGCGAGAGGATGAAGCCGGCGCGGTGGTCGAGCGTGAGACGCGCGAGATCGGCGCGTGACATAGCGAGGGTCGGCACCGCCAACATGACCACGGGCGTCGGTCGGGTCGGCGGCAGCTCGCTCAATGGCTCGTCGAGATCGAGCTCCGCCATGCGCACGCCGACCGGCTGGATGCCGCTCTCGTCGTCCGGCGGCGCTTGAAGCGGGAGCGATGCGCGCACCTTCGACTCGGACTCACGCGCGTACTCTTGCAGATCGAAAGGCGGCGTTATTGTAGGGCGCTCGACGGCCAACGAATGCTCTCTCCCCCGAACCGACCCGACGCTCACGCGCGCCGAGGCCATCCATCATGGAGACTACATCGCTCGTTGGCCGAAGTCGAAGTAGCGACTTGTCCGTACATTAGGCGAGGAGCGCGCCGATCGCGCGAAACCGCTGGTATCGGTCGGCGACCAGCTCTGCCGGGCTGAGCCCTTCGAGCTCGCGGAGCGCCGTCCAGAGCGCCGTGTCGACGAGGCGTGCGGCTGCAGCAGGATCTTGATGCGCGCCGCCGGCCGGCTCGTCGACGATGCAGTCGACGACGCCGAGGCGGAGCAGGTCCGGCGCGGTGATCTTGAGTCGCGTCGCGGCCTCGTCGGCCTTCGAGCCGTCCTTCCACAAGATCGAAGCGCACCCTTCGGGCGAGATGACGCTGTACGTTCCGTACTCCAGGACGTGCACGCGGTTCGCCACGCCGAGCGCGAGCGCGCCGCCGCTGCCACCTTCGCCGATGATCGTCGCAACGATCGGCACTTCGGCGCGCGACATCGCGGCGAGGCACGCGCCGATCGCTTCGCTCTGCCCGCGCTCCTCGGCGCCGATGCCGGGGTACGCGCCGGGCGTGTCGATGAACGTGAGGATGGGGAGGCCGAAGCGGCTCGCCATCTCGTAGATGCGGCACGCCTTGCGGTTGCCCTCCGGGTGGGCCTGGCCGAAGTTGCGGGTGACCTTGTCCTTGGTGCTCCGGCCCTTCTGGTGGCCGACGACGGCGACGCTCTTGCCGTGGAACTTGGCGAGCCCGCACACGATGGCAGCGTCCTCCGCGTAGCGGCGATCGCCGGAGAGCTCCATCCAGTCGGTGAAGAGCGTCTCGACGTAGTCGAGCGTGTACGGCCGGTTGGGGTGGCGCGAGAGCTGGACCTTCTGCCACGGCGACAGATCGGCGAAGAGCTCGCGCGCGAGCTTCCCTGCCTTGTCTTCGAGGCGGCGCAGCTCGGTCGTGAGCCGCTGGTCGCTCTTGGCGAGCTCCCGCAAATCCTTGACCCGCGTGAGCAGCTCGACGACGGGCTTCTCGAAAGGAAGGACGTACACCTCAGGCCGTCCGTACGGCGACCGCAGCGCTGGGCTTCTCGCGCTTCACGTTGAAGATCCGCAGGGGCTTCTCCTTGCCCTTGAGGTGCGCGGGCGGGAGCTCTTCGACCTCGAACCGCGGACCGAGGCGTGCGAGCGTGTACTCGCTCACGAGGATCTGCCCTGAGAGCGCGATGCCGCACAGCCGCGCGCTGGTGTTCGCGGTGTCGCCGATGACGGTGTAGCTGAGCGCTTTGCTCGACCCGACGTAGCCGGCGACGAGCGGTCCGGTGTGCAGTCCCATCCCGATCGCCAGGGGTGGCGCGCCGGCCTCGACGCGCTTGCGGTTGAAGCGGCCGAGCGCCTCCATCTGCTCGATGGCGCACTGCACGCCGCGGACGGCGTCGTCGGGGTGGAACGCGGGGGCACCCCAGAAGGCCATGATGCCGTCGCCCATGAACTTGTCGAGCGTGCCTTCGTACTTGAACAGCGTGTCGACCATTTGCTCGAAGTACTCATTGAGCATGTCGACGATGACCTCGGCCTGCGTCCCTTCGCTCATCGAAGTGAAGCCGCGGATGTCGCTGTTGAAGACGGTGCACTCGGGGACGAGGACGCCGCCCTGCTTCACTTCGAGCTGGCCGCTGATGACCTGCTCGGCGACGTTGGGCGAGAGCAGCCGGCTGAAGCGCTCGCGCGTGACGATCTCGCGCTCCACCTTCTTCGCGAGCAGCGTGTTCTCGATGAACATCGACGCCTGGTTGGCTACGGCGCTGATGAGCTCGAGATCCTTCTGCTGGAACTGCGCGAGCGACTCACTGTCGAGCCAGAGCGCGCCGAGCACCTCCTTTTCCTTCTCGTGGAGGAGTGGCACGACGATGGCGCTCGAGATGCGGTTCAGGATCATGGATTTGCCCTTGGAAGAGGCGAAATCCATGGACGCGTCGTGGGTGAGCACCGCGACCTTCTCACGCATGACGTGGCTGAGGATCGTGGAGCTGACCTGGATCGGCGCCTCGGTGCCGTCGCGCCGGTGGGCCGCGCGCGGCTGGAGCATGCCGTCATCCTCGCGAAGAAGAATGACGCCGCGGTCGGCGTTCACGAACTTGAAGAGGGCGAGGAGGATCTTCTCGAGGAGCTTGTCGAGATCGTGCTCGAGGCCGATCTCGCGCGTGAGCTCCCACGTGATGCGGAGCCGCTCGTAGTCCGTGCGCAGCTGCTGCGGGTCGTGGGCGATCTGCTCGAAAGGCAGGAAGCCCTTCGCCAGCGCAGCGATCTGCGTGCCGATCGCGCGGGCGCTGTCGAGCACGTCGACGCGCGTGCCGCCGAAGCTCGGCGGCCGATGCGGCATGTATTGCTGCTGCTGCCCCTGCGCCATCGGCTGCTGCGCCGGCTGCTGCGCGCGGCCTTGCTGCTGCATGTACGCGTTGGGCGCGCCCTGTTGCGCTTGCGCCTGCGCCTGCTGCCCGGAGTACGGGCCGGCCTGATTGCGCGGGGGCATCGCGGTCGACGGCATCGCCGAGTGCGGCATCGCGCTCGGCGGGCTCTGCTGCTGCTGCTGCTGCTGCTGCTGCTGCCACGGCTGCTGCTGCATCTGCTGCATCTGCTGCGGCGGGTTCATGTTGCCGCCCTGGTGCATGCTCCCGGGGCCGCTCTGGACCATGTTCGACACGTTCTGCTGCGTCACGACGCCTGGGCCGACCGGCGGCGGCGCAAAATTTAGACCGGTGCCGTCGTCGTAGCGTGCGCGGGTCGACCCCAGCGCGATCTCGTCGCCATGGCGGAGCGCCTGCTCGCCGCGCACGCGCTCGCCGTTGATGTAGGTCCCGTTCAGGCTCCCGAGATCGCGGAGAATGAAGATCCCGTCGCGCTGCTCCAGGATGCAGTGCTCCTTCGAGACAATCTTGTCGAGGAGCTGGATCGAGTTGTTGGGGTGCCGACCAAGGCTGTTGATCGGACGCAGCTCGATTGCCTGTTGCCCCTCGGCGGTCGCGAGGATCAAACGTGCCATAAGACTTGAGGCCATCGTAGCGTGGCTTTCTCTAGGAATGCTAGGCCCCAACAAACCTGGTAACGTTGATGTCGGCTGACCGTATGTCACTACGACGCTCACCGCCGAACACCCTCGTCGGGCAGAATCTGCCGGGCCCGCCGGTGACGACCCATGGCCCCCCCGGGCCCAACGCTGCGGCCACCTCCGCAGCCGTGGTCGCCAAGGACCTGGGAGGCACGGAATCTCCGCGAATTCCCATGGATCGCGAGACGAGCCCCACCCTGTCCTGGTCCGAGGAGCCCTCGATCGGCCGTGGGCGCGACCCATTCCGGGTCCCCCCCGGATCCGTGACCGTCGCCACGGATCCGTCACTTTTGCCGGAGGAGCCGGCCGAGACCGGGGGCCTGTTCAGCCTGGTGGGGACGGTGGCGCGCCGTGCGCTCGAGCTCGGGCTCGCGGCGCGGGAGCCCAGCTTCCATGCGTTCGTCGCCGCCGACCCGCAGGTGATGATCGAGGACGACATCGTCCGCCACGCGACCCGCTTCGGCACCAAGCGCGCGTCTCCCCCTGACATCGTCTATGTCCACGATTTCGACCACCCCGAAGCGCCGCGGCCGCTCAGCCTCCCGGCCGGCGGGGGGCCGGCGCTCGTCCAGGGCATGGACGCCGTCGTCGAGCGCCTGGCGCACGAGATCGTGGCGCTCGGTGAGATCGAGGCGCTCCGCGACGCACAGGCGCAGCTCGCGCGCGAGCTCGAGACGAAGAACCGGGCCGTCATCACCGATCTCGAGTCGACGGCGAAGACGCTCGGCTTCGGGATCCGCTCGGTGCAAGGTGGGGTGCAGACGTTTCCCATTCTGCACGGCAAGCCCGTCAGCGCCGAGCAGTTCGACGTGCTCGACGAGTCCACCAAGCGCGCCCTCGCCGATGCCGAGGAGCGCCTGACGAGCGAGGTCGAGAAGTCCGCCGTGCTCGTGCGCCAGCAGAGCGCCCGCTTCCAGCAAGCGCGCGACGAAGCGTTCGGGCAGGCCGCCGAGGCGCTCATCGAGCACGCGATGAAGGAGCTCAAGGACGCGTTCGCCGGCGTGGCAGACGACGCGCTCTTCCCGTACTTCGAGCGCGTCGAGAAGGCGCTCAAGGACGACTGGGAGGATCTGGTGCAGCCGTCGGGGGACTCCGAAGAAGGAGAAGCCGAGAGCAACCACGAGACCGATCCCGAGCACGCGACGCGGCTGCAGCGGTTCAAGGTGAACCCGCTGGTGACGCACGAGCCGGACGCGCCGCCGCCTGTCATCTACGAGACGAACCCGACCTACCCGAACCTGTTCGGTTACCTCGAGCGCCGCGCCCGCTTCGGCGCGCTCCTCACCGATTTTACGCGCATCCGCGCCGGCTCGATGCACAAGGCGTCGGGCGGCGTCCTCGTCGTGCGGGCGGCCGACCTCATGGCCGACCCGATCATCTGGGAGCGGATGAAGCGCGTGCTGCGGGAGCGGCAGATCGGCGCCGAAGATCCCCTCGGCCCGCTTGGGGTGTACGCCACGTCGCTACGTCCGGTGCCGGTTCCCATTCGCGTTCGGGTGGTTCTCGTCGGGCCGCCGGAGCTCTACGCCGCGCTGCTCGAGGCGGACGCCGATTTCGCGTCGCTCTTCCGGGTGAAGGTGGAGATCGAGCCATCGATCCCTCGCTCGAAGGAGTCGCTCGAGCGGCTCGACGGCTACCTGATGAACATGGCCCGCGAGCGCGAGTGGGGTGCGTTCGACCGGCCCGCCCGCGCCCGGCTGCTCGATCTGGCCACCCGCCTCGCCGGCGAGCAGGATCGCCTGAGCCTGTCTCTCTCTCCGCTCGAGGAGACGGCGGCCTTCGCGAGCGCGCTCGCTGCGGCCCGCGCGACCCACGACGACGACGACCGCATCGGTGGCGGGGAGGGCGGTCCGCCGTCGCTCCGCCCCAGCGTCGTGCCTCCGGAGTCGAGCGTCGTGACCGCCGAGGACATCTCGATCGCGTGGCGCGAGCGGCGCGACCGAGCCGGCGCTGCCGAGCGGCACATCCGCGAGCTCACGCTGCGCGGCGAGGTAGCGCTCGACACCGTCGGCGCGCGCGTCGGCGTCGTGAACGGGCTGTCGGTGTACTCGGCGGGAGACGTCGAGTTCGGGCAGCCGATGCGCATCACCGCCGTCGTGGCGCTCGGACGCGAGGGCATCATCGACGTCGAGCGCGAGTCGCAGCTCGGCGGCGCGATTCACACCAAGGGCGTCGCGATCCTCCGCGGCTACCTCTCGCGCATGTTCGGCCAGGAGCGCCCTCTCTCCTTGCGTGCCCAGCTCGCGTTCGAGCAGAGCTACGGCGAGATCGACGGCGACAGCGCGTCGTCGTCGGAGCTTTTCTGCGTGCTCTCGGCGCTCGCCGACGTGCCCATCGACCAGAGCGTCGCGGTGACGGGCAGCGTGAACCAGCTCGGCGAGATGCAGGCGATCGGCGGCGTTTGCGCGAAGATCGAGGGCTTCTTCGAGCTCTGCGCCGCACGCGGCCTCACGGGCCACCAGGGCGTCCTTCTCCCGCGTCCGAACCTGCGCCACCTCGTGCTGCGCGACGACGTCGCCCGCGCGATCGCCGAGGACAAGTTCCACCTCTACGCCGTCGACTCCGTCGCCCAGGGTATCGAGATGCTGACGGGCATCCCGGCGGGCCAGCGCGACTCCGCCGGCCGTTTCCCGGCGGCCAGCGTCTTCGGCCGCGTCGAGCGCCGCCTCATCGAGATCGCCGAGCGCCTCCGCGAGGCGGAGACCGCGCACAAGCACGAGCTCCGCGAGTCGATGGAAGACGTCAGCGCCGCCGACCTCGAAGGCGGCAACGACTTCCGCGGGCGTTAGAGCGAACGCGACCCGGAAGATGGCTAGCGAACGACGGTAGCGCCCCGGAAGACGGCTCGAAGCTCTCGCTTCAACCGCCGCAGAAGAACGGCGCGAGCTTCATGAAGAGATCGAGCGTCGTATCGGTCGGGCCGGGGAAGCACGCGCTCGTCGGCGCGGCGGCGTCGCGGACGGTGGCGCACTTCTGCGACTCGGTCGTGCCGTACGTCGCGCACACGCCGGCGCCGGCCGCCTTTTCGCACGCCGCGAAGGTCTCGAACGTCGGGTTCTGGATCGCGAAACAGCTGTCGCACGACAGCTCCTTGCAAGAGAGGATGGTCTGGTAGGCGGCCGCGCAACCGGTGCCGGTGTTGTCTTTGCCCTCGATGGCGATGCAGCCGGCGAGGTTGAGCGTGTAGTAAGAGCGCCCGTCGTGCCAGAGGACGGGGGCGAGCTGCGCGGCCGCCGAGTCCGACTCGACGCACACGGAGCACTTCGCGTTCGCCGTCTTGTACGCGTCGCACTTCTTCGCGTCGTAGGGCTGCACGAGGCACGCGGCGCCGTACGCTGTGAGCTCCGCAGTCTTGCACGCGGTAAGATCGACGGCCGGCGGCTTCCACGCGGGCACGAAGCCCGAGGGCAGCGCGGGCGCGCACGTGGTCGGCGCGTCGCGTCCGCCGTCCCCGGAGTCGGTCTGAAAGAACCCGGTGTCTCCTGGTGCGCTCTCTGGCTGCGCATCGGGATCCGCGCCGAAGGTTGCCCCCGAGCTCGAGCTGCATCCTGCGGCGAAGAGGAGGCCGGAGCTCGATGCCGTCACCGCGAGCGCTGCGACGAACAAGATCTTTCCTGAGCGCATTCCGCTGAGAGTGTGCACGAAGAGGGCCACGGGGCACCACCCCGGAGTTGCGTCGAGACTGAAGGAATCCAGTGGGATTGCACGTTGGGATGGGGCGCGCGCGATCTCGTGAGGGTATTCGCTTGTCCCACAGGTCCGGACTGCCGAGCCAATTCCGATCCACGCTGCGGCCTGTGGACCGCACCTCGCCGAGTGCTCGAACGAATCGCCGCCGAATTCGCGCCCGGCAAAGGTCGGCCTCCCTCGTGCAATGCGGGGAGCAGCGTCGCGGTGACGTTCTCTCACGCGGTGGATCTGGAGGAGCTCATGGGAATCAAGCGTACGTCGATGGTGCTGACGAAGGTCTCGCTGGGTGCGACGGGCTTGCTCGGCGTGCTCGTGGCCTGCGGCGACACCTCGAGCTCGCAGTCGGGTGTCAGCGTCGCGGACGTGACCTCGAAGGCGAACGTGGCGCTGGTCGCCTATGACGCCCACGGCAAGCTCGTGACGAGCTGCTCGGGCACGCTCATCGGACCCACGACGGTCCTCACGGCAGGCCACTGCGTCGCCAGCGCCGTCAAGTGGTCCGTCAACGCTCCCGCCGTCAACAGCGGCACGGTGACCGGCTACCGCGGCGTGACCTACGACTGGATGAACTTCCAGTCGAATAAATCGCACAACCTCCACGTCGACGTGGGGGTCGTGATCCTCGAGAAGCCGATCGCGCTCGATCACTACCCGACCCTCTCTTCGTCGGCGTACGACGGCGCGACGACCGTGCAGCGTATGCGCCGGGTCGACACGACGGCGCTGAACGCCTCGTTCGAGGCCGTGCAGGGCGACGTGGCGCTCGGTACGAGCAAGGGCTTCGCGTTCGACTACCTCGGCGCGATCGGCGCGGACGAGAAGATCGACACCGGCGGCGCGCTCATCGACCCGCAGACGAACGTGATCTACGGCGTCGTGTCCGGAAGGGGCGACCAGACGGGCCTCATGCACATCGCGCGCGTCGACGTGATGGGCAAGTGGCTGTCGACCAAGCTCGCCTGCCACAACAACCACCCTGTCAGCTTCACCACCGCGTGTCATCCCGGCAGCTCGTCCAGCGGCGGGTCGAGCGGTTCGAGCGGAGGCAAGGACGGCGGAGCGAGCTGCGGCAACGACGGCGGCGGGCCGACGACCAGCTCGAGCGGGGGGTCCAGCGGCTCGAGCGGCGGGTCGTCCGGTTCGAGCGGCGGTTCGTCGGGCGGCTCCGGCGGTGGTTCGTCGTCCGGTTCGAGCGGCGGTTCGTCGGGCGGCTCTGGCGGCGGCGGCGACTGCGAAGGCGGCGGCTCCGGCAACGGCGGCTCGGTTCCGCCGAGCGGTTCGAGCAGTGGCGGCTCGAGCTCGGGCTTCGGCACGAGCGGCGGAGGCGGTTCGAGCTCGGGCTTTGGCGGTGGCAACGGCAACGGGGGTTCGGTTCCGCCGAACGGCTCGAGCGGCTCGAGCGGAAACGGCACCCTCAACGGTGGCGGTAACGGTACGGGCGGGCTGGTCCCTCCTGCCGGCGGCGGCAACGGCGTCTGCTTCGGCAGCTGCCCGCAGAACGTCATCAACAACGTCCCGCCGGATTCGTCCGGTTCGGGTGGGGTCATGCCGCCGTCGGGCGGGGGCAACGCTCAGAACGCGCCGGGCGTCGGCGACGGCGTCGGCTGCAACGGCCCGACGTGCGGCGGTTGCTTCGTGGGCTGCGGCGACGACACGATCGACTACGGCGGGTACGGCGGGCAGCCCGGCTCGGGTGGCTACACTCAGCCGCCGGTGAAGTGATCCGTTAGCGACCCACGAGAAGCCAAGAAGCCTGTTGCGACGACGAGGAGCGTGTCCCGCGAAGGCGTGGACGCGCTCCGTCGCATTTGGCGCTCGTATGGTAGATTCTCTGGCGTGAACGAGCACCTGGCGGCGCTACTCCGGCCGGAGATTTTCGACCTCGCGGCGTATGTTCCCGCTTCGCCGCCCGGGATCGTCGCGCACCTGGACGCGAACGAGGCGCCTGCGCCACGATCGGCTGCGATCGGGGACGCCGTTCGGCGCGCGATCGCGGGAGTCACGCTCGAGCGGTACCCCGACGCCCGCGCGTCGCGCCTCAAGGCGGCCCTGGCGGCGCGCACCGGCGCCCGTGCGGAGGAGCTGCTCGTGGGCTCCGGCTCCGACGAGGTCATCGCGCTTCTGTCGACGGCGCTCGCTCGCCCGCGCGGGGAGGCCCCGCAGGCGACGGTGCTCACGCCGATCCCCACCTTCGTCATGTACCGCGTGACCGCACGCGCGCACGGTCTGAAGCCGATCGAGATCCCGCTCGACAAGACCTGGGATCTGGACGTCCCGACGATGACGCGCGCGATCGAGCTGACGCGCCCGAACCTCGTGTACATCGCGTCGCCGAACAATCCGACGGGCAACCGGATGACGTCCGATCGCATCGCGCAGCTCCTGGACGCGGCGAAGGAGTCGTTCGTCGTGCTGGACGAGGCGTACGTCGACTACGCCGGCGATTCGCTCCGCGCGTGGCGCGCGAAGTATCCAAACCTGGGCATCCTCCGCACGCTGAGCAAGATCGGCCTCGCCGCGCTCCGCGTCGGCTGGCTCGAAGCCGACGCCGACCTCGTCGCGCAGGTCGACAAGGCGCGCCAGCCCTTCAACCTGAGCGCGACGAGCCAGGCCGCCGCGGCCGCCGTGCTCGAGGAGGCGTGGGACGCGGTGCGCGAGCACGTCACGGACATCGTGCGCGAGCGTGAGCGGGTGGCGAGCGCCGTCACCGCGATGGCGGGCTTCGAGGTGACGCCGAGCGCCGCCAATTTTCTCTGGATCAAGACGCCGCGCTCTGCCGAGAGCACGAGCGCGGCCTTGCGGGATCGCGGCATCCTCGTGCGGAGCTTCCACGCGACGGGGGGGCGTCTGGCCCACCAGCTTCGGGTGACGATCGGCCGGCCCAGCGACAACGATCTCCTGCTCGAAGGCCTGCGGGCGTGCGTTTCGTGAAGCTGCGGTGGCTTCTGGGCGAGGCGGCCGTCGCGGCGGTGACGGCCGCCGTGGCGATTGCGGTGATCGGCTGCGGGCGGGGCGCCGATGTCGTTCGTGTCGTCGACGGGCGTCTCGTCGGCGGCGCGTACGTCGAGCCCGAGGTGTACGCGTCGTTTCTGCGCGGCGCCCTCGCGGAGGCGTCGGGAGATCTACCGGGCGCGCTCGTCGCGTACCGCGAAACAGCCGATCGCGACCCCTCCGATCCCGAGGTGTGGACACGCATCGGTGACGTGCGCTGCCGGATCCGCCCGTCGGACGAAGCGGCGGAGCGCGCCCTCGCGCGCGCGTTCGCGCTCGACGAGAGGTACGCGCCGGCGTGGGAGGCGCGTGCGCGGTGCGCGTCGCTCCGGGATCCAACGGGGGGTCAGCGTGTCGCGGTGGACGCGGCGGCACGCGCCGCGCGTGAAGACCCGCGGGGGCTCGCCCCGCAGCTCGTTCTCGCGCGCGCGTCCGAAGGGGCGGGCGACCCGGCGGCGGCGCGCGATCGCCTCGTCGCGCTCACGCTCGTGCACCGCGAGAGCCTGGCGGCGTGGGAGGCGCTCTCGGCGTGGGGGCGGGCGCACGACGATCCCGTCCTCGCGGCGCGCGCGCTCGTCGAGGCGCTTCGCCATGCGCCGGCCGAGCGTCATGCCTTCGGGGAGCGAGCGGTGGCGTTCGCAGGCATCGGAGAAGCGCTCGCCGCGCGCGTCGTCGCGTCCGCGGCGCTCGACGCGGACGGCCCCAGCGTCTCGCCGGCGGCGGCGCGCCTCGCGCTCGACGGTGCGATCGCGGAGGGGAACGTCGAGCGGGTGCGGCTGCGCGCGGTCCGCGGCCACATCGGGCTCGACGAGGCGGCGGCGCGCGCGTTCCTGCTAGGCGATCCGCGCATGGCCCGCGCGCTCGCGGAGCCCGTCGCCCTCTCCGATCCCCGCGCCGCCGGGGCGCGCATGGTGCTCGCCGCGGCCAGCGCCGATCTCGACCCGCTCTCGCTCGCGCGCGTCTTCCAGGGCGCCCAGATGGCAGCGGGTGACGCGCCGTTCGCGGCGATCGCGGCGCTGGCCGAGCGCCTGTGCGACGTCGTCGGCCCAGGCGCCGCGCGGACCTTCGCCGCTGCGGCGGGCGCCCGCGCCTTGCCCGGCGATCCGCTCCTCGCTCGGGCCGCCGCCGAGCTCGCGGCCCGAGGCGTGGTCGACGCGGCGTCGCTGCCGCTCGAGGCCCGCATCGAGCTGGCGGCGCGTCAGCGCACGGCGCCGCCCGAGCCGCGCGATGGCGAGGTCGATCCGCGCCACCGCCTCCTCGCCCTCGCGCTCCTCCGTCCCCGCTCGCCCGAGGCGCTCGCCCTGGCGCGCACGCTCGCGCCTGCCGCCCGTCGCGACGCCATGATCGCCAGCGCCGTCGCGAAGATCGCGCTGGCCGCCGGCACGCCGCCCGACGCGGGGCTGGCGGGTCGTCTCGGGGCGATCGATCCGCGCGATCCGATCGCCGCCGCCGCCGCGCTCGACGTCGCCAAGACCGGCGGCGACGAGCGCGCGATCGTCCCGGCGCGCGCACGACTGACCGCGCTTGCGCGAACGCCGGCCGAGCGTGCGCTCGTCGATCCGTGAGTCGAGCCGAGCGCACTGGATCCGTCACGGCCCAGCGTCGTCGACCGCGTCGCCGCCCCTACCTGTAGGTCCACTGTCCCCGCCTCTCCAATTTCTGCGGGAATTCGCGCCTCCGCGGGTTCACGCCGTTGCGGTGGGGTTGGATCGCCTCTTGAAGGGAGGGACCCCATGGTCGCTCGTCTTCGCCTCGTCGCTCTTCCTCTGATGCTCTCCGCCGCGCTCGGCTGCTCGGCCAGCTCCAAGGCGGCACCGGTCACCGAGAGCACGCCCACGAGCGACACGTGGGCCGACGGCAAGCACATCACGTCCAACCTGACGATCCCGTTCGGCAGCTCCGTCACCGTCGCGCCCGGCGCGAAGGTCTCGTTCGCCCCCGGCATCACCGTCACCGTGCAGGGGACGCTCAAGGGCGGTGGCCGCGCCGCGCACGCCAAGCTCGGCGGCACGCCGTGGGGCGGCATCGTCGTCGTCACCGGCGGCACGCTCGATCTCGACGGGACGGACATCGCAACGGCAGAGACGGCGCTCATGGTGCAAGGCGGCAGCGCGTCCTTCCAGTACGGCACGATCGACGCCTCCGGCCCGTTCCAGGTCGACAAGCCTGGCACGCTCACCGTCGCGCACGCCACCGTGAAGGCCCCGACCAAGGCCGCCGCCGTCATCGGCAAGCTCACCGCGACCTTCCTCGACTACGACGCCGGTATTTACGAGGGCATCGTCGCCCAGGACGACGGCGCGAGCGTGAGCATCGAGGATTCGAAGCTCCACGGCACCGGCAACGAGAACAACGATCTGGTCGCGGCGAAAGGCGCGGCGACGGTCCACGTCGCCTACACCGATTTCAACGCGGCCCACTGCGGGTTTCACTTCGATGCCGTCACCTCGTTCGACATCGCCCACGTCTCGATCCACGACGGCTCGTTCGGCTTCATGCTCTACGGCTCCTCGACGGCGAACGGCGCGCGCACGATCACCGCGTCGAACATCTTCAACAACCACCAGCGCGGCGCGGAGGAAGAGACGGCGAGCACCGTGAACGGGCTCATCAGCATCTCCGACGGCTATTGGGCGAACAACGGCTCGACGCTCGACGACAACCTGCGCCAGTTCAGCGGCCAGATCCGCGTGACCAACATGTCGACCGCCGCCCCGGTCGCCGGCACCGGCCCCCGCGCCACCGTCCCCTGACCACCCGCCGCTCGCCGCAGCGGGCGCCCCTACACTACTTCGGCGCGACGAAGCCGCCGGCGTCCTTCGGCTTGGCCGGTGCGCCGGCGTCCTTCGGAGTCGCGTAGGTCAGCGTCAGGTCCACCTTGGCGACGACGCTGGGAAGCACCTCGACCTCGGCTGCGGCCTCGCCGATCGCCGCGAGGCGCGCGAAGACGTTGAGCTTCGTCTTGGCCGGGATCCCGTCGATGCGGTAGTGGCCGGCGGCGTCCGTGACGGTGTGCAGCGGATGGAGCACCACGTAGACGTCGGCCTTCAGGTACACGCCGTCGAAGCGGTCGCTGATCGTGTAGTAGCCGGGCTTGGGCGGGTAGAGGTGCACGGCGTCGCCGTTCGGCGGCGCGACCATCAGGGCAGGGGAGACGAAGCCGGACAAGGCCGGCGCGAACATCATCGGCGTCTTGTTGGCGATGTCGAGGCGCTGCCCGTAGGTGAGATCGATCGTGCGCTGGGTGAACGCGCAGTCTTCGAGGGTCGCGAGCTTGGCCTCGCGCGTCTCCGGAAGGTAGTAGCCGCTGTAGCCGGTGACGCCGACGAACGCGTCGGTGAGCGGGCGAAGTCCGTCGGGGTTCGGCGGCCCATCGCGGAACAGCTTGCCGTACGTCTTCACGCCCGTCGGGCACTTCGAAAAGTCGGCCACGACGTCGGGCGCCACCTCGCCCTTGACCCAGATCGTCCCTTCGAGGCTCCCCGTCGGCCCTTTGTACGCCGGCAAGCGATCGGCCCCCAGCGCCGCGGCGACGTTCGCGCTCGGGATCGGCAGGGCGTTCACCGGACCGCTCGGAACCGGGCGCGCGGGCGCCGCATCGCTGCCCGCGTCGACGGGCGTCGCGCTCGGATCCTTTCGGTCCGGGCACCCCGCCAGCATCAGCGAGAGCGCAGCGAGCGCGACGAGCGGTCTCATCCCCCGAACGATGCGGCCTGAACGGCGACGTCGAGCGAGCGCGTCGGCGACAGGCCCAGCGCGAGGACGAGCAGCGCGCTCACGAGGAGCGCCGCCGTCACGTAGCCCGAGCGCATCGGCACCGCGATCGGCGCCCCCGCAGCCGGCTCGCGCATGTACATGTAGACCAGCACGCGCAGGTAGTAGTACGCGCCGATGACGCTGTTGATGAACGCGATGATCGTCAGCCACGTGAGCCCACTCTCCATGGCCGCGCGGAAGATGAACCATTTGCCGAAGAAGCCGGCCGTCGGCGGAATTCCCGCGAGCGATACCAGGAACAGCGCGAACGGCAGCGCCGCCGCCGGGTGCCGCCGGCCGATGCCCGACAGATCCTCGTAGCTGACCGCCTCGGCGCCGCGCCGCCCGCAGAGGATGAGCGCGCCGAACGCGCCCGCCGTCGAGACCGTGTAGGTGAGGAGGTAGAAGAGGACGCTCGCCCCCGCGAGGGTCTGCGACCGCATCGTCGCGACGACGGCGACGAGGATGTACCCGGCGTGGGCGATGCTCGAATACGCGAGCATGCGCTTCACCGACTCCTGTCGCCCGGCGATGAGGTTCGCCACCGTCATCGTGAGGACGGCGACCCACGCGAGGACCGGCGGCCAGCCTGCCGACCACGACATGCTCGACGGATCGCCGAACGCGGTGAGCAGCACACGGAGCATCATCGCGAACGCGCCGCTCTTCACGGCGACGGCCATGTACGTCGTCGCCGGAGTGGGGGCGCCTTCGTAGGCGTCGGGCGTCCACATGTGGAACGGCACGGCGCTGACCTTGAAGGCGAGGCCCGCCAGGATGAGCACCAGCGCGATGACCACCATCGGCTGCTTGCTCGCGCCCGCCTTGAGGGCGGCGCCGATGCCGACGAGATCGGTGTGACCGGTCGCGCCGTAGATGAGCGCGAAGCCGAACAGCAGCAACGCCGCGGCGAACGAGCCGAGCAGGAAGTACTTGAGCGCGCCCTCCGCGCTCTTCGCCGACGCGCGGCGGAAGGCCGTCAGCGCGTACGCGCCGATGGACATCGTCTCGAGGCCGATGAAGAGGGTCAGCACGTCCCCGGCGGCCGCGAGCATCATGGCGCCGAACGTCGAGAAGAGGAGGAGCGAGTAAAATTCGCCGCGATCCAGGTTGTGCTCGGGGAGGTACCCGCCCGCCAGGAGCGCGGCGAGGGCGCCACCGAGGCAGAGCAGCACGTCGAAGAAGAGCGAGAACCGATCGACGACCAGCCAAGGGGTGAGCGTGTCGAGCCCCTCGATGTCCTCGAGGCCGTACAGCCACACGGCCATCGCGAAGGCACCTGCCGCCGCGAAGACGATGGTGGTGCCGAGCGCGAGGCCGTTGCTCCTTTTGGCGAACGCCTCGGAGAGCATCAGCGCCATGGCGCCGAATGCGATGATGAGGAAGGGGGAGATGGCGAAGGTGAGACTCATGTCATTTCCCCGGCTCTTGGCCTGGTTGGGCCGCTTTGGCCGCGACGGTGGGCGGGGGAGCCTCGCTCTTGCGCGGCAAGAGCTTGAGGGGACCAGTGTAGTAGGAGGGCGCCGGGTTCGCGGCGATGCGGGCCTCGAGATCCGACTGCACGCGCGCGCACGACTGCTTGATCTGGGAGAGGAAGATGTTCGGGAAGAGCCCGATCACGAAGACCATGATCACGAGCGGCGCGACCGCCACGAGCTCGCGGCCGTTGATGTCCGGCAGGTGTTTGTTCTCCTTCTTCGTCACAGGCCCGAAGAACATCTTCTGCACGACGTTGAGCATGTAGAGCGCGCCGAGGATGACGCCGATTGCCGCGCCGACGGCCTGGATGCCGTTGACGTGCCCGAGCTTGGTCGACACGAACGTGCCGGTGATGATCATGAACTCGCCGATGAACCCGTTGGTGCCAGGGAGGCCGATGGACGCGAGCGTGGCGATGACGAACAGCGTCGCGAACACGGGCATCGGCTTGGCGAGGCCGCCAAAGTCGTCGACGTGTCGGGTGTGGCGGCGATCGTAGATGACGCCGACGAGGAGAAAGAGCGCGCCGGTCGAGATGCCGTGGTTCACCATCTGCAGGACCGAGCCCTCGAGCGAGGCGCCGGTCGCCGCGAAGAGGCCGAGCATGACGTAGCCGAGGTGCGCGACCGACGAGTAGGCGACGAGGCGCTTCACGTCGTCCTGTCGCCAGGCGCATAGCGCGCCGTACAGGATGCCGCCGAGCACGGCGAAGCCCGCCGCCGTCGCCGCGTACTCCGCGGACGACTCGGGGAACAGCCCCATGCAGAAGCGGAGGTACCCGTAGGTCCCCATCTTGAGCATGATGGCCGCCAGGATGATCGATCCGGCGGTGGGCGCCTCGGTGTGCGCGTCGGGCAGCCACGTGTGCAGCGGAAACATCGGGACTTTGATGAAGAACGACAGCGCGAACGCCGCCCACAGCCACGTCTGGACGTTCTGCGGGACGAGCATCCGCTGCAGCTCGAAGTAGTCGAACGACGGCGTGCCGCCGCTGACGCGCGCGTACTGGTAGGCGAGAAACAGGATCGCCGCCAGCATCAGCACCGAGCCGAACATCGTGTAGAGGAAGAACTTGAGCGCGCTCTTGATCCGGTTGGTGCCTCCCCAGACGCCGATCATGACGTACATGGGGATGAGCATCAGCTCCCAGAACAGGTAGAACAGGAACATATCCATCGACACGAACGCGCCGATCATCGCGCCCTGCAAGAGGAGGAGCGAGAAGCACCAGTCCTTGATGCGCGTCGTGATGGACCCAAACGAGACGTACGCCGCGATCGGCATCGTGAAGCTCGTGAGAATGACGAGCCAGAGGGAGATGCCGTCGAGCGCCACGTGGTAGTGGATGCCGAGCTTCTCCATCCAGACGATGTCCTGGTTGAAGTGGAACTCGCGTCCGTACGAGATCGACAGGAGCGGAAGGCTCGCCGCCAGCGTCCCGAACATTACGATCAGCGTCGTCCACTTGAGGACGCGCGGGGCTTGACGCGGCAAGAACAGGATCGCGATCGCGCCGGCGATCGGGAGGCCGAAGAGCCAGGTCAAGAGCGACGCGGGCTCCCAGGGCGCCGTCGTCGTCTCCGGGACCTCGCCGGCGGCGGCCGGCCACATCTTCACGACGAAGAGGGTGAGGAGGCCGGCGAAGATCGCGATGGGCGCCCGCACTCCCCAGCCATGCCGCCTGGGCATGACTGCGGCGATGGCGACGGCGGCGATGACCGGGAGGGCCACGTTCGACACCTTCGTCGCCACGATCGCGAGGACCGCGAGGACGACCAGCGTGGCGATCTGCGAGGGTCCGAGCGGCGTGCTCGGCGTCTCTGTCTCGGCGGGTTCGGTGTGCGCGGTGCTCATCAGTTCTGTCCCAGCTCGAGTTTCTGCGGTGCAGCCGGACGGCTCACCGTGATCGTCTTCTTGCCCGTCAGACCGAAGGCGTTGACGACCTCGAGGGTCACCGTCTTCGACTCGCCCGCAGGCATGCTGACCTTCACCTGATCGTTCGCGGTGAAGACCTCGCTGTCCGGTTTGCCGTCGTTGTCGGCGTCCCAGCGGAAGGCGTAGCCCATGCCGGGCCCCGCCTGGATGACGTAGTCACCGTTCTTCTCGGTGATCGCCGCGTTCGGGTGCGGCGCGACGAAGAACCAGCCGAAGGCCGCGAGGCCCACGACCATCGCTGTCGCGTACACGTGAACGACGCCGTTCTGGAAGGCGCGGAGGATCGTGCCGAGGGCGGCGACGATGAGCGCCGTCAAGCGCGCGATGACCCCGTCGACGACGGACTGGTCGAACGACGCGGCGGTGTCGCCCAGAGCGTCGACCGCCGCGAGGACGGTCTTCTCGTAGAGCTCGTCGATGCGCCACTTGTCGAGGACGAGCCGGTAGAGCGCCGGCTGCGCTTCGGCGAGCGCCTTCGCGGGCGCGCCGCCTCGCATCACGTACCAGTTGTACGCGAGGCCGGAGCCGATGAGGAACGCCGCGACGCCTGCGCCGGTGAGCGGCCACTCCAGGCTGTGGGCGCCTTCCTTGACCTTGAGCGCGCCCTTCGTCGCCGTCTCGAACACCGGCTCGAGCCAGTGGTTCATCGGCGTGAAGTGGAAGAGCCCGGCGTTCAGGAAGCCGGCGCACGCCGCGAGCGTGCCGAGGATGATGAGGGGGACCGTCATCTGCCACGGCGACTCGTGCGGCGCGTAGCCCGGCGTGGACAGATCCTCCTCGTGGTGAGCCCCTTGGGAACCCCCGGCGGGGGGGTGATCGTCGTCGCCGTGCTCCTCCTTCTCCTGCTTGGCGAGGAGCGACGGGCGGCCAATCGTCCAGCCGCGGAAGTCGCCCCAGAACGTCAGGAAGAGGAGGCGGAACATGTAGAACGCCGTCATGATCGCCGCGAGGACGCCGACGGCGAAGAGCGCCGGGCCGAGCCACTGCGGCGGCTCCCATATCGCGAAGCTCGCGCTGCGCTTGTGGATCTGCTCCGCGAACGGGTTCACGTTGTGGTTGATGAAGGCGCGGTAGAGGATCTCGTCCTTCGAGAAGAATCCCGCGGTGAGCGGCGCGCCGGCGATCGCGAGGACGGAGACGAAGAACGTCCAGTACGTGAGCGGCATGTATTTGCGCAGGCCGCCCATGTAGCGAATGTCCTGCGCCTTCTCGTCGTCGTGGATGCGCGCGTGCATCGCGTGGATGACGCTGCCCGCCCCGAGGAACATGCAGGCCTTGAAGAAGGCGTGCGTGAAGACGTGGAAGAAGCCTGCCGTGAACGCGCCGACGCCGACGCCCAGGAACATGAACCCGAGCTGGCTGATGGTGGAGTAGGCGAGGACCTTCTTGATGTCGTTCTGGACGAGCGCGATCGTCGCCCCGAGGAACGCGGTCGCCGCGCCCGTGCACGCGATCGTCGCCATCGTGGCGGGCGAGAGCACGAACACGAACGACATCCGGCAGCACAAGTACACGCCGGCCGTAACCATCGTGGCCGCATGGATGAGCGCGCTGACCGGGGTTGGGCCGGCCATCGCGTCGGGGAGCCAGACGTAGAGCGGGATCTGCGCGCTCTTGCCGGTGCAGCCGAGGAAGAGCATGAGCCCCACCGCGGTCGCGGGCGTGATGCTGAAGGGGTGCTCGGGCTGAAGGAACTTGAGGAACCCCTGGAACTGCCCGCCGCCGATCGGCCAGAGGTGGATCTGCTGCGCGTCCGCCGTGGACAGCAGGTTCTGCGCGCCGCTGTTCAGCCCCGACCAGTCGAGCGCGCCGGTGTACTGCACGAGCACGAACATCGCGACGATGAGGCCGAAGTCGCCGATGCGGTTGGCGATGAACGCCTTCTTGCCGGCCGCGGCGTTGGGCAGGTGCCCGTACCAGAACCCGATGAGCAGGTAGCTGCAGAGGCCGACGCCCTCCCACCCGACGAAGAGCACCGGGAGGTTGTCCCCGAGGATGAGGACGAGCATCGAGAAGATGAAGAGGTTCAGGTACGCGAAGAAGCGCCAGAACGCCTTGTCGGCCGCCATGTAGCTCGTCGCGTACAGGTGGATGAGAAAGCCGACGCCGGTGACGACGAGCATCATGACGCCGCTGAGCGCGTCGATGCTGAACTTGAGCTCGATGGGGACGACCGCGCCCTCGCGGCCGCCGCTCGTGTGCATCCACTCCCAGGCCGTCCAGTACAGCTTGGCGTGGTCGTGGCGGACGATCTCGACCTTGTCGACGATCTCCTTGTGGCCGCTGGAGTCGACGACGTGGGCGAGCGCGAGAAAGGCGACGATCGAAGCGACGAAGCTGGCGCCCACCGCCACCAGCGTCATGAGCCGAACGGCGTCCTTGCCGAGCCGACGCCCCCAGACGCCGTTCACGAACGCGCCGAGGAGCGGCATCCCGAGGATCACCGCGATGAGCGAGAAGTTCTCTTGCGGGAACAGACTGGCGACGAGGTCCATCATGGCTTCTTAGTTCTTGAGGAGGTCCGCTTCGTCCGAGCGCACCGTCCGCTTGATGCGGAAGAGCGACAGGACGATCGCCAGACCCACCGCGACTTCGGCGGCCTCGGCGGCGATGATGAAGAAGGCGAAGAGCTGGCCGGTGAGCTCACCGGCGTGCAGACGGTTGAAGGCGACGAGGAGCAGGTTCACCGCGTTGAGCATGATCTCGATGCTCATCAGCGCGACCAGCACGTTGCGGCGCACGAGGAAGCCGATGCCGCCGATGGCGAAGAGAACGCCCGACAGGACGACGTAGTTGGCGATGCCGGTCAAGACTCTTCTCCCTTGTGCTTGCCGCGCGCGATGGCGACGGCGCCGACGACGGCGATCATGAGGAGCGCGCTCGAGAGCTCGAACGGAACGACGCCGCGCGAGAAGAGCACCTGCCCGAACTTGTCGATCCCGCCGAAGTCGGCGTCGACCGGGGGAAGGCCGGCCCACTTCGCGCCGCGCATGACGAGGAAGCCGCCTCCCATGAACGCCAGGCCGAACAGCCCGCCGCCGAAGTACCTCGCGATCTTGCCGCGTCCGTCGCGCGGCGACTGCGCGCTCGGGCCGAGGAGCATGATCACGAAGAGGAAGAGGACGACGATCGCGCCGGCGTAGACGATGAGCTGAATCGCCGCCAGGAACTGCGCGTGGAGCGAGAGGAAGAGCCCGGCGATGCTCAGGATCATGAGGAGGAGCCCCATCGCGCCGCGGATGGGGTTGGGGTTCGAGACGGTCACGAACGCGCCGAGGACGGCCACGAGGCCGCAGAGCGCGAAGTACCAATCACCTAGGGTCATGTGCATGGTGTCTTCTCTCAGGCCCTCTCAGGTCACCGTCAGGCGCGCGTCTTTGCGGGTCTTCTCGCCGCGCACGTACTTTTCGAAGTCCTTGCGGTACTTCTTGAGGAAGGCCATCGCGGGCATCGCGGTCCCCTCGCCGAACGCGCAGATCGTGTTGCCCATGATGCTGTTGGCGATGTCGTGAAGCTCGTTCAGCTCCTCCATCGACGACTCGCCGTCGAGGATCTTGGTGACGACGCGCTTCAGCCACGCGCTGCCTTCGCGGCAAGGGGTGCACTGGCCGCACGACTCGTGGCGGTAGAACTGCATCAGGTTCTCCATCGCGAGCACGGGGCATGTGCCCACGGCCATGACGGTGACGCAGCAGGTGCCAAGCATCGTTCCGGCGATGCGCATCGTGTCGACGCCGAGGGGCACGTCGAGCACGTTCACGCCGTGGAAGCGGTGCAGCGGGGACTTCTCGTCGGGCGCGTGGATCGTCTCCGTCGGGAGGAGCACGGGCGTCGACGAGCCTCCGGGGATGACGCCGAGGATCTCGCGATCGCCCGTCACGCCGCCGCCGATGTCGTAGATGAGCTCGCGCATCGTCACGCCGACGGCGAGCTCGATGACCTGGGGCTTCTTGACGTGGCCGTTGACGCCGTAGAGGCGGCAGCCGCCGTCTTTCAGATCGTGCAGCGCGCTCTGCTGGCTGAACTTGTCGCAGCCCATCTCGAACGCGGTCGGGACGATCGCGATCGTCTCCAGGTTGTTCACCGTCGTCGGCATGCCGAACGCGCCGGCCTGGGCGGGGAAGGGGGGCTTGAGGCGCGGCTCGCCGCGCTTGCCCTCGAGTGAGTTCAGCATCGCGGTCTCTTCGCCGCAGATGTACGTGCCGCCGCCGGTGTGGACGACGATGTCGATCGGGTAGGCCTTGCCGAAGGGATTGGCTCCGAGGTAGCCCTTCTGCTTCGCCTCTTTGATCGCGGCCCAGAGGCGTTCCCTCGCCAGGTGCAGCTCGTCGCGGACGTAGATCCACGCCTTGTTCGCGCCGATGCCGTAGCAGGCGATGATGCAGCCCTCGACCACGGAGTGAGGGTTCTCCTCCATGATCGTGCGGTCTTTGTGCGTGCCGGGCTCGCTCTCGTCGGCGTTCACCGCGAGGTACATCGGCTTGCCGGCCGGCGCCTGCTTCGGCATGAAGCTCCACTTCACGCCCATGGGGAACCCCGCGCCGCCGCGGCCACGGATGTTCGCCTTCTTCGCCTCGTCCGTGACCTGCTCGCGCGTCATCTCGGTGAGGACGCGGCGCGCCGCCTTGTAGCCGCCTTCACGCTCGTACGCGTCGAGCGACCAGCCGTTCGGCTTGCCGTAGTGCTTGGTGAGGTGATTGCACGTCTTAATCACGTTGGAGCTTCTCCAAGATCTGGTCGATGCGCTCGGTGGTCAGGTTCTCGTGGTACTCCTTGTCGACCTGCATCATCGGCGCGGTGCCGCAGCTCGCGAGGCACTCGGCCGTGCGGAGCGTGATCTTCCCGTCCTTGGTGGTATGGCCGACGTGCACGCCGAGTTTCTTCTCGCAGTGCTTGATGACGTCGCCAGCGCCGCGCAGGGCGCACGGAAGCGTGCGGCAAACCCACACCTGGTGCTTGCCGACGGGCTCCTGGTTGAAGAGCGGGTAGAACGTCACGACGCCGCGCACGTGGGCGGGCGAGACGTCGAGCTTGTGCGCGAGCCAGATCATCATCTCCTCGCTGACCCATCCCTCTTGCTCTTGCATGAGGTGGAGCGCGGGCAGCGTCGCCGCCATCTTGGTGGGGTAACGGGAGAGGATCTCGGTCAGCTCTCGCTCGCGATCGGCGCTGAGGGCAAAGGGCATCGCTGGAATTCCTGCCTGGAAGGGCGTGCGGGGCAAAGTCGCGGAATATCGTCGGGAAAATCCGGGGCTGGGCGGCGCGGACGGTAGTGGCGACGGTGCACGGGTGTCAAGGCCCGGATCGGTCCCCCCCGCGCAGGTGACGGGCCGCGACCACAATCGACCGCCGCGACGACGACCGCGACGACGGCAAATGGGCGCGCGCACACAAAGACGTTGAGAGTCCGCACGGGATAACCCTATGCTGCGACGCGCAAAGCCCTTCGTGGATCGTTCGTGGTCGGGGGGCAGCGCGCGAAAGGGTACGGAGGTACTTCTCAGTGTTCTGCCCGAACTGTGGGACCCAGAATCCCGAGACTGCGGCGACGTGCACCAAGTGCAACTTCAACTTGAAGGGCGCCGCCGCCCCCAAGTTCAAGGGCACGATGCTCATGATGAACAACCCGGGGGTGACCCCGGCCGTGCCCCGTCCGCCGACGCCCGCAGGGGCCGCTCCGCCTCCGGGCGGGCCGCTGGCGACACCGGCGCCCGGCGAGCTTGGCGCGCCGCTGGCGGTGCCGATGCCGTCGAAGTTGAAGGGGACGATGGTCGGCGTCGCGCCGCCGACGGGCGGCATCCCGCCGACCCCGCCGCGTCCGCCGTCGTTCCCGCCGGCGGGTGACGTCCCGCCGCCGCCCGCGTTCGTCACCGGTGGGCAAGGAATGCTCGGCACGCCGGCGCCGTTCCCCGCGCCGCCTGGACCGGTGAATCCGCTCGGCGGCACGATCGCCGCGGGCGATCAGACTCCGTTCGGGTACGGAGGTGCGCCGCCGGCGCAGGCCGCTCCGCAACAGCAACCGGGCTCCGGTGGCTTCGGCGGCGGTGGCTACGGCCAGGGCCCGGGCGCCGGGCAGCTGGGGCCGGGCCAGGGTGGACCGCCCCCTGGATTCGGCGGGCCGCCGCAGCAGCAGCAGCAGCAGCAGCAGTCCAACGACTGGGGCCAGCCGCCAATGCAGCAGCAGCAGCAAATGGGCATGATGGGCATGGGGGCCCCTCAGAACCCGGGGATGGCACCCTACGGCCAGCAGCCCCAGGGGATGGGGATGATGCCTCCCCAAGGCCAGCAAGGGATGATGGGCCAGGCGATGACCCCGGGCGGGCATGGCCCCAAGGGCGTCGTACGCAACGGGACGATGGAACTGGTCTACTCGTTCGTCTCCTGCGGCCTCTACCAGATGTATTACTATTTGCGCGCCGCGCAGGAGATCAACACCTACCTCGGTCGCGAGGCCGTTCCGTTCTGGAAGGTGTTCCTCCTCACGAGCGTCACGTGCGGCCTGTACGGTCTCTACTGGCAGGCCACGCAGTGCGGGGCGATCGTCCAGGAGATGCAACAGCGCGCTGGGCTGCCCGGCCCGCAGAACCTCGGCATCCTCTACGTGGTGCCCTACTACAACATGATCGTGCTCCAGACGGAGCTCAACAAGGTCTGGCAGTCGCCTGGCTGAAGCGTTTCGCGCGCGCCGGCTGACTGCGCTCGCGGTCGTCGGCGTGGTGGCGGGCCTCCTCTTCTTCGCGCCGCAGCTCGGGGTGCGGTGGCCGTGTCCCGTTTACACGCTCCTCCACGTGCCGTGCCCGTCGTGCGGGCTCACGCGGGCGGCGCGCCTCGCCGCCCACGGTGAGCTCGCAGCCGCGACGCACGTGCACCCGCTCTGGTTCGTCGTGCTGCCGTGGCTCGCGGTCGTCGTTGGCGCCGAGCTCTGGGGCTACGTTAGGAGGGGTGCGTGGGGCCGCGCCGGTCGAATCCGTGGCGTCCGGGTCACCGGCTACGTCACGGTGGCGCTCCTCCTGGTCGTCTGGGTCGCGCGGTTCTTCGGCGCGTTCGGCGGCCCGTGCCCGAACGGGTGACGCTGGCGACGTTCGCCCGCCGCGAGCGTCACTCCGGCGTGGGATCCTGATCGACGTCGAGCACCTGATCCCAGGTGACGTTGTTGCGAACGCGGAGCGCGCGCACACGCAGGATCACGCGCTCCACGATCGACGTGTAGCCCTGCTTCTTCGCGCGGAGGAACATCGCCTCGGTGCCGGGAAGGGGGAGCGGATGCGTCAGAGTCTGCCCTTTGGTGCCGCGCTTTCGGCCGCCGCCGAGGCGGCCGCCGAGGATCGGGTGGTTGGGGTCGAGCTTGCCCGTGGCGCGATCGACGACCTCGATGCAGATGAACGAGGAGTCCATCCCATAGACGCGGTTCTTCGTCCACACCTCGATGGCGCGCCAGGGAGCGCGCGCGCGTCGTGGCGTCGCGTCCTCGCGAACGAGAGCGATCTCGATGCCTGTCTCTTCCTCGCGCGACGTGGCCTCGCCGCGGTTGGACATGTCGGTGGGCGGACCGACGTCCATGCTCGTCTCGGTCTCGTCGGCGAAGTCCGGGGGTACGAAGGAGGGCGGGGCGGACGTTGGCGGCTGCGCCCCGCCGGGGAGCCTCAGCGTCAGCCCTTTGAAGGGCGATCGCCGGCGTGGGTCGGACATGTTTGGAGAGTAAAGCGAACGTCGTTTGACCGGAACGGGCAAACGACGGTAGCGACCCAGAAGGAGCCTTCGAACGTCGTTTGACCGGAACGGGCAAACGACGGTAGCGACCCAGAAGGAGCCTTCGAACGTCGTTTGACCGGAACGGGCAAACGACGGCAGCGACCCAGAAGGCGGGGCGCGGCGGACCCGGTCGCGCCCTCGGCTGGGTTGGCTTGAACCCGCGGCGCTACTCCGAACCCACCGGAAGGAGGCGGCGACCCCCCTGGTACGCGCGTTGCGATGTCGCGCCGCGAACGCGCCGCACGCGCCCACCACGGAGCCCACCTATGCCCTTTCGATTCACGCCCGAGCACGCCATGTCCCTCGTCGCTCCTCACTTGATGCCTGGCGAGCAAGTGCTTCACCGCAGCCGCGGCGTGGAGAAGCCGTGGTACTCGCGTCTCTTCTCGCGCGCCGGCAGCCTCTTCTGGCGGTACTGGCTCGTCGTCGCGACCAACCAGCGCGTCATCTTCATCCGTCACGCAGGGCTCTTCGGCGGCTACGGCATGAAGGCGGTCGAGGCGGTGCCGCTCGCGCACGTCGACGAGCTGCGCCTTGGATGGGGCATCTTCAACAAGAACCTTCGCATCCGCTCGGCGGCGGCGCGGCTGAACCGGACCGTGGTCATTCCACGGTTCTGGCTTGCGCAGAACCTTCCGGAAGGGGAGGGGATGGTCTCCACATGGCAGCGCGCGCGCGGCTCGCTTCCGCCGGGCGGGATGCCGCCGGCGCAGCTGCGATCCTGAGGAGCGCGTCGTTGAATGGCGTCGAACCATGTGCTCGACGGCGCCCGCAGCGCGGCGCCGTCGGGGACGGTGAAGTGGACAGCCCGCGGCTAGCGGATCTCGGGGTGACGTCTGGGGTCTGCTCAGAAGTGGTACTGCACCTCGTACGGCAAGCAGGCGGATTGTGGGTTGGAAGGTAGCTGCTTGACGCGCATGTACACGTCGGCCGAGTCGTCGGACCCGCCGCACGCGAACGTGGTGGTGAGGGGGGCCGTCGTTTGAATGCAGCAGCCCGGCTTTCCGGATGGTGAGGTCGCCGATGCGGCGCCCGTGCTGCACTTGGAGACGGTGGCCGTTCCCGTCTTGCACGCCACGAACATGCAGAGCTCTGCGCCCGCCACGTTGAGTTGTGCGGTTGGATCGACAATGCATCCCGCGGTGTCGGCGCCCGCGTAGCGGAAGGTGTCGGAGTCGGCGGTTCCCGAGGCGACGCTCGTGAGCTTCGTGCCGCTGGAATCGCAGTCGTCGATGTTCGCCAGGGTGGTCGCGGTCGCTTCCGCTTCGTTCGGCTCGTCGTTTTCGTTCGTGCAGGTCGGACGCCCCGCGTCGTTTCCGGCGTCGCCGGAGCTGCCGCTACTGCCCGAGCTGCCGGACGTCCCGCTGCTGCTGGACGTCCCGCTACTGCCGGACGTCCCGCTGCTGCTGCTGCCGCCGCTGCTGCCGGACGCGCCACTGCTGCTGCTGCTGCCGCCGCTGCTGCCGGACGTGCCACTGCTGCTGCTGCCGCCGCTGCTGCCGGACGTGCCACTGCTGCTGCTGCTGCCGCCGCCGTCGCTGACGGCTCCCGAGTCCGACGAGCTGCTGCTGCACGCGAAGACGAGAGCGGCGAGAAGGGAAAAACCAAAAGCACCTTGTATGACCGTTGTTCGCATGAGGGCGCCGATTGCAACGCGTGTGCCCTGTGCAGGGACGGCGGATCTGCCCACCAAACGGGCGCCCGCGCCGACCTGGGATCGGCTCGATGTGCTCCAAACCGAACAGGTCTGGGCTCGGATCGCTCCCAACTTCAGGGGCGCGGCGCGTTCGGAGGCTCGTTGGGGGCGCTCACGCGGGCGATGGAGGCGTGCGAGACCTCCACGCCTGCCCCGGCGGCGTCTACGTGCGACGCGCTTGCGGCGGCGGCGGATGTGCCGCCGGTCCGCGCGGCACCGACGATACGTGCAATCTGCAAGCCCCCGCGCTCGGGCCCGTCGTCGCGCGCCTCGGCGGCGAGTGCGGGCAGTTCTCTCCGGGCACGACCTGCGGCATCGCCGTCCGCGATCTCGTCACCGGCGAGACGTCGAGCGTCCGCGGCGACACGCCATTCGTGAGCGCCAGCTCCGCCAAGGCCCTCTGGGTCGCCGCCGCGCTCTACGACGTCGGCGTCGCCGCGGTCGCGCCGCACGCCGACGCCATCTTTCGGAGCTCCGACAACTACGAGTCCGGCGCCGTCCTCGATCTCCTCGCGTCCCCCGACCGCGTGAACAGCTTCATGTGGAACGACCTCGGCCTCGCGACGAGCGGCTACCGCGCATGGGGCTTCGGCCATCCGCGGAACGCCGCCAACTGCCCGCCGTCGATGGGCGGCGACAATTTTTTCACGGCGCCCGACGTCGTCGCCTTCCTCACGGCGCTCTGGGAGGGCTCGCTCCTCGGCGCGACGGCGAGCCGCGCCGAGCTCGACTGGATGAAGCTCTCGCCGCGCTCCGGCTATGGCGGCTGGCTCGGCACGCAGCTGCCCGCCGCGGCGCGCGCGACGATGCACCCCAAGGCCGGCTGGCTCCCTCCTTGGGCGGTCCCCGGCTACTCGAACGCGAACGACGTCGGTATCGTCGAGCCACCGGGCGGCCACGCCTACGCCGTCGCGCTCCTCTTCGACGGCGGCACGAGCTACGACGCCAAGCAGCTCCCGACGCTCGAGTACGCGTCCTGCGTCGTCTACAACGCGATTCTCGCGGCCCCGGATCCCTTCGCGCCCTGCACGCACCCGTGAGCCGCCGCCTTCGGGAGGGGAAACCCCAACCGCAGCTTTCCCCTCCGCGTCGTGCCCCGCACGACTCGCCGCAGGCGACGCTGGGGAGGCTCGTCGCTTCGCGACGAGGGGACCGCAGGTCCCACTAGCTCAAACAAAAACGAAGGTTCGACGTCTGGCGTGCGAGCCCGCAGGGCTCGC